>NZ_BAABWO010000026.1:0-479 GCF_040362745.1 Colwellia sp. KU-HH00111 | reverse complement strand
CACAAACGATTTTTAATTGAAGAGTTTGATCATGGCTCAGATTGAACGCTGGCGGCAGGCTTAACACATGCAAGTCGAGCGGTAACATTTCTAGCTTGCTAGAAGATGACGAGCGGCGGACGGGTGAGTAATGCTTGGGAATATGCCTTATGGTGGGGGACAACAGTTGGAAACGACTGCTAATACCGCATAACGTCTACGGACCAAAGGGGGGGATCTTCGGACCTCTCGCCATTTGATTAGCCCAAGTGAGATTAGCTAGTTGGTGAGGTAAAGGCTCACCAAGGCGACGATCTCTAGCTGGTTTGAGAGGATGATCAGCCACACTGGGACTGAGACACGGCCCAGACTCCTACGGGAGGCAGCAGTGGGGAATATTGCACAATGGGCGAAAGCCTGATGCAGCCATGCCGCGTGTGTGAAGAAGGCCTTCGGGTTGTAAAGCACTTTCAGTTGTGAGGAAAGGTGTGTAGTTAATA
>NZ_BAABWO010000025.1:0-792 GCF_040362745.1 Colwellia sp. KU-HH00111 | reverse complement strand
AATGGCTAAAGAAAAATTTGAACGTAACAAACCACATGTAAACGTTGGTACTATTGGACACGTTGATCACGGTAAAACAACATTAACAGCCGCTATCTCTGCGGTATTAACTAAAGTTCACGGTGGTGAAGTTAAAGATTTCGCACAAATCGATAACGCACCAGAAGAGCGTGAGCGTGGTATTACTATCAATACTTCACACATTGAATATGATACAGAAACACGTCACTACGCACACGTAGACTGTCCTGGTCACGCCGATTACATCAAAAACATGATTACCGGTGCTGCACAAATGGATGGCGCAATCTTAGTTGTTGCTGCAACAGATGGCCCTATGCCACAAACACGTGAGCACATCTTATTATCACGCCAAGTTGGTGTTCCATTCATTATTGTTTTCATGAACAAATGTGACATGGTTGATGATGAAGAGTTATTAGAATTAGTAGAAATGGAAGTTCGTGAACTTCTATCTGAATATGACTTCCCAGGTGATGACTTACCAGTAATCCAAGGTTCAGCATTAGGCGCACTTCAAGGTGAAGCAAAATGGGAAGAAAAAGTTGTTGAACTAGCTGATGCACTTGATTCTTATATTCCAGAGCCAGAGCGTGCAATCGACGGTGCATTCATCATGCCTATCGAAGATGTATTCTCAATCTCAGGTCGTGGTACTGTTGTAACAGGCCGTGTTGAGCGTGGTATCATCAAAGTTGGTGAAGAAGTAGAAGTTGTTGGTATCCGTGATACACAAAAATCAACATGTACAGGTGTTGAAATGTTCCGTAA
>NZ_BAABWO010000024.1:0-988 GCF_040362745.1 Colwellia sp. KU-HH00111 | reverse complement strand
GAATCCGCAGCTTCGGTGACTAGTTTAGCCCCGTTACATCTTCCGCGCAGACCGACTCGACTAGTGAGCTATTACGCTTTCTTTAAAGGATGGCTGCTTCTAAGCCAACCTCCTAGCTGTCTATGCCTTTCCACATCGTTTCCCACTTAACTAGTACTTTGGGACCTTAGCTGGCGGTCTGGGTTGTTTCCCTCTTCACAATGGACGTTAGCACCCACAGTGTGTCTCCCGGATATCACTCACTGGTATTCGGAGTTTGCAAAGGGTTGGTAAGTCGGGATGACCCCCTAGCCTTAACAGTGCTCTACCCCCAGTGGTGTTCGTCCGAGGCTCTACCTAAATAGATTTCGGGGAGAACCAGCTATCTCCCGGCTTGATTAGCCTTTCACTCCGACCCACAAGTCATCACCGCATTTTTCAACATACGTGTGTTCGGTCCTCCAGTTGATGTTACTCAACCTTCAACCTGCCCATGGGTAGATCGCCGGGTTTCGGGTCTATACCCTGCAACTAAACGCGCAGTTAACACTCGCTTTCGCTACGGCTCCCCTAATCGGTTAACCTTGCTACAGAATATAAGTCGCTGACCCATTATACAAAAGGTACGCAGTCACCGGACTAAATCCGGCTTCCACTGCTTGTACGTATGCGGTTTCAGGTTCTATTTCACTCCCCTCACAGGGGTTCTTTTCGCCTTTCCCTCACGGTACTGGTTCACTATCGGTCAGTTAGGAGTATTTAGCCTTGGAGGATGGTCCCCCCATATTCAGTCAACGTTTCACGTGTGCCGACCTACTCGATTTCACTTAAAGGTTGTTTTTGTGTACGGGACTATCACCCTGTATCGTTGTCCTTTCCAGAACATTCCACTAACGCCCAATAAGCTTAAGGGCTGATTCGCGTTCGCTCGCCGCTACTAACGAAATCTCGGTTGATTTCTTTTCCTCGGGGTACTTAGATGTTTCAGTTCTCCCGGTTCGCCTCATTA
>NZ_BAABWO010000021.1:0-1282 GCF_040362745.1 Colwellia sp. KU-HH00111 | reverse complement strand
GTGATCTTCCCCCGATAAAGTGGACACCATCCACTTTTAATTAACTGCCGATTCAAACTCAGCAGGTGTTTTATATCCTAAACTCGAATGTAGTCGTTGTCTATTGTAAAAACAATTCAAGTAACCTTTTAATTTTGAATGTAATTTATCCATTGTTTCAAATTTATTCCCCCTAATTAAATCAGCCTTAAGCGAATGAAAGAATGATTCGACTTCAGCATTGTCAGTACAACAACCTGGGCGATTCATACTCGCTTTAATCTCATGTTTAATTAAGAACTGTTGCACCACATGCGCTCTATATTCTGCGCCCCTGTCGGTATGAAATAAAACCGTTTCTGTTGGCTTGCGTTTATTAATAGCAAGCTGCAATGCTTTAAGCGTTAATGAGGTCGTTTTGTTTTTACCCAATGCCCAACCTATGACTCTACGAGAATATAAATCAATGACTACGGCTAAGTAATGCCAACGAGCACCCACTTTTAAATAGGTTACATCACCTGACCATTGCTGATTAATATTCGTGGCTTTATCAATCTCTTTACGATGGTTCTTAATCGCTTTATAAAAGAACTTCACTTTAGCAGGCCTACTATAAGTTTTCAGTGCGCGAGCACGTAAACCATGTTGTCGCATAAGTCGTGCTACACGCTTTTCACTGGTAACAATCCCTTCACGTTTCAATGCTTGGAAAACACGAGGACTGCCATATGTTTGTCTATTGGTAATGAACACTCGTTTAATGTGTGAAAGTAGCTCTGCATCGGCTTTAGTTCTTAATGAGGAAGGTCGCTTTCTCCACGCATAATACCCACTACGAGACACCTTAAGCCAACCACACAGGTAGTTAACGCCTAACTTTTGTCCGAACTGTTGGATGAATCCAAATCGCTCTGATGGACTTCCGCCAGATACCGTTGCCACTTTTTTAGTAAATCATTCTCCAGCTTCAAACGCTCATTCTCTTTTTCTAGCTGTTTGATTTTATTTAACTCTTTTTTATTTGGAAGTTTCGCCATGAGTTCTTTATTGCAGCTATAGCGCGGTTTAGTTGAAAACTTACCTTCTCGATACTCTTTACGCCAACGAGATAACATGAAGGGGTGTATATCGAGTGCATTAGCAACATCCTTTGATAAAACATTGTTTCTTAAGCTTAGCTCGACTGCTTTAATTTTGAAATCGACAGGATAAAACCATGTCTTTTTAGGTTGGGTATATCTAGGCATTTTAGCCTCCTCAATGTGATGAGAAGGTGTCCACTAAAACGGGTGAACTTCAT
>NZ_BAABWO010000020.1:0-1293 GCF_040362745.1 Colwellia sp. KU-HH00111 | reverse complement strand
GAGGGCGTTCAAAATTCTGTGTCAGCTTAAATGTTTAAATATCGAGTACGCTGTCTAAGCGCCCTTCAAAATAAATGGCTAACTGAGATAAACACAAGCTCCAATTGTGGATGGGCATAGTCCATTTCTCAGTGGCATTTAATATGCCAGCATAAAGTAACTTCAACAAGCTATTTTCATTGGGAAAAGCGCCTTTCGTTTTGGTCAACTTTCTAAACTGACGATGCACAGCCTCAACGGCGTTCGTTGTATAAATGACCTTGCGAATATGCTCAGGGTACTTGAAGTAAGCTGATAAGTTATGCCATTTATTACGCCAGGAATTAATCACCAGCGGATAAGCGCTCCCCCATTTAGCCTCAAGTTCGTCAAGCGCTAGTTCTGCTGCCTCCCTTGTTGCCGCTCGATAAACGGGCTTTAAATCAGCCATAAACGCTTTTTGATTTTTAGAGGCTACATACTTCATTGAATTTCGGATTTGATGAACAATGCATAATTGTACTTCGGTCTCTGGAAAAATAGTTTTTATTGCTTCAGGAAAACCCGTTAGGCCATCAATACAGGCAATTAGGATATCTTTTACCCCTCGATTATTTAAATCGGTGAGCACCGACAACCAATAATTAGCACCTTCATTTTCAGATAAATGTAAGCCAAGTACTTCTTTCCTTCCGTGAATATCTAAACCGAGTAAAGTGTAAACCGCTTTGCTAATATAACGGCCATCTTCTTTCACTTTGTAGTGTATAGCATCAAGCCAAACAATCGGATAATGGCTGTCTAAAGGGCGCTGTTGCCATGCTTTTAACTCAGGAATAAGTTTATCGGTCACAGCGCTTATCGTGCCTGTAGCAACGTTCATACCGTACATATCTTCAATATGCTTGTTAATATCTCGATAACTCATGCCCATACTAAACATGGATAGAATTTTTGAGTCTATTTCGTCACTGAGCGTGGTTTGATTTTTCTTGACGAGATGAGGATCAAAGCTACCACTTCGATCTCTTGGGGTATCTAGCTCAAAACTGCCAACCGATGATTTAACGGTTTTAGTGCTAGAGCCATTTTTACGGTTAGGCTCTTGTTCATTTGCAAGGTGTTGTTCAAGTTCAGCCTGGAGCGCTGACTCGGTTAGTTGTTTGATAAGTGATGTAAGTACACCATCTTTACCATTAAGTTTTTTACCTGATTGAAGTGCTTTAACTGCATCTTCGAAGTTGAATTGATTTGTCATGTGTCATTCCTGTTTTTACCAGTTTACTGAAATGACACAGATTTTTGAACACTACC
>NZ_BAABWO010000019.1:0-3620 GCF_040362745.1 Colwellia sp. KU-HH00111 | reverse complement strand
TTAAAATACCTCTGGGTATAAAATTAAGTTTATTTCTTACTTTGTTTGAGATAATAAGGATAGATTAATCTAAGGAATGGTGCTGATAGGCAGATTCGAACTGCCGACCTCACCCTTACCAAGGGTGCGCTCTACCAACTGAGCCATATCAGCATTCATATACAAAGATTGGAGCGGGTGGCGGGAATCGAACCCGCTTCATCAGCTTGGAAGGCTGAGGTAATAGCCAGTATACGACACCCGCTAACTCTATCAGATTATCTCTGTTTTAAGTTCACGCTTTTACTTTATAAAAGCATAAGCTAAAAATATGGTGGAGGGAGGTGGATTCGAACCACCGAAGGCTGAGCCGTCAGATTTACAGTCTGATCCCTTTGGCCACTCGGGAACCCCTCCAATATACTTACCCACTTCACACTTGCGAAGCAGTATTAATGGTGCCGACTGCCGGAGTCGAACTGGCGACCTACTGATTACAAGTCAGTTGCTCTACCAACTGAGCTAAGTCGGCACTACATTAAGTGGTGCGAATTCTAGAGTAATGTTTTGCCGCTTGCAAGCGTAAAATTCAAAAAAATAGATGTTTTTGTTACTTTCCTGAAAGATTAGTGTGTGTTTGATGCTTTTTTACTCAAAGCCTGTTTAATTCTATGCAGTAGCGCTTAAATATAGCTTTGAAGACCATGAAAAACCAATTCGGGAATCACCTTGTTCTGGTAATTAATTAAAGATGAAAGTTTTAGGGCATTACCGCCAGTAAATACTACTTCATCTAAGTTAATCCCTTGGTGTTGTATCTGCGATATTCCTACATTAACCGATCCGACGGTAGCCGCCCATGCTGCATTGTGAACATTTTCAGAGGTGTTTGCACCAAAGCTTAGAGATACAGGTTCATTGCTATTTGCTTTAACATAACTTGTGTTTGCTATAATACCAGTAACCAGTGTATTAATACCCGATAGAATCCAACCGCCATGATGCTGCCCGTCAGCCCCAAGAAAGTCGATCGTAGTCGCTGTGCCCGAGTCAACTATTAATACGTTTTTGTTAGCAAAGTTCGCTGCTGCTCCCAGCAACCCTAGCCATCTATCTACACCTAACTGAGCTGGTACTTGGTATCCGTTTACCACACCATTTTTTTGTTTTTCACTACTGATCTCTTGATAACTAATATTATTAGCTTTACACCAGTCAAATAACGCATCAGTTAAATGTTTATCGCCAACACTGGCAATAATGACTTTACTGCTCTTATGAAATTGGTTTTCAAATAGTCTGCACGTAAATTCCTTGTTATCTACAACATTTATTGGTGTCAATTTTCCTTGAACAGAGGTGCAATATTTCACTCGGCTATTACCCATATCTATTAACACTATCATTCATCACCTCTAAGGCTGACTTCTCCACCGTATATCGGTTTAATTTGACCATCCACCTCTAGCAACAATGCTCCTTGATTATTTACCCCACGGCAAATACCTTTAGTGACCCGCTCCCCTGTTAACAATTTAACCCGTTTATTTAAGTAACAATCTTGGGTATTCCACTCATCTATCATTGTCGTTAATCCTTCAGCCTGATAACGTTCGAGCTTAACCACTAACTGATATATTATTTGTGCACATAAACTATTTCTGTCTATCTTCTGCTCACTATGACTCTGAATATCCGTCCACTTCTGATCAATCTGTTTTGCTGCTTGAGCGGGCATATTTACATTTAATCCTATGCCGATAACACTGTGACTAGGCTCTAGCGGTTGCCCTTCAAGATCAATGAGTATTCCTGCCAACTTAACACCCTGCAAATAAATATCATTTGGCCATTTAAGTTGCACGCGAATGTTAGTATTTACATAGATTGCTTCACTCACAGCTAAAGCTGTAACTAGGCTCAACCCCATCGCCGCAGATAAACCTTGTGATAATTGCCAATACATTGATAGATATATTTGTGAGCCAAATGGAGATATCCACTGCCTCCCTCGCCGGCCTCGACCCGCACTTTGAAATTCAGCGAGGCATACTTGTCCTTGAGAAACTTGATTAGGCAATCTCCGTAACAAATAACTATTGGTAGAATCGATTAAACTGTGGACTTCTATCTCAGGGACTGTTTCATTATCTGGCCATGCGTTGATAATTTGGTCCAGGGCTAATAAATTAATAGGCTGCGATAGTTTATACCCTTTACCTGTTACACTATAGATGTCTAAGCCCATCTCTATTAACGCCTTGATATGCTTTGATATAGCCGACCTACTAATTGCTAACTGATTTCCCATCTCTTGTCCTGAAACAAACTCTCCTTTAGCTAACATTTTAATCAAATGCTCTCTCACTGCCTTTGCCATACTATATTCACTTATGTTTGATTAACTGAGCAAAATCTTGTTCACCGTTTGCTGTAACCATTCGCACTTCCGGTGTTATAGAAATAGCAAACTTTGAAAATACTCGTTGTTGAACTAATGCTGCTAGGTCAACAATATCGCTGCCTTTCGTACTCTCGTAATTCACTAGAACAAGTGCTTGTTGCTGATGAACACCCACCCCGCGCTCACGGTAACCTTTTAAGCCCGCTTGCTCAATTAACCAACCAGCTGCAAGTTTGGTCTGATTTTCAGCTTGTGGATAATGTGGTATATCAGGAAAAGTCTTTTGCAGTGATTTAAATTGCTGCATGGAGATCACTGGGTTTTTAAAAAAACTTCCTGCATTAGCTAGTATATTTGGATCTGGGAGTTTCGCTTGGCGTAGACTAATGACTTTTTCCATGATTTGAATAGGAGAAGAGTCTTCTGCTAATACATCTAAGCCAGCATAACTTAAGTTAGCGTGCCACTTTTTAGGGAAAGCCATAACGACTTCAATAATAATCCCTTTATTATAAAGTTCATTCTTAAAGATACTATCTCTATACCGAAACCTACAATCTTGATTGGTTAATGTTTTTATCTGGTTACTTGCAAAATCGTACCATAGTACATACGTACAAAAATCGGCGAACTCTACACCATAAGCGCCAATGTTTTGTACAGGTGCAGCACCGACACTACCAGGTATCAATGCTAAGTTTTCTAAGCCATAAATTCCACGTGTTAGGCAAGTCTCTACAAGATTATGCCAATTTTCTCCTGCTCCAATTTTTACTACATGCTTATCTTGAGATTCAAAAACGTCTATGCCTTTCAACTCTGGTTTGATAATTAGAGGGGCACGTTCTTCAACGAACAAGGTGTTACTACCTTCCCCAAGAATATAAAAATTATCAGTAATTAGCTCAGGCAACTTCGCTAGATCATCCTTAGTGTTTAGAATATGGATAGTTGGGCATATTGTTCGAACATTAAAGCTATTATTTTTTTGCAAGCAAAACTGCTGATTTGATTCCATAGGTGTTATTTAGGGTAGTTAACATATGGTTATTGTACTTAATATTATATTCAACACCAGAGAAAGCAGTGGATGAAAGGTTATATCGTCATATATCCACTAAATTTTAACTACTCTACAATGTCATGATCAGAGTATTATCGGTACCATTACCCACTTTATTTTTGAAATCATCAGATTATAGAATTCAGGAAAGCAAAAAGCCCGTCACATTCGTAA
>NZ_BAABWO010000018.1:0-4458 GCF_040362745.1 Colwellia sp. KU-HH00111 | reverse complement strand
AATTACGCCCTACAGGTTATGGGTTTTAATGTAGGTTAGAATTCATTCTGACAAAGGCGCAATAAATTACGCCCTACAGGTGATGGGTTTTAATGTAGGTTAGAATTCATTCTGACAAGGCGCAATGAATTACGCCCTACAGGGGCGGTGATCTAATGTAGGTCAGCATTCATTCTGACAAAGGCCCAATAAATTACACCCTACAGGGATGTGCTTCATTAAATACCGCGCTACAATTAATTTTCTAACCGCCATTGTTTAAGTAATTCTTTTGCCAACGCCTTATCTGAAAACTCTTGTTCGGCTTTTACAGCTTCAGTCAGCAGCTTATATGCCTCTCTATCCCGTTGTTCGGCTTTCAACGTCACAGCTAGGTGATATTTCACTTCAGCGTTGTCAAAGTCGAGTACTAATGCTTGTCTAAATAACGAAATAGCTTCAGATCGTTTTCCTAACTGAGTATTAATCCATGCGAAGGTGTCAATAATACTAGGGTTGTTAGGCGCCTTTTTATAGGCTTCATTAGCATATTCTGCAGCTAAGCCTTTATCCCCTAAGCGTAAGGCAATGTTGGCAGCGTTGTTAAGCAATATTGGCATACGTTGAAATTTCTCAATTAACCCTTGGTAAGACGTTAAAGACTTAGATAAATTATCTTGTAAGGCATAACTTTCGGCAAGGGAGATCTCGGCCACAACATCATCAGGGTTTTTGCTTAGCCACTCTTTAATCAAGGTTTGTGATTTTGTATACATTCTTTGTTTATTTAACACATTGAATAAACCATAAGTTGATTGCTTACTTTGATTTTTCTTGAGGGCTTTGCGGTAATATTGTTCTGCTTTTGTTAATTGTTTTTGGGCTTCAAATAGCTGCGCGTTCAAGATATCAACCACATCTTGTTCCGGTATCAATTTGTTAATGGTATAGATAACTTGCTCAGCACGTGCATAGTCTTTTTGTGACAATGCAATTGGAAAAAGCATGAGTAATGGCTCAATGCGCTTTTCATCCCATGCAGTTGCTTTATTTAATGATCTTATCGCACCATCTCTATTGTCTATTTTTAGCTGTGCTTGGGCTAATAACATATACGTTTTTGTTCGATCAGCTGATTCATTTACGGCTGATTTAAAGGTGTCAATTGCTTTTAGCGGTTTATTTAATTTGCCATATAAGTGGCCGAGTTTGATCTTTATCTTGCTGTCTTTAGGATGTTTTTGTAAATAAGCGAGTAATATTGGTTCAGCTTTACTATATTTTTTGGTAATAAAGAAATAATCAACTAATTTGGTTAAGGTAAATACATTTTGATTATCAAAGTCAAAGGCTTGTTGATACTGTGCTAATGCCTTATCCATTTGGCCAATTTTCAAATATAGATCAGCCAATTCAACAATTAACTTTGTGTTTTTAGGTTGAAGTTCCACCTTGCTTTTTAATAGTGCTATTGCCGATTCTGGGCCTTGAGCAATAAACTCCATTCTGGCGAGATGTATAATTGCATCACTATTTTCGGGTTGAAGTTTTACGGCCTCTAAAAAAGCCGCTCTTGCCTTCTCTATATCACCAGATAAGCCCAGTGCTATGCCATGCTGCTTTTGAAAATAGCTGTTTTGCGGTTGAGCATTAACTAACTTTTGCGTTAATTCTTTTGCTTTATCAAACTGATTCGTTTTTAGATAAGCCTCAACAAGAAGTAATGTGATATTGGGGCTATTGTCATCTGACTTTTTTGCATCAAGCAAGTTGCTGATCGCTTGTGAATAATTGCCTGCAAGGATCTCACTTTGCGCTAAATTGCTTAGTGCGCTGCCATAGCCAGGGGTCAAACTCACCACTTTTTCAAAATAATACTTTGCTTGTTCAATTTTGCCTAACTCCATTAACGAAATGCCAAGTAAAGATAACAAAGCGGGGTCATCAGGATAATAAACGTTAGCTTTAGACAAAAGGTTTTTGGCGTTTTGCGGATTGCCTTGCTTTAGCTCGATAATGGCAATATATCTTAGGCTGCCAAAGTCATTTTCTTTTATGGTTAAATAATATTGAAAATAGCGTAATGCATCTTCAAAGTTTCCTAAATTATAATTTGTGACCCCAGCAAGAAAAAGGTAACTAGGGTTTTGTTTCATTACTTCATCAGAAATACTATTTAAAGTAACAATCGTTTCATTAATCTTGTTTTTACTATCCTCATTGTCTCCTAACTGCGCACTAACAATAGCGCGCAAATATTTTGCTCTTGGCTCTAGAGGGATTTTTGCTAAGATCAAATCAAGATCTTGCGCAGCTTCAGCCCATTTTTCATTGGTAATATAAAGTGTTGCTCTATTAAGCCTTACTTGTAAGTGTTCGCCATCGCGTTCAACCATATCGTTAAGGATAGATAATGCTTTTTCGAACTGACCTTGTATTTGATAAAGCGTAGCTTTCATAATCCACGCATTTATTAATGGCTCATATGATAATAGGGCTTGGTCAACAAACTTATTAGCTTTAGCGAGGTCATTCTGGTTGATAGCAACTTGGGCAATACCTAACATAGCTAACTGAAAATCAGATTGCATTGCTAAGGCTTCACTGAATGCTTGTTCCGCTTGACGTAGTTGATTTAAGCCAAGATGTGCTTGCCCTCTTGAAAATAAAATACGACTTTCAATATCATTTCCACGGTAGCCTGATGTTGCTACGTCTAATACTTCACGATATTTATCTTGTAAAATAAGAGATTGTGCAAGCAGTGCAACAATTTGGTTAAAGTCAACCCCGCGCCCTTGTAGGTCATAAAGCTCTGTTTCAGCCATTTCTCCTTGACCTTGAGCAACTAAAGTTTCTACCAGTAGAATACGAGAAGGGATATGATCAATATCTGCTTTTAACGCATTTTTTAAATGAATAATCGTTTCATTATATGCTTGTTTATGAAAACTTTTTAACGCGTCTTCATAAGCTTCATTAGCCTGTAACGTATAAGACGTAAAAAATGTAAACAATAGCAAAGAAATTTTTAATGCACGGGTCATAAGGACAACAATGTATAAGTTGATAAAGTGTATATAAGGATTATTGCACTATTAAAATTAAACGTTAAGTATTATACTGAGGTTATTAAATAAAAAAGTGTCGAGAGTTTTTACAGTCATTACTATTATCTGTATAGCGGTTTGAAAAAACCAAGCATAAACAGATGGATATATCTTTGGCTTGATTTTTGCTTTGTTTATATCATTGATGTTGAAAAATTGATTATTTATGGAACTATTATGAAATTTATTACTAAATTGAGCCTTGCATGTGCCTCAATAGCCATGATGGCTTCTTCTCTCAGCTATGCCGGTACAGTGCCTGCAAATGCGTTATTTGATAATTATGTCGGTGCCGATGGTGGGAATCAATCAACCCAAGATGTTTATGGTGGCGCTAATTATGATATAGAGTGGATGACTGTCGATAGATCAGTCGCTGGTGAGCTTACGGTACAAATTAAATCTGCATTTATTTCACATAACACCAGCTCTTATTATGATTTAGGTGATTTATTTATAATGGACAGAGATGATTACACTGAAGCTGATCAATGTTCTGATGGTTCTGGTAGAGTAGGTTGTAATGAAAGTAGCCATCAAGCAACTAGCGATACTAAAAAAAGTACCAACCAATGGCAATATGCTTTTGATCTAGGTGGTAATAGGGGCTATAACCGTTATAATCAGCGTGGCAATTTAAGAGATATAGCTAACACTGGTTATACAAGCTACTCTTCTGATGTTATCAAAACTGGTGAAAGCGGCGGACACCGTGGCTGGCAAGTTATTATGTCTAAAAATGCACCTAGCGCCGTTGGCTCAGGTGGACATTGGAGCACAAATACTTACTCTGATATTTTAACCATGACTTTTGATATCAGTGCTTCTACATTGATGGATGCAGCGCAGTTAGCTTTTCGTTGGCAGATGACATGTGCAAACGATATAATAGAAGTGGTTACCGGAGCTAAATCAGGTAAAACAGAAGTACCTGAGCCAGGAACACTTATGCTAATGTTACTTGCAGGGCTGGGATTATTTGCTTCTAGACAAAAGAAAGTCAGGAACTCTAAAGTATAACTAGGGTTTGTAATTAAATCCTAAACAAGATTAAATGAAATGGGCTGTAATACAGCCTATTTTTTTGTCTGTAATGTAGGTTATAATTCATTCTGACACTTTCATTGGTGCAATGAATTACACCCTACATTGATACTGGCGCAATGAATTACACCCTACAGGGGTAATCTTCAAGGTTTGTGGTTCTATGTGGGTTAGAATTCATTCTGACATTGACTCTGGTGCAATGAATTACACCCTACATTGATACTGGCGCAATAAATTACGCCCTACAGGGGTAATCTCCAAGGGTTGTGTTTCAATGTAGGTTAGAATTTATTCTGACACTTTCATTGGTGCAATGAATTAC
>NZ_BAABWO010000017.1:0-14381 GCF_040362745.1 Colwellia sp. KU-HH00111 | reverse complement strand
GTCCCATGTGAGAGTAGGACATTGCTAAACTTCTATTTAGAAAAGCCCGCAACGTTGTTGCGGGCTTTTTGCTAAAGCTCTAGTTTTTTAGCTTGTTTTATAAAGCAAACTAAGAAATTAAAGTTTTTATCTAGCGACAATAGCGCTGTGGTCCCACCTGATTCCATTCCGAACTCAGAAGTGAAACGCAGTAGCGCCGATGGTAGTGTGGGAGTTCCCATGTGAGAGTAGGACATTGCTAGGTTTCTATTATAATCTAATAGTGAAACGCAGTAGCGCCGATGGTAGTGTGACTTATGTTACGAAAAAAGCCCATTTGAGAGCGAAGCGCGACATTGCTAGATTCTTAATTCTTATCAATTATATTGATATCAATACCCCGTGGAGGGGTTCCCGAGTGGCCAAAGGGATCAGACTGTAAATCTGACGGCTCAGCCTTCGGTGGTTCGAATCCACCTCCCTCCACCATTTCTTTCTTCTCTATTTTTAATTGAAACTAGCAAGTTGTTGGTATTTTCTTTTAATTTTCTTAAATCTTAATTTTTCATCTTCATCTTTATCTTTACTTATTAATTCTAATATTAATTTTTTCGCCAACATCAATTCGCTTTGCCGTACGTCACTTTCTTCATAGCTTTCTAGTAAAATGTGCAATAGGTTAAGTTTAATACCGATATGGTTGGGGTACAGTATTAGCGCCTCTTTTAATGCGTTGATGGCTTCGTTGTATTTTTTTAAATCATACAGCTCTTTTGATGTATTAAGCGCCTTTTGAGCTTTTGCCGTATAATTGTTATTTAATTTTTTGGGGGAGATATCACCAATATTAGTTGTTGATGTGGTGATGTTTTGTTGTCGTTCATCTACTGATACTAATATCTGTGATGCTTTACTTTGTCTATCTAATTTGATGAGTGAGTTTGCGATATTTTTAAGACTAGCTGTATCAATGTTATGTTGCTCTAATTCTAATAATGTTAGACCCTGATCTAGTTTACCTTTAGCGATGTTGTACTCTTGAACATTTTCAAACAAACATGCTGATAATAGATATGACTGAATTTTTATATTAGGTTGGTTAAAGCTCTTGTTAACTTGTGAGAGCATACCAAACGCTTTATTATGCATTTTTTTAGCTTGTACTACAGGAAGCTCGGTAGAGAAATGTGCAAGTGAATTAGCATAGAGTAATGCATTTTCAGGGCAATGATGTATTGAGTTGTGTGCAATTTGATACACTTTATCATATGCTTTAGTCGCTTTTTCATAATGCTTATTGTCAAAACATAATCCAGCATATTTTTTTAAACGCAATACTGAACGAGGAGATATCTTTAGTGCCTGTTCAAGGATGTCTTCTGCAAAAAATAGGTTTTGTGTGTTTTCATAAGTGTTTGCCAGCCAATCATAGCCTGGTAAATATAATGGTTTTTGCCGTATAACTTCTTTAAATATTGCTTCAGCGTTTGTAATCTTGTTTTCTTGCAATGCGATTTTACCCAAACCAATATTCGCCCAAGTGCAGTTTATATCACTTTTGTGAGCATTATAGATGGCTTTTGCTTCGTCATATCTTTGTAATTCGAATAATTGTCTTGCTTTTATCCCTAAGCATTCCATGCGATATGGTGTGCTTTTTTCTAATGCTAAATCCACTAACTCAATGGCTAAGTCACGGTCATCCTCTTCCAGCGCCCTGTAGATAAATGCCATAGTTTCTTTTTTTCTAATACAATTGTTCAGGCGTTTGCCGAGTTCTTTAACAGTGTAAGGTTTGCATAAGTAACTATCTGGTTTATGTTCTAATGCTGCAAGAACCATTGCCTGAGAAATTTCAGCAGTAATTATTATGACAACGCAATGCAATGATATAACTTGGCTTAATCGGAGTTCCTCAAGTATTTGTTGACCATTTTTTTGCTTCTCGCCTAAGTCGTATCCTAAAAAAACCACGTCGTACTGTTTTTCTAAGCATAGAGGTATTGCATCTTGCGCGTAGTGGGTTGAATCAACGCGTTTACTGGTTAAAGACATTGCGAATTTCTTTAATACATCGTGAGAGGCCTTGATGTTATCTATCACCAGAAAATGTTTATTTGAATAATCTATGTTAGACATGACTCTCCCTATTTGGAATGTTTCCTATATTGCTTTTAACCGAATTCATCGGCGTTGTCTACTTTATTTTATTGATACGCGAATCATAAAAAGTGCTAAACTGCCGATATTTTTTGGTTACTTAAATTAATATGAAATTCTCCAGTCTGTCACTTAACACTATATTACAAATAAATTTAAAACAATTACACTATTGTGATGCTACACCTATTCAACAGCAAGCAATTCCACTAATACAGTCGGGTGTTGATGTGATGGCTAGGGCACAAACAGGTACAGGGAAAACAGCTGCTTTTGCTCTGCCGATATTAAATAAACTCATTAGCGCTCGGTTTTGTGAACACAAGGCGCGTGCTTTAGTGTTAGCGCCAACAAGAGAGTTGGTGCAGCAGATTTATCAGAACTTTAATCTCTTTGCCCAAGATACTGGTATTGCTATATGCGCAGCCTTTGGAGGGGTAAGTATTAAGCCTCAGATTGCGATGATATCTAAAGGGGTTGATGTTGTTATTGCAACACCAGGTCGATTGCTAGACTTATTAGCTAATAGCCCTTTAAGCTTAGATAGTTTGTCTTTTTTGGTCTTTGACGAAGCCGATAGAATGCTTGATTTAGGCTTTAAAGACGAAATTACTCGTGTTATGGCACACGTACCAGAATACAGGCAGACACTGCTTTTTTCTGCAACGTTTGATGATTCTATTTATAAGTTAAGTAAAACGTTATTGCACTCTCCTAAAATTGTCACTATTGATGATAAAAACGAGGTGGCAACAGGTGTTCAGCAGTTGGTTTATTGTGTAGATGCAGATCGAAAACGGGAGTTGCTCTCCTATTTGATTGGCTCTAAAAACTGGCAGCAGGTTTTGATTTTTACCCGTACTAAACTAACGGCGGACGACTTGGCAAAAGAGCTAGGTAAAGATGGCATCAAGGCGCAGTCTTTTCATGGTGATAAGTCACAGGGTAAACGAGAGCAAGTGCTTGCTGATTTCAAATCAGGAAAAACTCGCGCTCTGGTTGCTACTGATGTGGCGGCAAGAGGTATTGATATTGTCGATTTGGCTTATGTTGTTAATTACGAACTTCCTTATGTTGCAGAAGATTATGTACATCGCATAGGCAGAACTGGGCGTGCGGGTAAACAAGGTTTAGCGCTTTCTTTAATGGCTCCAAGTGAAGAATGGTTACTAACAGCCGTTGAAAAGGTTATTGAGAAACGCTTATTACAACAATGGCTGCCCGGGTACGAACCAGACTTAACAAAAATAGAGACTGTTAAAAAAAACACATCTAAGAAAAAGATGAGAAATCAAGCGTTACAAAAAAGTAATAGCAAAAATCGACGCAAGCGAAGGTGAGTTTGCTCTGATTTTGCATTACCTAACTTGCAATCTAAATAAACGGTGCGGTATAAACAACCACTGAAAACCGTGGTTGAGTATTTTTAAGTGCGTGAAATCAAGTTAAATCCTTAATTTTTTTTAAGACTTAGCGTTGACCCTTTTTAATTTCTTTTTTGTTTGCTTTTTAGCTTTTGCCTTTTTTTGAGCGGTTGTCAATTTAACTTTTGCTTTTCTGCTTGTTACACGCGCTTCTTTATGTTTTGGTCTCAGCTCTTCGATAATGCGCCTGGGTAGACGTTCGTTTTGATAACGCTCAATTTTGGCAACAACTGGCATGTCGTGGGCTTCAACGAGTGATATAGCTGTTCCTTTAGCGCCTGCGCGCCCGGTACGGCCTATCCTGTGAATGTAAATGTCGACCTTACGTGGTAAATCAAAATTAATTACATGACTAATGTCATCAATATCTAAACCGCGGGATGCAACATCTGTAGCAACAAGTACTTTAATTTCGCCACGTTTAAAGCGTTCAATGGCTTTATTGCGTTTATCTTGCAGCATTTTTCCTTCAAGCCATACACAGGGTAATTCTTCAGCATATAATTTACCTGACAAATATTGTACAGTTTCTCGTTTGTTGGCAAACACTACGGCGCGCTCTACCTCTTGCTGTTTCAAAATGTTGAGTAATAGATTCACTTTATGTTGGCTATCATCAGCAATATGAAGCCACTGGTGTATTTTTGCTTTTTCTTTACGAGAAGGGTTTGATGTTAAAAACTCAGGCTCAGTTAATACTTCTTTAGCAAAGCGAATAACGCCTGCACCTTCTAACGTTGCAGAAAAAAGCATAGTTTGTTTACGCCAACGAGCTTCACCTACAATACGGTTAATTGTTTCACGAAATCCCATATCCAACATGCGATCAGCTTCATCAAGTATTAAAATCTCGACTTCACGGGCGTCAAACTGTTCGTTCTCAATGTATTCTAATAATCGACCGGGTGTGGCAACCAGAATATCTGTGGTGCTATTTAAAATGTCGTCATGGCTGCCATAATTAATACCACCGGTAATCACACCGGTTTTAATCTTAGCCAATTTAGTCATATTTTCACTATCCTGGCCTATTTGTATCGCTAACTCTCTTGTTGGCGTTAGAATTAATACCCGTGGAAAGCCTGGTTTAGTTCTAGGATAATCAAGTAGATGTTGGGCAATAGGTAATAAAAATGCGGCTGTTTTTCCTGTGCCAGTTGGTGCAGAAGCAAGTATGTCTTTGCCGGTCATTGCTTTTGGTATCACCAACTCTTGAATAGAAGTTGGTTTTTTATAACCTAATTCTTTTACGCAGGCTAATAATTCTGAGTCGAGATCAAATTGCTCAAACATATGTTTTTTCACTAATCTTAGGATTGATAACTGTATAGCAATATTATAGTGGTTTTATCTGAGTAAGTAACTAAAAGAAGTGTGAGTTAACTATCTAGTGCTACGTACTCTTCAAGAATTTGCTCACACCAACTATTTATCCGAGTTTCACTTAGATCATATTGGTTATCCTCATCAAGTGATAAACCAACAAAGTGATTTTTATCTGGGGTGAGGGCTTTAGAGGAGGCAAACTCATAACCGTGATTAGACCAATAACCAACTATTGTTGCGCCTTGTGCGATAACTTGCTCGTGCAGCATACCTAGGGCATCTTGAAACCAGTCGGTATAACCAATTTGATCACCCATGCCATACAAAGCCACAACTTTATTATTTAGATCAAGTTTATTGATGTCTAGCCAAATAGACTCCCAGTCTTCTTGTAGTTCTCCATAGTCCCAAGTCGAGATCCCAAAAATAATAAAATCAAAATCTAGGCAATTTACTAAAGGAATATCTTTAATATTATGTAATTCAACTAATTCGGCTCCTATGGTGTCACGAATTTTTTCAGCTGCAATTTCTGTATAGCAAGTACTTGAACCATAAAATAAGCCTATTTGCATGTTAGTTTGTTCCAAGATGAAAGGATTTATAGAATTGAGGCGATTTTAGCAAAAGCATTTAGTACAATTCAATTTATTGTTGCAAAGTTATCATATCCTCTGTAGTTTCGCTGGTATTATCACCGCGTACCAGTACGTATAATTATATTTTGCTTAAGAGAAAAGAAATTAGGAATTTAGTATGTTTAAAAAAATAATTGTTGTAGGCGCCATTGCTCTAAGTGCGACAGGGGTTTTTTTCTCAATGAATGAAGCGGCTATTGCTGAAAGCACCAAGTCGTCACATAAAGATGCTGTAGGACAAGAACAATTAAATGCAACGCTGTTAAAAGACAAAATTAAAGCAAAATTGGGGTTAACGGTAACAAAAGTTGAAGCTAGCCCAGTACCGGGTATAGCAACACTAATTACTACTCAAGGATTATTTTATTCAAGCTATAATGGCGATTATTTTATTCAAGGAAAAATGTATAGTTTAGAAGCTGAGGTAAAAGATCTTGCGGAACAAAGTTTATCGAAAATACGCTTGGAGGGCATGGAAGTCTTTAAAAATGATATGATTGAATTTAAAGCAAAAGATGAAAAATATGTCGTTACGGCGTTCACTGATATTACCTGTGGTTATTGTCGTAAAATGCATCAACAAATGTATGATTATAATAATAGAGGTATTACCTTTCGTTATTTGGCTTATCCACGCGCAGGTGTAAAAGATCAATCTGGAAATTATACTCAAGGTTTTAAAGATTTACGCTCAGTATGGTGTGCTGATGACCCTAAAGCCGCAATGACTGATGCTAAAAACAGCCGTGCTGTTGCTTACCGCGTTTGTAATAAGCCGATTAAACGCGAGTTCAATTTTGGTCGTCAGGTCGGCGTAAACGGTACGCCCGCTTTAGTTTTATCTAATGGTATGATGGTACCAGGGTATCAACCACCCGAACAGTTAGAGCAACTATTGAAAAATTTATAATTGGGTGAATAATTAAGCCAGTATGAAAAAAATAATTCGACGCCACCCTGTGCCTGATGAACATTTACCGAATGAGTTATCTCCAACTATCAAGCAAATTTATGCCTGTAGAGGGGTCGCATCGGCAAATCAATTACAATTGAAGGTCGCTAATTTACAAGGAATAAGCGCTACTGGTGGAAAAAGTCATGAATTAAAAGGTTTAGATAAAGCTTGTACACTATTGCACCAAGCTCTAAACGACAATAAACGTATTGTTATTATCGGTGATTTTGATGCTGACGGTGCAACAAGTACCGCGTTAATGATGGTGGCCTTATCGTTAATGGGCAGTAAAAATCACTCATTTTTGGTTCCAAACCGTTTTGAATATGGGTATGGTTTAACGCCCGAAATCGTTGATATTGCGGCACGTCAGGGCGCACAAATGTTGGTCACTGTTGATAATGGCATTAGTTGTGTTGCCGGGGTAAACCGAGCAAAAGCGCTGGGGTTGCAAGTTATTATTACAGATCATCATTTACCGGGTCATGAAATACCATTGGCGGATGCTATCGTTAACCCAAATCAAGCGGGTTGCCCATTTGAAAGTAAATCACTGGCTGGCGTTGGTGTTGCATTTTATTTGATGTTAGCACTTCGCACTTATCTTCGTACTCATGACTTTTTTATTACGCGTGAAATTCCTGAACCTAATATTGCACAACTCCTTGATTTAGTTGCTTTAGGTACTGTTGCTGATGTGGTATCCCTTGATGCAAATAACCGTATTTTGGTCGAGCAAGGGTTAAAGCGAATTAGAGCTGGAAAAACCCGTCCAGGTATTCAAGCCCTGATTGAAGTGGCAAATAAAAATCAGCAGCGTTTAGTTGCATCTGATTTCGGTTTTGCTTTAGGGCCAAGAATAAACGCTGCAGGGCGACTAGATGACATGTCGTTTGGCATCAATTGCTTACTCGCCCCTGATTTATCGAGTGCTAGGGTTATGGCTCGAGATCTGGATGATTTAAATAAGGCTCGCCGTGAAATAGAACAGGGTATGCAATTAGAAGCTGAGCGCGTTCTTAAATCACTAAATTTTGATAATACACATTTACCCAATGCTGTAGCGCTTTATCAACAAGATTGGCATCAAGGTGTTATTGGTATTGTTGCTGGCCGCATAAAAGAAAAATACCACCGTCCCTGTATAGTATTTGCTAAAAGTAGCGAAGATAATGACGATATGGAAATTAAAGGCTCAGCTCGTTCTATTAATGGGTTACATATCCGTGACTTATTAGAGCATATTGATAGTCAGCACCCTAATTTGATTATTAAATTTGGTGGTCATGCAATGGCTGCTGGCTTATCGATAAATCAGCAAGATTTTAATAAATTTCAATCCGTTTTTAATGAGCTCGCTGGAAAATGGCTGAAACCTGAAGATTTGGAAAGTATTATATTATCGGATGGTGAATTAGGTATTAACCATCTAACCTTAGCCTTTGCCGAGCAACTCAGGGCAGCTGGCCCTTGGGGACAAAACTTCCCCGAGCCATTATTTGATGACACTTTTAAATTAGTACAACAGCGTATCGTTGGCGAAAAACACCTTAAAGTCGTGTTGGAAAAACAGGGTGAGGTATTTGATGGTATCGCTTTTAATATCGATGTTAAAGCCTGGCCAAATATGGAAGTGAAGCGAGTGCACTTGGCATATAGGTTAGATATTAATGAGTTTCGTGGAAAACGTACCGTGCAATTAATGATTGAACATATCACTGTTGCTTAGTCATTTATTTACCTGCCTTTTTACGCTACAATGCGCGCCTATTTTTTTAATTATCAAAACGAATAACATTCTTTAAAAAGATCTTGTAGAAAACCTATATTTAAAGGATTGTGTTCCAAGGCTTATGTTTGAAATTAACCCAATAATAAATAAATTAAAAGAAATTCGCGAACGCGCTGATTTACTTCGGGGGTATCTTTGACTACGACGTTAAAGCTGAACGCTTAGTTGAAGTGTCTCGAGAATTAGAATTACCTGATGTATGGAATGAACCTGAGCGCGCGCAAGCGTTAGGTAAAGAACGCAGTAATCTTGAAGAAGTGGTTAATACCATTGTTGAGTTAGAAACCGGCTGTGATGATATTGAAGGTTTAGTTGAATTAGCGGTTGAAGAAAACGATCAAGAGACTTTTGACGATGCTCAAAACGAAGTGGATGCGTTAGATGCGGTATTAGAAAAACTTGAATTTCGTCGGATGTTTAGTGGCGAACAAGACGCGAATAATTGTTACCTTGATATTCAGTCTGGCTCAGGTGGTACTGAAGCGCAAGACTGGGCTGAAATGCTGATGCGCATGTATTTACGTTGGGGTGAAGCACATGGTTTTAAAACTGAAGCCATTGAAGTCACTGGTGGCGATGTCGCTGGAATAAAAGGTTGTACTATTAAATATACTGGTGAGTATGCTTATGGCTGGCTACGTACTGAAACGGGTGTTCATAGGCTCGTTAGAAAATCGCCATTTGATTCAAGCGGCCGTCGTCATACCTCGTTTGCATCAGCATTTATTTATCCAGAAATAGATGACAATATTGAAATTGATATAAACCCTGCTGATTTGCGCGTTGATACGTTCCGCGCATCAGGAGCTGGTGGCCAGCATGTTAATAAGACGGATTCAGCGATTCGGTTAACGCATATACCAACTGGCGCTGTGGTTGCTTGCCAAGCGGATCGCTCTCAACATAAAAACCGTGCAACCGCGATGAAACTGCTAAAAGCCAAGTTATATGAAATGGAAATGCAAAAGCAAAACGAAGGGAAGCAAGAATTAGAAGACGGAAAGTCGGATATTGGCTGGGGCAGTCAAATTCGTTCTTACGTGTTAGACGACAGCCGTATTAAAGATTTGAGAACAGGGGTAGAGAATCGAAATACTCAAGCCGTGTTAGATGGTGATTTAGACAAGTTTATCGAAGCCAGCTTAAAATCTGGTTTGTAATATTCTGGTTTGTAACATATTGAAGATTAATTTACATATAGGTAATGAGAAATATAATGACTGACAATGCAAAAAATAGCCAAGCTCCATCCCAAGATGAAAATAAACTCATTGCTGAGCGCAGAACAAAGTTAGAGAAAATTCGTTCTAACTGTAATGCCAATGGTTTTCCAAACGATTTTAACCGTGAGCATTTAGCCGCTGATATTCAAGCAGAACATGGAGAAAAATCTAAAGAAGAACTTGAAGAATTACAAGTAACTTATGCCATTGCTGGGCGTGTTATGGCCAAGCGTGGCCCTTTTTTAGTTGTTCAAGATATGTCTGGGCGTATTCAAGCTTATGCTGAAAAAACCGTGCAAAAAGACATTAGAGCTCGCTGGGGGTCCTTAGATATCGGTGACATTATTGGCGTAAAAGGCATTTTGCATAAATCAGGTAAAGGCGATCTTTATGTCAATATGGAACAATATTCTTTATTAACCAAGTCATTACGCCCATTGCCTGAAAAATTCCATGGCCTATCTGATCAAGAGATGAAATATCGTCAGCGTTATGTTGACTTGATCATGAATGAAGAGACACGTAATACCTTTAAAATGCGTTCAAAAATTGTTGATGGCATTCGTAAGTTTTTGGTCTCACGCGATTTCATGGAAGTTGAAACACCTATGCTGCAAGTTATTCCCGGCGGTGCTACAGCAAAACCATTTATGACTTACCATAATGCTCTTGATATCGATATGTATTTACGTATTGCACCTGAGCTTTATTTAAAGCGTTTGGTTGTTGGTGGTTTTGAACGTGTTTTTGAAATCAACCGAAACTTTCGTAACGAAGGTTTATCAACACGTCATAATCCAGAGTTCACCATGATCGAGTTTTATCAAGCGTATGCTGATTATAACGATTTAATGAACTTGACTGAAGATATGTTACGCACGGTAGCTGAAGATGTCTTAGGTTCGCCTATGGTTAGAAATACGGTTAAAAATGCCGATGGTGACGTGGTCGAAGAAACTTTTTATGATTTTGGTAAACCTTTCCAACGTTTATCTATGGTTGATGCCATTATCAAATACAGCGAAGAAAGACATCAAATTAATGAAGCAGCGCTTCGCGATCCTGAAAATAATTTCGATGCTATTAAAGCAATGGCGAAAGCTGTTGGGGTGAAAGAAGGTGATGCTGCGAAAGTTTGGGGGCCTGGTAAGTATATTTGTGAAATATTTGAAGAAGTCGCAGAGCATTTATTAGATCAACCTACCTTTATTACAGAATACCCTTGGGAAGTATCTCCTTTAGCTCGTCGTAATGATGTTAACCCATTTATAACGGATCGATTTGAGTTTTTTGTTGGTGGTCGTGAATTGGCGAATGGCTTTTCTGAGTTAAATGATGCAGAAGATCAAGCCGCACGATTTAAAAAGCAGGTTGAAGAAAAAGATGCTGGTGATGATGAAGCCATGCATTTTGATGACGACTATATTCGTGCATTAGAGCATGGTTTACCTCCTACAGCGGGCGAGGGGATCGGCATTGATCGGTTAGTTATGTTATTTAGTGACTCACCAACCATTAAAGATGTTATTTTATTCCCCCATATGCGTCCTGAAGTAGATTAATCATAACAGGCTTTAACTCATATACCCGCTCCACTTGAAGATGCAGGATTCAGCTGGAGTTAGAAACGTCTTTAGGCAAGGCATTGATTGTAGATAATGGTTATTCCCTTCTCAAAATCAATAACGCAGCATAAAGCGTTTCTAAACCAGCCCTCGGGGAAGGCTGAGCAAATCATATCCATCGTTACATTTCTTTTTAAGGGAACAACCCTTAATAAAAAAATGCGCCTTGGTTATGAATCGCTCAGACTTCCTGAAACGAGCATCTTCAAGTGGAACGGGTATAATTGGGTCAGCGCTGATACCATTATGGGTTAATCATCGTTTAATCTTGGCTTTGTTCTAATAACTTGATTGATGCGCTTGTCTACTATTTTGTTAGAATCCCCATCGTTGCTTTGATATATTTTTACTTGGTTTCTACCGTGATGCTTGGCAAAATAGAGTGCCTGATCGGCATAGCTAATCATTTTGTCATAGCCCTCTACCTTGCTATTATCAGTTAAACCAATACTCACCGTAATATTTAAATTATCGTTTACTTCTGCAAAAATATGATTTTTTACCGTTGTTCTTAACAGCTCACAAAAGTCATAAGCTTTTGTTTGATCACAGTAAAGTAGTAAGGTGAACTCTTCTCCTCCCCAACGAGCTAACTTGGCTTGATATGAACACTCTTGCACCAGTTTTTGTAAAATAGTTGCAACATCCTTAATTATCATATCGCCAACAATATGGGAGTACTTATCATTGACGCTTTTAAAATGGTCAATATCTAGGATGGCAATGGTGATCGCTTGTTTACTTGATTTAGCCTGCTTAAAGTCTTTATTACACCATGAGTCAAATGCTCTACGATTAAATAAACCAGTTAATTGATCATGATTCGCCTGATAAGCAAATAACTCGGTTTGTTTCTGTAATTTTATGGTTTGTTGATGAACCTGCTTTTTTAATTGTTTTTGAATTCTTTCTATCGCTAGCATTCGATAGTGATAAATACTATAAAGTACGATAGACAAAACCGCCATGATAAAAACTTTGAACAATGTGGTCTGCCAGTAAAATGGCAGAATAGTAAAGCTAACTTCGGCGATATCTGCTTGCCATTGGCCGTTAGGGTACTTTGCCCTCATTTGAAAAGTATAGCTACCAGGCTCTAAATTAGTAAATTCGGTGTAACCTTGGTTATTATTATTTTGCCATTGTTTATCAAAACCCACTAATTGCGTCTGATATTCAATATGCTCTGCCATAAGATACCCTAAGCCAGCATATTGAAGAGTAATCCTAGAAGAGCCTTGCGGGAGTTCAACTTGGCCAGTGATGGGGTAAAGCTGACCGTCAACATTCAATTGTTCAATTACCACAGGAATTTTTGTTTCAGCTGTACGTTGCAATCTTTGATGATTGATATGGCTAACACCTTTTGCGGTTGCAATCCATACACTTCCGTCTTGATGGAGTGTCGCGGCAGGCGTTGAACCACCATTAGCTTGAGAACTCAACAAACCAACACCTTCGGCAAATAGTTTGTAGTTAACTCGCGTGGCTTTACCTTCAATAACATTACTAATTTGGTTTCTGGTAATGCTGATTACGCCCTGGTTGCTTGTTAACCAAAAGGTATTATTATTATCGACAACAATTTGAAAAATTTTGTCTACGGGCAAACCATTTTCTTTGGTTACCGCATTCATATTATTGGTGTCTAGATCAAGGTGAATTAATCCTCTATCGGTTGCCATCCAGAGTGAATTAGACTCAACATGAAAGCCGAAGGCATATTCAGCATCAAATTGCTCATTAAGACGATAGGTTTGCAGTGTTCCTTTATGATATGAGGCAATACCGTTGCCTGTTCCTATCCATATTGTACCAATGCTGTCTTCAGCGAGTGTCATAATAAAATTAGCAGGCAAACCGTTTTGTTGATTGAAGAGTGTTAACGTACCACCGGGTGATTTTTTTACTAACCCTGAGGCAGTGCCAAGCCACAAATTGTCATTTGAATCAACTAATATACTACGAATTTCATTACTTGGTAGCCCATCTTTGGTTGTCATAGATGCTCGTAATTGATTGTTTTGAACAATGAATAGTCCTTGAGCATAGGTACCCACTAGCACCTGATTTTCAGGGGTTTCAGCTAAGCTCAACACAGATACTTTTGCGTTACTTGCACCATTTGTGATCGGGCTAATGTTATTTTTTGACAGTACATTTAACCCTTTACTGCTGCCTATCCATAAACTGCCATTAGAGTGAGATAATACGCTACGAATATAATTTCCAGCTAAACCTTGTTTTGTCGTTAAGGTGATAAAAGGTGCTTCCCTCAAACGAAATAAACCGCTTGATGTACCCACCCAAATACTTAATTCGTTATCTTGGTATAGCGAGGTGATGTTATTATTTGGTAGACCGCTGCTATCATCTAGGTGCTCTAATTGGTTCCCTGTAAGTCTAAAAATTCCGTGACCATTAGTACCTATCCATATATTGTTATTGCTATCTTGTAATAAACTGGTAATGCTCTTATTGCTAAGCTGAGGGTGCAAAGGATAGAAAAAGCCATTTATCAATTGATAAGCCCCTTGTTGAGTGCCTACAATTAATGTCTTTTCTTTAGTGAATAATACCGTATGAGACATTGTGGTAGGTAAGCCTAATGTTTGGTCAATATGACGCACCAACGTTTTATTTTTGACTGAATATAAACCTTTATTAGTAGCAACCCAAATGGTTTGATTGTTATCTTCTACTATTTTATAGGCACGAAGGTTATTAATAATTAAGGTGTTTTGTTGACTATCACGGTTTCGATAAATAAGACCTTTACCTTCTAATGCTAACCAAAGGTCACCTTTGGTGTCATAAATGGCATGATTAATCATAGTCGACGCGGATGGTTGTGGAGACCATTGGTTATCTAGCCGTTCAGATAATCCCCCTCGTGCTCCGGCAACTAATAGTTTACCATCAGTAGTTGCCGTTAAGCTTTTAATGACAGCGTCGGGTAAACCTACTTTTGAACCACGTGAAAAAACTTTAAATTCGCGACCATTAAATCGTGCTAACCCTTCCCAAGTACCAATCCATAAATACCCATCACGGCTCTGCGATATGGCATTAATGCCATTGTGGGGAAGGCCATCATGGGTATTCCAAGTTTGGGTGAAATAATCAGACAGAGGGAGAGTATTACCAACTGTACTCATATCGTCAGAATAAACTGAATGGCAAGTGATAAGTGAAGAAAGTATTAAAACTTTAATACTTAGCAGTATATGGGGTTTTGTGCCCATCCCCTCGAAATGAA
>NZ_BAABWO010000016.1:0-16607 GCF_040362745.1 Colwellia sp. KU-HH00111 | reverse complement strand
GTTCAATTACCTTTAAGTTTAGTGAACTAAATAAATTAAAAGGCGCAGTCAAAATGACTTTGCCAAATGTAAAATCAATTATTTTAACTTAATAAAAACCCTAACGAGTTTCCATTATTTTTTGTGCTACCAATTTCGGCGCTTCATTATACTGCTGAAACTCCATAGAGTAAGATGCACGGCCTTGTGTAGCACTTCGCAAGTCGGTAGCATAACCAAACATTTCGGCTAGCGGTACCAATGCATTTACAATCTTCAATCCTGCAGGACCTTCGTCCATTCCGTCAATCATACCGCGACGACGGTTTAAGTCCCCAACTACATCCCCCATATTGGCTTCTGGAGTTGTGACTTCTACCTTCATCATTGGCTCAAGTAAAACTGGGTTTGCATCAAGCACACCTTGTCTAAAGCCAATAGAGGCAGCGACTTTAAATGCCATCTCGTTAGAGTCGACATCATGAAAAGAGCCATCAAATAGTGTTACTTTAACGTCTAATAATGGAAAACCAGCGATAACACCGCTGTCCATTTGCTCTTTACAGCCTTTTTCTACTGCAGGAATAAATTCTTTAGGTACTGAGCCACCAACAACTTCATTAACAAACTCAAAACCTGAGCCTTCTTCAAGTGGTTCCATTCTTAACCAAACGTGACCGTATTGACCTTTACCACCTGACTGACGAACAAACTTGCCTTCCACTTCAACCGATTTTCTAATAGTTTCACGGTAAGACACTTGTGGATTACCCACATTACACTCAACGCTGAATTCTCGTTTCATACGTTCAACAAGAATATCTAAGTGTAGCTCGCCCATACCAGAAATAATGGTTTGACCGGTTTCATCATCTGTAGCAACTCTAAATGATGGGTCTTCCGCTGCTAGTTTGCCTAAGGCTATGCCCATTTTCTCTTGTGCTGCAAGAGTTTTAGGTTCAACTGCAACCGATATTACCGGTTCAGGAAACTCCATACGCTCTAAAGTTATGACCTTATTTGCATCACATAAGGTATCACCGGTAGTCACTTCTTTCAAACCAATTGCTGCGGCAATATCACCGGCACGAACTTCTTTGATTTCTTGCCTATCGTTGGCATGCATTTGTACAATACGACCAAAACGTTCTTTTTTACCCTTTACTGGGTTATAGACGCTGTCGCCTGTTTTTACAACACCGGAATATACACGGAAGAAAGTTAATGTACCAACAAATGGGTCGGTGGCTATTTTAAAAGCTAAGGCCGCAAAGGGCGCATTGTCATCTGCAGGACGTGTGCCTTCAGTTTCTTCTTTGTCGTCATTAATACCGGTAATTGCGGCAACTTCCGTTGGCGACGGTAAATATTCGATAACTGCATCAAGTACAGCTTGTACGCCTTTATTTTTGAAGGCACTACCACAGCTACATAAAATAATTTCATTAGCTAACGTGCGCGCCCGCAAGCCAACTTTTATTTCATCTTCGGATAAATCACCTTCTTCTAGGTATTTATCCATGAGTTCATCATTAGCTTCTGCCGCTTCAGACACCAAGTTTTCACGCCACTCATCTGCTAAGTCTTGCAAGTCAGCTGGAATGTCTTCGTAGGTGAAAGTCATACCTTGGTCAGCTTCAGACCAGTTAATAGCTTTCATTTTAATAAGGTCAACAACCCCTTCAAATTCATCCTCTGCGCCTATGGCTAAATGCATAGGTACTGCATTGGCTCCAAGCCTATCTTTCATCTGTTGAACTACAGATAAAAAATTAGCACCGGTTCTATCCATTTTATTGACAAACACCATGCGTGGCACAGCATATTTTTCCATTTGTCGCCAAACAGTTTCAGTTTGCGGTTGTACGCCTGAAGAGCCACATAAGACTAATACTGCACCATCAAGTACACGTAAAGAACGCTCTACTTCAATAGTGAAATCAACATGACCTGGGGTATCAATAATATTGATGCGATGATCGTCAAACTGGCCTTGCATCCCTTTCCAAAAACACGTAGTGGCTGCCGAAGTAATAGTAATACCTCGTTCTTGCTCTTGCTCCATCCAGTCCATGGTTGCAGCACCATCATGCACTTCACCGATCTTGTGAGAAAGCCCAGTATAGAATAATACACGTTCTGTGGTGGTGGTTTTACCTGCATCTACATGCGCACAAATACCAATATTACGGTAGCGCTCTATAGGTGTGACTCGGGCCAATTTCAATTCCCCTTAAAACAATATTTGTTATTAAAACGTTTAGGTGAAACGTTTGTTTCGACCCTTTATAAGCTTTATTAATTAAACCTTTATCGATGATAAAACCTTAATTAATAGAGCTTGATAGACGATGAACGCCCATGCTTTATAAAAAAGTATGGCTAGCAAAAGAAACTCTTGCTAGCCATGTGCTTACTTTAAGGTATATGCCCTAAAGCAGGCTATACATTCAAACAAACCGTGGAAATTACCAACGGTAATGAGCAAATGCTTTGTTAGCTTCAGCCATACGGTGAACGTCTTCACGTTTCTTAACCGCTGAACCTTTGCTGTCAGACGCATCTAACATTTCGTTAGCTAGGCGCTGAGCCATTGATTTTTCACCACGTTTACGAGCTGCTTCAACTAACCAACGCATGGCTAGTGCATTACGACGCACAGGACGAACTTCAACTGGTACTTGGTAAGTAGAACCACCAACACGACGAGATTTAACTTCCACTTGTGGGCGGATGTTATCTAACGCTTCTTCAAACAACTCTAAGTGTGTTTTTTCAGTGTTTTTTTCAGTTAAAATGTCTAATGCACCGTATACGATTTTTTCTGCAGTAGATTTTTTACCATCAACCATTAATATGTTGATGAATTTTGCTAAAAGTTCATTATGGAACTTAGGATCTGGCAATATTTTACGTTGCCCAACGACGCGTCTTCTTGGCATCTTAATTCTCCGTTGTATTCAGGATAAACCCAAAATGTAATATGTTATTTGGCCTTACTTAACGTTTCTATTCTTACCTATTTATACAATAAGCTGGAAAGGGAAACTTAAGATTTAGGTCGTTTAGCACCGTACTTAGAACGGCCTTGTCTTCTGTCGCTTACACCAGAACAATCTAGTGCGCCACGAACGGTGTGATAACGTACACCTGGTAAATCTTTAACACGACCACCACGGATTAAAATCACGCTATGCTCTTGTAAGTTATGACCTTCACCACCAATGTATGAAGTCACTTCGTAGCCGTTAGTTAAACGAACACGAGCAACTTTACGTAAAGCTGAGTTAGGTTTTTTCGGTGTAGTTGTATACACACGAGTACATACGCCACGACGTTGTGGGCAGGCTTGTAACGCTGGAACGTTACTTTTAGTTACCTGTCTAACACGTGGTTTACGTACTAGTTGGTTAATAGTTGCCATTATAGCTCCTGATTAGTTAAACATTGGGTAATTTTTAGTGACTAAGTTTGCCAAATTACCCTCTTATAAACGTGTAAAATCTTGCCTCATACTCAAGTGTCTACTAGGCACAGAATATAAGGTCGCGAAATTCTATAGGTCAATGGCTTCGCTGTCAAGTGATTAGTTTAAGAGACAAAAAAACCGCATCCGTTGCCGGGTGCGGTTTAGCTATTTTTGGTGCTCACTTATCCTTGTGAAGCATAACTGAATCTTAACTAAAGAATTAGTCTAGATCAGCATTTAGTGCGTCAGCTAATGCTTGTTCTGCATCATCAGCAGATACCGGGGTATCTTCATGTGCATCAAATGCCGCTTTTGCTTTAGCACGTTCCTGGTGATAGGCATAACCTGTACCAGCAGGAATTAGGCGACCAACAATCACGTTTTCTTTCAATCCACGTAAACCATCTTTCTTACCAGCAACGGCAGCTTCTGTTAGCACACGCGTTGTTTCTTGGAAAGATGCAGCTGAAATAAATGATTCTGTTGCTAATGATGCTTTAGTAATACCCATCATTTGCATCTCATACTCAGCTGGTTGCTTACCTTGCTCTTCAAGTTCACGGTTGGCGATATTTACACGCGCCACTTCAACTTGTTCACCTTTAAGGAATTCACTATCACCTGCATCAAGAATTTCACATTTACGGATCATCTGACGTACGATAACTTCAATATGCTTATCGTTAATCTTAACACCTTGTAAACGGTAAACTTCTTGTACTTCATTAACAATATAGTTTGCCACTGGCGCTACACCACGTAAACGAAGAATATCATGCGGAGATTCAGGACCATCAGCGATTACTTCACCTTTAGCCACTTGTTCACCTTCAAACACGTTTAATTGGCGTGTTTTAGGGATCATCTCTTCATATACTTCACCGCTAGGCTGGGTAATTAACAAGCGTACTTTACCTTTGGTTTCTTTACCGAAGCCAATAACACCAGTTTTCTCAGCAAGGATCGCAGGTAGTTTAGGCTTACGCGCTTCGAATAAGTCAGCAACGCGCGGAAGACCACCGGTAATATCACGAGTTTTCGAACTCTCTTGTGGTATACGGGCTAACGCATCACCGATATTAACATCAGCGCCATCTTCTAAGTTAACAATCGCATTACCTGGTAGATAGTAAAGTGCTGGAATATCAGTACCGGCGATCATTACATCTTTGCCTTTGGCATCAACTAATTTCAACGCAGGACGCATTTCTTTACCGCTAGCGCTACGTTGAGCAGCTTCAGTAATAACAATGCTTGATAAACCGGTCAATTCATCTGTTTGGCGAACCATAGTTACACCATCAACTAAATCAACAAATTGCGCTTTACCTTTTACTTCAGTAATAATTGGATGCGTATGCGGGTCCCAGTTGGCAATAGTATCGCCAGCCGTTACTGCTTGACCATCATTTTTCGATAGTACCGCACCATATGGCACTTTGTAGTTTTCTGTTACTCGGCCCATATCATCAATAACAGTTAGTTCTGATGAACGTGAAGTAATAACAAGGTTTTTCTCTGAGTTAGTTACAAATTTAGCATTTTGTAATTTCAGTGTACCTGAGTTGTTAACTTGAACACTATTCTCTGCAGAAGCACGAGATGCAGCACCACCGATATGGAACGTACGCATGGTTAACTGTGTACCCGGTTCACCGATTGATTGAGCAGCAACAACACCGATGGCTTCACCTTGGTTGATCATATGACCACGAGCCAAGTCACGACCATAACAGTGTGCACATATACCAAAGTCAGTTTCACACGTAATAATTGAACGAACTTTAATTTGATCGACCGAGTTTGCTTCAATCACATCACATAATGTTTCATCAATTAATGTATTACGTGGAAGTAAAACTTCTTCTGTCCCTGGAATTAATACGTCATCACAAACAACACGACCTAGCACACGTTCACGTAACGGCTCAACAACATCACCACCTTCAATTAATGGCGTCATTAATAGACCGTCATTAGTGCCACAGTCATGCTCTGTTACCACTAAATCTTGGGCAACATCAACCAAACGACGTGTTAAATAACCCGAGTTAGCTGTTTTCAATGCCGTATCGGCCAAACCTTTACGCGCACCATGAGTTGAGATGAAGTATTCAGATACATTCAAACCTTCACGGAAGTTAGCTTTGATTGGGGTCTCGATGATTGAACCATCAGGTTTTGCCATCAAGCCACGCATACCTGCTAATTGACGAATCTGAGCGGCACTACCACGAGCACCCGAGTCAGCCATCATAAAGATTGAGTTAAATGAGTCTTGCTCTTCCATCTCACCTTCACGGTTTTTAATCTGCTCTTTCGATAAGTTGTCCATCATCGCTTTTGATACTTTTTCGTTGGCAGACGACCAAATATCAATAACTTTGTTGTATTTCTCACCAGCTGTTACAAGACCTTGGTCAAATTGGGCCTGAATTTCAGCCACTTCAGCTTCTGAATCTTCAATGATGGTGTACTTAGCATCAGGGATAACCATATCGTCAATACCGACCGATGCACCTGCTACCATTGCGTAATGGAAGCCTGTGTACATAATTTGGTCAGCGAAGATTACCGTTTCTTTTAAACCTAAGTTACGGTATGCATGGTTGATCAATTTAGAAATCGCTTTTTTAGCTAAAGGCTGATCAATGATTTCATAAGGTAAACCTTTAGGGCAAACCTGCCATAAAATAGCACGACCAACTGTAGTATCACGCAAGCTTGTGCTTTCTTCGAATTCACCGTCTGCATTTTTAACATGCTCAGTGATACGAATTTTAACACGGGCATGAAGCTCAGCAACACCAGTACGGTATGCCTTTTCTGCTTCTTTGGTGTCAACAAACACCATGCCTTCACCTAAACCATTCACACAATCACGCGTAAGGTAATAAAGACCTAATACAACATCCTGTGATGGTACAATAATTGGCTCACCGTTTGCTGGTGCTAATACGTTGTTAGTTGACATCATCAACGTACGTGCTTCCATTTGTGCTTCGATTGTCAACGGTACGTGTACCGCCATTTGGTCACCATCAAAATCGGCATTGTATGCCGCACAAACTAATGGATGAAGATGAATTGCTTTACCTTCAATTAGCACTGGTTCAAACGCCTGAATACCTAATCTATGAAGTGTAGGTGCACGGTTAAGCATTACCGGATGTTCGCGGATTACTTCATCAAGTACATCCCAAACTTCCGCGCCTTCGCGTTCTACTAATTTCTTAGCGGCTTTAATTGTAGTTGCAAGACCACGACGCTCTAATACACCGTAAATAAATGGCTTGAATAATTCGAGTGCCATTTTCTTTGGTAAACCACATTGATGAAGTTTCAATGTTGGTCCTACGGTAATTACAGAACGACCTGAATAATCAACACGTTTACCGAGTAAGTTCTGACGGAAACGACCTTGCTTACCCTTGATCATATCGGCAAGAGATTTAAGAGGACGCTTGTTAGAACCGGTAATAGCACGACCACGACGACCATTATCTAATAATGCATCAACAGATTCTTGTAACATACGTTTTTCGTTACGTACGATAATATCTGGAGCAACTAGGTCAAGAAGACGTTTTAAACGGTTGTTACGGTTAATTACTCGACGATATAAGTCGTTAAGATCAGATGTCGCAAAACGACCACCATCTAGTGGTACTAACGGACGTAAATCTGGCGGTAAAATTGGTAGCACGTTCATAATCATCCACTCAGGCTTGTTGCCTGAAGCAGCGAATGCTTCCATTAATTTTAAACGCTTAGTGATTTTCTTACGTTTAGTTTCACTACCGATTTCAGGAAGCTCTTCACGCATTTGTGCAACTTCACCGTCTAAATCGATTTGTTGCAGTAACGCTAACACGGCTTCTGCACCCATTAGGGCATCGAATTCATCGCCGTGCTCTTCTAGTGCATCAAGATATTCTTCTTCGGTTAGAATTTGGCTTTTCTCTAAGGTTGTCATACCTGGTTCGGTAACAACGTAAGATTCAAAGTAAAGCACGCGCTCAATATCACGTAATGTCATATCAAGTAATAAACCAATACGTGACGGTAATGATTTTAAAAACCAAATATGGGCAACTGGACTTGCAAGTTCGATATGACCCATACGGTCACGACGCACTTTAGTCAACGTGACTTCAACGCCACATTTTTCACAGATAACACCACGATGCTTTAATCGTTTGTATTTACCACAAAGACATTCGTAATCTTTTACAGGACCAAAAATACGCGCACAGAATAATCCATCACGCTCTGGCTTAAAGGTACGGTAGTTGATGGTTTCTGGCTTTTTAACTTCACCAAATGACCAAGAACGAACTAAGTCGGGTGAAGCTAGGCCGATGCGAATACCATCGAAGTCTTCGGTTTGATTTTGTTGCTTAAGAAACTTAAGTAAATCTTTCACACTCTTCTCCTGTCGGAGTTAAACATTTGAGAGCAACTAATCATTAGCGCTCTCCATGTACTGAATTTTCAGCATTGCTAGCCCCCAAAGGGAGGCTAGACTCTAGGTGCTAGTCTTCGTCTAACTCAATATTAATACCTAAAGAGCGAATCTCTTTAAGTAATACATTGAAGGATTCAGGAATGCCTGGCTCCATACGATGATCACCGTCAACCAAGTTTTTATACATCTTAGTACGACCAGTAACATCATCAGACTTAACGGTAAGCATTTCCTGTAAGGTATATGCTGCACCATAAGCTTCTAGTGCCCAAACTTCCATCTCACCGAAGCGCTGGCCACCAAATTGTGCTTTACCACCTAATGGTTGCTGTGTCACTAAACTATAAGAACCAGTAGAACGAGCATGCATTTTGTCATCAACTAAATGGTTTAGTTTTAACATATACATATATCCAACTGTTACTGGACGTTCAAATTTACGTCCTGTACGTCCATCAGTTAAAGTAAACTGACCGCTTTGTGGCATTTCGGCTAGGGTAAATAGCTCTTTAATTTCTTTCTCTGCTGCACCATCAAATGCTGGTGTTGCAATCGGTAAGCCAGCACGTAAATTACCGGCTAAACGTAATACTTCATCATCAGAGAAACTTGCTACATCTACTTCTTGGCGAGATTCACCAACATTGTAAACTTCTTGTAAGAAGTTACGCAGTTTGTGAATTTCTTGTTGTGCTTCAAGCATACGGTTGATCTTTTCACCAATACCGCGTGCGGCCATACCTAAGTGAGTTTCTAAGATCTGACCGATGTTCATACGCGAAGGTACACCAAGCGGGTTCAATACAACATCGACTGGCACACCGTGCTCATCGTATGGCATATCTTCAACAGGTACTACATTTGAAATAACACCCTTGTTACCATGACGACCAGCCATTTTATCACCTGGCTGAATACGACGTTTAACCGCTAAGTATACTTTAACTATTTTTAATACGCCCGGTTGTAAATCATCGCCTTGAGTTATTTTACGACGCTTAACTTCATATTTCTTATCGAAATCTTCTTTAATATTGTCGTATTGCTCGGCAATTTGTTCAAGTTCAGCTTGTTGATCTTCATCCGCTAAATTTTGAACTAACCATTTGTCACGAGACATACCATTTAAGTCAGCTTCATTTAAACCAGCTGATAATAGTAATTTCTTAGTACGTGCAAAAACACCATCTTCTAAAATGCTTAATTCATCGCCAAGATCTTTCTTAACTTCTTTAAGTTGCAACTCTTCAATTTCTATAGCACGCGCATCTTTTTCAACACCGTCTCTAGTGAAGATTTGTACATCAATGATAGTGCCTTTTACTGAGTTAGGTACGCGTAACGAGCTATCCTTAACATCAGCGGCTTTCTCACCGAAAATAGCACGTAATAGTTTTTCTTCTGGTGTTAATTGGGTTTCACCTTTAGGAGTAACTTTACCCACTAAGATATCACCACCATTAACTTCAGCACCAATGTAGACAACACCGGCTTCATCTAACTTACCTAAAGCAGACTCACCAACATTGGGGATATCGGCAGTAATTTCTTCACTTCCCAGTTTTGTATCACGTGCGATACAAGTTAGTTCTTGAATGTGAATAGTTGTAAATCTGTCTTCAATAGCTACACGCTCAGATAACAACATTGAATCTTCAAAGTTGTAACCATTCCAAGGCATGAATGCAATACGCATGTTTTGACCTAGTGCCAATTCACCCATATCCGTTGAAGGACCGTCAGCTAATACATCGCCACGCACTACTGGCTCATTCATTCGACACACTGGTCGCTGATTGATACAAGTATTTTGGTTAGAGCGTGTGTATTTTGTTAAGTTATAGATGTCAATACCCGCTTCACCAGCGTGCATTTCGTCTTCGTTAACTTTAACAACAATACGTGAAGCATCTACATAACTAACAACACCACCACGTTTTGCAACTGCCGTTACACCTGAATCTACAGCAACGGTTTTTTCCATACCGGTACCAACTAATGGCTTATCAACAATTAGTGTTGGTACTGCTTGACGTTGCATGTTCGAGCCCATTAAGGCACGGTTAGCATCATCATGTTCTAGGAATGGGATAAGTGACGCCGCAACAGAAATAATTTGTTGTGGTGAAACATCCATATACTGAACTTCGTCAGCTGACTTTAAGGTAAACTCGTTTTTGAAACGACAGTTAACTAAATCTTCAGTTAATTTATCACTTTCATCACGCACAGCATTAGCTTGAGCGATAACAAAGTTGCCTTCTTCGATGGCTGATAAGTAATCAATATCATCTGTTACTTGACCATCAACAACTTTACGGTATGGCGTTTCTAAGAATCCATAATCGTTTGTCCGTGCGTAACAAGAAAGCGAGTTGATCAAACCGATGTTTGGCCCCTCTGGCGTTTCGATTGGACAAACACGACCATAATGCGTTGGATGAACATCTCGTACTTCAAAACCAGCACGTTCACGTGTCAAACCACCCGGCCCTAAGGCAGAAATACGACGTTTGTGCGTCACTTCTGAAAGCGGGTTGTTTTGATCCATAAACTGTGACAACTGTGATGAGCCAAAGAACTCTTTCACTGCTGCAGAAATTGGTTTCGCGTTAATTAAATCTTGAGGCATGATCGCATCTAAGTCACCTAGACTTAAACGTTCACGTACAGCACGCTCTACACGAACAAGACCAACACGGAATTGGTTTTCAGCCATTTCGCCTACGCTACGAATACGACGGTTACCTAAATGATCGATATCATCAACTTCACCTTTACCGTCACGAATGGCGATTAAGGTTTTCATGACCGCTATAATATCATCATTTGATAAAACACCTGAGCCGATATCATCTGCATTACCAACACGTCGGTTAAACTTCATACGACCGACAGTCGATAAATCATAACGCTCTGATGAGAAGAATAAGTTAGTAAATAACGTATCTGCCGCATCTTTTGTTGGTGGCTCGCCTGGGCGCATCATTCGGTAAATTTCAACCAATGCTTCTAAGCGATTAGTTGAGTTATCGACACGCAAGGTATCTGACATGTATGAACCAACGTCAAATTCGTTCATATATAAAGTAGATAGTACTTTATGGCCAGCTTGGCTTAATTCAGCTAATAATTCTAATGTAAGCTCAGTATTCGCTTCAGCAACTACTTCGCCCGTCGATTTATCGATATACGCTTTTGATAATACTTTACCAACTATATACTCAGCAGGTACATCAAGCTTATCAATTTTAGCCTTCTCTAACGCACGGATGTGACGAGCAGTAATTCGACGACCAGACTCAACTAATACTTCACCTTTCTTAATAGAGATGTCGAAAATAGCCGTTTCACCACGAAGGCGATCAGGCACAAGATCCATGACTAATTTGTCACCTTTGATCTCGAAGTTAGTCGTATCGTAGAAAATGTCTAGAATTTCTTCTGTAGAGTATTCTAATGCACGTAAGATAATCGATGCCGGTAGTTTACGACGTCTGTCAATACGCACAAATAAGTTATCTTTTGGATCAAATTCAAAATCCAACCATGAACCACGGTAAGGAATAACGCGTGCGTTATACAATACTTTACCCGATGAGTGCGTTTTACCTTTATCGTGATCAAAGAATACACCAGGAGAACGGTGTAATTGTGAAACGATAACACGCTCAGTACCATTAATTACAAATGTACCGTTATCTGTCATCAACGGGATTTCACCCATGTACACTTCTTGTTCTTTGATATCTTTAACAGTACCTGCTGCGGCTTCTTTATCGTAAACCACTAAGCGTAATTTCACGCGCAGTGGTGCAGAATAAGTTACACCACGTATTTGACATTCTTTTACGTCAAATAAGGGTTCACCTAAACGATAGCTTACAAATTGTAATTCTGAGCTACCTGAATAAGCTTTAATTGGGAAAATAGAACGGAAAGCAGCCTCTAGACCGGTTTCACCTGTGGGATCAATATCAATAAACTTGCGGAAAGAATCGAGTTGAATGGACAATAAGAATGGATATTCCATTACTTGTGCACTTTTACCAAAGTCCTTTCTAATTCGCTTTTTCTCAAAGTATGAGTAAGCCATGGGGTTCCTCAGCTTGCTGGTTATGGCCAAATCTGCCTAGTGAGTTGCCCCACATAGACAGGTTATTTAGATAATGTTTACGTCTAAACATTACTAGATGATTAAATCAATCATCTAACGCTTTATCTTATATAAATATACTGCACTGTTTTTGCTTAAAAAAAAAGTGTTTGTTTTATAGCAATCAAAAGCGCAAAAAGGCCGGTGACGTTTAAATCACCAGCCATTGCCTTTTCAGGCAAACAATCTGTTTAATAACAGACTATTTGATCTCAACAGAAGCACCAGCTTCTTCAAGGGCTTTCTTAAGCTCTTCTGCTTCAGCTTTTTCTACGCCTTCTTTGATCGCTTTAGGAGCAGCTTCAACTAACTCTTTAGCTTCTTTAAGACCTAAGCCTGTTGCGCCACGAACTGCTTTGATTACAGCAACTTTCTTATCGCCGAAGCTAGCAAGTACTACGTCAAATTCAGTTTGCTCTTCAGCAGCACCACCAGCATCACCACCAGCAACTGCAACAGCAGCAGCAGCAGATACGCCGAATTTTTCTTCCATTGCTTCAATAAGTTCAACTACGTCCATTACTGACATTTCAGCAATTGCGTTTAGGATATCGTCTTTAGATAGAGACATTTTAAATTTTCCTGTTTTTTAAGAAACAGTCTTTGCTTCGTTTTGAAGTCATAAGATCTGTTTGAATAACTATTAATTACAAAAAGCCTGGCTACTATTAGGATTAATAATTTTAGCCAAAATAGATTTCTTATAGATAGAAATACTATTAAGCAGCTTCTTGTTCTTTCTGATCGCGAACTGCAGCAATCGTACGGCATAATTTGCCGGCAGATGCTTCTTTCATAGCGCTCATTAAACGGGCAATTGCTTCGTCGTAAGTTGGTAGCTTAGCTAACATATTTACGTCTACAACATTACCTTCAAATGCTGCTGCTTTTAGTTCAAAGTCTTCGTTTGTTTTTGCGAAGTCAGTGAATAAACGTGCAGCTGCACCTGGATGTTCGTTTGAAAATGCAATTAGAGTCGGCCCTTTAAATGTGTCATTAACACACTCAAATTCCGTTCCTGCTACTGCACGACGTGCTAAGGTATTACGGACAACTTTCATCCATACACCGTTTTCACGTGCTTGCTTACGCAATGCAGTAATTGCTTCAACTGTAACACCACGGGCATCCGCGATTACAGCTGATTGAGCGCCACTAGCAGCTTCTTGAACTTCAGCAACTATTGCTTTTTTGTCATCAAGATTGATAGCCATTGGCTTTAACTCCTGGTTCACCGGGCATCTAATTATACACGCACCGGTATTTACAATCCCTAGCATACATAATTGCATACTAGACCATTACGGCGAGGACCAGAATTTAAGGAAAAATATCTGGGTAATCACCATCTACGTAGGAAATTAAGCAAATAACAGATGCTATGCGCATACACGCCACATTCTGCTGGGTTTTGCACCTACGGTCTTGGACGGGGGTTAGTTACTTTCTATATAAAACAGAGACTAACTAACTCCTACCAAAATTTAAGGGACGAAATTATAGTCTATAATATCGTCCCTGTAAAGAATCAATAATTAAGCTTGAGATAAGCTTGCTTGGCTAACGGCAACACCGGCACCCATTGTAGTAGAAAGCGATACTTTCTTAATATATTGACCTTTAGCATTTGCTGGTTTTGCTTTTTTAAGCGCTTCTAACAAAAACTCTAAGTTCTGTTGTAATTGCTCAGCATCGAAATCAGCCTTACCAATAGTAGTATGGATAATACCGTTTTTATCGTTACGATAGCGAACTTGACCAGATTTAGCGTTTTTAACCGCGCCTGCTACGTCAGGTGTTACTGTACCAACTTTAGGGTTAGGCATTAAACCACGAGGGCCTAAGATTTGACCTAGTTGACCAACTACACGCATTGCGTCAGGAGAAGCGATTACAACATCAAAGTTCATTTCGCCAGATTTAACTTGTTCTGCTAAATCTTCCATGCCAACAACATCTGCACCGGCTTCTTTTGCTTTTTCAGCATTAGCGCCTTGTGTAAATACTGCAACACGAACATCACGACCAGTACCGTTTGGTAATACCGCAGCACCACGTACGTTTTGATCAGATTTACGAGCATCGATACCAAGGTTAATAGCAACATCTACACTTTCGCGGAATTTTGCTGTGGCAAACTCTTTTAATAAAGAAACTGCTTCATTGATATCATATTCTTTTGTTACGTCTACTTTTTCACGGATAAGACGAGCGCGTTTTGTTAATTTAGCCATTGATTAGTCCTCTACCACTAAACCCATTGAACGAGCAGAACCCGCAATGGTACGCACTGCAGCTTCCATAGAACCAGCAGTTAAATCAGGTTCTTTTGTCTTAACGATTTCTTCAAGTTGTGCTGTTGTAACAGTACCCACTTTTTCTGTGTTAGGACGACCAGAGCCGCTTTTCACACCAGCAGCTTTCTTCAATAAGAATGATGCAGGTGGAGTTTTTGTTTCGAAAGTAAACGAACGGTCACTGTATACAGTAATAACTACTGGAACCGGCGCGCCTTTTTCGATTGAATCTGTTTTGGCGTTAAACGCTTTACAGAATTCCATGATGTTTACACCATGCTGACCAAGAGCTGGACCAACTGGTGGTGACGGGTTAGCTGCACCAGCAGCTACTTGTAGCTTGATTAAAGCTTGGACTTTTTTAGCCATTATAAAATACCTATAGTTTGGGTAATTAACGCAAATTACTGCAACAACAGTTTTTTGCTTCCCTGTTTGCTAAACTACTTATTTTTGAACAATATGTCGCCAAAAAAAGTAAATATTGACCGCGCTAAAAAAACGCGGCAGCGGATTATATATTAATCTGCCACCTGCTTTCAAGGAATTTTTATTATCGTGTAAAATTAACGGTGTAAAATTAACGCATAAAAAAACCAAAGCGCTGCTTTGGTTTTTTATTTAACAGAGATAACCTTGGCTTAGCTGCCTTTTTCTACCTGACCAAACTCAAGATCTACCGGTGTTGAACGACCAAAAATAAGCACTGACACTTTGATTCGGTTTTTCTCGTAATCAAGCTCTTCAACCACACCATTAAAGTCAGCAAATGGGCCATCAATAACGCGAATAACTTCACCTGGTTCAAACAATGTTTTAGGTTTAGGTTTATCCGTATCAACTAAGCGTTGTAAAATACGATCAGCTTCTCTTTGCGTAATAGGTGCAGGGCGTTCTTTTGTTCCACCAATAAAACCAAGTACACGGGGCACACTTTTTACTAAATGCCAAGATTCATCGTCTAGCTCCATATGAACTAGAACATAGCCAGGAAAGAATTTACGTGAACTTTTACGTTTCTGACCAGCTCGCATTTCTACGACATCTTCAGTGGGTACTAATATTTCACCAAACTTTTCTTGGAGACCATGTATTTCAATGTGCTCAAGTAAGGTTTTTTGTACCCGGCCTTCATAACCTGAAAAGGCTTGTACTACATACCATTTTAATTTTGGGTTTTGATTAACAGCACTATCGGCTGTTTCTTCTGCATCGTTACCATCAACAGAATCTTCGATAAAATCTTCAGACATTATAATACCTTCATACCCGTAATTAATCCTACTAACCAAAACAGCACTGAGTCTAAGCCCCAAAGTAGTAATGACATTAATAGTGTTACTACTAGCACTATACCTGTTGTTTGAATTGCCTCTTGACGAGTGGGCCAAACAACTTTACGAACTTCTGTTCGCGATTCTTTGGCGAATGCTACAGCAGTACGGCCTTTTAGTGTTTGCATCGCAACTAAGCCTGCGATACCAACAGCTACTACAACACCAATAGCGCGAAGTAGAACTGATTCTTGACCATAATAGTAGTTACCCCCAATAGCAGCCGCTAATAACAAGACAATAATGCCCCATTTTAAGCCGTCTAAAGAACTGCTTGGTTGTTCTTCTGTACTTGCATTCATAAGTCTATTCCGTAATTATTTCTTATTTGAAACTGTTCAAATATGCACGCTGGGCATATTCAATATAAATGGCAGGGGTGGAGAGACTCGAACTCCCAACCATCGGTTTTGGAGACCGCTGTTCTACCAATTGGAACTACACCCCTACAGTTTACTAACGCTCACTCTTGCTTTATTAATATAGGTTAACCTGCTAATTACAAGCCAAACCAATATTTGTTCTTAAGATAGTGACAAAGCAACAGTTACACTTATCGGGTGAATCTTAGTTTTACAGGGAATTAAGAGATACTCGAGAAGTGAGGCGCTATTATACTCAGCCAGACGTATTTCTCAAGCAGTATTTGATTGTCGACTAAAGTTTCAGCTTTCGATTTTTATACTGTTACTGAAAACTGCGCTTTTTGAGTATAAACTTTTTCATGTTTACACAAAAAAAGGCCGCAACAGCGACCTTTTCAATGACAATTGATTTAATAATTTGTTGCTAGATGCCGGGTTAGCAAAGCGGAAGCACGGAGTTGACGTTAGTCAATGAGTACTTCCAATGCCGCTAACACAAACTCTAGCGCAAATTAGTTATCAATTAATCTAAAATGCTA
>NZ_BAABWO010000015.1:0-36602 GCF_040362745.1 Colwellia sp. KU-HH00111 | reverse complement strand
CATTGCGCCTTTGTCAGAATGAATTCTAACCTACATTAAAACCCATCACCTGTAGGGCGTAATTTATTGCGCCTTGTCGGACTGAAGTCCAACCTACATTAAACACATCCCTGTAGGGTGTAATTTATTGCGCGTTGTCGGACTGAAGTCCAACCTACATTAAGCACAACCCTGTAGGGCGTGATTCATTGCGCGTTGTCGGACTGAAGTCCAACCTACATTGAAACCCATCACCTGTAGGGCGTAATTCATTGCGCCAATGTCAAGATAAATGCTAACTATTGATATTGAGTTCATACTTCTCAATTAATGAATATAACGTTGGCCTAGTAACCCCTAGAAGCTCTGAAGTTTTCGACATATTACCCTCAGATAGCGCATAAGCTTTTTGAATGGCGATAGACTCAGCCTGTTCTCGCACAGTACGTAAATTTAATGACAGCTCATAACTAGAATCTTCATGGTCATAAAAGCCTAAATCAAATGCAGTTACCTGTACGCCAGTACTCATTACCACAGACGATTTAACTTTATTTTGTAACTCACGAATATTGCCCGGCCATTTATGCGCTTTAATAGCACTAATACCATCGTCAGAAAAAGATTTTGCATTACTTTTATACTCAGTTGCATATAACTGCAGGAAATACTGAGCAAGAATTAAAACATCTTCATCTCGATCTCGTAACGGTGGAATATTTAATGTAATTTCACTCACTCGATAAAATAAATCTTCCCTGAATTCTTTATTCGCCACCATTTCCTCTAAATTTTGGTTCGTTGCACAAACAACTCTCACATCCACTGGGATTTCCTCTCTGCCACCTAGACGTTCAATTATTTTTTCTTGCAAAAAGCGTAAGAGTTTCGCTTGTAAATTAAAGGGCATATCTCCTATTTCATCCAGAAATAAGGTCCCCCCTGCTGCACACTCTATTTTCCCTTTAGTAGTTTTATGGGCGCCAGTAAAAGCACCTTTTTCAAAACCAAATAATTCGCTTTCAAGCAAGTTCTCAGGAATAGAGGCACAGTTAATTGCAACAAAAGGCTTATTCATTCTGTCACTAGCGAGATGTACGGCTTTTGCTGTTACTTCTTTACCTGTGCCACTTTCACCTAGCAACAAAGCTGTTATGTTAGTTGGGGCAATACGCTTAACCATGGTGCGTAGGCGCTCAATTGCTTCACTGTTACCAATAATACCAATATTACTATCAGTTACAGCGCGCATTGAGCGGTTTTCACTTTCAATAGTTGCTAAGGTTAACGCTCGCGAAATAATGACATTAATAACGTCAGCATCTATAGGTTTTTGGTAGAAATCATACGCGCCAGCAGCAACTGCTTTTAATGCATTCGTTCTATCTTCATTACCAGTAATAACAATGACTTTTGTATGGGGGGCTATAGCAAGAATTTCTTCTAATGCTTTCAAACCTTCACTTGCATTCGCTTCATCGGGTGGCAAACCAAGATCTAAAGTGACAACTTTAGGCTCATGACGTCTGACAGCTGCAATGGCAGCTTCACGATCGCCTGCGAGAATGGGGCTATAATCAGATAAGCTCCATTTCAGTTGCTTTTGAATGCCAGTATCGTCATCAACAATTAATATTTTTTCCATTACTGCACTATCCTAATTATTTATATTGCTGAACTATTTGTCAGAATGAATTCTAACCTACATTAAGCACAACCCTGTAGGGCGTAATTCATTGCGCGTTGTCGGACTGAAGTCCAACCTACATTAAGCACAACCCTGTAGGGCGTAATTCATTGTGCGTTGTCGGACTGAAGTCCAACCTACATTAAGCACAACCCTGCAGGGTGTAATTCATTGCGCGTTGTCGGACTGAAGTCCAACCTACATTGAAACCCATCACCTGTAGGGCGTAATTTATTGCGCGTTGTCGGACTGAAGTCCAACCTACATTAAGCACAACCCTGCAGGGTGTCATTCATTGCGCGTTGTCGGACTGAAGTCCAACCTACCTTGAGACCCATCACCTGTAGGGCGTAATTTATTGCGCCTTTGTCAGAACGAATGCTAACCTACCTTGGTAAACTAATTATCATTTTGGTTCCCTGTCCTTCTACACTTTCAACCGTTAACCCACCGGCCATACTTTCAAAGAACTGCTTCGCTTCAAAAACCCCAATCCCCATACCAGCATTACCTTTAGTGGTATCAAATGGCTTAAATAACCTATTTTTTATAAAACTTTGAGACATACCACTGCCATTATCACTGACAACAATGATGATCCGTTCAGACTGTCGCTCTATATCAATAGATACCCAGCCATCATTGGCTGTTGCCTCTTGCGCATTTTGTATTAAATGGTTCATCACTGAAAAAAAGCGTTCGTGGTCTAACGTCGTTAAACAAGGCTCTTTAGCATTCATATGAACCTGAGGTTGCATCACATTTCGCTGAACTATTACTTGCTCAATAATATCACCAAGGTCAACCTTTTTGCTAGGCGCTTTTTTACTCGTCAACGGTGCAGCTTGTTTATTTCTTAATTGTGCTAATACTTTGGCTAAGCGTTCGGTCGCTGACTCAACCGTTTCAAATACATCATCAATAAACTCGGGATTACCCCTATGCTGTGTGGCATTTGAAGTTATTAACGCCAATTGCGCCTGCACATTTTTTAAATCGTGTACCAGAAAGGCTGACATTTGATTAAACGCATCAAATTGCTTAGATTCTGCTAACGCATCGTTTGCTTCATTTAGCGAAATAAAATTACCAAGTTGTTTTGCAACAGCAAAAAGCAAATCTCGGTCTTCCCAATTTAGTTTATCGTGATCATCAGTATTTGATAATACAAAAATACCATAAAAGGCCTTGCCAATAAAAATAGGCACTAAAATGTTCACACCAACCGATTGCCAAATTTTGGGCTGAATAAATAAACCAGGATAAAAAAGAGGATCATCTTTATACTCTTCTATATCTACTATCCAACCTTGTGTTGTCATGAAGTTACTTAATAAAACCAGATCATTATCAAATTCAGCACTTAATTCAACCCCATTACTATACTTTATCGCAAACTGATTGTTTCCTTGCGCTTTAAGTATGAGCCCCCCTGTTGCCTCTACTTTAGACATCATAATTTGTAGTGAAATTTGATAGTAATTTTCAGCGCTTGCTGTTTCTATTTTTCCTATAAGTTCAAGCCACTCCTCTCGGTATTCATATTTGTTTGCGAAAAAATGTTTTGAAATAAATACTTTTACTTTTCTGCGAACGGTTTCGGTCATCAATAAGACCGCAAGTACAATACTACCTAGAATAAAAAAGCCAAAACTAACAAACTGCCCCCACTCTCCACCAAAGTAGTTAATGAGATAACCCGCGACAGCCATGAGTAATAAATACACACCAGCAATCATTAACATTGAGCTATAAAAAACAATATTACGTGAGACAAATATCCGAACAGTTCCCTCTTTAAATCTTCGGGTGCTAATAAGTAACAATGGTACAGCCATACCTGCCAAATAACCTCGGCAATACCAGAAGTCAAACTCTATGCCGCCAACCATAGTTGCTTGGGCATAAAGAACAAAGTCAAATACGGCAATGCTGCCTAAGGCAATAACCAGTGGCGTAATTGATTTTTTTGCCACAACATTGGCTCCACGATAGAGCTGCTCAAGTAAAACCAAACTGATCAAATTAAGCAAAACAAAGAGCAAAAACAAGTATTCGTAAGAGAAGTTCAGCGCGTAGCTTAACCCCCAACAAACCACCATAGCGCTAAACCAAAGCAGTAAATATTTTCTAACGGTAGTATTTTTGTAAACCTCTATCGCACTGCCTTTCTCAACATTAAAGCTCAGCACTAATATAGAGAACACGGCTATTTTAATGCCGTCGACCAACATAGCCCATTGCAATGAAAAGCCTAAGGTGATTTGTAATGCGCTGATTGCATTTGCAATTCCGGCCACTAACGCACTAAACATTAGCCATTTTGCAATACTTGCTTGATTGTGAGCGGCTAAAATCAATAAAACAAAGATGACATAGGCGATACTAGCAAAACTATACCCCCAAATACCTACAATATACATTTCCATAATTTGAATATTTTTCCAAAAATAATAGGTCGCTAAACTTCATCACGGGTAAACAACTGGGTTAACACCGGCACCAATAAAAAGCTCGATATCGCCGAAACACATAAACCTGAAATCAATACCACACCTAACGGTTGCCACATACCTCCACCAAGTATAGTTAGAGGTAATAAGCCAACAATAGTAGTTAATGTGGTTAATAGAATTGGGGTAAAACGCGTTACGCTGGCATTGAGGATGGCATCTAAGGTATCAAAACCACCAAGAATGTTTCTGTTGGTGGTATCAATTAAAATAATGGCATTATTAACCACAATGCCAAATAGGCTAATTAAGCCAATAAATGCCATCATAGAAAATGATAAGCCAACAAAATATAAACCAATCACTGAGCCAGCCATAGCAAATGGAATTGAGCTAAAAATAATCAGTGGCTGCAAAAATGATTTAAACTGCAAAACTAGTACACCAAAAATGCCAATAGCCGTGATTAGCATTATCTGCGTTAAGCCCGCAAAAGACTCCTGCCTTGACTCTTCTTCTCCCCCTAATGAAAAATACATACCTTGTGGCAGGGGATATTTCTGTAAATAGTCAACCATTTGAGTGGTCAGCTCATTTACTGAAAAGCCTTTGGCAGCATCAGCAGACACTTTAGCAGTGCGCAATTTTTGATAATGGAAAAAATCAGACTGGCCTTTATTCAACCCCAAGGTAACCATTTGTTTAAGTGGGATATCTTGCCCTTGGCGGTTATTAATATAAATATCTGCCAAGGTTTCAACCTCTGGCTTACCTGTGCGAACAACGATTGGATATTTCTCACCATTAACATCATTAAAGCGGCCAACATCAGTCCCCGAAAGCACTGTTTTTAAGGTGTTATCTAAGGTGTTGATGTCAACATTACTTAAACCCGCTTGATCATAATGAATAGTTAATTCAAGCTCGGTGTTAGCTAAACCAATAGGGTTGTCGATATTAATGACTCCCTTGGTTTGTGCCATTTTCGCCGCTAGATCATTGGCGACGGTTTCTAAATCTTGGAGTGAGTCGCTCATTAAGCGGATTGATATGGGCTGATCTGTCACTGGACCTTGAGTAAATTCTTTTACTTTAATAATAGCTTGTGGCCAAGATGAAAATTCAGCTCTTAGGCTTTCAACTAACGAACCTACTTTTTGGGTATCATATTCTTTTAGCACTACGATAATTTGCCCAAAGGTAACACGGCCACGTTTTGGTATTTCGTTATAATAAATGCGTGGGTTTGAACTACCAACATTCAAGGCTACTTTAGCCACTAAAGGTTGCTGTTTAACCTGTGCAGCCACTTGTTGCATTATTTCATCGGTATGAGATAGCGACGAGTTAACTGGCGTTTCAACGTCAATCAAAATCATCGGCTTTTCAGCACGAGGAAATAAACTGACCCCTACATCAGCAAATAAGGACAACATAGCAAATAAACACAGACCTGCAATAGTTAACACCAACCACCTAAGTGTTAATATTTTTTTTAGAAACCCTTGATAAATCCCTTCTGCAAAAATATTCACGTGATGCTGCAAGGTTTTAAATTTAGATGGTTTTAAGGTAAAAAAATGGCTAGCGATCAAGGGGGTTAGGGTTAGCGCAATAAATAACGACGCTAATAACACAAAGACAACGGTTATCGGCATAGAGCGAATAAAATCGCCAGTACTACTGCTAAGCATTAACATGGGTAAAAAGGCTAACATGGTAGTAATGGTACCACTGGTTATGGCCCAACCAACACGACTAGTGCCCACTTTTGCAGCATCATTTAAATTTGAACAGTAGCGCTTTTCACGATGAATACTCTCGGTGACTACAATCGCGTTATCAACTAACAAACCTAACGCGATAATCAAACCAACAATAGACATTTGTTGCAAGCCAAAGCCGGCAAAATCTAACCAACCAATAGCAATTAAAAATGATAAGGGAATTGCAGCGATCACCACCAAAGACTCACGCACACCTAAAAACAATAAGGCTAATAATCCCACCAAAATCAAACCCTGTGCAAGGTTCTCAAAAAATCCATTAACCCGTGTTTCTACGCTATCAGCTTGCTCAAAAATAACCGCTAATTTTACCTGCTCAGGTAAGCTTTGTTTAAAATCGTCAATAACCTCATTCATTTGTTCAGTTAGGGTAAAAATATTACTACCTGAACGCTGCTCTGCGGTAATAAAAATAACAGGATGATTATCATAATAGGCCAAATAATTTGGCGCTCTATCAGCAAAAGCTACTTGTGCAATGTCTTTCACTCGTAACACAAAATCATCACTTGATGAAACTACCGTGTTTTCTATATCCTTAATTTCACTAAAGTTGCCACTAGCTTTGACATTAAAGCGACGAGTATTAGCATCTACAAAGCCGGGAGCTATATTCACTGCTCGCCCCTGTAATACCCTATTTACTTCTGTCACTGAAATATCATAGTGTTGCAACAAGTCTAAGTTAAGATCAATAGCTACAATTTGTTGCGGATAGCCCCATATATCAGCCTTTCTCACATTAGCAATAGTTTCTAAGCGTTTTTCTAACTGCTTGGCATGAAACGCAGTAGTTTTATAGTCATTAGGCTCGCTCCATAAGGCAAGTTGCATGATAGCAACACTACTTGGGGTTGCTTTCAACACTAATAGTTGTTGAATACCTAGCGGTAAATCTGGCTTAACGGTTGCTATCGCCTGTTTGATTTTATTAAACGAAGCCTCGGCGTCGGTACCATAAAAAAACGTCACCGTTATCCTAGCGGCGCCATTACGCACTTCTGATTCAATTTTTTTGATGTCGCTGATATCTGAGATTTCTTGCTCTAGAATATCAACTACAAGCGTTTCAATATCACTAGGGGATGCACCGGGATAAATGACTTCTACAATTGTGATGGGTAAATCAAATTGAGGATCTTCACTGCGCGGCATAGTGATATAAGAAACAATACCTACCAACACCAATAAGATAACTATAGTCAGCGTAAATTGTGCGTTTTTTATGGCTAAACTAGGTAACTTCATTCGGTTATTTTTTAGTAGAAATAAGCGGTAGCTTATTCCACCCCTGAGTTACGATATCTAACGCAATTGCATGTTGCTGAGCAATTAAATAAATAAAATCATTATCTAATTTATACATTGTATAAGCCTGCTGTTCTAGCCTATTGTCTTTTTCAACGGTTATTAACGCTTGGCCTTGCTCATTAACAGCATTAAGCGCTGCAATAGGCACCTTATAAACAAAATCCTGACTTTGTGAATTAATCCGTATTCGCGCTAACTGCCCAACAATTAACGGTTTAGTAAAACCGGTATCATCCAACGAAACCTCAATGGTAAAGAGATGATTCCGGCTATCGGCAATGGCAGGAATTTTGCTAATTTTGCCATCAGCTAACCCACTAGAGGCTAAGTGAATTTTTACCTGTTGGTGTAAATGGACTAACGAGATTTCTTCAGCTGTTAACGCCACTTTGACAATAATATTGTTCGCCAAGTTAGCAACTTGTAATGCTGGTACGCCTGATGATTGTAATTCGCCTAAGTCAGTATATCGTTCGACCACAACCCCTTTAAAAGGAGCAACTATTTGCGCTTTTTCTAAATTGTAATAAGCCACGCGGTAAGCTGAACGCGTGGTTTCAACTGAGGTTAAGGCGTCATCTAATTCTCGTTGCGAGCTTAGATTTTTTTTCATTAAGCTTTTAACACGCTTAATATTGCGTTTTGCTTGCAGTAAACGTGCATAGCTGGCATTTTTTTCGGCTTGTAATTCCGAAATATCTAATGCTGCCAATAATTGTTCAGGCTCAAAAACATCACCTTCATCAATATTAAGCTCTGTTAAAAAGCCTGCTGTTTTAAACGACAGATTAACCACACGAGAAAAATCAACTTTACCGGTTCTTTCTATAGTTTGGGTATAAGCCGTTGGTGAAATCTGAGTTAATTGATAGCCTTCCTCACTAGCACTGTGCGCTGTAGGGGTTAAGAGCAAAAGCAACAGCAAACTTATGACATTGCAATTGATGCGTTTTAATAAATTGCTTGGGCAAAAAAAAGGTAAATACATTTTTATCACAATAAAAGAGTAAAATATTCAACAAGGTATTGAACCACTACTGTCTACTTTAGGCAGTTTTGTTAATAAAGTACATTATTATTCGCTGCTTATTTGTAGCTGATAAAGTTGCCAACAAGGTAAATTGCAAGGTTTTCAGTACTATTTTCTCCATGGCGCTTATGGCATAATATGCCCCTGTTTTTCATAACTATAGTGATTTCGACATGTTAAAATCTACAATGATTACCCAACTCAATGCTCAAATTAATTTAGAATTTTATTCCTCTAACCTTTACCTACAAATGAGCGCTTGGTGTGAAGAAAAAGGCTTTGAAGGCGCAGCTCAATTTATGCGTAAACATGCCGCTGAAGAAATGGATCATATGTCACGTCTTTTCACTTATGTCAGTGAAACCGGTGCTTTACCTATTTTAGGTGCTATTGATGCTCCACCACATGAATTTACCTCACTAGCCGATGTATTTGAAAAAACCTATCAGCATGAATGCGAAATTACTGAGCGAATTAATGAATTAGCACACCAAGCATTTACAAACCAAGACTATTCTACTTTTAACTTCTTACAATGGTATGTTTCTGAACAGCACGAAGAAGAAACTTTATTTAAAAGTATTCTAGACAAAATCAATTTGGTTGGCCATGACGGTCATGCACTATTCTTTGTTGATAAAGATTTAGCTGAAATGGCTAAAAAAGGCAATACCAGTATCATGACTGAAAGTAATGTATAGCTCGCTATAGCTATGAGTAAAGTAATCTCCACTGATGTTTTAATTATTGGCGCAGGAGCCGCTGGCTTAATGTGTGCTGCAACGGCTGGCTATCGCGGTAGAAATGTTACCGTGGTTGATATGGGTAAAAAGCCCGGTCGAAAAATTTTGATCAGCGGTGGAGGTCGGTGTAATTTTACCAATCAAAACACCCTGCCTCATCATTATATTTGTCAAAACCCTCATTTTGTTAAATCGGCATTAAGTCGCTATAGTGCCGATGATTTTATCGAATTAGTTGAACGACACGGTGTTGATTACCATCATAAAACCTTAGGGCAGCTTTTTTGTGATGACAGCGCTCAAGCAATTGTTGATGTGCTGCTAACCGAATGTGATTGGGCGGGAGTGTCGCTTGATTTACGCTCGGAAGTATTATCTATAACGAAAACAGATGAGCAAACCTATTTAGTTAACACCAGCGATAAAGCGTATTTATGCGAATCACTGGTCGTCGCATCTGGCGGCCTAACTATGCCTAAATTAGGGGCTAGCCCTATAGGTTACAAAATTGCCGAACAATTCGGCCTAAAAGTACTCCCCACTACTGCTGCACTTGTCCCTTTTACCCTGCACGAGCATGACAAGCAACGCTTTGATGGCTTGTCTGGTATTAGTATTGATTGCAAGGTAAGTAGCGAAAATGGCACTAGTTTTCGAGAAAACATCCTATTTACCCATAGAGGCTTATCAGGGCCAGCCATTTTACAAATATCTTCTTTTTGGCGTGCAGGGCAAGCCATTATTATTGATTTATTGCCCGATTATAATTTAGTTGATGTGATTAACGATTGGCGCGCAAACCAAGCACAAAAATCCGTGAAAAACCTACTCGCCACATTACTGCCAAAACGTTTTGTTGAGGTATTAATGCACGAAGAGGTTACCGCCCCTCTAATTACTGATAAAGCCATCAAGCAGCTCAACCACAACGACATACAAGTGCTTAGCAATTACCTTCATCACTGGCAAATAAAACCCAATGGTACAGAAGGGTATCGCACCGCTGAGGTTACACTAGGTGGTGTGGATACCGACGATATTTCATCAAAAACCTTTGAAGCCAAGCAATGCTCAGGGTTATACTTTATTGGTGAAGTTGTTGATGTAACAGGATTTTTAGGCGGTTATAATTTTCAATGGTGCTGGTCTAGCGGTGTTGCCTGCGGACAAGAGGTTTAATATTTTATCAAACGTTAATGGTTCTCACTAAACAAAGCATGGCTTTAGATATAACTCCTAAAGCCAAATCGTTCTTTGGTATTGGTGTTTAAAAAGCGCCCCAATCCTGCTTACCGTCAATATAATAAGAAGGGCAAATAAACTTAACCATATTGACAAGTCTTTGTGTTTTTTCAGTGCTTTCTGCTCTCGCTATTTTCAATGCTTCTAGCTGAGGGCCAAACATATCATCAAATACTTCAGTGGCTGCGGCGCGCTTTGCATCTTCTGACGGAAACTGCCCCCTAAGGTGGTTCAGCTCTCCAGCATCAAGCCATACGCCAGCACAGCTAGCACAGGAATCTATTTCAACTTCTTTTTTGATGCTGAAATAATTTCTCATCAAGGTCACCCCATCACATTTAGGGCAGTTAATGCGTTTGCTATAATCGACTTCAATATTAGAGTCTATCTCTATATCAAGTAACTCAGTGCCTGCAGCTTCATGGGGTTCATCAAACTTTTTAAACTCAAAGGTATCAAACCATATTCCGCCACAACCACCTTGGCAAATATCTATTTTTATTTCATCAACTTCCACTTGAGATAATGCGCTATTGCACGCTGGACAATCCATTACTTTCCCCTTTTGATCAAATACTAAGCACTCATATGATGTTCAGCTTATACTAATTTTTTTTAAATATAAATATTTAGCTTTACCCGAGTTAGTGATCTTCTTCACTGCCTGATATTACAATTTGATTGCGCCCATGGTCTTTAGCCCAATATAAGGCATTATCAGCATCATTCATTTGTTTGGATATGGTGTCTAAACTGTCCATGATGGCACCAATACTGACAGTGATGGCAATTTGTGTGTCGCCAACTGGCAAATCTGATACTGCGATATCACGGCGAAAATCATCCAATTTATTGTATAGTTGGTCTGTGTCTAAACCGTGTATTAACGCGGCAAATTCTTCACCACCTAAACGTCCTGTTAAGCCTGAACCAAAGTGTTTACGCATATACAGTGCGAAAACTTTTAACACTTGGTCGCCGGCTTCATGACCATAATGATCATTCACTTTTTTAAAGTAATCAATATCAATTGCTGCTAAGCAATAAGGCACCTTACGTTTAGTATATTCAGCAATACGCTGGCTGGCATTACGGAAAAACGCGCGCCGATTGGACAATTCAGTTAAATAGTCGGTATTGGCTGCATGCTGAATTTGCACAATATTATTCAGACTTTCAATATTTTGCGTAATACGACAGTAAAATTCTTCTGGGCAAAAAGGTTTGCGTAGAAAATCATCAGCACCGTTTTTAATAAACCGTGCCGAATGAATACCACTTTCTGCACCTGAAATTCCAATCACAGCCAATTGTTCACGGGAGTACTTTTTACGAATCTCATTGGTGAGGGTGATACCATCCATTTCTGGCATTTCTAAATCGGTAATCACCATTTTGATGTTTTTATGTTGTTGTAGCTTTGCTAGTGCCTGCACTCCGTTATTAGCGGTTTCAACGGTAAAATTTCGTCGTTTTAATAATTCAACAATATGATTACGCGCAGATAATGAATCATCCACTACTAAAACGGCATTTTTGCTATTGGTTAATTGCCAACTTAGTACGCGTTTTAAATACAAGAAAGCTTGGCTGTTTTCTTTGGGAATGTAATCAATTACTGGCTGTGAGAGGATTTTTTGACGTGTTACATCATCCATTTTACCTGTCATAACAATACTCGGAATACCATGTGATAAGACACAACTGATACCTTCACCGTCATGAGCATCGGGTAAGGCATAATCAACCGTTGCGGCAAAAAAATCGGTATCAAGGGCAAGGATCTCTTCTACTTCGGCTAAGCTGGTGGCTAATGTCACCTCAAACTGAAGTGACTGTGCTATTTGTTTTATCACGGTAGCGATAGGCTTACTGTCTTCTACTACTAATAATTTTTTTGACATTATTTAACCTTTTTATTGTTTTTATAACCGTTGGCGACCGTCTACATACTTTGCAAATTTGCGTATTCCACGACTAACCACTTACTACCTACATCAGCAAAATTTACCTGAATTCTTGATTGTGCGCCACTACCTTCATAGTTTAATACCACGCCTTCGCCAAATTTAGCATGCTTAACCTGTTGTCCCAGCTTAAACCCACTATTTGCAAACGTTTCTAAGGTAAAGGTGTTAGAAAACTTGCCAACCGCTTTCGGTTTACTGATTTGGCTTTGCATGCGAATTTCTTCAATGCATTGCTCTGGTAATTCCCGTAAAAAGCGACTGGCTTTATGGAATTTTTCTTGGCCATAAATACGACGGCTTTCTGCATGACACAAGTATAGCTTGTTCATGGCTCTTGTCATGCCGACATAGCATAACCGCCGTTCTTCTTCTAAGCGGCCAATTTCTTCTGCTGATTGCTGCGATGGAAACATGCCTTCTTCCAGGCCAGCAATAAACACTAATTCAAACTCTAGCCCTTTGGCTGAATGCATTGTCATTAATTGCACTGCCGGTTCAAATTCATCTGCTTGAGATTCTCCCGACTCCAGCGCTGCATGAGTTAAAAATGCTGTTAATGGCGTTTGTTCTTCTAGTGTACCTTCATCAGACAAAGGCTCACTGTTAAAGGTTTGACAAGCAGTTACCAACTCATTTAAGTTCTCTATACGCTGCTCTGCTCGCTCACCTTTCTCGGCTTGGTACATCGCTTTCAAACCGGAATGGCTAATAACAAAATTGGCTTGTTGGTCTAACGTTAGGTTGGTTGAATCATCTTCTAATTGATCAATTAAGTTAATGAAGTTTTTAATGGTTTTAGCACTTCGCCCTTTTAACTGTTCTGCCTGCAACATGCTCTGACAGGCCTGCCACAAGGTTACTTGTAAACTTCTAGCGGCATCACGAATAATACCCACTGTTTGATTACCTATGCCACGCGTAGGGGTATTAATCACCCGTTCAAAAGCGGCATCATCATCTCTATTATTAATCAGTCGCAGGTAAGCCAGTGCGTCTTTAATTTCTAAGCGCTCGAAAAATCGCTGCCCACCATAAATACGATAAGGCAATCGACCTTGCAATAAGGCTTCTTCTAGCAAACGTGATTGCGCATTACTGCGATACAATATCGCCACCTGATCAAGCTTACCACCATCATCACGCCACTGTTTTATTCGTCCGGCAATAAATCTTGCTTCATCTATTTCATTAAAGGCGGTATAAATGGCTATTTTGTCGCCAGCACTATCATCGGTCCATAGCTCTTTGCCAAGGCGGTTATTATTATTGCTAATCAATTGGTTGGCTGCATTCAAAATGTTTGCAGTGGAGCGGTAGTTTTGCTCTAAACGTATGGTTTGGGTGTTATCAAATTCAGTGGTAAAACGTTCGATGTTCTCAATTCGAGCACCACGCCAACCATAAATCGATTGATCGTCATCACCAACAATCATTACTTTTGATTGCGCTTTACCTAACAAGGTTAACCACGCATATTGAATTGCATTAGTATCTTGAAATTCATCCACTAAGATATGTGCAAAACGCTGCTGATAATGAGAAAGTAGTTCAGGATTATTCAGCCACAGTTCATGTGCACGTAATAAAAGCTCAGCAAAATCAACCAATCCGGCGCGATCACAGGTTTCTTGGTAGGCTTTATAGACTTTAACAAAAACGGCTTCACTGGGGTCAAACTGTGCATCAATATGTTGCGGTCGCAAACCTTCGTCTTTTTTACCATTGATGTACCACACAAACTGCTTAGCCGGCCATTTTTTTTCATCTAACTCTAATGAACGTACAATACGTTTAACTAAACGTTGTTGATCGTCACTATCAAGCACTTGAAAACTTTGTGGTAATTTTGCTTCTTGAAAATGCATACGCAGTAAGCGATGAGCTAAACCATGAAACGTGCCGATCCACATACCATGGGTGTTGCCCCCAGTGACTTGTTCAACGCGCGCACGCATTTCTGCCGCAGCTTTATTGGTAAAGGTTACCGCCAAAATGGCATGGGGTGGCGCTTGCTCAACTTGCATCAACCAAGCAATGCGCTGCACTAATACCCGTGTTTTACCCGAGCCTGCGCCAGCCAACACCAACATGTTTTGTTTGGGTGCGGCAACAACTTCACGTTGCTTGTCATTTAAAGAGTCGAGTAATTCTGAAACATCCATAGGGAAACCTTTTATAAGCGGAACTCACGCTAAAATTAGTACTGAAAGCAAACCAGTATAACACTGGCTGTATATACAGTCACAGACAATTATTTAGCGATTGTTAATTTCCACACTTATTGTTATTTAAACTTATAGCTGTTTGAGTTTGTTGAGTGTTTCAAACTCTATATGAGGTAGAACACTCACTGGCTTACCCACGCCGTAGCAGGGAAACCAAGCCGTTTGACAACCAGCTTGCAGTGCGCCTTGAATATCGGCACGTCCACAATCACCAACATGCAATAATTGCTGCGGTTTAATTGCAAGTTGCTGACAAACTAACTTAAACATATCAGTAGCTGGTTTTTGCTTTAATAAAACCCCGTCTGCTTGCCAACCCGCATGATAAATATGACTGAAATATTGGGCAATACCTAAGGCTTTAGTATCAACATTACCATTACTAATCGCTACTAATGGGTAGTTTTCACTTAACTCAGCTAACAGATTTTTACTTTGCTCCGACACAGAAAAATCACTTCGTAGCTCGATAAAATAATCTAGCGCAGCCTGTGCTTGTTGTTGTGCAGTATCATCTGTTAGACCTAATGCGCCAAAACCTAGGTAGTAGGTATGTAAACGAACTTTTACCACATCATGGGCCAGGTTTGGCTGTTGTAGCACGGCTTGTTGACGAAATGGCAACCAAAAGTGCTGATCTAAAACTCGCACAGGTGCTGAGTGAAGCTGTAACCTAGTGACAACCCCATCAAAATAAGCAATCATTTGTTTTTCAATTGCCTGCATCACAGGTTTGTTACTGTAAAGGGTGTCATCTAAATCAAAACTCATGGCTTTGATTGGCGTTAAGCGTCGGTAAAATTTCATAAATTATTAAAGCGCTAAGTGCTGTTTTAATAATTTAGCCACTAAGCGTTTAAACTGACTCAGTAACAACGTATCCATACGCGGATCAAAATGGTGGGCATCATCACTGCTAATGGCTAAAAATCCTAACGTTTTGTCATCATGGGCTAGTTTAACTAACACAACCGAGCCTGCGCAATTTTGTGAAAAAATTAATTGCTGTTCACTTTGTTGCAAGCGACCAAAATAATAATCACTGGTTTGTAAACGGTTTTGCATTACACCTTGGCAATCATTAGCGGATAAACTTTGATGCTCTATAGTTACGGTATCGAGTAAAAATAATTTGAAGGCCGATAATGATAATAGCTCGGTTGTTGTTTGGGCTAAACAATCAAGCAACTCATTCGCTGATTGACAATCAATTAGGCGCAAGTACAAATCACTGTACAGCATAAACAAGCTTTCATTATGGCTAGCCACTGACATTAACTGGGTGATTTCATCTTCTAAATGGTGCACTTTTTGTCTGAGTTGTTGTTGCTGTCTCTCGACTAACGACACTGTGCCGCGTTGTGAATCAGTTAACCTCAACCCGGTCATCAATTCATGGTTGCGATTGAAAAACTCAGGATTATCTTGTAGGTAAGCACTCACCAACTCATCAGTTAACGGCAAATGGTCAATAGTGATTTGAGGTTGTTCATTTTTCATAAATTCTCTTCTTTATACATAGTAATTATTCTGCTTATCTGGGGCTTGCTTTATTTCTATGCCACAAGGTCAAGTTGAGCAACACAGCATTAAGCGGGATAACTATATAGATATTTGCCCATCATAAACATGAACAGCAGGTCCTGACATTTTCACTGGGTGTCCCGGCCCTTTCCAATAAATACGCAGTTTACCTCCGGGTAATTCTACCGACACTTGTCGTGCTAGTTTTTTCTGCATTTGTCCAATTACCACTGCGGCACAAGCGCCACTGCCACAAGCTAAGGTCTCAGCGCTACCACGCTCAAAAACACGTAATTTTATTTGATTCTCGGCAATCACTTCCATAAAGCCAACATTTACCTGTTCGGGAAAACGCTCATGCACAGAAAGCTCTGCTCCTAAACGTGTCACAGGAGCTTCAAGCACATTGTCAACAGTGACCACGCAATGCGGATTACCTAAAGATACAACGCCACAGAGCACTGTTTCTGATGAGCTTCGTAAAATGTAAGTGCCTTCTGCTTTTTGAGCAACAAACGGAATTTTAGCTGGTTCAAACTGTGGCACCGGCATGGTGACAGAAATATTGCCATCGCGCTCGACAAACAAGGTCATTTTACCCGAGGCGGTTGACACTCTAATTTTATTTTTATTACACAAGCCTTTCATGCGAACAAAACGGGCAAAACAACGGGCGCCATTACCGCACTGGCTGACTTCACTACCATCTGCATTAAAAATGCGATAATGAAAATCTAAATCAGGATCATAAGGTGGCTCAACCACAAGTAATTGGTCAAAACCAACACCAAAGTTTCTATCTGCTAATTTGGCTATGTGTTCATTAGACAAAAAAACATTTTGCGTGACATTATCTAGCACTAAAAAGTCGTTACCTAAGCCATGCATTTTAGAAAAATTAACTAACATTATTGGGGCTTCTTCTGGGTTTCTTCGTTGCGCTGTTGCGATTCATTTATTGTTTCTTTGGGGACATCTTTAGGTTCAGCAACTTGATACAAATTGCCCTTTGAACCACAGGCACACAAAAGTATGCTCATTAAAAAGCAGGTCAACAAAAAAGAAAATTGTTTAATTAGGTACATGATTACCGATTTTTGCCCTGAAAGTCGTTTAAATCAAGCTTTTCAACTTAAGATAACGGGTATTTATTTTGCCAGATTGCTATTATACTCACATGCACAATCCGCAAACAACTAAAGAAAGCTAATGAACGATAGCCAATATAACTTAATCGCAGAAGATCTCTTACTTGCCGTAGAAGAAGCCATTGAAAATTGTGAGGTTGATATCGACTATGAAGGCGTTGGTGGGTTATTAACGCTGACCTTTAAAAATACCACTAAAATTATTATTAATAAACAAGCCCCATTACATGAAATTTGGGTTGCAACTAAATTTAATGGCCATCATTTTTCATACTCTGACAGCGACAACATCTGGGTAGATAAACGTGGTGGTGATGAGTTTTGGCAATTTTTATCTGCCGCTGTAAGTAAACAAGCAGAGGCAGAAATCAACCTATCCGCAGAATAATTGATACCCGTGAGAAAAACACTATGACAACAGTAAGAATAGCCACCCGCAAAAGCGCCCTAGCCTTATGGCAAGCTGAGTATGTAAAAGCACAATTAGAGCAGTTCCACCCTCAAATAACCGTTGAGCTTGTGCCCATGACCACCAAAGGCGATATCATTTTAGATACTCCCTTGGCTAAAGTTGGTGGTAAAGGACTTTTTGTCAAAGAATTAGAAGTTGCTATGCTAGAAGATAGAGCGGATATCGCCGTGCATTCAATGAAAGATGTACCGGTTGATTTTCCAGATGGTTTGGGTTTACAAACGATTTGTCCGCGTGAAGATCCCCGTGATGCTTTTGTTTCAAATACTTATTCAAGCTTAAGTGAGTTACCGCAAGGCGCTATTGTTGGTACCTCAAGCTTACGCCGTCAATGCCAGCTAAAGGCTCAACGCCCCGATCTCACCATTGTAGATTTACGCGGGAATGTTAATACCCGCTTAAGAAAGCTAGATGAAGGCCAATACGACGCCATTATTTTAGCCGCAGCTGGTTTAATTCGTTTAAAAATGAGTGAACGCATTGCACAATTTATTGAGCCAGAACAAATGCTACCCGCTAATGGCCAAGGCGCGGTTGGCATAGAGTGTCGTACCAATGATGACACCATAAAAGCATTATTAGCACCACTAGAGTGCGGTGCTACTCGCGCACGAGTGCTAACAGAGCGTGCGATGAACAAAGCCCTAGAAGGCGGTTGCCAAGTGCCTATTGCCAGCTATAGTGTAATTTCAGCCGACGGCAAAGAAATTCACCTACGCGGCTTAGTTGGTGCAATAGACGGCAGCGAAATGATAGCAAGTGAGATAACCGGCCCAATCGCTCAAGGTGAAGCGTTAGGTAACACCTTAGCGCAAGAGTTATTAAGTCGTGGCGCTGATAAAATATTAGCAGAAGTTTACGCCCAAACGAATGCTGACAGCTAATACCAACACCTATTCATGACTTTTAAATGCTGATAATGCAATGCAAACAATTAACTGTAGTGACCAACTTAACGTTTTAATTACACGGCCAGCGCCAAAAGCCAAAGCGCTTGCGCAACAGCTTGCTGCCAATAATATTGCCAGTTTTGAACAGCCCTTGTTTGATTATCAGCCGCTAGCTGATAATCAAACCAGTGCACGCTTACTCACAGGTGTTGATATTATTATATTTGTAAGTACCGCAGCGGTTGAGTTTGCACATGTTAAGTTTGCTGCACAAAACTGGCACGGCAAAGTTGTTATTGCCGTAGGTAAAGCCACTCAAAAAGCGCTGCATACACTGGGCATTAATCATGTTATTTGCCCTAACCAAGAAAACAGTGAAGGCGTACTAGCATTGCCGGTATTAAGTGAGCCTGATAGCCGTTTATGTGAAAAAGTCATCACCATAGTAAGAGGCAACGATGGTCGCGAGCTTTTAGCTAACCAGCTAAAAAAACGGGGTGCAACGGTTAATTATCTGGAAAGTTACCAACTTGTATGGCGAGCATTTACCAAAGATATGAGCAAACAATGGTTTAACCAGCAAATTAATTGTATTGTCGTTACCAGTAACGCTATATTAGAAAAGATGATGGCATTAACCGTAAGCCAAGCAAAGCGCAACAATGATTCACTATTAACACGCTACTGGCGCGACCAATGTCTATGGGTAGTTACCAGCCAACGGGTGTATAATAATGCTAAAGCGCTTAGTTTAACCTCTGTGGTTATCAGTGACGGTGCTCATGCAACAAACGTTACGGCTACTTTGCAACAACAGCTTAACAACCATACAACTGATACAACATAAACAAGACAAATGCGCACAAGCGAATTAACAACAGACACGCAGAAAACCCATATTTAACCAATAGTAAATAACGGAATGAATCATGACTGAACCCAAAACGCCAACAACACCTGAGAAGGCGGCTCCTGAAAAAGAGGCAATATCGGCCAGCAAAATCAGTTCAAAAAAAAGCGCGAGTAGTGCAACTACAAAAACTGCGGTCAAAAAATCTGACGGTCAAAAGTCCGCAGTCGCCAAATCATCAAATAAACTTTCGAAACTAGCGGTTTTCGCTCTTTTAGTTGCTATTATCATTCCCGCTGTGCATTACTATTGGCAGCAATTGCAACACAAAACGTTACAACAAGCCCTCACCGATAAAATAAAACAAGAGAATTCAGTCACTTTAAAAGGCTACCAAAACCAATTGCAACAAGCTCTGAACAAACAGCAACAAAGCTTTGACAAACGACTGCAACAAGCCACTAAACAAATTAAAGCGTCTAGTCTTGATAAAATGCTGGCGCTTGATACCAAGGTAGCTGAGCTTGAACAACGCATCAAACAGCGCCAGCCAAGCGATTGGTTATTACACGAAGCCGAATATTTAATTCGTGTAGCTGCTCGTACATTGTGGCTAGAACACGATACCCATGCGGCAATGGGTTTACTTAATGATGCTAACACCCGTTTAACCGAATTAAACGATCCTGCTTTTTTACCTGTTCGTGAAGTTATTCATCAAGATATTAATACCTTGAAACAAATGCCAACCCTACAAACCGATGACATTGTCTTGACGTTAATGGCAATGAGCAAGCAAGTTGAGCAACTTCCTCTTGCGATGGTTGATTTAGCACAATTGGACGATAAACAAGGGGATTTAACCCTTTCAAATGACATTAGTGACTGGCAGGCAAACTTAGCAAAAACCTGGCAACAGTTTCTAAATAACTTTATTCGTATTCGCGCAAAATCGGGATCAATAGAGCCTTTAATGTCGCCAATGCAACAAGAAAACTTAAAACAAAATTTAAGTTTAAAAATTCAATTAGCCTTGTGGGCCGCAAGTGAACGTAAGGGTAAGCTATACCAAAAAACCTTAGCTGATATTGAGCAATGGCTTAATGACTATTTCGATATGACCCTTGATACTAGCCAAGGGTTTATAAAAAACCTAGCTGATTTAAAACAAAAGCAAGTCAGTTACAATTACCCTAGCGAACTTAAATCATTAACGGCTATCCGAACAACCCTAAGTCAGCAGACAAAACGCCACACAACTGAACAAGCTGTTAAGGCGACAGCTGTCCCCAAAGCAGCCGCTGAAAAGGCTGACCTTGAAGTCGACAGTGCAATTAATGACAAACCGGTAGCGGTTGAGACTACACTTGAAAAGCCAGCCCAACACCAAGAAAAAAAAGATAACAAAGATAACAAAGATAACAAAGATAACAGTGAGGGTAGCATATGATCCTCTTTATTATCATCATTGTACTTTTCTTTACCGTACTCGCATTAAGCCCTATTTTGCTTGATGATCCCGGGTATATCTTAATTTCAATGAGTAATCATATCTTTGAAATGACGGTATATGCCGCTTTGTTTTGGCTAACAGCAATATTAGTGACCTTATTTATCACCTATAAAGTACTGCGTGGTAGCTTTAATATCAGTTTTAAGGCGTGGCACACTCTTGCCTTTGCCAGTAAAAGACGAGGGATTGCTAACTTTAATAAAGGCTTAGCGGCTTACATGCTTGATGATTACAAAACAGCTGAGCAACTCTTTGCCAAAAGTGCCGAACCTGCTAAACGTCAACAAAGTGCTTACTTACTTGCGGCAGCGTCATCTGCAAAACAGCAACTCGATGCTAACACTAATCATTACCTTACGTTACTTGAGCAAGAAACAGCTAAACTTAAAACATCCGATCTAGCTAGCCTGATTGTAAAAGTGAAGCTGTTAATGAATCAGGAGCGCAAAGAAGCCTATGAAAAAGCACGTGAGTTAATTGATGAAAACCATAAAAAAATTGGCCATGATGCACGATTATTGACCCTAGAAATAGATCTGTGTTTGATTGAAAAACGCTTTGAAACAGCGGTGAGTTACTTAAATGCAGCTCGCAAAGATAAACACATTACTGATGAAACTGTGCAGGCATGGGAGGCAACCGCCTACTATGGTGCTTTTAAAGATATCATTCGCCAACAAGATAAAGAAAAGCTTCAAGCCTACTGGCAAGGACTTGCCCGTAAAGTAAAACAACGCGAAGCCGTGTTATTTGCATATTGCCAAGTATTAGCTGAGCAAAACATCACCGAGCCATTAACGCGCTTAATTACGCCAATGCTGAAAAAGCAACCTAATGTAGACTTTCTTAAACAACTGCGTTCGTTGCCGATAAAACAAAGCGAGCCTTTGATCGCTATTGTACAAAAACACCTTCACAACGACAGTAAAAATGCGCAATGGTTAAGTTGTTTAGGGCATTTAGCGGTGATGAGTGAGCAATGGTCTATGGCAGAAAAAGCCTTTACAACGCTTGTAAGGCTAGAAGCAAACCAAACAACGCCACAGTACGACAAACAAGATTTGCTTGCGTTAGCACAAGCAATGACTGAAGAGGGTCAGCACCAAGCGGCGAATGAAGTATGGTTAAAAATAAATACCCAATACCCTAGCTAGCCCATAAAAAATAAGAGAAGTGAACAGGTCACCCTTTCACTTCTCTTTATTCATAGTCAATTAAATAAACGCAAACGCATCAGCGTGCATATGTGTTAATAATGCACCATGCTCGATAAAATCGCTACGAATAGCACCAACCATTTCAAAGCGGCCAGCTAGGTAAATATCATAAGGCTCTAAACTAACAATATCTTGCATTACCGCCTGATGAACTAGCCCAGTTTTACCTTGCCAAACCTCATTGTCCTTGACGGTTTCGATCACCGGAATAAAATTAGCATGAGGAAGTTTGGCTATGATAGCCGCTGTTTCAGTTAATTCATAGGCGGCCGATAATTCACGTAATCCCCAATACACCATAATAGGGCGCTGTGAATGCTGCTCGGCTAAATATTCAAACATTGACTTGATATAAGAAAATCCAGTACCTCCAGCTAAAAGTAATAAGGGTCGATCACTATTAGTTTGCAGCCCTGCATTGCCCAAAGGCATCTCAACTGTGAGGGTTTTATTATCTGCAATAGATGATTTTATTCGATCAATCACTTGCATTGGGTAACTGTCAGCAACAAACGCACCTATTTGTAATTCAATTAACTCGCTATTAGGAGAGCTTGCTATTGAGAACGGGCGTTTATCGTCTTCACTCATTACCACATTTAAATATTGACCAGCAATAAAATCTACTTTTTCGCTTGGCTTTAATATAACTTTAAAAACATGTGCCGTTAATGATGTTAACGACACTATTTGACAATTAATTGTCTTCATTTATTCAACCTTTTTGGATAACAGCTCAATTGATCACTGTTACTGAACTATATGACTAATTTGCTTGAGTTGAAAAGATACCAAGATCATCCCACATCTCATCAACCTGCTGTTTGATATCATCATCCATCACAATAGGCTCTCCCCATTCTCTGTCGGTTTCGCCCGGCCACTTATTAGTTGCATCTAATCCCATTTTAGACCCTAAACCTGACACTGGCGAAGCAAAGTCTAAATAATCTATTGGGGTATTATCAATAAGCACGGTATCACGGCTAGGATCCATTCGAGTGGTCATTGCCCAAATAACATCTTCCCAATTTCTGGCATTGATATCATCGTCACAAACAATAACAAACTTTGTATACATGAACTGACGTAAAAAAGACCAAACACCCATCATTACGCGTTTAGCATGTCCTGCATATTGCTTTTTAATGGTAACCACTGCCATACGATAAGAGCAGCCTTCTGGCGGTAAATAAAAATCTTGAATCTCAGGGAACTGTTTCTGCAAAATAGGAACAAAAACTTCATTGAGCGCCACTCCCAAGATAGCAGGTTCGTCGGGTGGACGTCCGGTGTAAGTGCTGTGATAAATGGCATCTTTTCTCATGGTAATATGAGTAACTGTGAACACAGGGAAGTCATCCACCTCGTTATAATAACCAGTATGATCACCATATGGGCCTTCGGGTGCCGTTTCGTTGGGATCAAGGTAACCCTCTAATATAATTTCAGCCGTTGCAGGCACTTGTAAATCATTACTAATCGATTGAGTCACCTCTGTTTTTGCGCCACGTAGTAACCCAGCAAACGCATACTCAGATAAGGTATCTGGCACAGGTGTTACTGCTCCCAAAATGGTTGCAGGATCGGCACCTAAAGCCACAGACACAGGATATTTTTCACCCGGGTTAGTCTTTTTAAACTCTTGAAAGTCTAACGCACCACCACGGTGAGATAACCAACGCATAATCACTTTATTCTTACCAAGAACTTGTTGACGGTATATGCCTAGGTTTTGTCGCTCTTTGTGTGGGCCCTTAGTAATAGTTAGCCCCCAGGTAATCAGTGGCGCAACATCGCCTGGCCAACAGGTTTGTATTGGCAATTGCGTTAGATCAACCTCGTCACCACTGAGCACAACTTGCTGGCACGGTGCTTTTTTAACTACCTTGGTAGGCATATTAAGCACCTGTTTATAGACAGGTATTTTACCTAAAGCATCACGAAACCCTTTGGGCGGCTCAGGCTCTTTTAGCATTGCGAGTAACTTACCCACTTCTCGTAGTGCATCAACATCGGTTTGACCCATAGCTAATGCAACACGCTCTGGTGTTCCAAAGAGATTTGTTAATACTGGAACGTTAAATGGGGAGTTATTTTCGTCTACCGCATTTTCAAACAACAATGCCGGCCCTTTGGCGCGTAGTGTCCGGTCACTAATTTCAGTCATTGTAAGATGGGTTGAAATTGGCGTACTGATTCGCTTTAACTGACCTAACTGTTCTAACTTACTGATAAAATCTCTTAAATCATTATATTTCATAATTTTTCCAGTATAACGTAAGAAAATAACCTAAGAAGTACTTCATGTTATTAATCGTGCAATACTTATAATTAACTTGAGGATATATTACAAAAAAACCAGCCATAAAGACTGGTTTTCAATTGTATGAACATTGTCGCGTTTATTTGCGCTTCATTGAGTCAAAAAATTCGTCATTGGTTTTAGTCATAGCTAACTTATCAATAAGGAATTCAATAGCGCCAATTTCATCCATTTCATGGACGATTTTACGAAGAATCCACATTTTCTGTAATTCATCCGGTTTAGTAATTAACTCTTCACGTCGTGTACCACTGCGGTTGATATGAATAGCAGGGAACACACGCTTCTCAGAAACTTTACGTGACAAGTGCAATTCCATGTTACCTGTGCCTTTAAATTCTTCGTAGATAACTTCATCCATTTTCGAACCAGTTTCTACCAACGCAGTTGCAATAATAGTTAAACTACCGCCTTCTTCAATGTTACGAGCCGCACCAAAAAAGCGTTTTGGTCTATGCAAGGCGTTTGCATCAACACCACCGGTTAGAATTTTTCCTGATGATGGAATAACCGTGTTATACGCACGGGCTAAACGAGTGATGGAATCAAGTAAAATAATGACATCTTTTTTATGTTCAACTAAACGCTTAGCTTTCTCAATCACCATTTCGGCAACTTGTACATGTCGACTTGCTGGCTCATCAAAGGTAGAGGCAACCACTTCGCCTTTAACTAAACGTTGCATTTCCGTTACTTCTTCTGGGCGTTCATCAATCAACAACACCATAAGTTCTGCGTCTGGATGGTTATGCGCGATACTTTGTGCAATGTTTTGTAGTAATAGCGTTTTACCAGCTTTTGGTGGTGCTACTATTAACCCACGCTGACCTTTACCAATGGGCGAGGCTAAATCTAAAACCCGAGCAGTAATATCTTCTGTTGAGCCGTTACCGCGTTCCATGGTTAAACGATCGGTTGGATGAATAGGTGTTAGGTTTTCAAATAAGATTTTATTGCGGGTATTTTCAGGACGGTCAAAGTTAACTTCTGTGACTTTCAATAGCGCAAAATAGCGTTCGCCTTTTTTCGGTGCGCGAATCTTGCCTTGAATGGTATCACCCGTTCGCATGCTAAAGCGGCGAATTTGACTAGGTGAAACATAGATATCATCCGGACCTGCTAGGTAAGAAGAGTCGGCTGAGCGTAAAAATCCAAACCCATCTTGGAGAATCTCTAAAACACCGCCACCAAAAATGTCATTATCATTTTCTGCATGTTTTTTTAATATGGCAAAAATAATATCTTGTTTGCGAGTTCTAGCTAGGTTTTCAAGCTTCATCGATTCAGATAGCTTAACCAATTCATTAATGGATTTTTCTTTCAGTTCGGTAAGATTCATAGAAGTTTCTTAAATTATTTTAAGTGATTACGTCTGAGGCGATTGCCGACGACAGTATAGTTTTAATGTATTTTTATAATATTATTATCTAATAAAAACTGATAAACAGTTAAATATAACTGCTAACGTAGCTAAAAAAGACAATAGAATAGGGATAAAGAGATGTTATTTTGTACTCAGAACCTAAATTTAGCATTAAAAGTTAACTAGGTAAAGGTACTAGTTAAAATGTAAGCAAATATTTTTTTTGAGGTATCAAGAAATAAAAAAGCCTGAATTGATTTCAGGCTATTGTTAGTGTGCATTGCACCCTTTATAAGTTCTTATCTAAAAACTCTTTAAGCTGTGTTTTTGATAAAGCGCCCACTTTAGTGTCAGCAATTTCACCATCTTTAAATAATAATAACGTTGGAATACCACGTACACCATATTTAGGTGGCGTGCCTGAGTTATCATCGATATTTAATTTGCCGACAGTGACTTTACCTTCGTATTCATTAGCAATATCGTCAAGGACGGGTGCTATCATTTTACAAGGACCACACCATTCTGCCCAAAAGTCTACTAATACTAATCCTGATGCATTTAAAACATCAGCTTCAAAACTGTCGTCAGTTAGCTGAACAATCTTCTCGTTCATTATATTCTCCATCTGTTATGGCACAAACGCCATTGTGTTTAATTTCAATATACTCTTTATGGGGTTTTGTTGTCGATATTTCAAGTTGGTTTTATTTTATCTTCATATATCCACGCTAAAATTAGTTATTAACGCACTATGATGTTAAGCTAACGCCATGAAAAAAACACACTTAACTGAAATAAAATTCGCTGACTTAAATCTTGCCCCGCAAGTAGTGACCGGATTAGAAGCCATGGGCTTCGAATATTGCACGTCTATTCAGGCGAAATCCTTACCCGTACTGCTTCAAGGTACTGACATTGCTGGACAAGCCCAAACTGGAGAAGGTAAAACTATTGCCTTTTTAGCTGCGACTTTTCACCAATTGTTACAACAAGAAGCGCCTAAACATAATCAACCCAGAGCTTTGATTATGGCGCCTACACGTGAATTAGCGATTCAAATTCACCGTGACGCCATTGAAATGTCAAAAAGTACTGGCCTACGCCTTGGTATTGTCTATGGTGGTGAAGGTTATGAAAGCCAGCGTTTAGAGTTAGAACAAGGCGTTGATATTTTAATTGGCACCTGTGGCCGCTTAATTGATTACATGAAGCAAGGGGTTTATAACATATCAAACCTTGAGGTAATTGTACTAGATGAAGCCGATAGAATGTTCGACTTAGGTTTTATCAAAGACATTCGCTACATGTTTAACAAAATGCCACCCCCAACCCAGCGTTTAAGCATGCTATTCTCTGCAACCTTGTCATTTCGCGTTAAAGAGCTGGCATTTGAACATATGAACGATCCAACCAGTATTGAAATTGAACCGGATCAAAAAACCAATGTCCGTATTACTGAAGAGCTTTTTTATCCTTCTAATGAAGATAAAATGTCACTGTTACAAACATTAATTGAAGAAGATTGGCCAGAGAAAGCTATTATTTTTGCCAACACCAAGCATGTTTGTGAAAAAATATACGATCACCTTATCGCCGATAAACTTCGCGCAGGTTTGTTAACAGGTGATGTACCACAGAAAAAACGCTTGAAAATATTAGAGCAGTTCACTGAAGGAAGCTTAGACTTTTTAATTGCCACTGATGTTGCCGCTCGTGGCTTGCATATTTCTGCCGTTACCCATGTCTTTAATTTTGATTTACCTGATGATTGTGAAGATTACGTTCACCGTATTGGACGTACAGGGCGCGCTGGCGAAACAGGTCATGCCATTAGTTTAGCTTGTGAGCAATATGTCTTCAATTTACCGGCCATCGAAAGCTATATTGAACATGAGTTACCAGTGACTAAATATGATCATGATGCCTTGCTTGAGGATTTACCTAAGCCAAAACCGCGTCAACGCCGTCATAGACCAAATTCAGGTCGCCCAGGCGGTAATAGAAAAGGCGGTAGCAGTAAATATCGTGGCAATCGTTAGTCACCCTTTATAGCCGTATTTTTGCAATATGAAACAGTCCATAAATATACCACAGTACGATAATAACCATCATGCTGTGGTTGATTTAGGCTCGAATAGCTTTCATTTATTAATTGTTCGTTTACAAGATAACAATGTTGTTGTGGTGAATAAAGTTAAAGAGAAAGTGCGTTTAGCTGCCGGCCTTAATGAACAATGTGAACTGAGCATGGCCGCAATAAATAACGGCCTAAATTGTCTACACTTATTCGCACAACACCTTGCTAGCATTCCTGTTAGCCAAATACGCATTGTCGCTACAGCCACCTTAAGAATAGCTAAAAATCGTGATGAGTTCCTAACCCAAGCTAATAAAATCTTACCACTAAACATTAATTTACTCAGTGGTGAGCAAGAGGCTCATACCATCTATCGTGGAGTTGCGCATACCTGCAAGAATAAATTAGTGCAAAAACGCTTAGTTATTGATATTGGTGGTGCAAGTACTGAGTTAATCATTGGTGAGGGCTTTAATGCCCTTAAAGCTGTTAGCTTAAACTTAGGCTGTGTAAGTTTTAAAGAACGTTTTTTTACTGATGGTGAGCTTACACCAGAAAACTTTAACGCTGCTATTAGTGCAGCTACGGCAATCGTTAAACCAATTTGCACTGATTTTATTCATCTTAATTGGCAATCTGTCGTGGGTAGCTCTGGGACAATGCGTGCTATTGCTGAAATATTGGCATTCCATCAACGCCCAGAAATCATAACTGCCGACTTTTTACAACAATTACAAGCAGAACTTATCAAGTGTAAATCTATCGATAACATTTGCTTAGCTGGCTTGCGTGTAGATAGAGCACCGGTATTAGCCAGTGGATTAAGCATTTTAATTGCGCTCTTTAATTGCTTAAGTATTAAAGAGCTTAAATTGTCTGAGGGTGCGTTACGCGAAGGATTACTATACGAGATGTTACCGCATTAGGCATTTTGTATAACCACTGCTCTTTCATACCTCGCGTGTCAGGCTACTTATCTTCCTGCAGCCAAATAGCCACTTGTTTTGCAAAATAGGTCAAAATGCCATCTGCACCTGCACGTTTGAACGCCAGCAAACCTTCCATTACACAAGGTTTCTCTGCCAACCAACCATTTTGTATTGCGGCCATATGCATAGCGTATTCTCCACTTACCTGATATGCATATGTCGGCACTTGAAAGGTATCTTTCACTCGGCGTACAACATCTAAATAGGGCATACCCGGTTTCACCATAACCATATCAGCACCTTCAGCGATATCTTGTGCGACTTCATGGAGCGCTTCATTACTATTAGCCGGATCCATCTGATAAGTGTGTTTATCCCCACCTTTAAGGTTTCCTGCCGAGCCTACGGCATCACGAAAGGGACCATAATAATTAGATGCATATTTTGCCGAGTACGCGAGTATTTTAGTATTTACAAAGCCGTTGTTTTCTAATCCTTGACGAATAGCACCCACACGACCATCCATCATATCTGACGGTGCAACGATATCAGCCCCCGCCTGTGCATGAGACAAGGCTTGCTTTACTAAAATTTCTTTAGTGATGTCATTTAAAACATAACCTTCTGAACCCGCTTTATTGTCGTCACTTTCACTAAGAATGCCATCTTGACCATGAGTCGTGAATGGGTCAAGTGCAACATCAGTTATCACGGCGAGTTGTGGAAAATTGGCTTTTAAAGCCCTAACGGCTCGTTGAGCAAGCCCTTCTGGGTTGTATGCTTCTTCCGCCATCAGGGATTTTTTATCGTTGGGCGTGACAGGGAATAGAGCAATAGCAGGAATTCCCAAACTTACTAATTCTTGTGCTTCTTCTAATAATAAATCAATGCTTTTACGTGTTACGCCAGGCATTGACGCTATAGCCTCCTCCTGCTGCTCCCCCTCCAAAACAAAGACAGGGTAAATTAAATCATTCACGGTTAATTGATGCTCTGCCATTAAGCGTCGTGTGAAATCATCTTTGCGCATGCGTCGCATCCGACGAGCAGGAAACTGACCAAAAATAGTACTATTGTTATTCATTACCATATTCCTAGAATAGAAAGATTAATCTAAATTGTGTTCAAAAACTTGAGTTTGATTGCGGCCATTACCTTTAGCCTGATAAAGCGCTTTATCTGCAGCTGCAAATATTTGTTCAGGCGTTACTCCATCTTGTTGTTGGTAGGTATAAATGCCATTGCTAATAGTTAGTTTAATATGTACCTCTTTGTAGTTGAAGCCTTGCTTAGCAACCGCTTTTCGTAACACTTCTGCCAAGGTTATTGCCCCTTGACTATCAGTATCAGGCAATATTAAACAAAACTCCTCGCCACCGTAGCGAAAGGCCATATCAGTACTGCGCTTTAAACTTTTTTGGATAAGATGACTTAACCAAACAAGACATTGATCGCCAGCTAAATGGCCATAGGTATCATTGACAGCTTTAAAGTGGTCGACATCAATTAACACTAGACTTAAAGGAGTTAAATTACGTTTACTACGACGGTATTCAGCAACAATTTTTTGATCATAAAAACGTCGGTTAAATAAGCCAGTAAGCTCATCAAGGGTGTTTTTTTGTTCAAGTTCACGATTCGCTTCCCCTAGCTCCTGCAAAGCAATATTTAATTCCAAAGTACGGGCTTGAACTCGCTCTTCTAACTCTTCCTGGCTTTGTGTTTGCAATTTTAACAACGCCTCTTGTGAGCGCTCGGAAGCAATGGCACTGTCTAGGGCCTGTTGTTGCGCTTCATGTTTAACCGCTAATTGATATCGGTATTGTCGACTTAAAATCAAGGTTATCAATAAGCCGTTAAGCCAAAAGGTAATGCCATAGAATAAGTTTCTATGGGCAACAAAGCCGATGTCGAGCCAATTTACCGACACAATAGCTACTAGAATTAATATCAATTGCACAGCCATTACTAAGGTAAAAAGTAGCGCAAGTCGAAGACGAAGACCATATAAATACAAGCTCAGCATCATCAATGAGAAAATAACCAGAACATTAATCGCCATGCTAATGCTGATGTTATCAACCACTGAAAGCTTCATACTTAATGGCATATATAACAACAACCCCCAACAAGTCATTCTAATAACTTGGTAATTTTTTGGAAACTTTTCCTTTAAATTAAAAAGTTGTGTGGTGAACATAAGCAAAAAAATTGCTGAAGATGCGATTAACAAAGGTAATTCAATTCCCGCTAGTGTTGGCAGGTGAGGAAAAAAATAATACAAATTTATCCCAAGCATAGCTGCAAGAAGTAAAGTATTGCTGATAAGGTATCCACACAAGGTAAGAATGGACAGGTTCCGTATTGCGAAAAATAGCAATATAAACGCAATAGATAAACACAGCAGCCCGCCAATCGTAATGCCTTGTTGAAATTGCAATTTGCCATTAGCTTCAACATATTCCGCTGTTGAATAGACAACCGCCGTTGAGCGAAGCTGAGTTGCGCTCTCGATAGTTAAATAAATGGTCACTTCTGATAAAGGTGGTACTGTCACTTGCGCACTGCGGTTATTGCTGCGCTGTAATACCATAGGCTTTGCTTGGCGTTTTTGTACTTTATCCAGAACATAAAGTTTACTATGCTTGATCCGGACTTGGTTAGCGATAACCACATAAGCATGTTTTGTCTGTTCACTGCTATTTTCTAATTTAAATACAAACCAGTTTTCGCCTGGCATGATCAATAAATCACCATTTGCCAACTGTGTTGGTTGCCAGTGATCACTAGCAAGGTTGGTAATGTTCACGACTTGTTCGCTACCAGCGGGTTCAGTAAGTCGATAGAGGTAATGTTCTATCAACTGTTCCTCATGTTTAAGCTGATATACCGGGACTTGGGCTTTGACACTTGTTGCTATCAAAAGGCTCACAAAGACAAGCATTAACATTAAGTGGAACACTAATGTTTTTTTTAATAACATAAATATAGCTTCCGCTTATAGAAGTTTAGAGGCAATGATTGGTTACCTTAGCAATTTAAACACGTGTTGTGCATTTTGGCTAGTTTGGCAAGCTATTTCGTTTGGGTCAATAGCTAGAATACTCGCTATTTGGTCAACAATATAGGGTAAGTAGCTCGGCTCATTACGGCTACTTTTAGGTTTAGGCTTGATTGTACGTGGAGTTAAATACGGCGCATCCGTTTCTATTAATAAGCGGTTCAAAGGAATTAGATTGATAATTTCTTGTAATTGCTGCCCTCTTCGTTCATCACACAACCAGCCAGTAATACCTATATACATACCAACCTTTAGACACTGCTCTAACTCTTGCTTAGTGCCAGTAAAGCAGTGAGCTACCATTGCTGGAACATGCTCAATATAAGGTGTTAGTTCATTAAACCAAGGTGTAAAAGCGTCTCTCTGGTGTAAAAACAAGGGCATACTTAGTTCAGCAGCTAAAGATATTTGCGCACTAAATACCTTTAATTGCTGTGCTGGGGTAGAAAAGTTACGATTGAAGTCTAAGCCACACTCACCTATAGCTTTAATCTGTGGAGCTTGGGCCAGTTGCCTTAATTGACAAAGAAAGTCATCGGTAACGCTATCAGCATCATGTGGGTGGACTCCGGCAGTGGCGTATAAAGTATTAGGAAATGTTTGTTCATACTGTTGACATAAAGCTAATGCCTTGCGACTTTCATCAACACTAGTACCAGTAATTAGCAATTGCTCTACCCCGGCACTTTTAGCTCGGGCGATCAACTCAACTCGATCTTTATCGAAGCGTTTATTGGTTAAATTAACCCCAATATCTATCACTATTTAAGTCGTTTAACTCTAATACTACGGTTTTTTCCTTCGACATATAAATAAACAGATCCCATACTCCCTTTTTTTAACTGTACCGTGTCACCGACGTTAAGTTTAATTTTAGCGCCGTCTTTTTGCCGCCATTGCTGACCATTTTCTAAATCAATAATCCATTGGCCTCTCAGTAGCTTTTTCAACTTATTAACCTTGGAGGTTATACTATCAAGCCCCTGTTCTTTAGCTGTTTTTCTCAAGTGTTGTTTAGAAAATTCAGCGACTTTTTCCACAGTAACCGAAGAAACAGTTGTGTTTGTTTTTAACACAGGTGCCTTTTGCACATTTACCGGTGTTAACTGTTTAACTTTATCTTCAACTAAGCGATCAAAACAAGCGAGTCGTTTAGCATCCTTATTAACTTGAGCACACTCAAGCATAAACTGACTTAACTCGTTTTTATTGCTGGCAGAAGCACCCGCAGAAATTAGGTAAGCTAGCACTCCAACCAACGCTATATATTTAATTTTCATCACAAACTTCCTCGTCGGTGTCGTCTTCATTGTTATAAAGTGAAGCAACTATAATACCTAATTCAAATAAAAGTAACATGGGTATGGCAAGCATGGATTGCGAGATCACATCTGGTGGGGTCAGTAACATACCAATAACAAAAACGCCAACGACTACATAGGGTCTTTTATTTCTTAAACTATCAGGAGTAGTTACCCCTGTCCAACACATAAGTACCACAGCAATTGGAATTTCAAACGCCGCACCAAAAGCAAAAAATAACTTCAGGACAAAGTCTAAATAACTACTAATGTCTGTTGCTATCACTACCCCTTCAGGTGCTACAGAGGTAAAAAAGGCAAACACTACTGGGAACACTACAAAATAAGCAAAAGCAATTCCACCGTAAAATAATAATGTTGAACCAAGCATGAGTGGCGCAATTAATCGTTTTTCGTTCCGGTACAAACCGGGCGCAATAAAAGACCACATTTGATAGAGAATATACGGCATAGCAAGAAACACTGACAGTACTATTGTTAATTTGAATGGTGCAAAAAATGGTGATGCAACATCAGTTGCAATCATTTGTGAGCCAATTGGCATGGTTTCTAATAATGGCTGGGCTAAATATTGATAAATATCTTGGGCAAAGTACACTAAAGAGCAAAACACAACAAATACGCCTAGTACTGCACGCAATAGCCGATTTCGTAACTCTAGTAAATGATCAAATAATGACACACTTTTTTCAGGTGACGGAGATCTTGATTGCTGTGCGTGTTCTGGTGAGTTCATGATTCTACTTGTTGTTGTCCACAGGCGGCACTTGAGTAGCTAACGGTGGATTACTTTCATCTTGGTGTGTCAAAACCTCGTTAGAGACAGGTTCTGGTTTGACATCATCAGAATCCATTTTATGGCTAGAGGAGTTTGCTAAAGAAGTAGAAATCATTGTATCTAAGGCTGTAGTATCTACCTTTTTAAAGGGCTCATTTACCATGTCAGCTGCTGCTTGCAAGGATTTAACCGATTCAGCCACTTCCGGACTTAAATTTGTCATATCGCCTTGCTCTGCTTTTTTTAAGTTTGCATGCAGCTCATGAATTCTCAATTCTTCAGAGAGTTCAGATTTCATCGTGTCACTAAACTTTCGAGCGCCTGAGATCCAGCCTCTAATTGTTCTGATAGCAACAGGCAATCGTTCAGGCCCTAAAACGACTAAGCCTATAACAGCAATTAGCATTAACTCCCAAAAACCAATATCAAACATTGACTATGCCTGACTATTTTCTTTTTGAGTGTTATTTTCTTTTTCACTAGCTTTGTTGGACGCTGTTGAAGTGTCCGTTAGTGTATCTGCGGCCTTTTCAGTCTTAGAAGACGCGCCTTTGTCATCATCAATTGCATTTTTAAAGCCCTTTACTGCTGAGCCTAAATCACCACCTAAATTACGTAGTTTTTTAGTGCCAAATAACAAAATTACAATGACGGCAATAATTAATAATTGCCAAATACTGATACCACCCATAACAAACTCCTATTAATGATTTATCAGCAGTATACACTGAAACTAAGCCAGTTAACGAGTAAAAGCATAAGTAGAATTACAAAATAATGCGCCAAAACAATATTTTTTTTAAATACTTTATAATTAGCGACCGTCTTATTTTTTAAGCACAGCTTTGATCTTGGTTTGTTAGCTTGTTGGTGTGAAATTTTTTGGGCTTACTAATGTGATACCCTTGGCCAAAATCACAACCAGCAGAATGCAGTTTATTCAACACTTCCTCACTTTCAATTCCTTCTGCTACCAAGCGATATCCATACTGTTCCCCCAAGTCATGTAATGCTTTAACGAGTGGTATGTTTTTACTGCTCTTTTGCAAACTATTAATAAACACACGATCTAATTTAATAAACTCAAATGGGTAATTATGTATTAAGCTAAACGATGATACACCAGATGCGTAATCATCTAAAGCCAATCTAACACCAGTTGCTTTTAGCTTTCGTAAACCTTTTAGCGCAAGATCATTGTGGTTACTAAATGCGGCTTCTTTAAATTCTAATATCAATCGTTGTGGCTCAAAGCATTGCTGATCAATTAAACTGATCAAGTGGTTTAACTGACTCACTTGGGTTAAGTGTTTCCCAGATAGATTAATCGCTATAAATACGTTTTGATATTCATGATGACCTAACCAAGTGTCGATTTGCCGACTGACTTCCTCAATAACCCAGGTTTCAATTGATAATATAATACCCGTCTCTTCTGCCAACACGAGAAACTCGCTCGGTGTCAGTAAGCCCTTGCTTGGATGATTCCAACGCAATAGAGCCTCAAAACCAATAATCTCATTACTATGTAAGTCTGATATCTTTTGATAGTGTAATTCGAACTGGCTTTCAGTTAAAGCAAGACGCAACTCTTGCTCTAAGGTCATGGTTGCGATGAGTTGTTCTCGCATACTCTCGTCAAAAAACACATAGCGCCCTCGTCCTAAGCTTTTAGCTTGGTACATTGCCGCATCAGCATCACGCAGAATTTCATCCGCATTTATATAGTTACTAGTACACAGAGCTATACCAATACTAGCATTAGAATATAAGGTGTTGGCTTCAATCACATAAGGCTTGGCAATGCTGGCGATAATTCTCGTTGCCACCTCCTCTACGTCATCAGAGGTCAAGGTATCTAACAAAACTACAAATTCATCACCGCCAAGTCGAGCTAAGACATCATTATCTCGTACACAAGCACTTAACCTATTGGCAATTTCTACCAAAAACAGGTCTCCCACATGGTGCCCAAGTGTGTCATTAATCATTTTAAATCGATCTAAATCAATAAACAAAACTGCAAATCGTTGATTGGGATGACGTTTTAGATGACGAATTGCATAGCCAAGTCGATCAGAAAACATGGCTCGATTAGGGAGTTTAGTCAGCGCATCATGGTGTGCTTCAAAGTAGAGTTGTTGTTCTGCTTTTCGGCGTTCAGCAATTTGCATTCGCAAATTCAAATTAGCAGATTGAAGCTCTTTCGTCCGCTCTGCAACCAAATTATCTAGTTCCAAACGATACGCCTGTGCTAGTTGCTCTGCGCGAATATTTTGACGTGTTAATTGGTCTTTTAACAAGCCCAGTTCTTGACGTAAAGACTGAACTTGCGAGCTCTCTAGAGCAACATCATCATGCTCTTTAATCCTTGGTTCCATCAAGGTTCCCATGCTTTGTATATACACATAGCACAGTTGTGCTCAGGTATATTGCTTATTAGTATTATTATTGAGCAGTTAGTGTACCAAATATTTACCAGTAGGCTAGTGAAAATATTATTTATTTTACAATAATATTCATAACTCATTAATGGTCGGAATGCTAAAGGTGGCAATGAGCAGCGACTTCTGTACGTCAAGGTACTTTTACATAAGAGAAGAGCCTATTAGTTATGAGCGAATGGAGTCAGGTGGGGCCACAGCGCTTTTGTCGCTAATATTTTACCTATTTTAAAAAGCAAAAAGCCCGCAACAAAGTTG
>NZ_BAABWO010000014.1:0-54894 GCF_040362745.1 Colwellia sp. KU-HH00111 | reverse complement strand
AATCTCCAAGGTTTGTGGTTCTATGTAGGTTAGAATTTATTCTGACACATTATCTTGCTTTAGTTGTTCTGCTGCATATTCTCTATTCTTCTGTTTTAGCAGTTTATCAACATAACGGGTCATTTTAATTTTTTGCTTTATCGAGCCATCAAGAATTTCTTCTATTTCTCTTAAAACTTCTTTAATATTTTCAACGTTTTCAGACGAATTTACCACCACTTGCTGATTAACAGACTCACCGTTGTTTTGGTTATTTTTAAGCGCCTGAGAGCTTAATGAGCCTGTTAACTCAACTGACATTTCCTCGGCAACGTCATTAATAGCATCAACATCAAAGTTAGTTAACTCTTCTAAAAAGCCAAACAGCAATAAGCGATCAACAAAAATGTTAATTTTACGTGGCACACCTAAAGTCTTTTCATGGATTGCGGCAATAGCATCATCAGAGAACAGCTCATCCCTCTCACAACCTGCTTGCTGTAAGCGATGATTTATATAATCTTTAACCTCAGCTAGGCTTAGCGGCTTTAAATGCGCTGACGCAATAATCCGCTGCCTAAACTGTTCCATATTAGGCGCTTGAATTATATCTTTAAGCTCTTCTTGTCCCAGTAAAAAACTCTGAATCAAGGGTTTGTCATCAAGTTGAAAATTGGAGAGCATTCTCAGCTCTTCCACTGTTTCAGCAGGTAAATTTTGTGCCTCATCAACAAGCAGTAATGCACGTTTTCCTTGCTGGTGAAGTTGAATTAAAAAAGCCTCTATACTTCGAAGTACCTCAGCTTTGCTGTTACCATTAAGCGGGACTTTAAACTCAGCTGCAACTAATTCAAGCAGTTCATCAGGGGATAACTTGGTGGTAACTAATTGAGCTGCAACTATGTTGTCGTCGCCAATAGATGATAATAAATTACGTGCTATTGTGGTTTTTCCTGTGCCAATAGGCCCAGTAATAACAATAAACCCTTCACCTTGATCTAAGCCGTATTGCAAATAGGATAAAGCACGTTGATGATGACTGGTAGCAAAGAAAAACCGTGGATCTGGGCTTAATTGAAATGGTTTTTCTGAAAAACCATAGTAACTTTCATACATGTTAAAATTCTTTTTTTACGTTAATAATTGCGCGAACTTCATCGTAGCTATACAGCTCAACTGTAGAGTCTCGATTAACATGTTGAACTGTAAAGTCAGTAGATAACGATGAAGCTAAGTCTTTTGTGTAAGTTGCAGAAACGGTTCTGTAATAATCCTCTTGCCTAATGCCTTCAGGATTATTCTTATCAAAAATAAGGTAATCAAACTGAGCTAATAGAGTCAGGTTACTTTTACCACTAATTTTACGCGTAATGGTTAGAGAAGAGGTTAAAGTATCGTCGATAACGTCAGTTTCAAGCTTTTCACGCCTAGAGGCATTAGCGTTTATGATAAATGATGTTCTGGGTAATGTTAGAGTTGAGCGCCAAGAAAACTGCTTGTTCAATGAGAATTCATTGCTTTGTATCGGCTCTAATTGTGATAATCGACGTAATTCATAATCGCCCTCAACAGGCTGTTCAGCTTGCAAAGCACACTGTAAAATACTGATGTTGTCGCTACCAGCAGGGCACCAGAAGGTGCCAATATCAACCTGTTGATAATTGTATCGATCAAATACCTCTATGCTTTCATCGTAGGTAATAGCATTAGTTAAACGCTTTGTTTTGTGCTGTAGGTCAAGCAGATAGGAATCACCAAAAAAACGTTTGCTATACCCTGCCGTAAAAGAGGTTCTCGCTGATGGCTCCCACTGTATTGAAGAAGAAACGTAATTGTCACTAACAGTTTCATCTGCTACATAGTTGTATGAAACATCTATTTTCAAATGTGGCGAAGCAAGCCAACGAATACCTGGGCCCCACGAAGAGGTCGTTTCTTGATTTTGATTAGCAAAATTACCAGAAAAATCTTCATCGTAATAACGAATAAAAGGATTAAATCCAAATGCAGTTATTGCCCCTAGTAGAGCTTCAATTCTGAATTGTTCGCCCGTTCGTTTTTCACCAAAATCATCACTGCTTCTGTCGAAAAAACTTGACGAAGCTTGCCAAAAAACATGACGCGCATTATTAGTATTCTCTGTTGACAATATACCAACCACACCGTCGTACTCGCCAATAGAATCTTCCACCTTATTCGTGTTGTAGAGCAGAGAAGCGCTAACAGAAAAAGCATTGTTATTAATCATATAGCGTAGCCCAGAAACATACCTTTCAGATTGTATCGTATCTCCTGACACTAAATCTGCAAGGCTGTTTTTAGCCGAGTTGCGACTAATATTCTCGATTTTACCGCTAGCCACAAGTTGTAAACCACTATCACCCAAGGCGTATATTGCAGCAGTATCTAGGGTGAGAAAATCATCATCTAAGTCGTGATCATGACTATAAAATACATTACTGGTTTCTCCCGAAAACTCAAAGTGTATAAACTGAGACTGATACTCAGAAGTCAATCCGGCATTTACTTGTGAAACAAGGCTAGAGATAGGGTCGATAATGATTAATTCTACGTTATCAGTATGGGTTGCTTCTAATGCCAAGCTTGGAGCAAACTGCCACTCTCCGGCAAGTGTCGAAGATGAAATAACAAACCAAGATAATAACGCTGCAACATTTGCTGAGCGCAATGGGTTAATTTTTCTTACCATAGCCATAGCCGTAATAGCCATACTCATCCTTTTTAGAGCGTACGGTTTTGTTCATAACAAAGCCGATAGCAATATCTTCATCAAGCTGGGAAACCGCTTTTTTTACATTATTGACTTTTGTTTTAGACTCTTCCACCACAATAACTGCCTGACCAACAAGGCTTGACAGAACAGGTGTCTCAGTTACACCCAAAATGGGAGGACAATCAAATATTACTATTCTGTCGGGATAACGTTGGGCTAGCTCTTCAGCTAAAGCGGCCATTTTGGTACTAGCTAATAATTCATTTGTTAAACGGTGAGGTCTTCCTGCAGGTATTAACTTTAAATTAGCAACACTTGTATTATAAATCACGTCAGACAAAGTGGTCACTTCGTCAAGCAAATACTCAAGTAACCCTTGCCGGCTTTCAAACTCTAATTCACGGTGTAAGCTTGGCCTCAATACGTCAGCATCTACCAGCAATACGGTTTTATCTTGCTCAAGAGCGATACTTAACGCTAGGTTTATAGAAATAAATGTTTTACCTTCGTTTGGGTTAGAGCTGCTCACCATAATAAGGTTGCTGTGTTTCAACGTTTTTGCAGCTGGACCAAACGCATTATTTAGTAACTTACGTTTTATATGTCTAAACTCTTCTTGGATATGATGAGCGCTATCAGGGCTATAAATAAAACCTCGTTCGGTTAAGTGTTCGCCATTTAATACAATGGTTTCTTTATTTTGCTCTGATGGCTGAACAGCGGGTTCAGTTGTTTTAGCCCTAGGCTCACAGTCACTCTGATTGGATGTATCAACCGGCGTAGTGGTTACCTTGTTTTCATCTAGCTTTGCTTGTTTTTGTTTGGCTAACGCCTTTTCAATTGTACTCACGGCTTAAAGTATCCTTTTCAAAGGTGCTTGAATGGCATCAGGAAATAAAAAGTAACTCATAAACATAACCAAAATAACGAGTAATACCAAATTAGAGATAATAAAAATGATGGTTTTGTTTCTATGCCATTTTTGTAAGCCTAAGTTGGTATTTGCTGACACTACCCCGAAAACAGGCACACCAGTAGCTTTAGAGAGTTGCGCTGTAGAAGTGGCCACGGGTGATAATTGACTGAACAACAACGATAGCCCGATACCCGCAGCAAAACCGACAACAGTGACCACCATAAATAGTAAAATTCGTTTAGGGCCTGATGGTGCAGTTGCAGCTCTAGGCGGGTCTATAACTTTGAACTGTATTTTATTAGTGGTTTCATCAGCATTTTGTGCAAGTTGCGCGGTTTCTTGACGGCTTAACAGCTCTTCATATTTATTTTTGGTAATTTCATAGCCCCTGTTTAAAGCCACAAGTTCAGCTTCAATTTCTGGCAAAACATGAATTTTATTTTCAAGCTCTTTCACTTTAGCGCGCTGATCATCAACTCTTACCTTTATTGATGCTACTTGGTTTTCATATTCATTCACTTGAATTTGAAGTTGCTGTATTACGGGGTTTTGGCTAGTGATCAAGGTACTACCATCGCTACTACTAGTAGTGTTTAGGTAGTCATCAATTTCTTTTTTACGCTGCTTTGATAAATGCGTTAAACGTTTAGTTGCCTCAACAACATCTGGGTGTTTATCAGTATACTTTAATTGTAGTGAATCTAAAATAAGCTCTAATTCAGTGATACGGTCGTCATAACTGGTTCTGATAGAGCTTGAGGTTTGTATATTACCTTGCTCATTGTTAGCTTCGGTTGGCGCGGTACTCAGTTGTTCTTTAGCAGATTTAAGTTGCGTTTGATATTCTTTTAAAGTGAGTTCCATTATTGCTAATTGTTCTTTGGCAATATTGAGTTTGTTGTAATAACCGCCGTATTGGTCTGGCAGCATATTACTATATTTTTGCTTAAAATCGGTTAACCGAGCTTCAGAGCTAGCTAGCCTGTTTTCATATTCGGCAATTTGGTTCTTTAAAAACTTTTGTGCTGAATCAGCATCAGTGCGGTTTTCACCTAGGGTATTTTCAATAAATACAGTTAAAGATGATTGCACAACGTTTTTTGCCATTTCAGGATTTTTATCTTCAAAAGAGATAGTAAAGATGTTATCTCGGCCACGGGTTTTGATAATCTTAATATCTTTTTTCAGTCGTTCAATGATTTCTTCATACTGCTGAGGGTTTTCAGCTTGAATGTCTAAGTCCGTCATTCTTGAGATACGTTCTAAATTAGGACGACTTAATAATGTTTTAATCATTAAGTTGATTTGTACATCAGGATTAGTTTGAACCGTTAGCCCTTTAAGCAAAGGGGCTAAAATTGATTGCGTGTCAGCATATATTCTCGCTTCAGACTCATAAACATCCGGCATCATTGACACAACACCCCAGCCGATAGGGCAGATTAACCAAGTAGATATAATAATATATCTTCGCTTAATCCAAATTCCTTTTAAATAATCTAACAGATCATCAAATAACTCTTGCATTCGTAATGTTAACCTTAAATTTATATTCTTTGTAACGTGTTATTTATTTTGTAGGGTGTAATTCATTGCACCAATGTCTGAATAAATTCTAACCTACATTGAAGCACAAACCTTGTAGCACCAACCAATGTAGGGTGTAATTCATTGCACCAATCCCATGTAGGGCGTAATTTATTGCGCCATTGTCAGGCTCTTATTCCCTGCACCATGTCAGAATGAATTCTAACCTACATTAAGTCACATCTCATGTAGGGCGTAATTTATTGCGCTATTGTCAGGCACTAATTCCCTGCACCATGTCAGAATGAATTCTAACCTACATTGAAACACATCTCATGTAGGGCGTAATTTATTGCGCCATTGTCAGGCTCTTATTCCCTGCACCATGTCAGAATGAATTCTAACCTACATTAAGTCACATCTCATGTAGGGCGTAATTTATTGCGCTATTGTCAGGCTCTAATTCCCTACACCATGTCAGAAAATGCTAACCTACAAGTATTTAAAACCACGCTTCTGGAATTATAATAATATCCCCTGGAAGCATATCAACGTTTGCACTGATCTCACCATCTTTTAACAACTCATCAATCAGAATATCATATTGTTTTTGAACACCATTTTCTATTCTCACTAAAACAGCATCATCACCGTCAGCAAACTCAGTTAAACCACCCACTCTTATCATCACATCAAGCAGGGTCATGTGCTGAGTATAATTGATTGCTTGCGGCTCGGCGGCCTCACCAATAACTCTAATTTGTTCACTAAAGGGACCTACAAATTGATTCACAGTAACGGTAACAATAGGATCTCTCAAGTAGGTTCCAAGTATCTCTTCAATTGAACGGGCCAATTCTGTAGGGGTTTTTCCGGCAACGGCTATATCTTCAACAAGCGATGTGGTGATCATGCCATCAGGACGAACAACAAATGAGCCTGAAACTTCAGGATTACGCCAAACAAAAATATTGAGCACATCACCAGCACCAATAAGGTATTTGTATGAGCCAATATCTGTAGTATTAGAAGAGTGAAGTGTCGCAGAAGGTAAGTGATTATTTGAGCAAGCAGCGATAATTTGCGATAACAGTAAAGCAACTATTACTTTTAGTGTTTTGGTAATGTGTTTTTCCATGATTCATACCTTTGCATTAAAAAAACTTTAATTTATCTATTGATTGTATGGTATTTTATTGAAAGATGCACATGTTTTAACAACCCCAAATAAAGCGTTAACTTTAAGTATATATTTGATAGAATCAGCTCTTCGCTTTGTTTATAGCATTTTAAAATAATCAGTTAGAACGGGCATGTTAGTCTAATGTGGTAGTTGTTGTTTAATTTCAAGATTAATAATATGCATTGTTCTATTATGCCTGTAGGGCGGAATTTATTCCGACAAGTGTATAATTTACTAAGGAAACTAGTCTCATATGTCTAGCCCCAAGTTCCGAGATTTATCTATCGCGAGTAAGTCACTAATCATCATTGAGTTTTTACTTTTTGCTGGGGCATTGCCTTTAACCCTTTATGGCAATAATTTTGCTTCTTTTGTCGATATAACCACTATTCCAGACAATTATTTAGTTATTTACGTACTGGTGTTTGCCTTAATGAACCAGCTCACCTCGTTAGCTTTAGGTTTATATAACTCTAAATTAAGGGTTAATTTTCGTGGTGTTCTTCGTCGGTTATTGATGTGTGTAGCGGTTGCTTTTTTCATTGTTACCATACTTAACCCCTTCTATGGTCAATACGCTCTACCTATTGAAATATTAGCACTGGCATCGTTAGTTAGTTTTATTCTTGTAAGCTTATTTCGGTATTTAACCTTTAAAATTGATTTTTTTGGTTATAACAAACAACTTATCTTAGTACTTGGCGCTGGAGAGAGAGCCGCAATTATAGAAAGACGCATGAGACGAGATGTAGACAGGCAAAACTTCTGTGTACATGGTTACATTATTATGGATGGTGATGCTGAAGACGGCATTAAACAGGAAACACGCATAATGCTAGAGGGCTCTCTGGTTAATTACGCGTTAAAACACCACATCGACGAAATAGTAGTAGCCAGTGATGAGCGTCGCAACAACATTCCAGTAGACGAGTTGTTTGCTTGTAAAATCCGTGGCATTGAAATTACTGAAATTTTAGATTTTATAGAACGTGAAACAGGACAAATTGCGGTAAACCTAATTTATCCAAGTTGGGTTATCTACTCTAATGGTTTTGCCTCGGTGAATTATCTTCGTAACACGCTTGATAGGATCTTCAACGCCACCATGGCACTGGTTTTATTTTCTGTTACATGGCCAATCATGCTTATTACAGCCATATTGATAAAATTAGACGAAGGTATGTCAGCACCAGTTTTTTACCTACAAGAGCGAGTTGGCTTAGATGGCGAGCCCTTTAACATCTATAAATTTCGAAGTATGCGCCTTGATGCTGAAAAATTAGGCGCGCAAATGGCATCTGAAAATGACCCACGCATCACTAAAATTGGTAATATTTTACGTAAATATAGAATTGATGAATTACCACAAATATATAATGTTATGCGCGGTGACATGGGCTTTGTTGGTCCCAGACCCGAGCGCCCACAATTTGTACAAAATTTAATTAAAAACATCCCTTATTATAATGAGCGTCATAACGTTAAACCAGGCCTGACCGGCTGGGCGCAATTAAAATATCCCTATGGTGCAACAGAAGATGATTCGTTAGAAAAGCTGAAGTACGATCTTTATTACATCAAACACCGTAGTTTTATGTTGGATTTACTTATTTTAGTAAGAACGGTGGAAATTGTGTTGTTTGGGAAAGGTAGGTAATAAATGGAAAGGATTGCTCATATAGTTAGTAGTTTGAATGTTGGAGGGGCAGAAAAATTTGTTAAAAACATTTCAATTGAACAATTAAAAAAAGGCAACAATGTTGTTATCGTCAGTTTTGGTAAGCCCAGCGATGATTTTCAGCCTATTATCCAACAGCATGGAATTGAAGTGCATAATCTAGCCGGTGGGATTTTATCTCGTTTGGTTCAGTTTGTTAGAATTTTTTTAAATATTGAAATAATTCACATTCATTCCCCCGCGGTTATTCGTGCTCTCTTGCCAATATTCCCTATTATGTTATTGAAGAAGGTTATTTATACAATCCATGGGGAAGTAGATCCTCCTCAAAAATTGATAAAACTATCACATAAAGCCGCGTTGCTTTATCTTAACGCAGTGGTTGCTGTTTCAGAATCAGCGAAAAAGAGTGTTGAGAAACGTTATGATTGGAAAACAGGTCCAATAACGTTGATCAAGAATGGCGTTAATGTTGTAAAGTGTGTAAAGGGTAATGATAGCGAAAAAGGTATAAGATTAGGGGTAGTTAGTCGGCTTATACCACTTAAAAATATTCCAATGTTATTTAAGGCGCTATCACAATTGTCAAAAAATGATTCCGAGCAATTTTCAATTCAAATTTTTGGCGATGGTAGCGAAAAGAATAACCTTCAACAAATCGCAAGTAAATTACAAAATGACGGAATGAAAATTGAATTTCATGGGAATGTTATTAATGAAAGTGATATTTATAGCGTTTTTGATATTTTAGTCATGTGTTCAGATACTGAAGGTCTTCCTATGTCTATTCTTGAAGCCATGGGGTATGGCTTACCAGTTATTTCAACTAACGTTGGTGCTATTCCTGAAGTTATTTCACATGAAAAAAATGGTTGGTTATATAACGTTAAAGATACAGAGGGCTTACAAAAAATACTTGAAAATATTGTGTCCTCACCTCAAGTAATCTATAAGTTTGGAAGCTTAGCCAAAAAATATATAGATGAAAATTATGCAATATCATTAATTTACCATGACTATAATAAAGTGTACGCAGGCTAAATGAATAATCATAAAAACAACATACTTTTGTTTACTAGTATATACCCTTTGCCATGGCAACCTAATAAAGCCACCTTTAATTTTCAACAGTATCAGTGTTTGACAGATAAACACAATGTAGATTTTTTAGTTCCCGTCCCTTGGTTAGCATGGTTCAAAAATATTGGTATGTTAATTGGTAATCATGACTATAAGCATGTTTGCTATTTTCCTTTTTTTTATATCCCTGGAGTTTTTAGGGGGTTGAATAGTTTTTTTTTAGTGTTTTCAATTATTATTTCTATTGTACCAATCATAAAATTACTGAAAGCAAAAACGGTACTTGCTAGTTGGGCTTTTCCTGATGGGCTGGCTTGTGCGTGGTTAAAAATTGTTTGTAAATACCGTTTATATATTCAATGTTTAGGTAGTGATGTAAACGTGCATAGCAAAAATGTTTTTAGAAGAAAGCTACTGAAAAAAAGCTTTGATTTGTCTGACGGAGTTATAACTGTTAGTAAAGCTTTGCAGGATGAAGTGGAGAAAATAAGTATAAAGGCTAATGTCAAAACGATTTACAATGGCGTTAATTTTAATAAGTTTACCCTACCAGATGAAAAGTTTAATGAAACATCACTAATTTTTATTGGTAATATTATTAAAACTAAAGGGGTGTATGAATTATTAAATGCCGCTAAAATCATGGTTAAATCTGGAAAGGAATTTCATCTTCACATGGTTGGTAATGGCCCCGAAATTGACAATATAAAAGCAATTATTACATCTAATAATTTACAGCAGAATTTAACCATACACGGAACGGTGAATCATCACCAAGTTGTCGATTTATTGCAAAAGTGTCACGCACTTATTTTACCAAGTTATCAAGAAGGTGTACCTAATGTTATTATGGAAGCGTTAGCTTGTGGTGTTCCGGTTGTTGCTACAAAAGTTGGTGGTATTCCGGAAGTTGTTAATGACAACAATGGGGTGTTAATAAACCATTATAATGAAGCTGATATTGTAAAAGGTATAGAAAAGTGTTTGTTTACTCAATGGAATGCACAAACTATAAGAGAATCAATAAAAACCTATACATGGGACGCTAATGTGCATCAATTAAGTTCGTTTATATTTCATCGTTAATTTATAAAATTTCTTGGCTATGCACTTCACTCAGGAAAAAGTGTAACACCCAATGTAGGGGGTAATTTATTGCCCCGTGTTAGAATAAATTCTAACCTACATAGGATATTTCAAATTTAACAGTAGATCCTGAGTTGTCTACATAAACATGTAAAATTTAGTAAGACAGAGAATATATTTGTGGCAAACATTATTTTAGAGTGCTCACTAGGCTTTTTAATCTACACCTATTTGCTTTATCCATTAATTATTTGGTTAATGGCAAAGTGGTTTGGTAAAGAAATAACTAAAAGAATGCCAAATCAGCTTCCGCAAATCACTGTGGTTTTGTGTGTTTATAATAGTGAGAAAATAATTGAAGCGCGCATCCGGAATATTTTTGCTCTCTGTTACCCCACTGAAAAATTAAATGTAATTGTTGTTGCTGATGGCTGTACAGATAATTCTTGTGAAAAAGTTCAAAGCCTTGGTTTGGATAACGTAAAATTAGTTACCTATGAAAAAAACCATGGGAAATCATATGCGCTATCTCAAGCATTACAAAATATTGAAACAGATCTAGTTTTGTTTTCTGATGTGAGACAACGTTTTGAGGAAGATGTATTACAAAAAATGCTCCCCTATTTTAGTGATGAAAGCATTGGTGCTGTTACTGGTAATTTGTTAATTGAAAAGAGTAGTGGAGATCCTGGGCTTTATTGGCGCTATGAAAAAGCGATTAGAAAATGTGAAAGTGACTATTTATCAATTGTTGGTGTAACGGGGGCGATATATATGGCACGCACTAAATTACTACCAATTTTTCCTACTAATGTTGTTTTAGATGATATGTACGGACCGCTTAGCATTATTAGGCAAAAGTATAGAGTTGTTTATTGTGAAGAAGCGTACGCATACGATAGTGGTTCATTAACATTAAAAGAAGAGTTTGACAGGAAAGTTAGAACCTTAGCAGGTAATTATCAATTATTTTCATTATTACCGTGGACACTAAACCCATTTAAAAACCCCGTCTTTTTTGAACTTTTCTCTCATAAAATATGTCGTTTGTTAGTTCCTTATTTTATGATTTTAACATTTATTAGTAGTGCTCTAACAAACCACTGGTTTGGCATATTTATATTTTATAGCCAACTGTTTTTTTATGGTTTAACATTACTAGAATATTTCTTTTTCTATAAGAAGAAAGGAAAAACGAGCTTTATCTTAAGTTTTATAATGCTGAATTTAGCAGCATTAAAAGCAGGACTAGTTTATTGGATTCGCCCAACAAGCAGTTTATGGAAAAACCATTAAATAAGGAAAAGACATTCTATGTGGTTTGTGTTGTGTATTCTTTTTGTAATTGCATTAATCGGTTTTTTTTATTTAGCCAACCAACGAAATATGCTGCATTGGTTGCCTGAATATTTAAAACAGATTGTGACTCAACATAGAATGGAGGGAGAAGGTGCTAATGAAATTCAGCACATTATGTTTTGTTTCGTGGATCATTATGAACCGCAGTGGGAAAACCCTGATAATATCGAGTTAGAACGCCAAAGGGTTGATCGTTGGTTTGAACAATACCCTAGAATGGCCAGTAAATATCGTGATAGTGATGGCTACTCTCCAAAGCACTCATTTTTTTATCCAGAAGAAGAATACCGAGAAGAACACTTAGCTAAATTGTCTGATATATGCTATCGAGGTTTTGGCGAGATAGAGATTCACTTACACCATGAAAATGATACAAGTGAAAACCTAACAAATACTTTAACTGGTTTTGCCAAATTATTGAATGAAAAGCACAATGCACTTCCTGTGGATCCTAAAACCGGGCAAATAAAGTACGCTTTTATTCATGGGAATTGGTGTTTAGATAACTCTCACCCTAATGGAGAGTGGTGTGGTGTAAATGATGAGTTAATTGTACTTAACAAAACCGGTTGTTATGTAGACTTAACTTTTCCATCTGCCCCTAGCCCTACACAGCCATTAACAATCAATTCTATCTATTACGTGAAAGATGATCCTGAAAGACCTAAGTCACATGATAAAGGCCAACATATTAAAGTTGGCGGTAAGGCATGGGGAGACCTCTTACTAATCAATGGCCCACTTATGTTAAATTGGAAAAAGCGTAAGTTTGGCTTAATGCCTCGTGTTGAAAATGCCGATATTAGAACAAGCAATCCTCCAAGTAAAGAAAGAGTGGATCTTTGGGTTAAAGCTAATGTTCATGTTAAAGGTCAGCCAAATTGGCGCTTTATTAAGATACATACTCACGGTACACAAGATAAAGACATGGACATATTATTAGGTAAACCTGTAGAGGAAATGCATGAATACCTAACCACAAAGTATAATGATAATAAAAAGTATAAACTTCATTACGTTTCATCAAGAGAAATGTATAACATTGTAAAAGCTGCAGAATCAGGTAAAACAGGAGATCCAAACCAGTATCGAGATTTTAAATTACCTAAACCAGCATTTAAGGTGCTTGACCGATAATGTTTGATAAACAAAAATTGAAGTCAATGCTGATAAGGTTTTCTGGTTATGAAGCATATAAGTGGCTGACAAGAAAAAATGGCTTGTATTGTTTCAATTATCACAGAATAGGTGATAGCTCCCTTAGTCCTTTCGATCCCAATATATATAGCTGTACAGCAGAGAACTTTGAAAAACAGCTGCAATTTATAAAAAAGCAATTTACAGTCGTCACGCTTGATGAAGCCATTTCACTTACCCAAAACGATATGCCATTGAATAAGCGCTATGCACTAATAACTTTTGATGATGGCTATATTGACAACTATGAAATTGCTTACCCCATTCTGCAAGAGCAACAAGTTAGTGCAGTGTTTTTTATACCCACTGACTATATAGGTACAGATATTATTCCTTGGTGGGATGAAATAGCTTGGATGTTGAAAAACACTAAGAAAGAAAGCTTTATTTTTGGCGGAACTAATGAATTTCGGTTATCAAATGAGCCAATTGCCAGGGTAATTCAACGTTGCTTAGCTAGTGTTAAGTTTGATCCTAGAACAATGGATGAAAAATTACATGAGTTAAAAACAGAACTCGCTTGTGAATATTTAGCTAATTATAAAGATCAATCATTATTTATGACCTGGGAACAATTGCGTGAACTGAAAGCGGGTGGCATGTTTATAGGTTCTCACACTTGTAGCCACAGAATTCTTACCCATATCGATGAAAAAGAAAGACTTTTTGAGCTGCAAAGCTCGAAAAGTTGTTTAGAAAACAATTTAAACTGTCGCGTTGATGCTATTGCATACCCTGTAGGGGAAAACAACACTTTTAACCATGCAGTGTGTGAAATGTCAAAAAATATAGGGTATAAAATTGGTTTCTCTTTTACCAACAGTATAAATGACACGCCAATCAAAAATCCATTTGAAATTAGTCGTTTAGGTATAGATAACCACCCAGGCATGATGAGTTTAAGGCAAAAAATTGTAATGCAGTAATGACTTTATTTACGCCTGATAGTTTTTACTAAATCTCTCCTAATAGCTAAATATATCAGTTTTATTTGTATTTTTGGTAGTAGATTTGGGGAATAGTTTTTAATAAACAATAACCCCTTTACTCCACTAAAGCTTTTAATTTGTATAACTAGCAAGTTTTGTATTAATTCTTGCAAAGCAAGTTGATTAAAACAATTCATATGTTCATTATTTTTGAGCATAGTATCGTAAAAGTTTAATAAGTATTGCATTCCTTTTTTAGGCGCTTCGTGCCCAATGTAAGATAAAAAATCTTCTTTTAGAAGGTCAATATTGAGCTTTCTCAAGTTTTTACAGCATAACCTATAGTGAGCTTCCATCACTGTTTCTGAGTGCATATTAGTAACCTGAGCTTCATGAACTCTATATTTTAACAATACATCCGCAACATTAGAAAAATCACAATGTTTAGCTAAATCTGTCCACATAGCATAATCTTCACAGTGCTTATATTGCTCGTTATATTTGATATTATTATTTATTAAAATAGCCCTTTTCACCATTATACTTGGATGAGCAAACGGTGGAGAAATTAAAAGTTGTACTTTCAATTTACTGTCACTTTCAGGCTTAATACTTATATCATTGTTGAAACCAAAGTTTTGTGTAGAAGTACCACAAATTCCAATTGTGGGTTGCTTTTGAAATAATTGAACTTGTTTCAAAAACCGATCTGGAAAAGAAATATCATCAGCATCCATTCTGGCAATTAACTCACCATCTGCAATATCGATTGCTTTATTTAAAGTATAAATTAACCCATGATTTGTTTGATCAAATATTTTTACTTTCTCGTTGTTACTATATAGTTGGGATATTGTTTCTAATGATCTGTCTGTTGAGCCGTCGTTTATGATGATGAGTTCAAAATTATCATAAGTTTGATTTAGAATTGAATCTACCGCTTGTTGAATATGATCTTCTGCATTGTACATTGGGAGAATTACAGAAATCTTTGGATTATTATTCATATTTAAGGTTACTTACTCTTTTTGAATACATTATATTGTGATTTTATTTACTAAAAAGCAGTATATAGTAATTCATAAATGAATTAAAATTGAAATAGATACGCATTTTTATAATTAAAAATATCTGATGCTTCACTGGTAATATAAGGTTTTGATAGAATGGACGTAAAAGAAAAAATTGAAAAAGCGAAGGAAATTCATAGCTTACTTTTTAAATCCCCAAAGCTCAATTTATCATTGAAAATAGATGACACAATAAATAATGCCCCTTTCTTTAAAACAATTACAATTAACTTTTATAAAGAGATGACCAAAAGGCATAAAAAGCTTCCTCTTTTTGGTCAAATGACTAGAGGTGTAGCAATTTGTCCATTAAATGGCGATTATGAAAGTTATATTAAAGGCATTGAAAGTTCGGGGCATCGTAATGTAAAAAAAGCAAATCGCATCGGCTACACTTTTCAGCGAATTAACTTTAACGATCATCTTGATGAAATATGGGATATACGTAAGTCAACTACAGTGAGACAAGGTAAATTATCAGATGATTTTATAAATAATAAGCCTGATAAAATAACTGATCCAGAAAGTAACTCATTAGTACATGGCTTTCCTTATTTTGGCGTTTTTGATGAGAATCATGTTCTAGTAGCGTACGCAGGATGTTTTCTTGCGGGAGATGTAATCGAACTATCTCATTTTTATGGGCATGCTGAGCATCAAAAAAACGGAGTTGTCCCCTTGCTGATCACCTCAATAGCAAAAGTTGCGATTGAAGAGCACCCAACAGTTAAGTTTTTTATGTATGGCGGCCTAATTGGAGCCTCAACATCTTTAAAACGGTTTAAGAAAAAATTTAATTTTTTACCTCATCACGTAAAGTGGAGTTTAAAATAATGCTGCAGTTTGTTTATAAAATGAATTTAAACGACAAGCCAAATTCTAACTTCAGCCCACAAGCTGACGACATTAAGCCCGATGTTTTTTATAATATATTTGATGCAATAAAGTACTTACCTTCTTTAATTAAAAGGTTTGGTGTGAGCTCAGAATTATTGAAACTTTTATTGAAACTTGTATTAAAAAGAGATGCTTTTTATTGTTTGATTATAAATAAAAAAATAGTAAGCGATGGGTTGATCACTTTTGGCCGATGTAATTATTACGACGTAGGAAAACAAGATTGCATTATTGGAACAGTTTATTCCGAACCAAGCTATAGAGGAAAGGGGTTAGCAACAACGGCTATTCAATCATGTATTTCTAATTTAATTGTAAACCGTCCGTTGTTAGAGGCAGTGTATATAGACACTAGTGAAAATAATATTGGAATGCAAAAAGTGATAGACAGGTTGGGTTTTGGTCAGCCGTTTCATACATACGAGCGACATCAAAGTTAATATAAGTTTCAATAACAATAAGTAGGATTTTTCGTGAATATTTGCTTGATTACTACAGGTTTTCCACCAGAAAATGGGGGTGGCATAGGCACTTATATTTATAACCTTGCTAAGGGATTCGTTGCTATTGGGCATACAGTTCATGTTATTAGCCCAACTAGCCAGTCAAATTATAGTGTAGAACAGGTTGAAAAATTAATAGTTCATCGTCTTCCTAAAAAGTACTTACCGAAAATTGAAGCATATTTGCCAGGGATGAGGTGGAGCTTTCAGGTTTATCAATTAATCAAAAAACTACATAAACAAAGCCCCATAGATATCATTGAATTTCCAAATTGGGAAGCACCAGGTGTTATTTCTCAATTGTTGTTAAAAATACCAACAGTAGTACGAATGCACACACCGTTTTTTGAGACACTTAGTTTAGATAGCGATAATATAAGCTTTAGCGACAAAATGGTTTGTAATGCTGAAGAGTGGTCGTGCAAAAAAGCTAATCAGTTAATATCATCAACCCGTTGCCATGCCAATACAATTATTGACCAATACAAAATAGATATTGATGATATTAGCATTATACCATTAGGTATCATTGATAAGTATCAAGTGCTAAAAAGTAGAGATCTTGATAACACCTCATTTAAAATATTATATGTAAGTCGCCTTGAAAACCGAAAAGGTACTTTAGCTTTCTTGAATTCAATTCCCTTGATTCATGAGCAATATCAAAACATTCAGATTGATATTATTGGCTCTGACAGACCTCATGCGCCAGGTGATATTAAATTTCAGCAGTACTTTAATGAAAACCTTGGTAACTTTTCAGAAGTTGTAACTTTTCATGGCTTTGTTGATGATCAAATGCTTGACCGATTTTATACAGAGGCCGATCTTTTTGTTGTCCCTTCAGTGTATGAATCCTTTGGCTTAATTTATGTAGAGGCTATGATGTATGGTTTGCCATCAATTGCAACAATAGGCGGTGGAATTCCTGAAGTTATTACTGAAGGAGTTGATGGGTTTCTGACTGATATTAATGATAGCGAACAAATCAGCAAACGAGTTATTGAGTTAATTAATGATGAGTATTTATTAACTCAAATGGGAGCTATGGCAAGGAAGTCCTTTGAAGAAAAATATGAGTTTTTAATTATGTCAGCAAAAACAGAGGAACTTTATAAAAAAGTTGTCTCTCAATATGCCACTTATAGGAACAGTTAAAGTATGCCTAAACTAAGTATTATAGTTCCTGTCTTTAATACCGAGAGCTATTTAGGGGAGTGTCTAGATAGTTTACTTAATCAAACATTACTTGATATAGAGATTATAGTAGTTAATGACTGCTCGCCTGGCAATTGCAGTGAAATAGTTAACGAAAAAAAGCAAACAGACAACCGTTTACGTCTAATTGAAAATAAAATAAATTTAGGTACTTTTCATACCCGTAAAGCGGGAGTGCTATGTGCAGAAGGAGAGTTTATAACTTTTGTTGATAGTGATGACAGTCTAAAGTCAGAAGCTTGCTCAATGATATACAATGCGCTGATGTCTTCTGGCGCTGATATTGCCCATATTGCATGCTCAAGGTTTGAAGGAGTTAACTTCAAGCATATCCCATTCTCTGATGAAGCAGATGAACACGCTTTTAGGCCTCAAGCTGGCTTAGTTACAGCTGACAAGTGGCGTGAACAACTAATAGAGTATGATATTGATAATTGTGTTTGGAGTTACGCTGTTAGAAAAGAACTTTATTTTAAAGCTTATAGCAAGCTTGAATTTTGCCCTAGGCTTCTAATGTTAGAAGATTTTTTACTAATGTTTACTGTTTCAGGGGAGAATGTAAATAATTGTATTTACTTAGAAGAACGACTTTATAATTATCGGATAGATGCATCAGGTATAACTCAATCTATTGGTAATACAGATAAACTTATTGCCATGATATCTGATATCAGCTATTCATTGATTACTTCAGAGAAGATACTATCGAAATCTCAGTATTACACCCAAGAAATGTTACTTAGATTTAAGAATCGAATGATTCATGATTTTGAATGGTACGCAAAACAATTCTTCAAATTACCCGATGAGCAAAAGGCACTAGCAATAGAGCGATTGGATAAAAAAAATACGGCAACCATATGGTTGAATTTAATTGCTCGTTTAGGTGAAAAATATTCTAATAATAAATATTTAATTTTTGATTATTTACCAACCAAAGAAAAATTAAAAGTGATTATCAAATTCTTTTTAGGCAGGTAAAAGCTTATATTATTTTTCTAAAAAAAGGTAAGTATCGCTTTGGTATTAACTGTTTAATGTAAAACTTTAGGTTATCAGAAAACAACAAAAAGAATGCTACTAGCAAATAAAGAAAGCATGATATAGCGGCTAAAAACACTATGTGTATATAAGTATCTTTTATATTACTTTGGTAAAACCAGAAAAAAGTACTGTAAAATAAAAGAGTCACGATAAAGTACTTACCTAATAACTTATAATATTCATTTAAGTTTATTTCTAACAATTCACAAGAATATTTAGGCAATAAATAAGTTTTTACTAGAATTGTAGGAATAGCAGTACCAATTGCAACGCCAATGATACCGTATTCTCTTACTAAAACTATACTTAATACTAAATTAGCTATTCCTTCTAGAATATTAACTTTAGCGAAGTAATGATGTTTCGCTTTTGCATAAAGCACAGTAATACAAACTCTATTACATCCTGCTAATATAGCGGCAAAACCAAGAATTAACAAAGGGATATATGCATCAACAAATTGTTCTCCCATCCATATTTTTATGAAAGACTCACCTATTATCATTACAGTTGGCACTATAAGTAGAGTTAAAAAAATACTGATTTCACTTACGAGTAAAAATTTTTCTTTCATTGTGTCATTGTTATTTTGAGCTACATATTTTGTAAATACAGGTAAAAAACCTCCTAAAAGAGTGTTAAGAAATTGACCAATATAATTTACTAACTGTATTGCTATCGAATAATGGGTTACAGCCGCTAAACCAATAAACTTTGCAATGACTAAGTCATCTATTCTAAATCTTAAAATATCACCCAATGAGGCAATAAATGTAGATTTACTGTAATTCAAAAGTTTTTTAAATAATGAAGGGTCGATGTTTTTGACTGATATTCTTAATGGTGTATAAACCTTTTTTGCAGATATTGCAATTAAAATATACCCCAAAGTTTCAGTTAAAAGTGTAATAACGGCTAAAGCTACAATGGAATACCCCATTGTTAAATATAAGAAAATTAGTGTTGTTCTTAGGGCTAACTTAAATATTTCAATATAAGAGTCAATGTCGTATCTTAAATGAGCAGAAATGATTCCATTAAAAACCATAAATAAGAACATTATTGCCGTCTTTATTCCTAAAATGGAAATTACGACTTGGAATGTACGAAGCTCTTCACCAACCGGAAAAAACATTGGCGAAAGCCATAAAACAAAACAAGTAATTAGGATGGAAAATATACTTAATGCTGAAAATAATAAAAAAGAGGAGCTGACAATGGTGTTAATTTCACCATCTTTATCGTTGTGTAAAGCTTTTGCAATAAAACGCTGACAAGCCGAAGACAAGCCAAAATCTAATACCCCATAATACCCTATCAGTGATCCAACAATAACCCATAAACCGTACCATCGCTCACCCAAGTGCTTTACAACAAAAGGCATCATTAAAAAAGCTATGATTATGCTTAAAGTTAAGGATATTGCACGTAGTCCACCCCCAGAAATGAGGCGATGTAAAGTGGAGTTTTTATTCATAGAAAGTAACTAGAATCTTGTAGATGTCATTGAATTTGATTGATTCACTTTAGCAGTGATGTTAATTTGATCGGCAATAGCTTATGTTACCAAGGAAAGAAGAGTAGATGAAGAAAATAAAAACAATTATTACATTTGGAACCTTTGATGTGTTTCATGTCGGGCATGTGAATATACTTCAAAGAGCAGCATCTTTAGGAGATACTTTAATAGTTGGAGTTTCAACGGATCAGTTAAACTATAATAAAAAAGGTCGAAATCCTATTTATAACCAACTCGACCGTATGAAAATAATAAATAGTTTACGCTATGTCAATCTGTGCTTTTTGGAAGAGTCATTAGAAAAAAAAGAAGAGTATATTAGGAAATATGACGCAGATGTTTTGGTCATGGGAGACGATTGGAAAGGAAAATTTGATCATCTTAGTAACTTATGTGAAGTTGTGTATTTAGAAAGAACACCTTCTGTGTCTACCACCGAAATAATTGAAGTTATAAGTAGTGCAACATGATAGGAAAAAAACTATGTTTGCATCACGCATTATCTTTTATTTCTAGGCTCTTCCATAACAAAAAAAACATCATCTTAAATGCACCATTTAAACACCACTCTGTTCACTTAGAACCCATTATCCCTCACTTAATAGAATCAAAAGAGTATAATGTTATTTTGATTGGTACTTTTAATGAGTATAAAGGAATTAAATCATATGATTCTTTGACAGATTTACCTATACATAAGCATTATGATATATATATTTCCACTGAATTTGTTTTCCCTCCTTGGTGGTTAATAACTAAAAAAGTATTTTTTGGGCATGGAATTGGGCCAAAATTAGGTTATCAAGGTGAATCTGCTCTAGATTTTTTTGACTACAGCTTTGCCCCTTGCCAACCAATCTTTGACCTTCACAGCCAAAGAGATGTAAATGTTAAAAAAATTGGATTACCTCTTTTAGATATTGTCCCAAACGTTGATAGCAAAGAAGTTTATCAAGAGTATAATTTATCTACGGATAAACCTTACGTGCTATATGCTCCTAGCTGGAATGCAGATCAAAGTTTAATTTCTGATATAAAAAGCATTATTAAAAAATTAGAAACGTTTAAAAATCATCATGTTATTATTAGCCCTCACCCTAATCTATTGAAACAAAACATGTGTGATGGGAATGACTATTTTGGCTCTATTAGTCTTCCTCTAAATAAGTCGAGTAACAAATTTTCTACTTTTGAGCTGTGTGTTGGAGCTGAAGTCGTTATTAGTGACATTAGTTCAATTCTTTTTGAAGCTATGGCTATAAATAAAAGGGTCTATTTTGATGGGAATGAGAGAGTTTACCAAGCTTCAGGAGCTATAGAGATTTTGAATGCTATGAAAAAGGTTATACCAACTCTAAATTGGGGGGCTGACATGGAGTTAGAGTTTACTTCTTTATCTATTAACAATGCTTTTATCAATGAATATTTGTTTAATATAGGAAATTCTTCAAAGGCGTTTTTACAAGCTATTCGAACAATATAAAAATTAGAAATAAGAGATAAAGTGACTATTGAGTTGTAACCTAACTGAAAGCTTTAAAGTTACTTAAATCATGCCGAAGTACAGGCTAGCAATGAACTCAAAAAGAGACAATTTCATCGTTAGAACTGGTGGAATTAATAAAGAGCTTTGCATCATACTCGTAATTATAAGGTAAACTTTAAAATTACATATATAAAAATTATTATTACAATAGCGATAGCTATAATCTTTTTTAGTATATCAGTGAATATAAAGTAATCTTGATTTTCATTTAATTTCTTCAACCGTAAATATGACGCAATAGTTATGCCTGCCATCATGTAATAAACAATGAAAAAATTACGCGTTAGAAAAAAAGCAGTCATTGCAAAGCCGCATAGTGAATAAAAACAAGTGCTGCAAAGGGCCATTTCAGCTTTTAGCTCTTCACTTGCTTCTTCAAGGTTAATCTTTTTTGCATAAGTGATAATAGAAAAAGCCATAAATAGAGTGAAAAAGAGCGTTGTAATCCACAACATGTAGCCCAGTAATCCAAGTTCTGCTGCTAGTTGTATATAAGTATTGTGTGCTACTCTCCCGTGATGTTCTAAAAAGTTGTTACTGCCAACACCAAATAGAGGGTTGGCTTTTAGCATTTCAAGGCCATCCCACCATGCCCACAACCGTCCCATCGCAGAAGCCTCCTGAGAGCTAACAGCCCTAAAAGCTGACACTACAAACAATGCAGGAGGTGCTAATGTTAAGCCCGCAATAAATGCTTTAGGGCCGCCATATCTTATTAGTAAATATAACCCTAAGACCCCAGCTAAAGCTAACATACTACCACGAGAGTTGGTCATGAATATTCCGTACAATAGACAAATGCAACTGAGTAGGCCTAGTAATTTCCCCAACCCGCTTGATTTTCTAAAAAAGTAGAGTGAAAAAGGGATATTCATCATAAAAAACATACCTAAGTCATTCGGATCACTTAGTATGCCAATATATGTTATACGTCCATCTTCAACATAATGAGAATTAGCGGCCCAACCAAAACTCGTTCCAGAGTTTTGTTGAACATGTCCATTATGTACAAAAATAATGGCAGCAAGTAATGACAACCACATATAGGTTTTTTGCCTGCCTGCAGAAGTGTAAACAACAGAAAAAATGAATAGTGGAATAAGGGCACTATTAATATATTTAGTTCCTTCGGTAACCCCTTCACCAAACCAGCCATTTAGTAGACCTGATAAAGCAGCAACGGGAAACATACCTAAAAGAAGGTAGTGCTGAGGTACTAGTTGAATCGGCCTGTGGGCAAGTATAATAACAATAACAGAAAGCGCACTCAGTATAGCAATTATTGGTAACCCATGAAGAGGCTGAAAAAGCTCATGGGGTCTAACGAGCGTAAAAAAAGTAAATACTAGTGTTAAGAAAAAGGCAAACGCAGGATTTTTATCTTCTTCTATTGGGATGCGTCGTTGAAAATTACTCATAGTCTGTATTTTTTACCTAAGTAATTTTAGTAGGTGTTTTAAGCCAAGTTTGGCACGATAGACAGCGAGCCAAAACCAATTTAATTTATTGGATGATAACATTGTTATATTGATAAGTTCATCACCTTGCTGAGAAAATTGACTTTTATAATCATTTTGTTTTGATTTTAGTAAGTTATATTGTTTAATATTATGCTCTTTGCAATATCCAATAAGCAATAGGTGGTTCAATAATCCAGGTGATAAATTTGGCTTGTAGTGTTCATCTATTCCACTCTGGTAAAAATATAAAATGTTATGCCATTTTATTGAGTAGTTCACTGAGATTACTTGATTTTCAATTTGTATAGCAGACAGTACAATCTTTCCTTTTTTAAAGTTCTTTTTTATAAAGTTTTTATGAAAGTCATAAAAATAATTATTTGAGAATACGCCAGGTTTGTTTTTTTGTTGCCAACGTTTTTGGTGTAAATCTACCAGTTGATCATATAATTTAAGTGCTTGTGATTCTTTATTAGCGATAATGAATTGATCTTGCTTGGTGTTACTTATTTTTTCAAATTTATTAAGTATTCGTTTTTTCTTTTTTAAGAAAGACGTTGAGTATTGATATGCACTAGTTGTATTTAAGTAAAATTGATAACCAGTTATATGTTCTTCGTATGCTATTGCTTGCAGTTTTAACTGCTGACAAACAGCATACATAACAGATTGTTTATTTAAATCTTTAAAATTAAATTTAGTAATGTCTGTTAGCTTATTTAGCTGTGAACAGAGTAATTCAATAATTTCTTGTTTTTGTATATGCTCGGTTGAGTAAGCAATATCTATAAACTCTGAAGTAACTTCGCAATGCTCAGGCTCGTTAGTAGCAATAAAAGAGAGTGTTTTTGTAGTAATACCCCATGTGTTGTTAGAGCAAATATAAAAAGGGGCTATAGTAATATATTCATCATTATATAATACACAAATTATTTTTAATTCAACAATGTAATCTTGGTAAGTTTCTAACCATTGACTTAACCACTCCCAAGACATAAAACACTGTAAGCTTTCTTTGTTATTATAATTAGTAGGATAAAATTTAGTTTCTGTTAAGGTGCGCCATGCATTTTCAAGTAGCATAGCTTGTTTAACGTTGGTTATTGTTTTAACTGTATATAATGAGGGCATAAATAATTAGATCAAAGGAGCAGAAATAGATAAGAATTGAATTCAGCAATTCTTTTTTCTTTTAGTAGTTTAACCACGGGTAGGCTTAACTTATTTTTATTAGAAATAACATACTTATAAAATATTTTTGATGAGTTTTTATCATTTTTGTAATCTTGTTGCCATTCATTTAATGGCAAGTAATGTTCATCATTTAATGCAACAAGGTTCCGCCCATACCCATATAAATTATTATTAGCAGTAAAAGGCATAACATTTGTTTGGTTGTTGGCGCTTAAATCTACCGGTAATACATCATAAATTCCCCTAAATGAATCTTGAGAAATTATAATGTTATTCGTAAAATAATTTTCACCTCCAGAATTTTTTATATTGACTGCCCACTTAGAGTCTTTAGCCATAATAATTAAATTATCTGATACGTTTATATTACTCGAACCAACAGCACCGTCGCCTTTAAAGATTGAAATGCTAGCGGCCTTATTGTTGATAAGTATATTGTTATTAACATTTCCATCAACAACACCGTCTAAGTTAATTGCACTACCGCCAACTAAACCATTTCCACTTAAATAGTTATTAGATATCTCTACATTCGATATTATTCCATCCCCTTTTACTTTCGCTGCGCCCCCCATGTTAATATCACCATTTATGTGGACTCCGCAACCGTTAAAATTTTGTATGAAATTAGAAGTGATTTGAACATTGTCACCACTGTTGGAGTGATAAATACCATGTTGTTCTGCGGGGCCCACAATTGTGTTGTTTGTGGCTATAAAATGGTTAGAGTGATTGGTGAATACTCCCCATACACCATTGTCAGTTAATTTATTGTTTTTTATTGTGATGTTGTGACTATTGTTAACTCTAACACCTGCCCTTGGTGAATGATTAATATTGAAGCCAGTGAGTATTAAATGAGATGATTGCTTGATCTCTATTAGGTCTTTATTTTTTTTAGGGTTTAATGATATTTCTGCTTTACCTATAGAAAAAGAACCATTAAATGTAATTGGCTGCTTACTTGTTCCGTGAATGTTATTGATTATAAAGGAAGGGTAAACACCTTTTTCAAAAAATACAGAATCACCTGGTTTTAGTTGTTTTAACAATAAATTGTTCAAAACGCATGCATTGCTTTTATTGCAAAGACAGCTACCCATTGTACAAGATTCAATGGGTTGTGACGGAGGTAATACCCAATACTCTTTTGCGTAAACTTGCTCGGTATAGCTGATAAAGAGAATAAAAAAAAACCTGTTTTTATTACGTTGTATAAATTCATTTTTCAACTTCCATTAGAAGAATTTAATAACCTTAAAATTATTTAAAGCTTGATTTAACGTTATTTTTTCAAGCTCACAATTTGTTTTACAATCGATTCTCAGCCAATGTAATTTTGTTTCCTTTGTGCCAATTAGCCCTGCTTTAAGTCTTGCCATTTTAAAATTACTTTTATTGGCATATAGTTGATCATTTAGTTGTAAAGAAGTTGCAACCAAGCTTTTTTGTGATCTTTGTTCTAATTCTATAATATTCCAATGATTATGTTGATACCGATTGTTTATTTTCCAACTATCTGGCGTTGATTGATTATTGTAAAATGTTGGCTTTGCATCTAAATCATAACCAGAGAAATTATAAGTTTCCATAGGAATGTTAGTATTTTCAATGGTTAAAATATTGTTGTTAACACTGGTGTAGTATTGAACAAAAGGTGTTAATTCTTGTTGCTTCTGATACTTTTTTAATGATTTTGACATTAAATGCTGATCAGAGATTAAATTATTTGAAATAGTTGTAGAGCTAATAAATAAACCAATTAATATCAATAATGTTGATGGGATATTGATTTTAGAGTCAACTTTATGCTTTGGTTTTAAAGCTGGTTTGGAATGATCTTCAGCTAAATAATTACCAAAAATAAATAATAAAATCATAAAAGGGGCGAATATATACCAACCAAAATTATTGTGATCGACCATTAAGCTACTTGTCATATCAGTATAGTTTCCAATCACTATTAATAATGTGATTCGTATCCAATTAGTAATTAAGGCACCTATAATTGCAACCGTAATAAATAAGGTAATATTGCGAACATTCTTCATATTCAGAAATACAAATAAAGAACTGATCGCAAGTGAAACAATAAAGTATCGAAGGCCACTGCAGCCACCGGCTATTTCAAAAACACCGGCAGGGATAGAGACAAAATTACCTTCAACATAAGTTGGAATACCCGTATAGCCCATCATAATGTTAACAGCATACACAGAGATACTTTGTAATATTTTGCCTAATGGTCCCCACATTGGGATAATTAAAATAAGAAAAGCGGCTGGAAATATTACGCGCCAATGATATTGGTACAACATCATGATGGCAGCAATAAGAATACCTAAACTTGCAAGCCAATAACCGATACTGAGCTGGGCTGATGCTGATATAAATAGGCCATAACAACAAGCGACAAACAATAGAAAGCCGAACCTTGAAAAGCTGGCTTTATACACTAGCAGCTTATCATTTTGTAATTGATAATATAAATACAAAGTAATAAACGGAATTAAATAAGCGTGAGAGTACGTGCCGTCATCAAAACTATGTCGCCATAGAGTTGCTATCACCGGTAAGTTTAGCAATGTAAAAAGTATTAAGAGTGTAACTATCCCAATAAGTGGGAGGTTTGATTTTATTTTTTTAATTGCAGTCATTTTTCGCTTAGTATAATTTAGTTGCCATGAATGGTTTTATATTCTTCGTGCTTGATACCAAAAAATCCGGCAATGGTTCCGGCAAAAGAGCAAAATCTGAATAAGCTATTAACTAAAGTTGTTTTGTTAAGCGTTACTATTCCTAATAAGAAATAACCTATTGCTCTAACAAGCCTAACGCTCGCCATGGTTAAACAAAAGAAGATGGCTGAAAATAGTGAATCTTCAAATAAATGGCTGCGTGTAAAACCAATACCTGAGCGAAATCCTCGGCGTAAAAACCATTTAACGGTTGCGCGCGATTTTGGAAACTCTTCAATAACAGGAGCGTTTGTATAGAATGCTTTAAAGCCAGCTTTAGTGCACTTTAAAGCAAAGTGATAATCACTGGCACCAGTCATTGCAAAACGTTTGTCAAAAGCGGGGTTGATTTGTTCAAGCACGTGACGGCATATTAATAAATTATTAGTGTAAAATTTGTTTACAGTCTCGCCTTCTTGTAAAGGATTTTTACCGTAAATTAACTCAACCGCCCATTCAGGTGTACCCGGTTCACCAACAGAAAGAATGTGACTGGTGACTACATCGGCGTTATATTCTTTTTGTTTGTTTAACAGGTTTTGCGCCCAACTTTCTTCAGCAGGCCATTCGTCGTCGTCAATAAAGAAAAGATATTGCGCATCAGTTTGAAGGAATTCAGTGACACATTTATTTCGTGCTGCAACTATTCCGGGAGTTTTTTCACAGGCGTAAGTTATTTTAAAAGGACTTAAAGATGAGACTTCATTAACAACATCTACTGTTGTTTGTTCGCTTGCATTATCAACAACGAGAATGTTTAACACTGTACTATCATCAATATTTTGCTTTGTTAATGATTCAAGTAATCGTTTAAGCCATATGGGCCTACGACATGTTATTATTGCGATCGTTGCGGAGGTATTATGTACTTCCATTTTTTAGTATCCTATTGCGACTACAGTACTACGCGAAGTAGCTTATAATGTTTTCAGTTTTATGTCATCTATCAATACACTTCCTTCGTAGTAATTAATATGGGGGTCACCAATCATAAAGTAATCGGGATAAGCGCTATTTATAGGCCAAGATGTAAAATCCTTTCCTAAGAAAGTTTGCACTTGGTTATTTACACAGGTGGTATCAAGTTCTTCTGGTGTTTGGTTATAATGGAATACACAATTTTTATGAAGCTCTATTTTATTTTTGTATGTCGTTTGACCTGCATTTTTGAATCTGCCTGTAATTGAAAATTTATAAAATATGCTAGTTCGTGTAAACGTAATGGTATACCACTCGTTAGGTAAATAATTATCTATAGGGGTATCTGAAACTTTTTGCCAACTGCGATCAACATAGCTAATAAACTTTTTCCCAAAAGCTGTATGTGTTTCACTTGCACCATCAAGTGCAATAACGTTTACCGTATTATGCTTGTCTTGTCTATTCCAGCTGTCTATTACAAATTTACGATGGTGGTGGCTCCATATGTTGTTGTGGGGCTTTGGTAACTGATCCATTAGGGCTAACCAATAAAAACCATTATGTCCAACGCTTGAACCATCTCGCCAAGGCTCTGCCATTTCATTGCCTACATCATATCCATTTAATTCACTATCATCCCCATAATTAATAAAACCGACCTTGAAACTGAGTTGATATTTTTGAGGTAAAGGCTTTTTAGGGCGAAGTATTACGCCGTCTGTATGAACAGGGGTGCTTAATTTTAGCACTTTATTATTGGAGTTTACTGGGTCGGTAATGATATCTAAATAATCTAAAAGTATTGGCTTTTTCGTTCTTGTGTATATTTCAGCAACTAACCAACTATTTTCTCCTAATGGAATGGTATTTCTTAAGGCTTCTGGAGGATATATATTTAGTTGCTGATAATATTCGCCTAATTCAGTATAAGGTCCTGTGTTTTCATTTGGATCTGAAACCCACCCAGGAATATTTGAAAAAGGGAAGGTTTCAAAACTCTCATTGAGTACAAGGGGGGTAGAAACATTGTTTTCAATTTTTTCTGAACAACTGAAAAGGAAAGCAGAAAAAAGTAATAACGTGCATGTTGGCAGCTGTTTCAAGAGAAACCCTTATATTTTTAATTTCAAAAAAGACTATTATAAATTATCATAACAAAGAGACCATAAATTTTACAACTTACCTTTTTATTATAAATTTAACTAGTTATAGTTAAGTTTTTAATAGTCATAGTCAAATGCAGATGAAAAATTGAACAAGCCCTTTTGGTTAAATATTATTGCAAAAACTTCCTTCTACTGCTTTTATTTTAGTGGTTTTCTTGTGGTTCTTTGTCATGTTATCCCTTGGTCTACACTTTGGGCTTTAGTTGAAATGCCTTTGTTATTCGCACCAAGATATTGGACTTTTTTACTATTACTACCTGTTGTAATAATAGACAGCTCATTAATTATTAAGCAATGGAAAGGGGTATTGATAACCCTTTTTATTGCTTTTTTCTATTTAAATTTTCAATTGCCTATTAGTAACCTATGGGTTAATTCAGCAGGACAATCATTATCATTAATGTCTGTTAACTTAGGAGGTGGCGTTGAAAACCCAGGCTTGATAAAGGAGCAGATTGTTAACGAGCAATTAGTGCTTATTGCTTTTCAAGAAACTCCTGGAAGCGAAGTAGCAAAAGTGGTTCCTCAAGGTTGGGATACTCACTGTATTGGACAAATGTGTTTAGCAAGTGCTTATAAACTGAAATTCTTGAAAAGTCAGAGTCGCCGTATTTTGGGTGGTTGGGGGCAGCTTGGTTTACTGTATGAATTACACATAAGGAAACGAAAAATATATGTTATGAATCTTCATTTAGAAACACCGCGTAAAGGGTTTGAAGACTTTCAACTATCAAAGTTAAATTTTGAAGCTATTTTTAAAAATACAGAGCAACGTTATATTGAATCTAGTATTATTTCTAGTTGGGTAGAAAAAAAAGCTCCCTTAATCATATTAGGTGATTTTAATATGCCAGTTGAAAGCTCTATTTATCGTGAAAATTTTGGTCATTATAAAAATGCTTTTAATGAGGCCGGCTTTGGTTTTGGTTTTACGAAACATATTCGAATGTTAAGTGTAAGAATCGATCATATTTTAACAGATGAAAATTTTAGTGTTCTAAAAGCTAAAATTGGGAATGATGTTGGTAGTGATCATAGCCCAATATTAGCCACTGTTGTGCTAAATGAAGTGCTTTAGTTGGTTTTAACACTATCACCACGGCCTATAGCATAATAGGCAAAGCCTTTTTTCTTCATTAAGCTTGGCTCAAACAGGTTTCTGCCATCTATTAACACTTTATTCTTTAATTGTTGGGCAATTATATCAAAGTTAGGTGCTTTGAACTGACTCCATTCAGTGCAAATGACTAATGCATCAGCATTTTTTAAAGTACTTTCTTTTGTTCCAGCTAAAGTCAAATCACTTCGAGTGCCATAAATACGTTGGCATTCTTCCATTGCTTCAGGGTCATATGCTTGTACATTTGCTTTAGCTTGCCATAATGCTTCCATTAATTCTCTTGCGGGTGCTTCTCTCATATCATCGGTTTGGGGTTTGAATGATAGGCCCCAAATTGCAATTGTTTTCCCTGCTAGGTCACCATTAAAATGATTATTTAAGTGAGTGAATAGCTTTTGCTTTTGTTTATAATTAATAACTTCTACTGCCTCTAGCAATGCCGGCTTATAATTAACTTTGTTTGCTGTTTGTACTAATGCTTGAACATCTTTTGGGAAACATGAACCACCGTAACCACAGCCAGGATAAATAAATTGATAGCCGATACGTGAATCTGAGCCTATACCGTGGCGAACAGACTCAATATCTGCACCTAGTAACTCTGCTAAGTTTGCCATTTCGTTCATAAAACTAATTTTAGTCGCAAGCATGCAATTTGCTGCATATTTGGTTAATTCTGCAGAGCGTACATCCATGAATATTATTCGTTCATGGTTTCGGTTGAAAGGAGCATATAGCTCTCTCATTGCTTCTTTTACGTTCTCGCAGTCTGTTCCTATCACAATTCTATCGGGCTTTTTACAGTCACTTACTGCCGCACCTTCTTTTAAAAATTCAGGATTAGACACTACATTATAGGTAAGTTTAACGTTTCGTTGGGTTAGTACTGAGGCTATTTTAGCGGTTACCTTATCAGCAGTGCCAACAGGAACAGTGGATTTGTTGATAACAATTCTTGAACTAGTCATATAAGTAGCAATAGTTTCGGCTACTGCTAATACATATTTTAAATCAGCTGAACCATCTTCGTCAGGGGGGGTTCCTACGGCAATAAATTGAACCTCACCATGTTCAACTCCAGCTTTAGCATCAGTAGTAAAGTTTAGTAATCCGTTTTTGTAAGTTTCCTGAACCAACGATGTTAAACCTGGTTCATAAATTGGAATTAAACCTTTTTTAAGATTGTCTACTTTACTTTGATCAATATCGACACAAACTATATCGTGCCCTACTGAAGCTAATACTGCGGCTTGTACTAAACCAACATAACCAATACCAAATACTGTAACTTTCATTAACTTCCCTTAACGATATTTATATGTCTAAATTTTTTTGAATCTATTTTCAATATGTTATTACTGATTGTGTAGTTAAACAGAATAATATGCTTTAATCCAATCTTGATTACACCATTGACTAGGGCGCTGCACTATTGGGATAGATATTAGACAAAGTGCTTTTTAATATTTATTAAACAGGTAAACTGCCGTTATTAATTGATAAAAATTATATCAGAGGAACGTTTAAATGAAAATTGGGATTGTTGTTGGTACTCGCCCTGAAATTATCAAAATGGCACCTGTCATTAGAGAATGCAAAAATCGTGGCATTCCTTACTTTATTATTCATTCTAATCAGCATTACTCTGAAGAAATGGATAGTATTTTTTTTAAAGACTTAGAGTTACCTAACCCCCAGTATAACTTATGCGTTGGCTCAGGTTTACACGGCAACCAAACGGGTAATATGTTAATAAAAATGGAGCCCATTTTAATTGAAGAAAAGCCTGATGTAGTGCTAGTGCAAGGTGATACTAACACGGTCCTTGCTGGTGCGCTTGCTGCTTCTAAGTTAGGCATAAAGGTGGGACATATTGAAGCTGGCTTACGTAGTTACGACCGAACCATGCCAGAAGAAACTAACCGTATTATGACCGACCATATTAGTGATTATTTGTTTGCGGTAGGTCCTAATCAGAATGCCATATTACTGAAAGAAGGGATTGATCCTAATAAAATTCATACTGTGGGTAACACTGTTTCTGACTCTCTTTTTCAGCACTTGGGAATATCTGCAGCTAAAAGCACTATTTTAAATACGCTTGAACTAACTGCGGGCGATTACTTTTTGGTAACAGCACACCGTGCGTCGAACGTAGATATAGCATCAAATCTGATGGAGTTATTGCATTTGCTGGATGAAATGCATAGCAATTATACAGGCACTATCGTTTGGCCTATTCACCCTAGAACTCAATCCAAATTAAAAGAGTTTAATATTGAACTGCCTAGTTATTTAAAACTTATTCCTCCCGTGGGCTATTTAGACTTTATACAATTACAAAAATTTGCCAAGTTGATTTTAACTGACTCTGGTGGCATTCAAGAAGAAGCCTGTTTATTGGGCGTTCCAAGCCTTACACTGAGAGAAAACACCGAGCGCCCTGAAGCGGTAGAAGTGGGGGCAAGCGAACTTGTAGGCCGCAATGCTGCAAAAGCCGTTAAAGCCGCTAAAGAATGGCTGTCTGCTGGTAAAACAAGTTGGGAAAACCCATTTGGTGATGGTCATGTTGCAGAGCATATAGTCGATATTCTTACGGGAACTAATTCAAAGTAGTAAAGTTATTGTGTTGCAGTGCCAGCCATCATAAAAAACTAGTTGGGCTCAAGGTTAAACTTATAGTGCTTTAGTTGTCATTGTTGTGGTTGCAAAAAATGGTCAAACTGTCATCATTGAATCTATAATAACCCCGTATTTAGGCATTCCTTGTTAAATACCAGTCGTTAAAAGTTAGTTATTGGGATGCAAAGGATTAAAAATTAACAAACTGATGTTGTATTCAGGATAAGGAATGATATGAAAAAAGAAATAATCAAGTCATTAATAGGAATCGGCGGAGCTATTGTTTTTACTGCTTGCAGTCCCACATTAACGCCTTCGGAGCATATAGAAAAGAGTAAGCATTTTTCAGCTGAAAATAATCATGGTGCGGCAATAGTTGAGTTAAAAAATGCGATAAAAAGTGCTCCTAGCAATTTAAATGCAAGAATTTTGCTCGGTAAGGCCTACATGAAAGTTGGCAACGGCGAAAGCGCAGAAAAAGAGTTTAATAAAGCGTTAGAGCTAGGGGGGAAGTCTGAAGAAATAAAGCCACTGTTGCTTGAAGTGTTAAATTACAATGGAAATTATGATGAAGTTTCTTTTTTAATCGCGCAATTGGAAGATGATTTACCTGCAGAAGCCTTTGATGCAGCCTATTTACAATATGCCATAGCACTCACCTATGCATCACAATTAAAAAATCACCCTGAGGTGGCAGAACACTTAAAAAATAGTGCTAATCCATCTTTTCATCATGCTGGCGTAGTTTTTGAAAAAGTAATCGCTGGAAATTTGCCAAATATAGAGCAAGCATTAGACGAGTTGCCAGCTGTTGAGTTGAATAAGGAGTTTTGGTTTTTATCAGGTACTCTTTATTTAAGTAATCAAAACTTTACCAAAGCAACCGAGATGTTTGACAAATACCAAGGAGACAATACCGGTAACTTGAGGCTTTATTTGTATAAGGCACAAAGTTTAATAGGAGAGTCGAAAACAAGCGAAGCAGAAACGCTTGTTGATCAAATATTAAGTAAAATTGAGGGACAACCTTTAGCAAATCACATGAAGTCAATTATCGCTTATAAAAAAGAAGAATTTGAATTAGCGAAAATACATGCTGAAAAATCTATTCAAAGTGGTTTAAGCACAGATATGAACAGGCTGGTAGCTGGCCTGAGTGCATATAAGTTAAAAAGTTTTGAGGTTGCTAGTCAATACCTGTCATCAGTAGTTGAACGCTTGCCAGTGAATCATCCGGCAAGAAAGGTTTATGTGCTGGTGCAGAATGAGCTAGGTTATTCTGCTGAGTCTCCCAGTATTTTTAATGATACTAACGCTATAGCAGAGGAAGACTTTGATTTGTTGGTACAAGTTAGCCAAAACTTTATTAATAATGGCGAATATGAAAAAGCTCAAGCATTAATAAGTAAAGCTGACGATGTTAGCAGTATCGATGCAATATTTAAACGAGGTGTGTTAAAGCTTTCTATGAATGACTTGGATGGCATTCTGGATTTAGAGCGAACATTGAACATATCTTCTGATCATATCCCCGCAAAAGTAGCACTTACACAAGTATATTTAGTACAAAAAAACTTCGAAAAATCGTTAGAGCTTGCTAAAGAGCTAGTGTCTAGTGCTCCAGAAAAAGCGGTTAGCCACAAGTTGCTGGCAAGGGCTTATTTAGGTCTGGGCGATAGAGTTAAAGCTGAAAAGCAAATAAGAGAAGCGCATAAAATAGATGCTGATGACACAAGTTCAGTTTTGTTTTTAGTGAAACTGTTATTTGAAGATGCAAGAGAGCAAGCAGCAATTGATATATTGCGCAAAAACCTCGATCGTAAACCAACAGATATTAGGTTGTTATCAGCACTCTATTATTCCGAGAAAAAACAGGGTAACCCTGAACATTCTTTAAAATTGATAAAAACAACCCTTGACGGTAATGTTAATAATTTAAACCTGAAATTATTGTATGGTACGGCTTTATTTGAAGAAAAAAGGTACAAAGACGTTGTGTCTTTGTGGAATAACTTGCGATCTCAACAAGTGTCTTCACAGGTATTTTGGAATACTTTAGGTGAAAGCTACCTTCAAATAAATGATATAAACGCAGCAATTTCGGTTTTTGAACAGTGGCATTCGTTATTTCCGAAGCAAAAAACCGCTGCGATTAGGCTAGCAAACTCCTATGAAAGAGCTAATCAGTTTGAAAAAGCTTTAAACGTTGTTAAGCAAGGCTTAAGCCGTTACGCAAATGATGAACAGCTTATTTTATTATCAATATATTATAAAATACGTTTAGGTGACTATGACGGGGCTATGTTAGCTATTCAACAACTGAGTAAAACCCAACAAAGCAGCCCATTAATAAAAGGGTTAAAGGGCCAAGCTTTGTATGGTATGAAAAAGTATAAAGAAGCAAGCACCTATTTAGTTAGTCAGTATGAAATAGAGCCGAATACACGCCATATTAGCTTACTATCAAGTGCTTATAATCGAGCGGGTCAAAATGATAAAGCTATAGTTGCTTTAAAACGTCATCTTAAAAATCGCCCAACGGATTATTTTGCTAAAGGATTATTAGCGCAATATGCGATGGATTCAGACCTTGCGCTATCGAGAACGCATTACAAGGAACTATTAAAGCAGTATCCAAATAACGCATCTCTGCTAAATAATTTGGCATGGGTTGAATACAAAGATAAAAATTATAGTGAAGCAAAGGCCGTAGTTAATCAGGCGTTATTAATTGCCCCCGACAACGCTAAAATTTTAGATACCTTAGGCATGATACATATGGCATTAGGCGATAAAGAATCAGCACGCTCTGCGTTTAATAAGGCGCTGCTGATATCTCCCAATGATGCGAATATTGCAGAGCACCTCAAAAGTGCCTCTCAATAATTAATCATCAAAAATGGTTAAAATGGTGTCGGTTTTTTTTACAAGGCTGCAAAGCGTAGACAAGAGTTTATTTTCAAATACTTGATTTTAAAGTAATAAATAATAGTGGCATACGGCTTGCTTTACATGAGTCAGGTAATATGAAACAAATTAAACTTTCTAAGAAGGGAATTAGGCATGAAAAATAAATTAATTGCTTTAGCTATGATGACAGCTTTAAGTGCATCAGCAAATGCAAGTGTAATTACACTTGATACAACTGGATTTGGTGGCTCAACTACTTTTGATTTTGACCTGATTCAATTCTTATCTGAAACTGGAGCTAATTCAGCAAGTGTAACTCAAACCGATACCAGTGGTGACGGTTCTATTGCTGGCCCAGATGCTTTTATGGAAATGGGTGGCACGTCAGTTTTAAGTTTTAACTTAGATGGTTCATTGGCTCAGTTTGGCCAAGGTGTTGATGGTTGGAATATCTTTTTTGATTACCAAGTTGGCGGTATGGCTAACCAAGATGTAACGGGTGATTTGCAAGTTAATTTTGACACTCTTATTTCAGGTAGCTTATATGCTGTTGATACATCAACCAATATCAACTACGGTTTAGCTACTTTCTCTTTACTTGGTGGTGATTGTGATATTGATGCGGATGTTGATGGTACAGGCTCTGTATTTGTAGAAGCGGCTAGCTCTTGTCATTTAGATTTATCAGGTGTGTTTGAAGATGGCTATTTTACTGACTCAACTGGTTTGGACTTAGGTCAATATGATGATCTTGGTAAAGCACTTACTGTTAGCTATGATGCTACGGTAACTGCAATCAACGGTTTAAAAGCTGTATACCCAGGTGGTCCAGGTTCTTCTCAAACCTTTAGTGTTGAGCATACAGCATCAATGGAAATCAACGTTCCAGAGCCTACTACCGTTGCTATTTTAGGTTTAGGTCTTTTAGGCTTTGCAGGCGCAAGACGTCGTAAATCTTAATATCATTTAACGATATATTATTTTAAAAACCGGTTATTTTAACCGGTTTTTTTATGTCCAAAATTTGTGCACCTCAATGTAGGTTGGAATTTATTCTGACATTGGCGCAATGAATTACGCCCTACAGGGGCGGTGATCTAATGTAGGTTAGCATTCATTCTGACATTGGTGCAATGAATTACGCCCTACAAGAGATGTGATCTAATGTAGGTTAGCATTCATTCTGACATTGGTGCAATGAATTACGCCCTACAGGGGCTGTGGTCTAATGTAGGTTAGAATTTATTCTGACACTGGCGCAATGAATTACGCCCTACAAGAGATGTGATCTAATGTAGGTTAGAATTTATTCTGACATTGGCGCAATGAATTACGCCCTACAGGGGCTGTGGTTTAATGTAGGTTAGAATTTATTCTGACTTTGGTGCAATGAATTACGCCCTACAGGGGCGGTAGTTTAATGTAGGTTAGAATTTATTCTGACATTGGTGCAATGAATTACACCCTACAGGTGTGGCGCAATGAATTACGCCCTACAAGGAATGTGGTTTAATGTAGGTTAGAATTTATTCTGACATTGGTGCAATAAATTACACCCTACAGGGGCTGTGGTCTAATGTAGGTTAGAATTTATTCTGACACTGGCGCAATGAATTACGCCCTACAGGGGCTGTGGTCTAATGTAGGTTAGAATTTATTCTGACATTGGTGCAATGAATTACACCCTACAGGGGCTGTGGTCTAATGTAGGTTAGAATTTATTCTGACAAAGGTGCAATAAATTACACCCTACAGGTGTGGCGCAATGAATTACGCCCTACAAGAGATGTGATCTAATGTAGGTTAGAATTTATTCTGACATTGGTGCAATGAATTACGCCCTACAAGAGATGTGATCTAATGTAGGTTAGAATTTATTCTGACAAAGGTGCAATAAATTACACCCTACAGGTGTGGTGCAATAAATTACACTATTTAACAAGCAGTTTATCTAAAGGTAGCCTTGTTGATCGTGACTTGGGAAGTTCACTCCTGCCAATACGCCCCAAAAACACCGTGTTTTCAGCATTTTGTACAATATTTTCAAACATTGCTTTACCTTTTTTGGCATTTTCAATGACGGATTTATCATCTGTAAAATGAATGTCATTGGTGAGGTATTTTGAAAATATAACCGGGGTTTGCTCTGGTTGGAAGCCTAAACCAAGCTTAGCTGAGGTTAACCAAAAGCGTTGTAAAACCCGTCCTGCTGCAATGTATTCTGCTGTCGTTGTTATCGGCTTGTCTGTTTGCAAAGCGAAGTGAGCGCAGCTTTTTAAGCTGGGAATAAAATCTAACTGTATACGAGGCATAAGTGTGCCAGCTAGGTATTTATTAGTAAATTCTATTCTACTCCAACTATGAAACATCCATTGCATCAAGCGAGCAGTCATCCAATCAACTCCTAAGGCTTGCTCTGGTATTTTTGTTTCACTGTATTGGGCTTTCCATTCAATAATTTCTTTATGAACGGCAAAAGCTTCTTTCATGGTTAAGCGAGTTTTTGCGTTAGTGAAATTGAGTTTTGCAATGGCAAGTTTTTGATCAGATGACTCAAACCACTGAACATTGAATCCTGGTTCTAATGTACTCTCTAGTTCAGATTTTTCAGCAGCAGTTAGTTTTCTTGTTCCCATTGCTCGTCTTTGAACCGCTCTGGTTTTTATGTAAGGTACTAAGGCGCTTTCAGTAATATTATCATCAGTAACTAAAGTTACTGATATTTTGATGTGTTCATCATTCGATAAGTCGCTCTCAATATTAGCCTTCAGCTTAAACTTGCTAGCAGCAATATCTATTGTTTCAAGTAAAATTCCGTGTGCTAAGTGGCTTGAATGACCATCTAAATCATATACTACGCCCTGCCTTGTATCGGTTGCATGAATAATAAAAGAGGTGTCGTTAATTAATTCAAAGCGCCAGCATTGAGTATTATCTCCGCTTGGTGCCCATCGGGCATAATCAAGTACTTTTTCTGCTAGGGTTTTCTGCACAGACTCAACTTCAGCAGGGCTTTTGATAGCTCCTTCAGCAAGGAACATCTTTTTACCCAAACTAAAGGCTAACCGTTGCATTGGATTTTTATATCCACCAGGGCGCCATGTTTTTTTAAACTGATTGGTATAAGCATCAAAATGCAATCCCCAAGGCACGTTTAAAACATCACCTCGATTCAATAGTATTTTTGCAACCTGTGAGCCAGCAACTCCTGAAGCTAGTTGACAGCCCATCATGGTGGAAGGGCCCTTTTTGTTGGCTAAATCAAGTTTGGAAGGGTCAACTAAGTATGATTTTTGTAATGCTGCTGGCGTTAAACCAATAAAGAACTTTAAATATTGTTCGTTTTCTGAGAAACCTTCTAGCCCGAAGTATTGTTCAAATGTCATTTTACCTGGGAGAAAATTCAAATAGGCGGTACCCATGCCTATGGGAGCGGCGGTCGTTGCAGGTATTCCTAACTCAGCACACAGTTTGAAAACAGTTTTTCTAGCCTCTAAGGCAAAAAAATCTAGCGAATCAACATAACAATCAACATCTGTTAGAAACTCGGTAGCGTTATTCGAATTGATGCCATCAGGAAATAACTTTATCTCAACTTCAGGGTTAATAGATTTGGCCATTTCAACCATGGTGTCTAATTTTTTTACATCATAACTATGGATGTTGGCACCGGCTTGGCGGTTAGTGTTTTCACAGGCAAACTCGTCAAAATCAGAAAGGTGAAATTTGGTAATGCCAAGGCGTAATAGGGTAAGTAAGTGCGACCCGCCGACACCACCCATACCTGCTATAGCAATGCGCTTTGATTTTAAAATGTGCTGTTCGGCTTCACTAAACCAGCCAATATTTCTTGAGAAAGCTAAATCATAATCGAAAAAGTTTGCCATAAAGGTCTCTAAATTATTTATCTGCTAAGTTGGTATAAGGGATAAAAAACATTTGCTTCTTTAGATCATTATAAATAATGTCATATAACTCACTAATTTGGCTGGTTAATTCACGATGAAAGTTTTCACGAGATAAATAAAACATGGCTCGTCGTCCATGATAATCAGTTTCTTCTCCAATTTGTTCAAAAGGCAAACCAAAACGTTGCAGGCGCCTATTTAGCCTTGGTTCCATCATGACAAGAATGCCAACATGGTTACATATTTCAGCTAAAGCTAACCCAGACAAGTATAACCCCATGGCAATATTAGGGAAATTTCTGCGCTCTATTTCAGAAAACACCACGTCAGGGTTAACGTTATTTAAAACATATGGCGTATTTTTTTCTTTTTCACGACGTCTAAAGTCTGATAGCACTGCCAACCTTGAAATTTCACCAAAACCACCACGTGGTAATTGTTGGGTATCAATAGCACCTGGAATTGCGCTATCTAAGCAGCTTTCTTCAAAGGGTAATTTGAGCTGAGGATTATCTGCAGGGGGTATAACTAATCTGATACAACCGGCAAAAGTTTTAGTTCTTTTGTGTTCTAACACACAGTGAAACGAGTAGTTATCACATTTGTCTGTTTCCATTTGACGTTCATTTTCCGGCTCCCAGCCAAGTTCATCGCAATAAACACCGTAACGTATTTTAAAAGCTGCTTGCCTTAATGCTTTAGTATTGGCAAATTTAATTGCAAAGTACTGGCTAAAGTTTTCAGCAATAGAAAATTCACTCATTCTAATTCCATAGTTGTCTGTATTGGTTGTCTATATTGAAAATTAAAAATATTCCAATTAAATATAGCAGGAAACTGTGTCTTTTCCTCGCTTTTTTAAGATCTTATTTAAAAAAAAAGCAAAGGGATCGCTAGTAATATAGGTACTCAAGATTGGTTACAGTTCAAAAGCCATGTTATTTAGCATATTATAATATGCTAAATAAATATGATCCTGATAACGGTATAAAAATGAATCAATTAAATTCACATATGAATATACTTCCTATTATCATGTGTGGTGGCAGCGGTACTCGGCTTTGGCCTTTATCACGAGCTCAATTTCCTAAACAGTTTATACCCTTAGTCAATGATACCAGCATGATGCAAGATACGTTGGCGCGCTTACCTAGTAATCATCAAGCCCCTGTTTTTATATGTAATGAAGACCATCGTTTTTTAGTGGCAGAGCAGGTTAAGCAAGTACAGTGTAATGATGCAACCATTTTACTTGAACCTGAAGGGCGTAATACCGCACCTGCAGTGGCGCTAGCGGCACTTAATGCATTAGCTGAGAATAAAGAGGCACTGTTATTAGTATTGGCAGCTGATCATGTTATTGAAAATGTTGATAAATTTCATCAAGCCATTGATCTTGCCACTGTGTCTGCAAAGCAAGGTAAATTAGTGACTTTTGGTATTGTTCCCACTCATGCGGAAACAGGTTATGGCTACATTAAGCAAGGTGCTGCATTGGATAATGTTTATGAGGTTGCACAATTTGTTGAAAAACCGGATAAAGATACAGCTCAGCAATATTTAGCCTCAGGTGAATATTTATGGAACAGTGGTATGTTTTTGTTTAAAGCGAGCCGCTACCTTGAAGAATTAGAGAAATCTAGGCCAGATATTTTAGCGTCATGCCGAAAATCAATGGCCAATATAGAAAAAGATTTGGACTTTACTCGCCCTGACCGAGAAGCCTTTTTAACGTGTGCTGATGAGTCTATTGATTATGCGGTCATGGAAAAAACAGAAGATGCTGTTGTGGTGCCACTTGATGCCGGCTGGAGCGATGTAGGCTCTTACTCTGCTTTGTGGGAAGTGTGTGAGCAAGACACACAGCAAAATGTGCTTAAGGGGGATGTTATAGCTCATGATACCGCCAACAGCTATATCCACAGTCAAAATAAACTTGTGGCCACTTTAGGGGTCAATAATTTGGTGGTAATAGATACACCCGATGCGGTTTTAATTGCAGATAAAGATAAAGTGCAAAATGTAAAAGATATTGTTAATGAGCTTAAAGAGCAGCAGCGCTCAGAAGTGAATTTACATCGAGAAGTATACCGTCCTTGGGGGAAGTTCGATAGCGTAGATAATGGTGAGCGCTTTCAAGTCAAGCGAATTACCGTGAATCCTGGTGCTAAATTGTCGGTACAAATGCATCATCATAGAGCTGAACATTGGATTATTGTGTCAGGAACAGCAAAAGTGACACTAGATGGTAAAACAGTGTTATTAAGTGAAAACCAATCAACGTATATACCAGTTGGTGTTGTTCATGCACTTGAGAACCCTGGAAAACTGCCATTGGAAATGATTGAAGTACAGTCGGGTAGTTATTTGGGTGAAGATGATATTGTTCGGTTTGAAGATAAATACGGGAGAACGTAATTTAGTGGCGGAATGAATTCCGCCCTACATTGGCTGGTATTTGTTGTAGGTGTTTAATGTAGGGTGTAATTCATTGCACCATATCGCTTGGAGGGTGTGATTTATTGATTCCCCCATGTAGGGCGTAATTTATTGCGCCAGTGTCAGAATGAATTCTAACCTACATGGTTAATGTTTGGCGTGGGTGTTAAATGTAGGATGTGATTTATTGGTTCCCCCCATGTAGGGCGTAATTTATTGCGCTAGTGTCAGAATGAATTCTAACCTACATGGTTAATGTTTGGCGTGGGTGTTTAATGTAGGGTGTGATTTATTGGTTCCCCCATGTAGGGCGTAATTTATTGCGCTTGTCAGAATGAATTCTAACCTACATGGTTAATGTTTGGCGTGGGTGTTTAATGTAGGGTGTGATTTATTGGCTCCCCCATGTAGGGCGTAATTTATTGCGCTTGTCAGAATGAATTCTAACCTACATGGTTAATGATTGGCGTGGGTGTTTAATGTAGGGCGTAATTTATTGGTTCCCCCATGTAGGGCGTAATTTATTGCGCGAATGACAGTTAAGGTTAAATAATAATGAATGATATTTTCAAAGGTGAATCTTCGCAACTCGACACCTGCAACTCGAAACCGCTTTCTTGTTTTAAAGCCTACGATATCAGAGGTCAGCTTGGGGAAGAGTTAAACACGGATATTGCCTATCGAATAGGGCGTGCTTTTTCCGAGCACACTAAAGCTGAAAAAGTAGTCGTTGGTGGTGATATTAGACTCACCAGTGAAGAGCTTAAGCAGGCGCTCGCAAAAGGCTTAATGGCTGGTGGTACTAATGTTATTGATATTGGCTTATGTGGTACGGAACATATTTATTTTGCTACCAGCCATTTAAAATGTGATGGCGGTATTGTGGTAACGGCAAGTCATAATCCTATTGATTATAATGGTATGAAGTTGGTAAGAGAAAATTCAAAACCGATAAGTGGTGATACAGGCCTTTTGGATATTAAACGCCTCGCAGAGCAAAATAAATTTGCAAAAGTTTCATCGCACGGCCAATTAACAAGCCTGAGTATTAGTCAAGCCTATACAGATCATCTGCTAACCTATATTGATGTCGGAAACCTATCATTGGTCGATCATGCTGGGGAGTCTAAGCTATTAAAATTAGTTGTAAATGCAGGTAATGGTGCAGCAGGCCCAGCACTTGATGCCATTGAATCAGCGTTTAAAAAATTGTCTGTAGCAGTTGAGTTCATCAAAGTGCATCATCAACCGGATGGGAGCTTTCCTAATGGCATACCTAATCCATTATTAATAGAAAACCGAGCCGCGACGCGAGAAGCGGTGATTAAGCATAAAGCAGATATGGGTATTGCTTGGGATGGTGATTTTGATCGCTGTTTCTTGTTTGATGAGCAAGGAGAATTTATTGAAGGGTATTATATTGTTGGTTTGTTAGCAGAAAACTTTCTGAATAAATCTTCAACAGATACTGTTTCACAAGCAAAAGTGATTCATGATCCTAGGCTAACATGGAATACTATTGATATTGTTGAGAACGCCGGTGGTCAAGCAGTTCAAAGTAAAACAGGTCATGCTTTTATCAAAGAGCGTATGCGCAGTGAAGATGCTATTTATGGTGGTGAAATGAGCGCGCATCACTATTTTAGAGATTTCTTTTACTGCGATAGTGGTATGATTCCTTGGTTATTAATTGCGGAATTAGTGTGTTTACGTCAACAACCGCTTTCAAGTTTGGTTCGTGCGAGAATTAAAAAATATCCATCATCGGGGGAAATAAATAATACGATACCCGACCCGAAAAAAGCAATAGCACGTGTGTTTGACCACTATCAAGCTGATGCCGGGGTTATTGATAAAACTGATGGAATTAGCATGGAGTTCGGTTCATGGCGCTTTAATTTGCGCAGCAGTAACACCGAACCTGTGGTTCGATTAAATGTTGAATCCAAAGGTGATGTGGCGTTAATGGAAGACAAAACCCAAGAAGTATTAGCTTTGCTATTGCAATAATTGTTAATTAGCAGAAGATTGTCAGAATAAATTCTAACCTACATGGGGTGGAGTTAGTTGTAGGGCGTAATTCATTGCGCCAACATATTATTTAAAAGAGGAACTACTATGTCACGGACTGACTTATACAAAGGTAGGTATAGCGAAAAACACAGAGAATATTTCGTCACCTTTGTCTGCAAAGGCAGAATGAATTTATTTTCGAATGAAAATTTGGCACGATTATTTTGTGAAACAATTGCTATTAATGAAGAGCATTGTGACAGTATTTGGCTAACTTGGGTATTAATGCCAGATCACTTTCATGGTTTGTTGAGGTTAGGTGAGACATTATCACTATCTCAAACCATTAAACACTTGAAAGGTAGTACGGCTAGAAAAATTAATATCGAATTAGAGCAGTCAGAGTCTATCTGGCAACAAGGTTTTTTTGATAGAGCCTTAAGAAAGTGTGAAGATAGAAGACAGGTGGCAAGGTATATCGTCGCAAACCCGTTAAGAAAAAGAATAGTATCCAATATTGGTAATTATGCGTATTGGGATAGTGTTTTTTTGTAGGGCGTAATTTATTGCACCATATCTCTTGTAGGGCGTAATTCATTGCGCCAAGGAAAGAGTGTAACCGTTAACACGCTAGTAATTGTCAGAATGAATTCTAACCTACATGGTTAATGTTTGGGTTGGTGTTTGTTGTAGGGCGTAATTCATTGCGCCAAGTAAAGAGTGTAACCGTTAACACGCTAGTAATTGTCAGAATAAATTCTAACCTACATGGTTAATGTTTGGGTTGGTGTTTGTTGTAGGGTGTAATTTATTGCGCGAGATAAAATGTTTGATTGTAGGGCGTAATTCATTGCGCGAGTAAGTTTTAAAGAGGGATTATAATCCCCAAACAGGATGGTTAAATGAAAATAATAAAATCAATAATATGTATCAGTGTTGCTATGGCAATTTCAGCTTGTAGCGAGCAAAAATCTGCACAAACATATATAACTGAAGCTGAGAGCTTACTTGTAAAAGAACAAAATACCGAGGCAGCTATTGCGTTGAAAAACGCGTTAAAAATAGAGTCTAAAAATACTCAGGCAAGATTCCTCTTAGGTAGCTTATACTTAGAAGCAGGTGATGCTGAAAGAGCCATTAAAGAATTAGAGCTGGCCAACAGGTTTAAATATGACACTAACCAAGTGTTACCCTTATTAGCTCGTTCATATATGTTAGTAGAGGATGATGAGCAGCTATTATCCCTCGCTGCGCAAGAAAAGTCCCTATCATCAGTTAACACTCAATACCTAGCTTATAAAACGCTAGCAGCGTTGCGAACCAACCAAAGTGAACTTGCACAAGAAACTGTTAATGCAGCGTTAGCGTTTTCAAAAACAGATGGCTTTAGCATGTTAGCCAATGCATATTTAGAGTTTTCTAAACAGAATGTGGCTCAAGCTGGTGCTTTGGTAAAGCGCACGTTAATGGCAACACCAGATAATGTTGATGCGCTAATGCTGCAAGGACAAATTGCCACGGTTGAAAAGAATTATGAGCTTGCGGTGGATAGTTTTAAGCGCTATTTAGCGCTGCAACCCAATTCAGGTAAAGTACGCTTATTTATTGCCGATGGTTTGGTAAAAAATGGTCAATATAGTGAAGCCGAAGAATTTGCTGATAGCATTTTAGCTAAAGTGCCAACTCAGCCTTTTATGCAATATATTAAAGCGATGGCGCGGTTTAGTGATAATGATTATCAAGCGGCAAATAGTTTTGCTAGTCAATCTTTAAGCTCTGGGTTTAAATCATTTAGTTTGAAGTTGGTTGCAGGGGCAAGTGCTTTTTATTTGAAAAACTATGAGCAGAGTAATTTACATTTAACCGATATTATTGCTTACCTGCCACCCGAACATGCAGCAAGAAGAATGCTAGCGGTTAGCCAACTGCAACTTGGTTTAATTGACGATGTGGGTGAAACGCTTAAAAATTATGATTCGAAAAACCAAGAAAATGCTCAATTTTTATCAACGCTAAGCTATGAATTATTAGAGCTTGGGGCTTATGAAAAAGCCCAAGAAATGGCTGATTATGTTTCCCAAGCTAACGATTTGACTCCGGAGCAAACCGCGAGGGCAGGTGTGTTAAAGTTGATGATGAATGATCCTACGGGCATAGAAAATCTAGAGCTAGCCTTAAAGCAAAACCCTGAAATGGTTTCAGCAGAGCTGGCTTTAGCTTTTGCGTCAATTAAAGCAGGTGACCTAACTCGAGCAACCGAAATAGCTGAAAAATGGTTGCAACAATACCCGGACAAAGCCGGAGGTCACAATTTACAAGCAACCATTCTATTTAAAAAAGACCAACTATCACAGGGAAAAGCAGCATTAGAAAGAAGTCTCGAATTAGAGCCTAATAATGTTTACGCACTCACTCAAATGGTTAAGCTTGCTCATCATCAAAAAGATACTAGTCAAGCTATGCTATGGGCCGAGCAAGCATTAAAAGCACACCCAGACAATCTTGACGTGTTGCGACTGTATTTTGAATTTCATAAAAATGAAGAGGGCTTAAAAGTAATTACCAAGGCTCAACAAGATCATGCTGATAATGTTAGCTATGGCATTTTGTTGGCAGAAGCATTAATGCACTTAGAACAGTTTAAGCAAGCAAGTACCTTATTAAATAGCTATCAAGTGAATGTAAAAACCCCAAAACGTTATTGGCAGTTAGTACTTGGGGCAAATGGCAAGTTACCCGAAAGTAAAGATGTTTATTTAATTTTAAATAAATGGAATAAGACCAACCCTTATCACATTGAACCTGTTTTTTTGTTAGTGAATTATTGGACGAATAAAAAATCGCCAGAAAGAGCGTTAAGTATCTTGAAAGAGGCGTTAAACAAGAGCCCAAATAATTTAGTACTGCACTTGATTAAAATGCAGGTGTTGTTAGATTTCCGCCGCAATGATGATGCAAAACACTTGCTAGAATCTTTAGCTAAATTTGATATAGACAATAGTGTGCTTGCAGGCATTGAAGGACGAATTTTCTTACTTGATAGGAAGTTTGCGGAGGCAATTCCTAAACTTCAGCTTCGATACCAAGCTAAACCTACCACGATTAATGCAACCTATTTAGCCTTGGCGCTGGAGGGCAATGGCCAACAAACTCAAGCGATAAAACTACTTGAGCAAGTTGCAGAAGCTGAATCAAAGGACAATGCTTTTGATGCTAATGTCAGTTTAACCTTGGCTAATATGTATTTAGCGGATGATAAAAATAAAGCAGTTACTGAATATGAGCGGTTAATTAAAGTTAAACCCAATAATATTGTGGCACTCAATAATTTATCTTGGCTTTATATGAAAGAAGGCAAGCTTGCTAAATCACTGGAATTTGCAAAGTTAGCTTATGAGCAGCAACCTAAGATTCCTAATGTGGTAGACACATACGGACAAGCGTTATTGAAGTCTGGTCAAAAGATAAAAGCATTAGCTAAGGCGAAAGAAGCATATGAGTTGTCTGAAGGTAAAAATGTTGATATTGCATTAAATTATGCAGAAATTTTATTAGTTAATAAAAGAGTAGCTCAAGGCAAAGCTTTGTTAAGTAATATCAATGCAAAAACTGCATTACAGAAAGAAAAGAAACAGCAGTTATTGAAGTAAGCTTATAAGCCCAAAGAATATTATTTCATTTTAAGTGGAATAATTTCTTTGGCAGTTTGGTAGCCAATGTCAAACAGTGCGTTTTTTTGTTGTTGCGACATTTTGAAGTCTATGCCTGAGCATTCACCGGTGTTAATGACAATGGTATTATGCCAGAAATTTTCATTAATATATTCACGAGATATGGTAGTCATGAAGGCGCGAATGAGCAAATGAATATAATTTACGATTGGGAACATACCTGAAATTTTAATTTCGTCATATTCATTTTCACTGCGCAGTCTAAAGCATAATATTGGTGTTCCTTGCTCGTCCCAATCGCGGTGCAAGGCATCTTCAGATAAAATACTCCCGTCAACAAGAATGTGTTTTTCGAACGATTGAAAGCTAAAAACTAATGGAATAGACATAGAAAAACGCACCGCTTTAGACACTTTCATGTGGGGGGTTTTCTCTTTATTAAATATGACGGGCTTGCCATTGTTCACATCGGTGGCAATGATGTGCAAGTTTTTGTCCAAATCATTAAAGGTTTTTCCTGATAATTGGCGTTCTACCCATTGCTCAAAGACATTGCCAGAGCTTAAGCCACCATTTCGAATTAATTTGAGCAAAGAAAATTCGCGAAATTGATTGTAATCTGTTGAAAAAGCAATATCTTTACTTTCTTCTAAAGATAAACCCGCAGCATGAAAGCTGGCTACTATACTGCCGCCAGAAACACCGACTAAACTATCAAATGAAATATTCAGTTCATCCAATGCTTTTATTACCCCTAAATGAGCGGGTAATCGCGTACCGCCACCAGCAAAAATAGGTACAATATTGTTACTCATTGAGAGCCTTAAAATAAGTTTGAGTACTAATAAGTATGGATAAAAGTACCGATTTTGCTAATGTTCGCGCTTTTATTTTTTTCGGGTAAACTATATCTACCTATTGAATTACCCTTTTATCTAAAAAATAAGGACGTACATGAAGACAATATACGGATTATTAATTTCAGTAACGGTGCTATTTAGTCAAGTAGTACAAGCCGATTTTGTTGATGTGGTTGCTAAAATTAAACCGTCTGTAGTAGGTGTTGGCATACATACACCGACCAGTCGACCGCAAAATATTTTGAGGGGTACAGGCTTTGTTATCGGCAACGGTCATTTCGTCGTCACCAATGCGCATGTTTTACCTCCTGAGCTTGATGATAAGTTATTACAAAAAATGGCGGTATTTATTGGCTCAGGCAAACAGGCTCAGGTTAGACAAGCGGAGATTATTGCTACGTCTGAATTATATGATTTAGCTATTTTAAAAATATCAGGCACTGCTCTACCGGCAATGACTTTAGCCAAAAAACAGCTAAGAGCGGATGGTACTTATATTGCTTTTACCGGTTTTCCTATTGGCAGTGTGCTAGGTTTGTACCCAGTAACTCATCGCGGCATTATTGCCAGTACTACACCGACAGTTGTGCCTGCACAATCGGCACAGCAAATTAATATAAAAATGCTAAAGCGTATGCGTAATCCGTATTTGGTTTATCAACTAGATGCAACAGCTTATCCGGGCAATAGTGGTAGTGCAGTTTACGATATGAGTACAGGCGAGGTTTTAGGCATCATAAATAAAGTATTTGTTCAATCTACCAAAGAAGCGGTGATTAGCAACCCCAGCGGTATTACCTATGCGATCCCTGTTAAGTACCTTTATCAGGTAATAAAGGAAAATAAAATTAAAATCCAATAAATAATAGCGCAATAAATTACGCCCTACAGGTGTGGTGCAATGAATTACGCCCTAAAAGGGATGCGATCTAATGTAGGTTAGAATTCATTCTGACACTGGCGCAATGAATTACGCCCTACACGGGCTGTGGTCGAATGTAGGTTAGAATTTATTCTGACACTGGCGCAATGAATTACGCCCTACAAGGGATGCGATCTAATGTAGGTTGGACTTCAGTCCGACAACGTGCAATAAATTACGCCCTACACGGGCTCATTATTCTCCAACGGCTAATTGCGTTTGATGACCTTTAAGCGGTAAATATAACGCTGACAAAGGCACTAACTCTATATTGTTTTTCGCCAATGTTGGGATAAGACGTTTCAACACTTTAATGGTTTCAGGATGAGGGTGAGCGATTGCAATTGCCATTTTTTGTGAATTGGCATGTTTGATTAACAATTGAAACTGTTGGCTGATATAACTATCGGTTAATTGATTATCAAGAAAGATGTTGCGATTTTTTACTGGTACACCAACGGCTTTAGCGATATCTGACGCCTTTGAATAAGGGCTAGTTTTACTGTCTAAAAATAGTAAGCGATGTTGCTTTAAAAATCCCATCGTCCATGACATTGGAGCTACTAACTGAGTTAAATGACTACCCATATGGTTGTTTATGCCTATGGCAAACGGAATTTCTGCTAAGGATGCTTGTAAGCTAGCCAAAATTTGTTTTTTATTCATGGTGCTAGTGAGCGAACCGGGACCTAGTTTTTTGCCATTTTCAGCTTCCATGGGGATATGCAACATCACATCTTTGTGTTTGGCTTTTGCTTTTATTGCGATTTTTTTGCCATAAGGCGTATGTGGCAAAATAGAATAGGTTATTGCACCGGGTAACGATAGCGCATGCTGGTCAGTATAGCGATAACCAATATCATCAATAATGATGGCAATTCGATCGGGCTGAGCTTGTACTAAGCTCGTATTAAAAAGATAGGCGATAGGTAACAAAACAAGAAGCGTAAACTTCGATACGGCAATAAACATTCTTTTAATTTTTATAATCGACGAATGATGTAATCATACCATTTGCTATGATTTTATTATACAAGCTTTTACCATGTAAGGCGGAATTCATCAGACCAAAATCTGGTTAGATGCTCCGTCCATGTAGGGCGGAATTCATTCCGACAAATAACTCTCATCAACGACACCAAATTTTAGGATTAAGGGCATTTCCTTGATGGCGAATTTCAAAATAAAGCCCCGGTCTATCTTGACCACCACTTTGACCAACCAATGCAATGGGCTCTCCGGTTTCTACTCGATCACCGACTGATTTTAATAATGTTTGGTTATGTGCATATAAGCTCATATAGCCATTACCATGGTCGATAACCACTAATAAGCCATAACCCTTTAGCCAGTCTGAAAATAACACTGTGCCGTTGTGAATCGTTTTTACTTGTTTGCCAATAGAAGCGCCGAGTAATACCCCTTTCCACTTCAAGTATCCTTGTTTACGACTACCAAAACTATGTAATAATCGGCCTTTTACTGGCCAAGACAGCTTTCTTTTAAGCTTACTGAGCCCAGTTAAATCGATTTCTGCTTGAATTAAAGCGGTTAGTTTTTGTAAGGCGGCGGTTAAGTTGGCCTCTTCTGCTTTTAGTCGATTTAACTGTTGTGTGCTTGATAATAATTCTTTGCTTAGTGAAGCTAATGTGTTATTTCTGCTGGCTTTATTATTACTTAAACGTTGACGTTGCTTTTGTTGACTTATTTTTAAAGCATTTAATTGTTCAACTTGTTGTTGGTGTTGATTAGTTACTGCTATGAGTTGAGTTATGGTGATTTCAAATCGTTCAATTTCATTAATGCGGGCTTTGTTCAAGTATTGATAATAACTGATAGTGCGTTGAATTTTTTCACTTTGTTCTTGGTTTAATAGTAGCTTTAAATAGTCATGCTGGCCTGTGGTGTAGGCAGAGCGAAGTTGTTGTGCTAATAAATGCTCCTGAGTATTTTTTTGTGCGGTTAGTTGTTGCTTCTCTTGCTGCAAAGATGCGATTTTCTTTTGGGTGGCCTTTAATTGCTGCTGCGTTTGATTAATGGCTTTGGCTGTTTTGGCAATGGCCAAATCATCTGCTTTTAACTGTTGCTCTAAGTCTGCTCTGGCTTTATTCGCTTTGATGATATTTGATTCTTGCTGAGCAATAGCTTGCAGCACATCATTGAGCTTTGCGGTGTTTTGTTTTTTTGCTTGTTCATTGTCAGCAGCCGCCCTAGTTTGATCAATAAAGCACAAGCTGCTTAGTAAAACTAAACAGCATAGGAGTTTATTAGATAAGAATACGGCTTTGAACATTAAAACGTCAGCATGTTGGGTAAATGACAGCCAGTTTGCCGGATTAATCTAGTTGCATCAATACCGAACCTGTCATTTCTTTTGGCTGCTCTATGCCCATTAGGTTTAATAATGTTGGCGAAATGTCACTTAAGGTGCCGCTAGTCGCTGCTTTGGCGTTTCTACCAACATAAATCAGAGGAACTGGTTCACAGGTATGTGCGGTATGGGCTTGGCCTGAATTTTCATCTAGCATTTGTTCGGCATTACCATGATCAGCGGTAATTAAACATTCACCGCCAGTTTCTTGTAAAGCCGTGACAACACGACCCATACAGCTGTCCACCGCTTCACAGGCTTTAACTGCCGCAGCAAAATCGCCGGTGTGGCCAACCATGTCGCCATTTGGGTAGTTACACACAATAAAATCATGCTCGCCACTATGTATTGCTTCTACTAATTTGTCTGTGAGCAAGGTCGAGTTCATTTCTGGTTGTAAATCATAGGTAGCAACATTTGGCGAAGGTACTAATATACGTTGTTCACCGGCAAATGTATCTTCCTGTCCGCCACTAAAGAAGAAAGTAACGTGGGCATATTTTTCTGTTTCTGAAATACGTAATTGGGTTTTATTATGCTTTGCTAACCACTCGCCCATCACATTATTTAGCGCTTCAGGGGCAAAAGCGATATTGGCTTTAATGTCTGCTGAGTATTGTGTCAACATGACAAAGTCGCTAATAGCCGGTGTTTTCTTACGAGGAAAACCATCAAAATCATTTTCGGTAAAGCAGCGACTGAATTGACGCGCACGATCTGCTCTGAAATTCATAAACACTAACGCATCACCATCATTTATTGCTATCGTATTACCTTGACTATCCACGATAGCGCTAGCACTGACAAATTCATCATTTTCATCACGTTGATAAGCAGCCTCTAATGCAGAAACTGCATCGTCATATTGATATTTCGCTGCTCCTGATACCATTAAATCGTAAGCCGCTTCAACGCGATCCCAACGTTGATCTCGGTCCATAGCATAATACCGTCCAATAATTGAGGCGATTTGGCCTTCACTGGATGGTGCTGCAAACAGTTGTTCAAACTTGCGCTGTGCATTTTCTAATGACTTTTTAGAACTGCGCGGCGGGGTGTCGCGACCATCTAAAAAAGCATGTAAATAAACTTTATTGGCGCCACGGGTTTTGGCTAACTCCATCATGGCAAAGATATGATCTTCATGGCTATGCACACCACCGGGAGACAATAAACCAAAAATATGAACGGCTTTATCTTTTTCAACGGCTTTGTCTACGGCTTGGCATAAGGCAGGGTTTTGCTTGAACTCACCGTCTGCAATTGCTTTAGTGATACGCGTGAAGTCTTGATATACTACACGCCCTGCACCAAGGTTGACATGACCTACTTCAGAGTTACCCATCTGTCCCTCAGGTAGGCCTACAGCCATACCTGATGTTTGTATCAGCATATTTGGGTAGTCAGCTTTGAGTTGGTCGAGTACTGGCGTGTTAGCCGCTTGTATGGCATTTGAATCACCGTTTTCGCGATAGCCCCAGCCATCTAAGATAATTAATACGGTTGATTTTTTATTGTCATGTGCCATTGCGTGCTTGCCTTTATGGAATTGAAGATAATTGTCAATATTGTACACCTAAGTGTGCGTTTAATTAAGTAAGAAATGATTCAATGCGGGTTACTAAATTTTAAGACAACTTGATAAAGAGGGGCGGGGATTAACTCGCAATTCTAAATAGCTTGGGTATAATGTCTCGATTTTTATATTTATCAAGCGATATTTACACCTTTTACTATTTACAGATAGAGTCGATCATATATGGAACAATTTATTACTTTTCTTAGCAATAATGGCATGTTGAGTGCTGTTTGGGTTGCCCTTGTTGTTATGATTATCGTGACAACCATCAAAATTAATTTATCACCGGTAAAGCAAATAAGCCCACAAGATTTAACTTTTTTGATGAATAGAGAGCAAGGTGTAGCTCTTGATATTCGTAGCGACAAAGATTTTAACGCCGGCCATATTCTTGATGCAATAAGCCTGTCGAATGAGAAAATTACTAAAAATGGTTTTGTTAGCCTTGAAAAACACAAACAAAATCCCATCATAGTGGTATGCAGTGCTGGCCTTAGTGCCGTGAAAATTGCTAACGATATGCATAAAGCGGGCTTTGCTCGAGTTAGTGTATTGAAAGGCGGTATGGGTGCATGGACAGGTGCAGGCTTACCAGTCACTAAAAAATAACGAATTAAAATTAAGAGTAAAGTTATGGCTAAAGTTGATATTTACACTAAAGCGTATTGTCCCTATTGTACGCGAGCAAAGGCTTTACTTGAGCAAAAGCTAGCACAACATCCATCGTTGCACATCACAGAAATCGATATCGGTGGTGACATGACATTGCGTGAACAAATGATTGAACGAAGTGGCGGCGGGTATACCGTTCCGCAGATATTTATTGATGATGTTCATGTCGGTGGCTGTGATCAGCTAGTCGCATTAGAAATGAATAAAAAGTTAGATGCTTTACTAGCTGCTAACAATTAATAATTTACATAAAATACAAATACAGGAAAACCACCATGAGTGAAGAAAACCAACAACCAGCAGCTGCCGAAGCAACACCACAATTTGCTATTCAACGTGTGTACACTAAAGATGTTTCATTTGAAACACCAAACTCTCCTGCTATCTTTCAAAAAGAGTGGAAGCCAGAAATCAAGTTAGATTTGGATACGCGTTCTAATAAACTAGCAGATGATACTTATGAAGTCGTGTTAGCCGTAACGGTTACTGCAACCGTTGAAGGTCAAACAGCGTTTTTAGCTGAAGTACAACAAGCCGGTATTTTCACTATTGGTAATTTACCAGATGCACAATTAGCCCACACTATTGGCGCTTTTTGTCCAACTACGTTATTCCCATATGCACGTGAAACTGTTGCCAGTTTAGTTAACCGTGGCTCGTTCCCACAATTTAACTTATCGCCAGTTAACTTCGAAGCGCTATTTGCATCTTATGTGCAACAACAGCAAAAACAAGCTGCTGAAGCAAAGGTTAACGCACCAGAAAGTACAGAAACGCACTAGATAGTTTCGGCTTTAGTCCATGCGCAATAAATTACGCCCTACAGGGTTGTGATGCAATGTAGATTGGACTTCAGTCCGACA
>NZ_BAABWO010000013.1:0-80233 GCF_040362745.1 Colwellia sp. KU-HH00111 | reverse complement strand
TAGTAGCGCCGATGGTAGTGTGGGAGTTCCCATGTGAGAGTAGGACATTGCTAAACTTCTATTTAGAAAAGCCCGCAACGTTGTTGCGGGCTTTTTGCTATTCACGAATTGTAAAGTTAAACCGACAAAAGCGCTGTGGTCCCACCTGACTCCATTCGCTCATACTGCTGCGGCGCTCAGAAGTTGTGTCAGCTCCTTGCCATCCTGGCAACGCGACATTAGTGCATCCATGCACGTCAACGCAGTAGCGCTCGATGGTGGAAAGCGTGTGGGTGTTCTTTTCTTTCTTGGATTCGATAACTTCAGGGCTTCAAAAATAAAGCGGCAGTAGCGCCGATGGAAGTGTCACTGATGTTACGGGAAGCACATGTGAGAGCGAAGCTAGACATTGCTAGACTTCTGATTAGAAAAGAGGCAATCAAGATGGCAGATTGTCTCACTTTTGCCTCGTTGCTGACAGATCAATTAAATAAGGGACTGTTAGCCACCAATAAACTTAACTTTGTAACCTTCTTTCTCTAGTATAGTTTTTATCTCTTCGCGTTTATCCCCTTGAATTTCGATTACTTCTTTTACTACAGTGCCACCAGTACCACAGATTTTTTTTAGTTTTTTAGCTAATGCTTTTAATTTATCAGCATCAAGGCCCAGTCCACTTATCGTCACAACTCCTTTACCTTTACGCCCTTTGGTTTCTCGGCGAACGAGGGCAAACCCATCGCTTGCTGTAACTGATGTATGTTTCTTTGTTTTTATTCGGCCAATATCAGTAGAGTATACTAGGGAGTCACTGTGACTATCATCGACATTGTTATCAGTAATAGGCTCTTTGCCAAAAGCTGCGGCAAGATCTGATAGGCTGGAAAGTTTGTCCTTCATTTAAATAGTTACCTGTTAGTGTTTGAATGATGATTCCCTAAAGGATAAATTTATCCGTTTGGGCATATTGTAACTTGGATTATCCTTGTAAATAATAGACAAAAAAAACCACTGTTAACAGTGGTTTTAGTATAACAATAATCAGTTAAAACACCGATAGACTTCTATAATTTACTTTCGAGCTCAGGTAAGGCATCAAATAAATCGGCAACAATGCCATAATCAGCCACTTGAAATATAGGGGCTTCAGGATCTTTATTGATTGCAACAATAACCTTTGAGTCTTTCATACCGGCTAAATGTTGAATTGCACCACTTATACCTACGGCTATATACAAGTCAGGTGCTACGATTTTGCCCGTTTGACCTACTTGCATATCGTTAGGGACAAAGCCTGCATCGACAGCTGCACGTGATGCGCCAATGGCAGCACCAAGTTTATCTGCTATACCTTCAAGTAATTTGAAGTTATCGCCATTTTGCATCCCACGACCACCAGAAATGACAACGCCGGCTGCACCAAGATCTGGACGTTCAGAAACTGTTAACTCATCACTAACGTGGCTTGAGTTGCCAGCATCAGTAGCTTGATCCAACACTACAACCTCAGCATTTCCATCTGTTGCAACTGCGTCAAAACCTGTTGAACGTACAGTGATTACTTTTTTGCTATCTAAGCTTTGCACTGTTGCAATAGCATTACCTGCATAGATAGGGCGAACAAAGGTGTCACTACTTTCTACAGCAATAATGTCAGATATTTGTGTAACATCTAATAACGCTGCAACACGTGGCATGAAGTTTTTACCTGTGGTCAGCGCTGTAGCAACAATATGCTCAAAATCGGCTGCAAGCTCAGTCACTAGCAAACTTACATTTTCAGCTAGTTGATGTTCGTAAGCGGCATTGTCTGCAACTAATACCTTTGTAACACCATTTACTTTAGCAGCATCATCAACAACGCTTTGGCAATTGAAGCCTGCAACTAACAAGGTGATATCACCACCAATCGCTTGTGCTGCGGCAACTGTTTTAAGTGTTTCAGCTTTTAATGTGCTGTTGTCATGTTCTGCAAATACTAAAATACTCATGAGATCACCTTGGCTTCATTTTTTAATTTTTCTACTAATTCATCGATAGTTTCGACAACAATACCGGCTTGACGAGTGGCAGGAGGTGTCACCTTTAATAATTTAGTGCGAGCAGTTAAATCAATGCCAAAATCAGCGGCGCTTTTTACATCTAGAGGCTTACGCTTTGCTTTCATGATATTAGGCAGAGAGGCATAACGAGGCTCATTCAATCGTAGGTCTGTAGTTACAATAGCAGGCATGTTTAATGCTAAAGTTTGCAAACCGCCGTCAATTTCACGGGTAACATTGACTTTGTCTCCGTCAATTTTAACCTCTGAAGCAAAAGTACCTTGCGGCATACCTGTAAGTGCACCTAACATTTGACCCGTTTGGTTGTTGTCACTGTCGATTGCTTGTTTACCAAGAATAACTAGTTGTGGTTGCTCTTCGTCTACCACTTTTTGTAAAAGCTTGGCTATATTCAATGAATCTAGCGCTTCACTAGTTTCAATTTGAATAGCGCGATCTGCGCCTAAGGCAAGTGCTGTGCGTAACTGCTCTTGGCAAGACTTGTCGCCAATTGAAACGGCGATAACCTCGGTTGCCGTACCAGCTTCTTTAAGGCGTACTGCTTCTTCAACAGCTATTTCACAAAATGGGTTTATTGCCATTTTGGTATTTGCAAGATCTACATCGGAATTATCGGGTTTTACGCGAACTTTGACGTTATAGTCAATAACACGTTTTATCGGAACTAATACTTTCATCGTTGCCTCTGGTTTTGTTTATTCAGTTAAAAACTAAGTTAGTTATAAATTGAGTTTATACTCAAAAGATTACTATTGCTTTACGTAAACGTCAACGTAATCTTGGTGAAAACTTTCAAACTGCGCTACAATGTCTCGTTTTTTTGTAAACATAATAGTTTTGTTTTAAACAGGTTGCTTTTAAGCATAGTATTAACTATTTATTAAGCTAGGATAATCATGCTATTTTAAAGATTCTTTAAAATAAATATCGTCTTGCTTGGCAACCACTAATGAGATACTATCAAACACCTGTTTGAATATCAAACGCCTGTTTGAATTTTTATCAATAAATAAATATTTGGAGATACCATGGAACGCGAATCGATGGAATTTGACGTAGTAATTGTTGGCGCTGGACCTGCTGGCTTATCAACTGCATGCCGTTTAATGCAGCTAGCAAAGGAAAAACAACAAGAGCTTATGGTGTGTGTTGTCGAAAAGGGCTCAGAAGTGGGAGCACACATTCTTTCTGGTGCTGTTTTTGAACCACGAGCTTTAAATGAATTATTCCCCGATTGGAAAGAAAAGGGTGCGCCACTCAATACACCTGTAACGGGTGATGATATTTATTATTTCAACAGTGCAGATAACGGAATTAAATTACCCGGTTTGTTTGTACCTAAAACTATGCACAATGAAGGTAACTATATTGCTAGCATGGGTAATATGTGCCGCTGGTTAGCAGAGCAAGCAGAAGAACTTGGTGTTGAGATATTTCCAGGCTTTCCGGCGCAAAGTGTTATATATAATGATGATGGTAGTGTTGGTGGTATTATTACCGGTGATATGGGCTTAGATATAGACGGTAATGAAAAAGATTCTTTTATGCCGGGTATGGAGCTACGTGCAAAATATACTGTTTTTGCTGAAGGTTGTCGTGGACACTTAGGTAAAGAGTTAATTTCAAAGTTTGCTTTAGATGCTAATGTTTCACCTCAGCATTATGGTTTAGGTTTTAAAGAGATTTGGGATATTGATCCAGATAAACATCAAGAAGGTTTAGTGGTTCACTCTGCTGGCTGGCCTTTGAAAGATGATACAGGTGGCGGTGGCTATTTGTATCATGCTGAAAATAATCAAGTATTTGTTGGTCTAATTGTTGATTTAGGTTATTCAAACCCACACTTGAGTCCGTTTGAAGAGTTTCAACGTTATAAGCATCATCCAAAAATTAGTCAATACCTAGAAGGCGGTAAGCGTGTTTCTTATGGCGCACGTGCACTGGCTAAAGGTGGTTATAATTCCTTGGCAAAACAAACATTGCCAGGTGGTATTATGGTGGGCTGTGAAGCGGGTACGATGAACTCGGCAAAAATTAAAGGCAATCATACTGCGATGAAGTCAGGGCTTTTAGCTGCTGAAACCATTGTTGAAGCGCTAATCAATGGTGATGAAGGCGGTAAAGATTTGACGGTTTATGCGGAGAAATTTAAGTCATCGTGGCTGTACGATGATTTATACAATACGCGTAACTTTTCACCATCAATGCATAAATTTGGTACCTTCTTTGGTGGAGCGTATAACACAATCGATCAAAACTTCTTCGGTGGAAAATTACCCTTTAACTTTAAAGATGATAAGCCTGACTATAGTCAACTAAAATTAGCAAATGAAGCGCCAATGATTAATTATTCTAAACCGGATAATAAATTGAGTTTTGATAAGTTATCATCAGTATTTTTGTCAAATACTAACCATGAAGAAGAACAACCTTGTCATTTAAAGCTTGCGGATAAACATATTCCTATTAGTGTTAACCTAACTAAGTTTGATGAGCCTGCTCAGCGTTATTGTCCAGCAGGTGTCTATGAGGTTGAAAAAACCGAAGAGGGAGACAAGTTTGTTATTAACTCACAAAACTGTATTCACTGTAAGACATGTGACATAAAAGACCCAAGCCAGAATATTACTTGGGTGACCCCTGAAGGAACGGGCGGTCCGAATTACCCGAATATGTAATTACAAGCGTGGTGACGAGGTTATAGATCTGGTCACCACAGTTTACTCAGTTAAAGTTTATTAGTTTCAATTAAGTTAAACTGCTTTAGAGCTTTGATTGAACGATGAATTTCACTTTCAACTTTATCCAATTCACTTAACTTTAGGCAGAAGGCTTCAGCTTTTTGTGCTAGCGCATTTGTACTTGCGCTAATTTCTAACTCTAAATCTTTTCCCATAGTTTCTATACGATCATCATAAGTGGCTAAACGCTGCTCGCTGCCATAGCTACTGTCATCACTTATCATAGCTTCACCAACAGCCAATAAAATGGTGCCAATAGAGTCAGAAATTATCTCTTCAATTTCCTGTTCAAATTCACCAGTAAATATGTCATCAAAATCAGCAAAATCTTGGGGAGCTATATAATAGTTGTTTGCACTTTGATTAAAGCGAGTACGGATCCGCCATTTTAGTTCGTCAAACTTAGTTTGAATCTTTTGTTGTGAGGCACTGTTTTCACCTGTTAAGCTACCGATAGCCTTGTTTACGGCCTTTAAACCAATATCTACGCCTTCAATCGCAATAGACACAATTTCGGGAACTTGCGATCGGATACCTTGGGTAAACTGGTTTATCAGCTGTTGTTGTTCAGTATTAAGGACTTGCTCTCTTCCTTTTACAAATAGCTGGGTTGTGCCATTTATCTGTATAACTGTTTGGCCATGATCAATCATACGAATATGGTCAGGATCAATAATAACGCCATAATTAAAGTGAACTGAACATTGCTTGGCATGGCTGTTAAAACATATAAAAGCAATCAAGAGTGAAAGTGTATATTTAAACATGTTTTGCACTAACGTTTGAGTAACGGTTCAATATGAATTTTTCTGTCTTTATATATCATTCTACTGGGGCCATAATCACGACGCGATCTATCGTTGTAGTCTCCAATAGTCAATTGAACGCCAAGATGAAGTTTTTCGGTTGCTTCTAGATATACACTTTCAATGTAAGCTTGCAAGGCGTGCTCTTGTTCTTCTTTTTCAAGTAAAGTATCGCCCATACGCTTGGCATGAAACTGGTAAGTTGATATAACCTTGGTAAGCATTTCATGATTGGCTTTAGTTTTCGGTAATTCTTTGATTTTATCACTGGCGACTTTTAGCTCGGCTGTTTTGTCATTATCAAAGTTGATTCGGGTTTCTATATCATCAAGCAGCTCTTTCAATTTTAATATGTGGTGCTCAAAACTAACCATGGTTTTGCTGCCGGCTGTTGCGCCCACTATACCGGCGCTAACATGAGACCTAGCTTTGATACTACCGCCAATTAAAATGCCATTAGATTTATCTTCAGTACCTACTTTTAAGCTACCGTTAACATTGATTATGCTATGAAGTAATTGGTTTTCAATACGGATATCTTTACCACAATTAATTTGAGCGTACTGACAGTATTTGGCATAGAGGTTTCCTCTCGCATTTACACTAACACTCATGTTTACATCAGTGATTTTGGTTTCTTCAATATCATGCTTACGGCCAATTATCCCACCAGAGATTGTGACATCACCACCAGCTTCAATCATAGCAGACTCAACAAAACCACCTATAGTTATGTCTCCGCTGGCAATAACCTTCATCCCTTCATTTACATCGCCTTCAATCAGCACGCTTCCGGTGAAGTTGATATGGCCGGTGGCAACCGTGACATTTTTTATCTGATAAACTTCATCGACTTCCATTCCATTTGGAATTAATTTAGGTAAGCCCACTTTTTCAGCAATAAGTAAGTTTTCATTACTTTTGCTGATAGCGGTACCATCACCTGATATTAAAACTACATCATTTCCTGGTGCTGTTTCAAGTGGTTTCCCTGTAACGGTATAGCCTTGCCTTCCTTGAGTCAGCGGTATTTTTTTTACAATGGGATCACCAATTTTAACACAAATGATATCGCCCAAATCCCGCATATCGACACTGCCATCTTCTCGATTTTTTGGACGTAATATTCTTGATTGTGCGCTTTCAACTAAAGGCTCTATAATAGCGTCTCTGCCATTGATGGGTAATTTTCCGTGTGCTATTGGTAGGGTTACTTTGCTGTTTGGCTCTTCTTTAGCGGCCAAGTGGGCAAGTTTGACTAACTCTTCTTTACTAAACCCTTTTTTTACACCGGCGGCCTGTGCGGCATTTAAAATTGCTTTAGCAGATAAGTGTTTTCCACCATGAGCTGTGTTAATAATGGCTTTCGCAGACATTTCATCATCATCGATAATGATAGAAATGCTCGCATCGACACGATCGAGTATATGATAAATTATTTCATGACCGGTTTGGTTTTCTTTTAGGGATTTTAGTACATCATTTAATTCAGCTAGTGCATTGTTTATATTGGTTTTATTTACAAGTAAATTGCAGTGTTCAGATTCAGAAATGAAGTCGAGAATATACTCCTCAGTAATCTCAACTTCATCTTTGATAGGTATTATATGTAAATCAACATTGTTTTTGGCATTCGCAACTAGTTTGATTTGGGTCATTAATGTACTCCGACAACATTATTCACGCAGTTAATGATTTGCATTGATAGCGAGATTAAAAGGGCGTACAGCTCTTTTAGCAAATGACATTAAATATAATTCTCTTGGTGAACTTTAATAAAGTTAGGGGTATCCACTTTACTATAATCAATTTTATATTCTCTACCATCGAGTGCTTGCACAAACAACAAGGTTTTTTCTTCGCTAAAGACATCACCTGACTCAATCTGAACAATGTCTTGGTAGGCTTTTTTTGCAATTGAGCGTTTTGCAGGAATTTCACCTTTGTATATGCCAATACCACGGTGACTGACAATCACAACAGGGTTTTCGCCATTGATAATTAACAGATCAAATTTTTTAATTTTATGAATGATGGTATTTCGCCCACTGGTGATAAAGTTTTTTTCAGCCAAAACAGTCTCCAATATATGAAAAAGCATTATTGCTATGATTAAAATAACATATGATATTATAGCAACAGCATAATAATATTTTTAATTACTTTGTTAAATATATAAACTATTTATTTACTTAGCAATGAGTTGTTGAGAAATAGCGCGATTGATTTTACTTTTTTTGACGCTCAACAACATAATTTGGGATTTCTTGACTGTTTAATAACTCTCGCCTTATTAAATCTAAGCCAATACTGGCCACATATTTTTGAAAATAACGACGGGGTAAGGGGATAACTAACCTTACTGATTGCAAGGTATCTAATCCTCCCCAGGCTATCCATACTGTACCAACAGGCTTATCTTTACTGCCACCCTCAGGACCGGCTATGCCTGAAACAGCAATAGCAAAATCAGCAGATGATTTTTTTAGTGCCCCTTGAGCCATGGCAAGCACTACTGCTTGACTTACGGCTCCGTGAGTATTTAGTAGTGCTTCTGGCACGGCTAATAAACTCGTTTTCATCTTGTTAGAGTAGGTAACAAAACCAGCTTCAAATGATTGAGAAGCCCCCGCTTCCTGAGTTAACATACTCGCAATTAACCCACCAGTGCATGATTCTGCTGTGGTAATAGTTAACGTTTGTTCATTAAGGGCTGTGAGTACATGCTTTGCCAATGATGATGGCTTAGTATTTATTTCTCCAATAAGGTGATCACCTAATAGCTCAGTGAGCTTATTTTTCCAAATAGGTTTTTTATGCAGAGCCTTATGGTTTGTCGTTGTTAATTTAATCTCTAGTAAAGGCATTCCTGCTCGAAAGCCTAAATCAATATCATCTGGCCAATCAGGTAATTTTTCATCAATCATTTTTTGTAAGCTAGACTCACCTATACCAAATACTTGTAAACGGGTGACATCAGTGGTGAGTTCATTTGCTAGCTTACTGGCAATTTCAGGGATAATTTGCTCATCTAACATGGTTTGCAATTCTCTTGGAACACCTGGAGTACAATAGATATCACAGCCAGTGTAGTTAACTTTAAAGCCAACTGCGCTTCCTTGTTTATTTGCGATGATTTCGCAGCCTTGAGGTAACATTGCCTGCTTTAAATTTGGCGCATTTAATCTGGTTTTGCGTTTATTACACCAATGGGTTACGTGTGATAGTGCATCGGGGTGTTCAGCTAACTCTACTTGAGTTGCTTTTGCTAATGCTTGCGCGGTCAAATCATCAACCGTTGGCCCTAACCCACCATTGATAATTAAAATATCTGCATGTTTAGCCAAGCTCATTATTTCGTTGGTTAATAAGGTTAAGTCATCAGCGAGGGTTACTTTACGTGATATATTTAATCCGATAAAAGAAAGGAGGTCTGCGATCATGGCTGAATTGCTATCTACAATATCCCCTGTCATTAATTCATTACCGGTTAGTAGTAATTGCACATTTGGCTTAATCATGGTTTGCCATACATTTTTAAATTAAACGTGTCGCTAATTTAACCTTTTTTCCTACTACTTACACTTAATGATTTGCATAACATTAATGTTAGGGTAAAAGAAATTTGTCATTGTAAGCTCAGTAAATAGTACATATTTTAATTTTTAATAGAGAATATCGCAGATAAATACTTTATTGGGTTTGGCTTTAACGTCGTTTGCCATTAAAATAAACAGGTCATATTTATGTAGCATGTACAATGATATTCATTCTTCTTTTATTAAGTAGGGTAAAGTGATATACGAAAGAGCGCTTTTATTTGGTCGTTGGTTCCGTGAAGGTGTCGATGATCAAAATAGGAAAATTATCGAATATGCGCAGTTAAACGCAGATGGTAGCTTTGAGTTTAACTTTATAACACTCAAAATAAACGCAGCTGAACAAGAAGAGGTTGTTGAGCAAGTCGCTGAATTGGGTGATTGGGGCTTAGTGGCTGATATTCATTTTACTATCACAAAAAATGAAGTTTTAGATGAACAACTTTATGCAGCAGATCTCAATGACAGTAATAATTATCATGCTTATAGAGTCATACAATTAACTCATCAGGTTTTTGAGTATCAGCATATAGAAACTAAAGAAATTTTTAAAATGCGTAAAGTGGCAGACCATATAGGACATTGTTAACTTTATCCGAAAGATTTTAATCAAAAAATTAGGAAAATAATGAAGCAGTTAAAAGCAGCCAGTTTAATTACCGCAATTAAAACACCTTATACTTCATCAGGCGAGGTTGATTTTCTCACCTACGACAGCCTTGTTCAACAGCAAATTGATGGCGGGGTAGATGGCATTGTTGTGGGTGGAACTACTGGCGAAGGACACTTACTTAGCTGGGAAGAGCACCTAATACTAATAGCTCACAGCGTACATAAATTTGGTGCTAAGCTACTAATTATTGGTAATACTGGTAGTAATAATACAGCGGAAGCGATCAAGGCAACTAAAAATGGCTTTGCCGCGGGGATGGATGCTACATTGCAAATTAATCCTTATTATGGTCGAACATCAACTGCTGGCGTTATTGAGCATCTCAATCGTACGTTAGATATTGGTCCGGCGTTTATTTACAATGTGCCAGGGCGCACAGGACAAGATCTCACCCCTGATATTATTGAAACATTAGCCAAGCATAAGAACTTTATTGGCGTAAAAGAATGTGGTGGTAATGAACGTATTGCTCACTATGAAAAACAAGGTATAGCGTGTTGGTCAGGCAATGATGATGAAAGCCATGACGGTCGCCATCTTTATGGGTCTCATGGAGTGATATCAGTTACATCAAATGTAGTGCCGAGTTTAATGCGTCAATTGATGGATAATAAAGATGTTGAACTCAACAGTAAGTTGAAAGGGTTAATGCAGTGGTTGTTTTGTGAGCCTAACCCTATTGCTATTAACACAACGTTGATGATGACTGGGGCTGTTGCACCAAATTTTCGCTTACCATACAAAGCGTTAACCTTAGAACAACGCCAACAAGGTTTTGAATTACTTAATGCCTTAAAAGCTGATGATATAGTAGGTGATTCATTATCTTTACTAGCAGATAGTGATTTTAAATACTGCATATAGTCATTAGTAACTTCTTAACCTTAATTGATTTACAATTGAGGTTTAAGATGGCTTTCCAATTCAAAGTGCTTTTGTACTCCTGAGATCGGACAATTAAAGCTTAAACTAACGGCACAAAGCTGTAAATTTGATGTTTCACTAACATCTGCGATGCCATGTAATCGATCACCAACGACGGGTAAACCGATGCTTGCAGCATGAAGCCGAATTTGATGTTTTCTGCCACTATCAATTTTTACCTCAATTAATGAACGATCTTTATCTGGATCATAAGCTAAACAGGTAAAAGAGCTACGTGCACTTTTACCTGCAACCTCTGTGTTAATAACCTGTGGCTGGTCAAATTTATTATGATTGCCATGGACAATAATTTGGTAATATTTGTTCAGCGTGTTGTCGGTTGTAGTGCGGCACTCAAACATTGCAGATAAGGCTCTGGCTGCTTTTTTGGTATGAGCAATAAGCATTAAGCCTGTAGCAGCTCTATCTAAGCGGTGAACAATAAATACCGAACGCTCGGGTGTTAATTGTTGTTGCGCATATCGACTTAGGGTGCAATGATCGCTCCATTTAGAGCCTTGAGAAAGCATACCATAAGGTTTATACCAAACACTATAATCCGTTTCATCACTGATAAGTTTTGCATCGCACACTACACTAGCTAGTACGCCGCTATGGTAATAAAAGTGCAATTGGTCACCGTATTGTAGTGATTTTTTAACCCGACGTAATCTTTGAGTATGGTTTGCTCTGGTTAGCCATAATGCACCTTTACTTATAGCCTCTTTGAGTTGTGTTTTACTCAGGTTGTGCTCTGTGTTTCTTAGGCTGTCAAAAAGTAAACTTAACGCGGTGCTAGGAGTATCATCAATTAAGTGATTATATTTTAAATGATGTTCAAAGGTGGTGGTCATAACTCACATAACAGGTATCAAATCGATAAGAATGAGTTTAACACTTTTACGCCTTAAGCGTTATCAGGTAATATGTAACTTTATAAAAAAATCTTTGATGGGTTAGTATGAACCGTGATTTAACTTTATTTCCAAATGATAGTGTTGGTGATGTTTTATGGCAAAGGCAACAAGCTGGTGATGATCTAGAGCAACCGCGAGAAGTCGAGTTCTCAGTACTTTTTCCGACACAAGCATTAGCCTTGCAGTTTGGTCAATTATTATTGGAAAACAATCAAAAACTGTCTTTTACGCCTTTTCAAGAAGACGAAGAGTATCCTTGGGAAATAACCGCCTACCCCGAAATGCCTTTGAGTTACGAAAACATTAGCGCCTATCAGGAGCTATTAGCTAACAGTAGTGAGCCTTTACAGGGGAAACTTGATGGTTTTTACTGTTTGTAGTGAATACACCCTAGCCACAAAGGAAAGGGAGATATAAGACAGATGATTGATATTAATAAGTTCGCGGCGTTGCAAAAAGCCAGTCATCACTCTTTTGTTGAACAAAAGCAATTAGTTAAAAAAGTGATGGCCGGCAAAAAAGTACTTTGTACAATTTGCCATCAACCCTTGTACCTGCTTACACCTCACCAAGCGCACGATAACTCCCATGAGAACTCAGGTATACGTTGTAAAAAAGGTTGCACGGACTTACAGCTAGATTTTGTTTAGTGCATAGCTTTGATGAGTCGCTTTTATCATTAGTTTTACAAAAATGTGGCAATATCAGTGAGTGGTTTTTTCATTTGTGCATGATTCGGTACCGTTGCATTATCTTCTGGGTAGCCGGCAATCAGTAGCATGTAAGCTCGTTCATTGTCACCACAATTACAAATTTTATTTAAAAATGACATGGGTTTTGGCGTATGAGTTAAGGTTGCTAGTCCGGCGTTATGCAAAGCATTAATTAAAAATCCGGTGGCAATACCAACAGACTCATGTACATAATAATTGGTATTATTATCGGTTTTATTAAGCCCACCTTTTTTCTGGCTAAAAATAGCAATCAACCATGGTGCATGCTCTAAATAGGGTTTATTAGCATCAGTACCGAGTTCTTTTAATGCACCTAGCCATTCTTCTCCTGCTCTACCGTTATAAAAACCACGTTCATGGTGTTCAGCTTGTTGTCTGATTTGTTTTTTAATTGTCGGTGAGTTTATTGCAACAAAATGCCAAGGTTGATGGTTGGCTCCGCTTGGCGCTGTTCCGGCCGCTTTTAAACAATTTTCAATAATTTTTTTATCAACGTCTCTATTACTAAAGTTACGAATAGAGTGGCGGCGTTTAATATCCTGATAAAATTTTTCAGAACGGGCAATCATTTCGTCTGCAGGGTATTCGATGAAATCGTTCAGTGGTGAGCAGTTATGTTGTTGCATAATAGGCCTTAGGTAACTTTTTTAATTTTAATTACTCTAACAGAATACTCTTACAAAATTAAAGTTCAGCTAGAAGTTTTTTAAAAGCATAAAAAAACCGACAGAGTAAAGTCGGTTTTTCTATACAGTATTTAACTAGCATTTACTTTTAGGTAAAGGATACGAGAGCTACATGCGTTCCATCACTTCAATACCTAAAATATCTAAACCTTGTTTTAAGGTTTTTGCAATTAATTGACATAAGGCCAAACGCGATGCTTTAACCTCCTCATCAATACCTGTTTTAAGGATTGGACAGGCTTCATAAAAACTCATGTAGAGACTGGCTAATTCATACAAGTAATTACATAACAAGTTAGGTGTACACTCGCTGATCACCGCATCAATCACATCTTCAAGTTGCAATAACTTTAGCGCTAATGCTTTTTCTTGCGATTCAATAATTTGAATGTTTGCATTGTGTGCTGTAGCTTTTGATTTGTTTTGCTCTGCTTTAATAAAAATACTTTGAATTCGTGAGTAGGCATATTGTAAATAAGGTGCTGTAGCGCCTTCAAAGCTAAGCATTGTTTTCCAGTTAAAAATATAATCACTGGTGCGATTTTTCGATAAATCAGCAAACTTTACTGCGCCAATTCCCACTTTTTTAGCAATCGTTGTGAGCTCATTGGTATTGATATCAGGATTTTTTTCTTTGATTAACTCACTGGCACGACTTACCGCTTCATCTAATAATTCAGCAAGTTTAATAGTTCCGCCTGTACGGGTTTTAAATGGCTTACCATCATCCCCCATCATCATGCCGAAAGGGCAATGGTCGTAACCAACATTATCTGGTAAGAAACCAGCTTTACGAGCCACAATTTCAACTTGTTTAAAGTGAAGAGCTTGGCGTGCATCAGTGAAAATAATGATACGATCGGCTTTTAATTTGCCACTGCGGTAGCGACATGCTGACAAATCGGTGGTGGCGTATAAAAAACCACCGCCAGATTTTTGTACAATAAATACGGATGGCTCACCGTCTTTGTTGGCCATTTCATCAATGAACACAACTTTAGCGCCCTGATCCTCAACCGCAATTTCGTTTGCCATGAGTTCATCAATAACTGCTGATAAATCATCGTTGTAGGCACTTTCTCCCATAATATCTGAGCGCTTAAGTGATACATTTAATTTATGATAGATTTCTTCACTGTGAGTAATAGAAATATCAATAAATTGTTGCCATAGCTTGGCACAGCCGGCGTCACCACTTTGCAGTTTTACTACATCAGCACGGGCTCTGTCAGCAAAGCCTTCTTCTTCATCAAAGCGTATTTTTGCTTCACGATAAAAATTTTCTAAGTCAGCAAGGGCTGTTTCAGCTACTTGATTACTTGCAAGTTTATCGCTTAAATGGGCGATTAGCATTCCAAATTGTGTGCCCCAATCGCCCATGTGGTTTTGACGAATAACAGTATCACCACGAAACTCTAATGCGCGTACAACAGCATCACCAATAATGGTTGAGCGTAAGTGGCCAACATGCATTTCTTTTGCAAGGTTAGGCGCAGAATAATCAACAACAACGGTTTGTTGCTTATCGTTGCCGTCGCTAGCACGCTGACTAACACCCAAGTGGGTATCTTGGGATATAACATTAAGCTGGGTTGACAACCAAGTTGGGCTAAGGTGTATATTAATAAAGCCAGGGCCAGCAAGCTCGATGTTGTCAGCAATGCCATCAAGACTTTTACTCACAGTAAGTTGTTCTAACACCTTCGTCGCTAATTCACGAGGATTAGTTTTTAATTTTTTTGCAGCGCCCATCACGCCATTGGCTTGGTAATCACCAAACTGAGGACGGTTAGATATACTGATGGCAGGATTGGTATCTGCAGGTAATCCAGCAGCAACCATGGCGGCACTAACTTTTTCGGCAAGTATCTGTTTAATATTCATAATGTTCAATCTTTTTTAGTTTGTTTCTTTTCCAATTAGTATGTATTTTGCAAACTAAATTGGATTTTAGCAAAGCTGTCGAGACTTTCCATATGGAGCTTAGTTTACTAAGCAATCAAATGAAAAAGCGAAAACAATGCCGCAAAAATTCTATATGAAAAGCAAAAATTAATGTTCTCGAGTTGAGTGAAACTCAATATCAGGATGTCTTTCTTGCGCTAATGACAAATTAACCATAGTGGGGGCGATGTAAGTCAAGTTATCTCCACCGTCTAGCGCTAAGTTATCTCCTGCTTTCTTTTTAAATTGTTCTAGCGTACGTTCATCTTTGCATGTGCACCAGCGAGCGGTCGCAACACTAATAGGCTCATATATTGCGTCGACGTTATATTCGGTTTTTAAGCGTTGCACTACCACTTCAAACTGCAATACACCTACAGCCCCTACTATCATATCGTTATTAATCAAAGGTCTGAATACTTGCACAGCGCCTTCTTCTGACAGTTGAATGAGACCTTTCTGTAACTGCTTGGCCTTGAGTGGGTCGCGTAAGCGAATACGTCGAAACATTTCAGGTGCAAAGTTAGGAATACCACTAAACTTTATCATTTCACCTGAGGTGAAGGTGTCACCTATTTGAATACTTCCGTGGTTATGTAAACCGATAATATCACCCGCGTATGCTTGTTCTACATTGGATCTATCTCCGGCCATAAACGTCACCGCATCAGCAATTTTAACGTCTTTTTCTAGGCGTACTTGCTTCATTTTCATGCCTTTTTCATACATGCCTGAACAAATACGCATAAAGGCAATACGGTCTCTATGCTTGGGGTCCATATTGGCTTGAATCTTAAAAACAAAGCCTGAAAACTTCTCTTCAGTAGCAAGCACTTCCCGAGCATCTGCTAAACGTGGTAATGGTTTAGGTGCCCATTTGGTTAAGCCATCAAGCATGTGGTCAACACCAAAGTTACCTAGCGCGGTTCCAAAAAATACCGGTGTTAATTCACCGTTTAAAAACTCTTCTAGATCAAACTCGTGAGAAGCGCCTTGCACAAGTTCAAGCTCTTCTCTTAAATCATCAGCATAACTGCCAACAGCAGTATTTAGCTCAGGGTTATTTAGCCCTTTGATTATTCTTACTTCTTGTATGGTATGTCCTAAACCAGACTGATACAAAAATGTTTCATCGGTCACTAGGTTATATACACCTTTAAACTCTTTACCCATACCAATAGGCCAAGTAATTGGTGCACACTTTATTTTTAATACGTCTTCGACTTCATCCATGACTTCCATCGGATCACGAACATCTCGATCCATTTTGTTCATAAAGGTAATAATAGGGGTATCACGTAATCGAGTGACCTCCATTAGCTTAACTGTTCTCGCTTCAACACCTTTAGCAACATCAATGACCATTAAACAAGAATCGACAGCTGTTAAGGTACGATAAGTATCTTCAGAAAAGTCTTCGTGTCCAGGAGTGTCGAGTAAATTCACTAAACAGTCATTGTAAGGAAACTGCATAACAGAGGTGGTAATTGATATACCACGGTCCTTCTCCATTTCCATCCAGTCTGACTTGGCATGTTGACCAGATTTTTTACCTTTTACCGTGCCAGCTTTTTGTAATGCTTGACCGAACAATAATACTTTTTCAGTAATGGTGGTTTTACCCGCATCGGGATGCGAAATGATAGCGAAGGTTCTTCTTTTGTTCACTGCTGTGACTTGTGGCGTTGTCATTGTTTAATTGTTCTTGTTTGCGTACGTACGAATGCGCGCATTGTAACATAAATAAAAAAACGGTTTTAAGGGACTTTGGTATTTTATCTGAGTTTTTTTTGAACGAACAAAAATAGGCGGCAATCTACGCTGTAGGTGAGGTAAAAAGGCATTGCCGATACTGTTATTTTATTTTTAATGACATCACAATGGCATCTTCGTAGCCAAAGCCTTTTGCACTTGGGTAATACCCTGTACGACGACCGGTTTCTATAAAGCCTGCTTTCATATATAACATTTGTGCTGAAATATTTTTAGCCCGAACCTCTAACCAAATTTTGACCACGCCTTTGGCTTTGGCTTGTGCAATAAATTGGTTTAATAGCTTATTGCCAAAACCATGACCTTGTTGACTTGGCTCAACGCATATATCCATTAATGTTGCTTCGTCTAGTACCACTTCAGCCACGTAAAATCCAATTACTTGCTGATGCTGGGTAAGTATTTCGCCAAAGTAACGACCGCCAATGCAGCTAATAAATGTTTTTTCACTCCAAGGGTGAGAGTGGCAGGCCTGCTCTATTGGCATCAAGATATTGACATCAGTGGTAGTTAAAGGTCTAAAATTTAGAGACTGCTTCATATTTTTCATTTATAAAAGGTGCTTGATTATTATTTGCCATAAGCCTTTTTTTAACTCAGGAGATTGTTTAATCACCTCTAAAGTAGGGCTTATAAGGTTATTATCATGACAGGATATGCTTGTCGTTATTGCCTTATCCGATTGAAAAAACCAATTAAATAGCCCAAGATCTATATGATCTTCTTTAAGGCTAATTTCGCCTATTGATAGTTCTAATACATGTAAGATATCAGTAAAAAAAGTGTCTTTAGTGAGTATTGTTAAGTCATTGTAGCTATACGCTGTTGCGCTTTTTTCTTGTTCTGAGTGGTCTTCTGTTGCTGAATTAAGAGCGTTAGCAAAGGATTTTTGCTGCCAAAGGCTTATGCCCATTTCAGTTAATTGCTCATATTGTCTTTGATTAATACTCATATAAAGACGTTACTCAAGATTAGATATAAAGCTAGGTTGGATTATAATGCCAGAAATTGAGCACACTGAATAGTAAACTTTTAGGCTAAATTAAATGGTCTTTAGAAGGGAAAATGGCAGGGGTGGAGAGACTCGAACTCCCAACCATCGGTTTTGGAGACCGCTGTTCTACCAATTGGAACTACACCCCTGCAACGGATTCGAATTATACTGATGCTCAGCTAAAGGTAAAGAATAATTGTTAAAAAAATTGAATTGTTTGTCTGTTCGGCTATTAAATAGCCAAAAAGCTAGCGATAAGTAGATAAAGGCTCCAGATTTTCTATAGTAATACCAATTTGATTAAATTTCTTCCCAACTCAGAACTTAATCAACTTAGTATAAACCCAAAGCCTAGGTGCAAATTATGACTTAGAAGTTTTACGCATCTCACAAAACCTGAATTTATCAGGGTAGGGGTATACATCTTCATAAATGCCAGCCGCGACGTTTGCCTGGCATTGTTGCCAATACTGCGCAGTTAAAAGATCTTCATGATGAATTTTGAAAGCCTTTAAATATTTAGGGTTTGCTAAGGCAAAAGTAGCGAGCTCTTCAGGAAACATATCACCCGGGTCTACTGAATACCAAGGCTCAGCGGCATATATTTGCTCTTCAGTGACAGCAACAGGTTTGACTCTAAAATTCACCTCATCCATGTAAGTAATTTCATCATAATCATAAAAGATTACTCGGCCATGACGGGTTACACCAAAGTTTTTCAATAACATATCACCGGGAAATATATTCGCTGATATTAGCTGTTTAATAGCCTGACCATAACCATAGAGTGCTTCTTCTATTTCTTTATCGTTAGCCTGAGCTAAATAAAGGTTTAAAGGTACCATACGGCGTTCTATATATAGGTGCTCAATAATTAATAAATCATCTTCGTAACGAATTAATGATGGGGCTACTTTATGTAACTCAGCTAATAGCTCTTCGTTGAACCTGTCTTTAGGAAAAGCTACTTCAGAATATTCCATGGTATCGGCCATACGACCTACTCGGTCGTGCAGTTTAACTAAACGATACTTGCCCTTAACGTCGGCCCGCGTCATGTTTTTACTTGGAGAAAATTTATCTTTGATGATTTTAAAAACATAAGGATACGAGGGTAACGTAAATACAGACATGACCATGCCTTTTATACCCGGTGCTAGTGTTAATTTGTCATCGCTGCTATCAAGATGATTTAAAAAATCGCGATAAAATTGCGTTTTTCCTTGTTTATGAAAACCTATGGCTGAATATAAATCGGCTTTAGTTTTATGGGGCATTAAACTTTGTAAAAAATTTACCAAGGCATATGGGTGCAAGCAATCAACAAAAAAGTAGGCACGAGCAAAGCCAAAAACAACGGCCATATCTTCACTTTTACTTAATAATGCATCTATATATAAACCGCCTTGTTCATTATTGAGAACTGACACTATGAATGGGGTTTCCCCTGCAGGTGATAGTACCCTTCCAATTAAATAGGCCCCCTTATTTCGGTAAAAAGTAAAGTTTAAAATATCAAACTGCAAGTCTTCTAATTTGAAGCGGGTTTTGTGAGCTTTTCGGCGAAACGCTTGGATGAGTATTTCAACGTCAGCGTTGAGATCAACAAACGGCATACTACTTTTATGAAAGTTCATAATATCGCAAATAGTTTGCTTTAAACCTTTTTCAGCAGGCTTATAACTGGTGTAAATCGCTGGCGTGGGTCTATCATCAAGGCGTTGGGCGGTGCTTTCAACAAAAATGTAGTCGTTGTGATAATACTTACGTTCAAACAGCCGGCAAAATACTGAATTATAGAATGTTTCTGCAAGCTCTGGTTGGTTATGCTCTGCTAATAAGTGGATATATTCTATTTTTACTTGCAGCCATAGTTCATCATCGAGAGAATCAATAAAGAAATCTTGTTTGATGGTATCAAAAGTTTCTTTAACGCGCTGCTCATAGAAAGTTGTTCTTGCTTTGGCTGCTTTTTGTACTTCACTCCACTGGCAATTTTGAAATCGTTGTTGTGCTGATTGAGTTATTTCAATAAAAAGATGAATATGGCGATCAAAGCCATTGATAATGGTTTTAGCAATAGAAAAAGCAAGATTATTCATAAAAGGTAACAACTTTTTAATAATGGTAATAAAAAGCATACGTGAAAATAACTATTTAGGCAGGTTATTTCTTTAAAATATTGAAGATAATCAGCGGTTATATTGCTAGGTATCAAGTTTAGAGTTCAAATTGATGACCTTGCTGAGGTTAATTTTTTTATTTAACTTGCTATCAAAGACGCAGAGCTCTAAAATTACGCGTTTTATTTTACTTTACACTTCTAGCAAGGTTTTCCTGATTATTTATCATGCGCGTATCTGACTTTTCTTTTGATTTACCCACTGAGCTAATCGCTCGTTTTCCTACGACTGAGCGAACTAGTAGTCGGCTTATGTCTCTTGATGGTAATAGTGGAGACATAGCTGATCTTGGTTTTAAAGATATTTTATCGCTATTAAATGCCGGTGATTTATTGGTGTTTAATAATACTCGGGTAATTCCTGCACGTATGTTCGGTCAAAAGTCGAGTGGTGGTAAAGTTGAAGTGTTGGTCGAGCGATTAATTGATAAAAATACCGTGTTAGCGCATATTCGTGCGAGCAAATCACCTAAAGTTGGTGCTCAATTGCTTCTTGAAGGTAAAGTTAACGCCACTATGGTCGCCCGCCATGGTGCGTTATTTGAACTGAAATTTGAAGGCGAACAATCCGTTTTATCAATTTTAGATGAAATAGGTCATATGCCATTACCGCCTTATATCGATAGACCTGATGAAAGTAGTGATAGAGAGCGATATCAAACCGTGTATAACGAAAAACCTGGCGCTGTAGCCGCACCAACAGCAGGTTTGCACTTTGATGATGAGTTGCTTGAAACGATTAAAGCTAAAGGGGTTGAATTAGCCTTTGTTACATTGCATGTGGGCGCGGGCACTTTTCAGCCCGTGAAGGTTGATATTATTGCTGACCACATAATGCATGCAGAGTATGTTGAAGTGTCTAATGAGGTAGTTTCACAAATTAAGCGAACTAAGGCCAATGGTGGTCGAGTAATTGCGGTGGGCACCACTTCAGTGAGATCATTAGAAAGTGCGGCCAAATCATCAGAAAATAATGGCACAGAGCTTAGTGAATTTTATGGTGATACGGATATTTTCATCACTCCAGGGTATGAATTTAAACTAGTTGATGCGCTGTTAACTAATTTTCATCTGTCTGAGTCTACCTTGTTAATGCTTGTGAGTGCTTTTGCTGGCTATGAGCATATTATGAAAGCATATCAACATGCGATAAGCGAAAGGTATCGCTTTTTTAGCTACGGTGATGCGATGTTCTTGACTAAGCAAACGCCAGCAAAGTAAACACTAATGAAGTAAACGCGAAAGTCTGGCATGACTCGCCAGCCTTTTTAACTGCAACCGTCAGCCTGTTTAGCTGGTAGGGAAGAAATAATTTATGAAAAAAATGCAATATGAATTAATTAATACTGATGGCAAAGCCCGTCGTGGTCGTTTGATCTTTAATCGTGGCGTAGTGGAAACCCCAGCATTTATGCCGGTAGGTACATATGGCACAGTTAAAGGAATGAAAACCGAAGAAGTTGCTGATACTGGCGCGCAAATAATTTTAGGTAATACCTTTCATTTAATGCTACGCCCAGGCACTGATATTATTGAACAACACGGTGATTTACATGATTTTATTAATTGGCAAAAACCGATTTTAACCGACTCAGGAGGCTTTCAAGTTTTTAGTTTAGGTAAAATGCGTAAAATTACCGAAGAAGGCGTTCGTTTTAGCTCGCCTGTTAATGGCGAAAAAATTATGCTGACACCTGAACGTTCGATGGAGGTACAACGGAAACTTGGCTCTGATGTTGTGATGATTTTTGATGAGTGTACCCCGTATCCAGCCTCGCATAAAGAGTCACAAGAATCTATGGAGTTATCACTCCGCTGGGCACAACGTTCAAAAGATGCGCATGGCGATAATCCTTCAGCATTGTTTGGCATAGTGCAAGGTGGTATGTATGAAGATTTGCGTGAAGTGTCAATTAACGGTTTAAAAGCCATTGACTTCGATGGTTATGCTATCGGTGGTTTGTCTGTGGGAGAGCCCAAAGAAGATATGATCCGAATATTAGATCATACCACCCCCTTGATTCCAAAAAATAAGCCCCGATACTTGATGGGAGTAGGAAAGCCAGAAGATTTAGTTGAAGGTGTACGTCGAGGCATAGATATGTTTGATTGTGTTATGCCCACACGCAATGCCCGTAATGGTCACCTATTTGTTAATACTGGTGTTATCAAAATTCGTAATGCCAGCAACAAAACAGATACCGGGCCATTAGATCCCACTTGTGATTGCTACACCTGTAAAAATTATTCACGTGCCTATTTGCACCATTTAGATAAATGTAAAGAAATTTTAGGTTCACAATTGAATACCTTGCATAATTTACATTTTTATCAAAAAGTGATGCAAGGTTTGCGTGATGCGATAGAGCAAGGTAAATTAGACGACTTTGTTGAAACGTTTTATGCCTTACGTGGTTTACCCGTTCCGCCTTTAGCGGCTGGTAGCTCGCAAGTGCAAGATTAACCATAGAAATTATTATTTATTATTAAAAGAAGTATAAGAGGATATTATGAGTTTATTTATGAGTACAGCACACGCCGCAGAAGCCCCAGTTCCAGCAGGTGGTGGTATGGAAATGATCATCATGTTAGCAGTGTTTGGTTTAGTTTTTTATTTTATGATTTACCGCCCACAAGCAAAACGTGTTAAAGACCATAAAGGCTTAATGTCTGCTCTATCTAAAGGAGATGAAGTCCTCACTCAAGGTGGTATTGTTGGTAAAATCACCAAAGTTTCAGATGAGAAAGACTTTATCGTCGTTAGTATAAACGAAGGTAATGAAGTAACAGTACAAAAAGGTGCTATTACCGCGGTACTTCCCAAAGGCACCATGAAGTCTTTATAGTAATGTTTCTCTTGTGAAAACCAGACATTGAATGATTTTAAGAATGATAAATAGAAAAAGGACACATTGTGTTAAATAAATACCCTTTATGGAAAACACTGATGGTAGCGTTCATCGTTGCTTTAGGTGCGCTCTATGCCACACCTAACTTATATGGTGAAGACCCTGCAGTACAAGTGTCAGGTTTACGTGGTGTCGAAGCAACTGCAGCCACCCTCGATACAATTAAAGGGCATTTAAGTACCAATAGTATTGATTATGCCAGTATTGTTTTAGAAAAAGGACAAGTGTTAACGCGTTTTAAAAATACTGAAGATCAGTTAAAAGCGCGTGATATTTTGGATGATAATTTAGGTAAACAGTATTCTGTAGCACTAAGTTTAACCCCAGATACACCTGACTGGTTGGCAAATATTGGTGGTGCGCCAATGAAGCTTGGTTTAGATTTAAGTGGTGGTGTTAGCTTCTTAATGGAAGTCAACATGAAAGAAGCGATAAACAAAGCTAAAGAAGGCATGGTGACAGATTTTCGAGGCGATTTACGTAATGAGAAAGTTCGTTATCGTAGCGTTAAAGAAGAAGGTGATGCCATAGTTGTTAAGTTCCGTAATGAAACGGATCTTGAGCAAGGAAAATCGTTATTGAAAAAACGTTATCGTGATCTCTTACTGAATACGGATGATGATACGTTAACCCTAACGGCGCAAATGACCGAAGTTAAACTGAAAGAAATTCGTGAATATGCTTTACAACAAAATATCACTATTATTCGTAATCGTGTTAATGAATTAGGTGTTGCTGAGCCATTAGTGCAACGTCAAGGTAAAAAGCATATTGTTATCGAATTGCCTGGTGTTCAAGATACAGCTAAAGCCAAAGAAATCCTTAATGCAACTGCGACCATTGAATTTAGATTAGTTGATACAGAAGGTGATTTATCTGCAGCGATAAATGGGCGTGTTCCAGCCAGTTCAATTCTGTTGACTGATAAAGATGGCAAACCTACCTTATTGAAAAAGCGGATCATGTTAACCGGTGATCACATCACTGATGCTAAATCGGGTTTTGATGAATACTCTCGTCCGCAAGTCAATATTTCACTTGATAGTGCCGGTGGTAGTAAAATGTCAAATGGTACCAAAAGTAATATTGGAAAACCGATGGCAACCGTTTTTATTGAATACAAGCCTACGGGTAAAAAAGATGCTGAAGGCAATATTGTTTTTGAAAAGCAACAGGAAATTATTTCTGTTGCAACGATACAAGCACGTTTAGGTAAAAGTTTTCGTATTACCGGTGCTGGCTCACAAGCCGAAGCTCATAATTTAGCGTTATTATTACGTGCAGGGGCATTAATTGCGCCAATTGCTATTGTTGAAGAACGAACTGTTGGACCCACTCTTGGTGCTGAAAACGTAAAATTGGGCTTTCAAGCAATCATGATGGGCTTTGGTTTAGTGTTTATTTTCATGATAATTTATTATCGTGCATTTGGTATCGTTGCAAACTTTGCTTTGGGTGCTAACCTCGTCCTAATTGTTGGCATTATGTCGATGATCCCTGGCGCAACTCTAACTTTACCTGGTATGGCTGGTATCGTATTAACTGTTGGTATGGCAGTAGATGCTAACGTATTAATATTTGAACGTATTCGTGAAGAAATGCGTGAAGGTAAATCTATACAACAAGCAATTCACCAAGGTTACGAAGCGGCATTTTCAACCATTATTGATGCTAACATTACTACGCTAATTGCAGCGCTGATATTGTTTGCTGTGGGCACAGGGCCAGTAAAAGGTTTTGCTGTGACTTTATCTATTGGTATTTTGACCTCAATGTTCACCTCTGTGGTGGGCTCAAGAACCATTGTCAATGCTATTTGGGGCGGTAAAAGCCTTAAAAAGCTATCAATATAGTTAAGACGGGAATTTAAATACAATGCAAATTTTACAATTGAAAAATACCGTTGCTTTTATGAAGTATCGCAAAATGGCGATGATCTTTAGTGCACTATTAATGATAGCGTCAATCGCATCACTTGCCGTTAATAAGCTTAACTTTGGTTTAGACTTTACCGGAGGAACCTTAATTGAAGTAGGCTTTGAACAAGCGGCTGATCTTCAAAAACTTAGAACACTTATGGAAGATAACGGTCATGACGATGCTAAAGTACAATTTTATGGTAGCTCGCGTGATGTCGTTATTCGTCTAGGTTTACGTGAAGATGTAAAAGCTGAAATGCTCGGCAATGAAATTTTATCTATACTTCAAACAGGTACAGGGCAGCAGGTTGATATGCGCCGTATTGAATTTGTTGGTGCAAGTGTGGGTGATGAATTAGCAGAGCAGGGCGGTTTGGCCATGTTAACAGCACTAATTTGTATTCTAGTGTACGTTGCTTTTCGTTTCGAATGGCGCTTTGCTATCGGCTCGGTAGTGGCTTTGTTTCATGATGTGCTATTGACCTTAGGTTTATTTTCTATCTTAGGTTTAGAGTTTGATTTAACGGTATTGGCAGCGATTTTAGCCGTTATAGGTTATTCACTTAATGATACTATTGTGGTTTCGGATCGTATTCGTGAGAATTTTAGAAAAATTCGCGATACCTCTTCAGAAGATGTGATTAATATTTCATTATCACAAACCTTAAGTCGTACTTTTATTACTTCAATTACAACATTATTAGTTTTGGCTGCGTTATTTTTTAAAGGTGGCGCTTTGATCCATGGCTTTGCAACTGCGTTATTATTCGGTGTATTTGTTGGTACTTATTCTTCAATTTATGTAGCTTCACTTGTTGCACTAGGGCTTGGAATATCAAGAGAAGATTTAATACCAGAAGTGGTTGAAAAAGAAGGTGAAGAGCACGACGAAATGTTGATGCCATAGTCACTCAACTACTGGTAAAGCACAAATTAACCACAAAAGCCAAGGAGTGAAAACACCTTGGCTTTTATTTTTGTCTTAACCTTATTACTTTGCACTACACATAGCCTTACTGTATGCTGCACGCCCTTATCTGGCTCCTTGAGGTGGTTTGGGTATATCAACACATCGGGTTCAATATAACTTGCGGTTTGCCCTCCGTAACTTCACATTAAGAGATTTATATGCGTTCCACTGTTACAAAATTTACCGATCTAGGCTTGTCTAAGCCATTACTTAAAGCTGTCAGTGATAAAGGTTATGATACACCATCTCCTATCCAAGCTCAGGCCATCCCTGCGGTTATTTCTGGCCGTGATGTCATGGCTGCAGCGCAGACAGGTACCGGTAAAACCGCAGGGTTTACACTTCCCTTGTTAGAGCGCTTATCGCAAGGAGGAACAGTACCAAGCCGGGTTCAATCAAATAATGTGCGGGCTTTAATCTTAACTCCTACAAGAGAGTTAGCGGCACAGGTTAGCGAGAGTATTGAAACTTATGGTAAGTATTTAAAACTGCATTCAACTGTGGTGTTTGGCGGCGTTAAAATTAACCCGCAGATGATGCGTTTACGACAAGGCGTAGATGTGCTTGTGGCAACGCCAGGTCGTCTATTAGATTTGTATAATCAAAATGCGGTCAAATTTTCCCAATTAGAAGTACTCATTTTGGACGAAGCCGACCGTATGTTAGATATGGGCTTTATTCGCGATATAAAAAAAATCATTGCAGTATTACCTAAGCAACGACAAAATTTATTATTCTCAGCTACCTTTTCAGCGGATATTCGGGCTTTAGCTAAAGGTTTAGTGCACCAGCCATTAGAAATATCTGTTAATCCAGAGAACTCAACCGCGGAAAAAGTGACCCAATGGTTAACGCCTGTAGATAAAAAACGCAAGTCAGCAGTACTGACTCATTTGATCAAGGATAATGGCTGGCGGCAAGTGTTGGTATTTACTAAAACTAAACATGGCGCTAATAAATTAACCCGTTATTTAGAAGAGGAAGGTTTAACCGCGGCTGCCATTCATGGAAATAAAAGCCAAGGAGCACGAACTAAAGCACTTGCGGCTTTTAAAGAGGGGCGGGTGCAAATATTAGTGGCAACGGATATTGCTGCACGAGGTATCGATATTGATTTATTGCCTAATGTTGTTAATTTTGATTTACCAAATGTACCTGAAGATTATGTTCATCGAATTGGTCGAACAGCCCGGGCAGGAAATACTGGTCAAGCCGTGTCTCTCGTGTGTGCAGATGAGTTGAATTTGTTATGGGATATTGAGCATGTTATTCAACAACATATTGAGCGTAAAGTCATCGAAACCTTTCAGCCAGTGAACGCTTTAGGCGAATCACGCCCAATGAGGCCATTAAAAGCTAAAAAAGTAAAAAAGCCTAAGAAAGTAACAGAAATTAAAACGCCGAAGAAAGATCATAAAGATGGTCAGCGTTCGGTAACTAAAACCAAGGCAAAGCGAGTTAGACGAGCTCATAGTAGTGCGGACAAATAAATACCGATAAAGTTATTTTTTAGTTAATATTGTTGTTTATTTCTGTTACAAATTAAAACATAATAGCTGGAGATATAATTAATAATTATAATAATAATAAATGCGTGTTTTATTGCTGTTTATAGCTTTTATTAGCTACTCATCTACTGCTTTTTCAGAAACTGTCTCTAGTACAAGAGACAGTTTAAATGGTGAATTTTCTTTTTCAGAAGGGAATTTATTATTACCTCAAATCAAAACAAGTTACGGTCAAATTGATAATTTTTTGCGAAGTGGCAATGAACCACAAGCGACTAATGTCTTAGCGCTTTCACCAGAGCTTTTTATTCAAACTCAGGGCGATGGCAGTTTATTTCAGCTGCAAGCGCAAGCGAGTCACTTTAATTTTAGTGAATTCTCGGGTGATGATCATTATGATTATTCATTATTATCTAAGTTTCACCTAAGATTTGCCGAAAGCCAAAAAATATTCGCAACCGGATTTATTGACGATAAGTATGAATATCGTGGTACAGGCTTAAGTTTGGGCGATGCTAGCGCTCTAACAGAAGGAGATCGTAAACGTAATCAGTTTGTTAATGTTGGTTATTTGTATGGGCATCAAGATTCAATGGCAAGAGCAAAGTTCTTAGTGGGTTACCGAGATTTTTCCTATCTCACCCGAGAAGATATCACCAAGCCATTAGCGTATTCGTCATCTTACCTCCAAGGAAATTTTGATTATTTAATCACAGGAAAGACATATTTTAGCACTAAGGTGCAGCTTGAAGATTTTAGTCATAACAGTAATATGGATCTCGAACGAAAACAATATCTGGCTTTAGCCGGAGTAAAGTGGCAGTCAACAGAGTTGACCCGGTTACTGTTTTTATTTGGTTATGAAAAAGCACAGTTTGATAATAGTTTGTTTAAAAGCAATAACCGTTTTGCTTGGCAAGTGAGTGTATTATGGAATCCAATTCAACGCCTTAAACTCAATTTTATCTCAGGCAGTGAAATTAAAAATTCCAATAAAATAGAAAAAAGTGTGAACTATGCCAATTACTATGGTGTCAAACTTGATTACGACTTTACCGATAGGTTTTTGTTACATATCAGTTCAAAACTGATGGATGATGAATTTGTTGGGTTAGACAATTTAATCAAGGAGGATCATATTTCAGCAAGTATGCGTTTACAATATCGATGGCGGCACTGGTTGAATGCGTTTGTTCAATACTCTTATGATAACTTTGATTCAACCATAATAAAGGATAATTACGACTTAAGAATGGCCTCATTTGGCTTTGTTGTAACGTTTTAATGACGAGTAGGTTTATGCGTTTATTCGCTTTGTTAGTATTATTGTTATACACTGGTCTAAGCAGTGCTCTAGCCGATGAGTACTTAGTTGGTGTCGGCGATGAGATTGAGATTACCGTGTATGGTGAGCCAGATCTAACAACAAAGGTGAAAATAGCGCGTTCAGGCTTGATATATTTTCCATTTTTAGATGATATTCAAGTAATTGGCTTATCGCTACAACAAATCGAACATAAGATTTATCAGGGACTATTAGGTGATTACTTAGTCAACCCACAAGTTTCTGTATCGATAGTGAAATATCGACCGTTTTTTATTCATGGTCAGGTGGTTAGGCCGGGAGGTTTTTCATACCAAGAAGATTTACGGTTAGATAAAGCTATTGCATTAGCAGGAGGATTAACCAACAGGGCCTCCAAAGTGAATTGGACAATAACAAGGAAGATAAAAGGGAAAACTGTGTCAATAAAAGCCAATATAGCTACTTTGATACAACCAGACGATATTATTAAAATTGAGCAAAGCTTTTTTTGAGTAAACCAGAAGTAATACATAATAACAATAATAATCAGAATGGAGATGCTCTAGACTTAAGTGAAATATTTAAGCCTATAGTTCACCGACTCTGGAAAATAGTATTATTGTCAGTCATATTAACCTTCTTTGTTTTTTTGTACTTATCTATACTAAAACCTTCATATCAAGCAACAGCTACATTACAAATTGGCGGTAGTAAACCGGGCGCTGCATTATCAATAAAAGATGTTTTTAGTGAATCTAATACAAGCTCAGTACAAATAGCTACCCAATTTGAGCTATTGAGATCTCGAAAATTTGCCGCAAGTGTTATTGATAAATTAAATTTACTAGAAACCAACGAATTTGATAATAATAAATATATCGAACGAATACCGGTGTTAGATATAAAAACCACCTCCCATAAAGTCTCCTTTGAAACCGCCATTAGTATCTTCCAGCAACGCTTAACTATAAGTCCTGTTAGCAAAACAGAATTAGTAAAAATCACTTACGTAGCTTTTGATCCAGAACGCGCTAGAAATATCGTAAATGAAATTGGTGAAACCTATCTGCAATATCAAAACGATCTTCATCGTTCATCTCAAGAAAACACCTCCACATGGCTAGTAGAGCAGCTAACTGACTTAGAGCTAAAGTTAAAAGTTTCAGAGAGTGCGTTACAAAAATTTAGAGAAGAAGAGGGAATTGTTGATACTAAAGGTGTTGTCGGATTAGTCGCAGGGGAGTTAACTGAGTTAACCTCGTCATTGCTGCGTGCAACACGGGCACAAGATGATCTGAAAGTGACTTACCAATACATTCTTGAAAATGAAGGTGTAGTATCGAAATTATTGGCTTTGCATGAGATTAATAATAATAGTTTAATTGTTAAGCTGCGTAGTGTTGAAGATACTATTGAGCGAAAAAAACGAGAATTATCTAGACGTTATGGACCCAAGCACCCTAAAGCAATTGCTATTCAAGCAGAGCTGGATTCAGTTAAAGAGCGTATTGGTAATAAAGCCATAGAAATAAGCCAGACGCTTGTTAAAGACTATTTTTCAATTAAAGAAAAGGTCAAAGCTAAGGAAAGCCGTTTAAAAGACGCTAAAGTGAATTTTTTACGACTAACTCGCTTGGATAATAAGTTTTCACAATTAAAGCGAGAAGTGCAAACCAATAAAGAGCTTTATAATTCTTATTTAATTCGCTTTAAAGAAGCTGATGCTATGGAAGGCTATGAAGCCAACCTCTATGTCAGGTTTATTGATCGAGCTGAAAAGCCTAAGTCGGTGCTAGCGCCAAAGAAAAAATTAATTATGGTACTTGTTTTTGTTTTATCAATGATGGCATTTTCAGTGGCCGTGATTGCACGTGAGTTTGTAAAAGATACGCTAGATTCTCAATATAAACAAAACTCATTTGTTGAAGCAGACGTGATTGGTATATTACCAAAGTTCAAAGTAAGTAGAAAAAGCAATAGTTTATTTACTGATGACTTACGTTATACCGAATCAGTTAACGCGCTCAGAGCTGCTATTTTATTTCACAGGGTAAGACAGGTACCGAAACTATTTGCGGTTACCTCATCTATATCTGGTGAAGGAAAGTCAACCGTCGCTTCTCATTTAGCACGCGCATTTGGTGAAACTGAAAAAGTGTTATTAATTGAAGCAGATTTAAGGCGTCCAACATTAGCCGCCAGAATGAAACTGAATATTCATCGTCCAGGTTTATCTAACCTGTTAGCAAATACACACCCAATTGATCAATGTATTATTAGAAATACCGAACATAAAATAGATATCATGACGTCAGGGGTCAGCCCAGCTAACCCCTTAGCCTTTTTGTCGATGAAACGGTTTAATTCTTTACTCGACTCTTTTGAGCAATATTACGATAGGATCATTATAGAAACGCCACCCATTAATGTGGTAAGTGACGCTTTGGTCATATCAAAACTGGTTGAAAGCGTAATTTTTGTTGTTCACGAAAATAAAACAAAACGAGATCAGATCCGCAAGGGGTTAAAATTGCTCGAACAAGTGAACGCGTCAGTCGAAGGTATTGTTGTTAATCAAAGCCGCAGAAAAGACAATGAAAGCTACAAAGAGAAGTATTATCGCAAAACTAATGTTGTCACAAGCTTCCCACGTAAACGTGCTTAGATTACACACTGCTTATCTCAATTTTTCAACTGATGTTACCCTTTGAATTTTTCTAATTAGCTGATAAGTAGCCTATATTTTTCAGTTGGCTATCAGCAAAGGTATTAACAACATCACCGATAACAATTAAACTCGGCGGCTTAATGTTATGTTTTACTACCAATGCTTCCAATGTTGCGAGGCAGCCTTTTATGATCTGTTGATCCTTATGGCTCCCTTTACGAATTAATGCAGCAGGGGTGTTACTTTTGCGCCCAGCAGCAATTAATTGTTTAGCGATTATGGGTAAACTTTTTATCCCCATGTAAAATACCACGGTTTGCTCAGCATCATTTAATGTTTGCCAAGGAAGATCTAATGCACCATTATCTTGCAAGTTGCCGGTTATAAAGGTGCAACTACGGGCCACTTTGCGGTGCGTTAACGGGATACCAGCATAACTCGTACAAGCTGAAGCTGCGGTCATGCCAGGTACAACATGACAAGCAATTTTATTCGCTAACAAAAACTGTGCTTCTTCTCCACCGCGACCAAAAACGAACGGGTCACCGCCTTTTAAACGCAAAACTTTTTTATTTTGTTTTGCATGATCAACCAGTAACTGATTAATACCGTCTTGTGGTACACGATGATCGGCTTGTTTTTTACCGACATAAATTTTCTCACAATGGCTTGGTAATAATGCCATGATTTCTTCACTAACGAGGCGATCGTAAATAGCAACATCTGCTTGTTTAATAAAGCGAAACGCTTGCAAGGTTAATAAATCTGGGTCGCCGGGGCCTGCGCCAACTAAGGCAACTTCGCCCTTAGTAAACATCTGTTTATGCCCAGGAGGTATATATTGAGAGGAATTCATCTTGATATTGACTACATAGTAATAAGTAAGGTTGGTAAGTACATTAAAGCAAAAAAAGCGCCAATTGGCGCTTTTAAAAAAATATATCTTATTCGCAGTTAAAAAGTATTACCAAGAGGTTAACTTAATGCTGTACCAAGATGAGGACGAACATCTTTCAAAATTTCTTTTAATAACCGAGAATTACTAGCAACAATGTTGCCAGATTGTGTGTGGTTATGACCACCAGAAAGATCAGTTACCAAACCACCTGCTTCAATAACTAGTAGTTCGCCAGCAGCGGTATCCCATGGTTTTAAACCAATTTCAAAGAAACCATCAACGCGTCCAGCTGCAACATAAGCCAAGTCAAGTGCAGCAGAGCCAGCACGGCGCATATCAGCAGTTTTTTGAAAAAGAGAGGCAAACATTGCCATATATGCATTGCTATGCTGTTTGCTTTTATACGGGAAACCAGTAGCTAACAAAGTGCCAGCAAGTTCTTTTTGAGAGTTTACTCGAATACGCATACCATTTAGCTGAGCGCCTTTACCACGGCTTGCGGTGAAAAGCTCTGCGCGAATAGGGTCAAATACGACCGCTTGGTCAAGCTTACCCTTTACCTTGATAGCAATTGATACTGCAAAATGAGGAATGCCTTTAACAAAGTTTGTCGTACCATCTAGGGGATCAATAATCCATTGAATATTGTCGTCTGAGCCGGTTAATACCCCAGATTCTTCACCTATAATAGTGTGTTCAGGGTAAGATTTACGAATAGTCTCAATAATGGTTTGTTCAGCGGCAATATCAACACTGGTAACAAAGTCGTTAGTGCCTTTTGATTCAACTTCAACTTTATCTAGTTGCTCCATAGAGCGAGTAATGACTTTTCCTGCATTGCGCGCAGCGCGCACGGCAATATTTAGCATGGGATGCATAATAGAGTACCTATTTGTAAATGGCTTTTAAAAGAACGATGTAACACACTTGATGCTGAATAGGGAGATTTAAGATAAACCTTGTCCAATTCAAGCGCGCGGAGTATAGCAAGTTTTAATAATTTTAGCGAGCGTGATATTCAATATATAGTACAAAAAATAGCCTGTGTTGGTTTTTTAGAGGAAAATCAACTAAGTTAAGCGAACTTGGTTTATTGGTTTTTCGTGCTTTTTATTAGGCACAGCAGTATGCTTCTATGGTAGAATTACGCTCATATACACAGGTTTCAAGCCAATCATGAGCATAGAATAAAATGTCAGATTTAGAAAACAACAAAGCAATGAATAGTCTTTTAGATAACGTGCGCATCGTATTAGTTAATACTTCAGACTGTCGTAATATCGGTAGTGCAGCCAGAGCAATGAAAACTATGGGGTTAAGCCAACTTATTCTGGTTGACCCTATCGAAATGCCCAATGGACAAGCTCAAGCTCTAGCAGCTGGTGCTACTGATGTACTCGCCAATGCATCGGTTGTAAGCACGTTAAGTGAAGCGATTGAAGATTGTGGCTTAGTTATTGGTACCAGTGCACGATCACGCACTTTGCCTTGGCCTATGCTAGAACCACGCGGTTGTGGTGAGAAAATGGTTGCCGAGGCAACGCAGTATCCCGTTGCATTAGTGTTTGGTAGAGAGAGCAGCGGCTTAACTAATGATGAATTACAATTGTGTCACTTTCACGTACAGATACCAGCAAACCCGGATTATAGTTCGTTAAATTTAGCGATGGCTGTGCAAACATTAAGCTATGAGGTTCGCACTAGTTATTTATTGTCGATTGATGAAACTGAGCAAGAACGTAGCACGGGCAACGGGAATTATATTGGCAAGAAAACAGTCAATGCTAAAAGCGATGATGATGAGCTTTATCCGGTTACAGAAGAAACTGAGCGCTTTTATCAACACTTTGAAAAAGCGTTAATGAGTACAGGGTTTATCGGTGACAAACACCCAGGCTTGGTTATGACCAAATTAAGACGCTTATTTAACCGCGCACGGCCTGATGTCAAAGAAATTAAAATGATGCGTGGTATTTTAGCTTCCATTGAAAGAGCTGCCACTAAAAATTAGTTTAACAATCAAGGAAAAAATATGTTTACCCGCATGAAAGAAGACATTAATAGTGTTTTTGATAGAGATCCCGCAGCGCGAACTACGTTTGAAGTATTGCTCAATTACCCGGGGTTACATGCTATTTGGATTCATCGGTTAAGCCATAAACTGTGGCGTGCAAACTGGAAGCTGATCGCTCGATGTATTTCTACTTTTTCTCGTTGGTTAACGGGCATAGAAATACACCCAGGAGCAACCCTAGGTCGCAGGTTCTTTATTGACCATGGCATGGGCGTTGTTATTGGTGAAACAGCAGAGATTGGAGATGATGTGACGCTTTATCACGGTGTTACCTTAGGTGGAACCAGTTGGAGTGCCGGTAAACGACATCCAACCTTAGAAGATAATGTTGTTATTGGTGCGGGTGCACAAGTACTTGGCCCAATAACTATAGGAAAAAACGGTAAAGTGGGCTCAAATTCAGTTGTGGTTAAAGGGATACCCGATAATGCTACAGCGGTTGGTATCCCTGCACGGATTGTGAATAATAAAAATAGTGAAGGTCATTCTTTGCTAGATGCTGAAATTGGTGAAAAGCTCAACGGTAGTGAAGGAAAAGAGTCTCGAGATAAAGCGGCTAAAAAATTTGGGTTTGATGCCTATGCGGTTTCACCTGATAACCCTGATCCTGTAGCAAAAGCGATAGGGCGTTTATTAGATCATATGCATCTCATGGATGATCGCGTTTCTAACATTTGCAAAGAGGTTAATAACTTAGGCGGGGATATCTGCCCGAAAGACTTACCAGAGCTAAGAGTCGGTGAGTTTGTTGACGACGAAAAAGCCGCAGCAAAACGTCGTGAGAGTAAAGTAGAAAGTTTTGACCCTGAAATTTAACTCCCATTATATGTTAACCATGATAACTAAGGTTAGACGCTGTTTCAGCTCTATCAGGCAATAATTACCTGTAATTTTTATCTGAATAAAGGCAATTGCGATATATTTTAGGTATAAAAAAGTAAATAGTTGAGTATTTTAGTCAAGTATATCTTTTCGTTTTCGTTTTCTTAGTGTAAAATACCTGACTATATTACTCAGGTATATACTTGATTAAATAAAAAGGTTATGTAAAATTGCGCTCAAATAAATTGTTAAGCAACAATTTCGTGCAATGACTAACGTTTTAATTTGGCAAACACTATGAATTTTATGCACGAAAGAGCAAATTATGAAACTTACCTCTAAAGGTCGTTATGCAGTCACAGCAATGCTGGATGTTACAATTCACGCGGTCTATGGACCTGTGTCGTTGGCAGATATTTCTGCTAGGCAAGCCATCTCTTTATCGTATTTAGAGCAATTGTTTTCCAAACTACGTAAAAGTGGCTTAGTGTTTAGTGTGCGCGGCCCTGGTGGTGGTTACCGTTTAGGTAAGTGTTCAGCAAAAATAGCGGTAGCAGACATTATTAGCGCAGTTAATGAAAGTGTTGATGCCACAAGGTGTCAAGGCAAGGGCAACTGTCAAGGTGGCGAGCAATGCCTAACACATAGTTTGTGGGAAGGATTAAGCCAGCGAATAGAAGAGTTTTTGCAAAATATCACCCTAGCCGAATTAGTAGCGAAAAATGACGTAAAAGCGGTTTCTAAACGACAAGATGCAATTCAAATTAGTACACACACAGAGTCATCGTTAGAAACTGTTATTCCAATTAACTTATAATGTACTAACTTATTAACAATTTAAGTTGGTATTAGATACCCGAAAAAGCGGAGAAAGAAAGCCAATGAAGCTTCCTATTTATTTTGATTACTCAGCTACCACACCCGTTGATAAACGTGTAGCGGAAAAAATGATGCAATACATGACTACCGACGGCCATTTTGGTAACCCTGCATCACGGTCGCACAAATTTGGCTGGCAAGCTGAAGAAGCCGTTGATATTGCACGTAATCAAATAGCTGAATTAATTAATGCTGATCCACGTGAAATTGTGTTCACTTCAGGTGCAACTGAGTCAGATAACCTTGCAATTAAAGGCGCTGCTAATTTTTACAATAAAAAAGGTAAGCACATTATTACCTGTAAAACAGAACATAAAGCGGTGTTAGATACTTGTCGTGACTTAGAACGTCATGGCTATGAAGTGACTTATTTAGACCCTGAAGATAATGGCTTGATTGATTTAACCAAACTTGAAGCAGCCATGCGTGAAGACACTATTTTAGTGAGTATTATGCATGTGAACAATGAAATTGGTGTTATTCAAGATATTGGCGAAATAGGTGAAATGTGCCGTGCGCGCAAAATTATATTTCATGTTGATGCAGCGCAAAGTGTCGGCAAAATAAATGTTGATATGCAACACTTAAAAGTTGATTTGTTATCAATCTCGGCTCACAAGATGTACGGACCAAAAGGCATTGGTGCATTGTATGTACGCCGTAAGCCTCGTATCCGTTTAGAAGCACAGATGCACGGTGGTGGTCATGAGCGTGGTATGCGCTCAGGCACATTGGCGACACATCAAATTGTAGGTATGGGTGAGGCTTGTCGTATAGCTAAAGAAGAAATGGCGCAAGATCTTGAACACGCAACGGCCATGAGAGATCGTCTATGGGCGGGATTAAACGCCATGGAACAAGTGTTTGTTAATGGTGATTTTGATAAGCGTTATGCAGGTAACTTAAATGTAAGTTTCAACTTTGTTGAAGGTGAATCTTTGATTATGGCGTTGAAAGATTTAGCTGTATCTTCAGGTAGTGCTTGTACATCCGCAAGTTTAGAACCGTCATATGTGTTGCGTGCTCTCGGGTTAAATGACGAAATGGCACACAGCTCAATACGTTTTAGTTTTGGCCGTTTTACTACGAGCGAAGAAGTAGACTACGCCATTGACCTAATACAGAAATCTATTGGTCACTTACGTGACATGTCACCGCTTTGGGAAATGTTTAAAGACGGTATTGATTTAGACTCAATTGAATGGGCTGCACATTAATTTTTGCATTTACGTTAGCAATTAAAAAAGATTAGCAGTTACTAGGAGAAAATATTATGGCTTATAGTGAAAAAGTAATCGATCATTATGAAAATCCACGCAACGTTGGTTCAATGGATAAAAATGATCCATCGGTAGCGACAGGTATGGTTGGCGCACCAGCATGTGGTGATGTAATGAAATTACAACTTAAAATTTCTGATGATGGCATCATTGAAGATGCTAAATTTAAAACCTATGGTTGTGGTTCAGCGATTGCCTCAAGCTCATTAGTTACAGAATGGGTTAAAGGGAAAACAATTGATGAAGCAGGCGAGATTAAAAATACCGCTATTGCTGAAGAGTTAGCATTACCACCGGTAAAAATTCATTGCTCAATTTTAGCTGAAGATGCGATAAAAGCCGCAATTGAAGATTATAAAGGCAAAAACGGTTAATCTTTTTAATTGAAGAGAACAGGATAAAGTAGTATGTCAGTTACCATGACGCCAGCAGCAACAGAGCGGGTTAAGTCTTTTATGGAAAACCGAGGTAAAGGCCTTGGTTTACGTTTAGGCATTAAAACAACCGGCTGTTCTGGTTTGGCTTATGTTCTTGAGTTTGTTGATGATTTAAATGAAGATGATCATGTTTTTGATATTGAAGATGTTAAAATCATCATAGACACAAAAAGCTTGGTTTACCTTGACGGTATACAGCTTGATTTCGCTAAAGAAGGATTGAACGAAGGATTTAAGTTCATCAATCCCAATGCTAAAGGTGAATGTGGGTGTGGTGAGTCATTCAACGTTTAATTTTTAAATTGTAGAGCAATAACTCCTTAGGTAAACAAGTGAATTACTTTCAATTATTCGACATCGAAGTTTGCTTCGATGTCGATTTAAATCAACTAGCTCAAACTTATCAAGCCTTACAAAAAAAGGTTCATCCTGATAAGTTTGCACACGCCTCAAGCCAAGAACAATTACTTGCGGTACAAAAATCCGCAGAAATCAATGATGCTTATCAAACCTTAAAACTTCCTTTAGAGCGTGCTGAATATATATTAACACTCCGTGGTGTTGACTTGCCTAACGAACAGCATACCTTTGGCGACACTAGCTTTTTAATGAGGCAAATGGAACTAAGAGAAATGCTAGACGATGTTAAGTCTGCTGATGATGTTGATTCTGCGCTAGAAGCGGCGCAAAAAGAGCTTGCACAAGAATATCAACAGCATTTTAGTTTATTGCATGCACAAATGCTTGAAAATAACGAAGCAGCCAATGAACAAGCGTGCGATAATTTACGTAAGTTGAAATTTTATCAAAAACTTAATATTGAAGTTGAACGTCTCGAGGATAGCTTGTTTGATGACTAACGAGATGCAGGCGGAAAAACTTAATTAGGCGTAATCACGCTTATGACGACATTAACAAAAAAGAACACAATGAAACTATGGCTTTATTACAAATAGCAGAACCCGGGCAAAGTACCGTTCCTCATGAGCATAGATTAGCAGCAGGTATTGATTTAGGTACCACCAACTCACTTATTGCCAGTGTGCAAAGCGGTGAAGCTAATACGTTATCAGATTTTAAAGGCAATGATATTTTACCGTCTGTGGTCAGCTATCAAGAGGTTTCACAATCACCTAGTATTTTAGTTGGTGATAATGCTAAAACACTTAGTGTTAGCGATCCACAAAACACGATAGTTTCAGCTAAACGTTTAATTGGTCGTTCGCTATCAGACATACAAAGTAAATATCCGTCGTTGCCTTACCAATTCTGTGGTGATGAAAATCACCCTGAGATAGTGACTCGTCAGGGCAACATCAACCCTGTTCAAGTCTCGGCTGAAATTTTAAAAAGCCTTACTCAAAGAGCAGAGCAAACGCTCGGTGGTGAACTTACTGGCGTAGTGGTCACTGTACCTGCTCATTTTGATGATGCGCAGCGTCAAAGCACTAAAGATGCTGCGAAATTGGCGGGCGTTAATGTACTACGTCTGTTAAATGAACCCACCGCCGCAGCGGTTGCCTATGGTTTAGATTCAGGGCAAGAAGGGGTTATTGCCATATACGATTTAGGTGGTGGCACGTTCGACATCTCAATTTTACGCCTTAATAAAGGCGTATTTGAAGTGCTTGCTACTGGTGGAGACTCCGCTTTAGGTGGAGATGATTTTGATGTTGCCGTGGTCGATTACATTGTGGCTCAGGCAGAATTGATACGCCCTCTATCTCCGTCTTTAGAACGTCAATTAATGCAACAGGCTTGTGCTGCTAAAGAGTTACTAACAACACAAGCGAGTGCTGAAATTACTTTAACGCTAGATGATGAAAAACAGTGGTCAACCCAGTTAACTAAAACAACCTTTGACGGTTTAAGTTCTGCGTTAGTGAAAAAAACGCTACGCGCGTGCCGTCGTAGTTTAAAAGATGCACAAATTGATGCAGAAGAAGTATTAGAAGTAGTTATGGTGGGAGGCTCTACTCGCGTACCGCTAGTACGAGCAGAAGTTGAAAAGTTTTTCAATAAAACGCCATTAACTTCAATAGATCCTGATAAAGTGGTTGCAATAGGGGCTGCTATTCAAGCCGATATTCTTGCCGGGAATAAACCTGATAGTGACATGTTACTCCTTGATGTTATTCCTCTCTCACTTGGTTTAGAAACCATGGGCGGATTAGTCGAAAAAGTGATTGCGCGTAATACCACTATTCCGGTTGCTAAAGCGCAAGAGTTTACCACGTTTAAAGATGGTCAAACGGCTATGGCAATTCATGTGCTTCAAGGTGAGCGAGAACTAGTTGATGATTGTCGTTCACTCGCGCGTTTTGAGCTGCGGGGTATTCCTGCTATGACAGCAGGTGCAGCACATATACGGGTAACCTTTAAAGTAGATGCTGATGGGCTATTGTCTGTTTCTGCGATGGAAAAATCATCAGGAGTAGAATCGAGTATTGAAGTTAAACCGTCTTTTGGCTTAGATGACAGCCAAATAACACAAATGCTTAAAGATTCAATGAATCATGCCAAAGCTGATATTGACGCACGTATGCTTAAAGAGCAACAAGTGGAAGCTGCACGGGTTATTGAAGCTATCGAGGCAGCGATAGTGCTAGATAAACACTTGTTAAATGATGATGAAATTGATGCAATAAAACAAGAGATAAGCTTTTTGGCCGAGATTAGCCAAGGCAATAATGCTGATGCAATAGAAGCAGCGATTAAGAAACTAGATAAAGCCACAGACACCTTTGCCGAGCGCCGTATGGATAGCTCTATCAATAAAGCATTAAGTGGTCAGGCTGTCGAAAAGTTATAACACATAGTTGCGAGAATAAAGTCGCGAAAAGAAGAGATTAAAAAATGCCAAAAATTATATTTTTACCTAATGAAGAGTTATGTCCTGATGGTGCAGTTGTTGACGCTGCTAAAGGCGAAAGCATACTTAATGTAGCGCTTAAAAATGATATAGGCATTGAGCATGCTTGTGAAAAAGTGTGTGCTTGCACCACTTGTCACGTAATTATTCGTGAAGGATTTGATTCAATAGAAGAAAGTGACGAATTAGAAGAAGACATGCTTGATAAAGCGTGGGGACTAGAGCCTGAGTCACGCCTTAGTTGTCAGTCAATTGTTGGCGATGAAGATTTAGTGGTTGATATTCCCAAGTATACCGTCAATATGGTTTCAGAGAATCACTAACGGATTTTCTATTGAATCGATTGAGAAAGGGTAATAGCAGCGATGTTATAGCCTTTTCTCATTTTAGATGGTTTTGGCCAAAATCTCTATCGTATGTTATCTTTGGGGTAAGTTAAAGATAGCAATAAAATCAATGAAGTATAGAATTGATTTTGAATTTACTCTCAGAATTTCATTTTTTATTGTATGATCACTTTAGGTGAAAGCAATATTAAGACTTCTATCGGACATAATGTCCTATAGATAGTAATTAAACGGATAAGTTATCCAGAAGTTTCTTTAGTTTTATAGAATAATCACTTTAGATGTGAGAACACCCAATCTAAGTTTCTTTAACTTCTCCAAAAAAACGATATAGACTTTATGTAGCATATCTCTCCATATATCAGTCTAAACTGTATGTTTAGGCTCTAGAACTTCCCACTTAAGTGTCTATTTGGATAGCCTTGGAGCATAAAATAGACATAATTAGTAAGTAAAAATACGGCTACTTTGAATGTACTTAAAATGTACGAGAGTAAGATCAAGTATAATCTTGATCTCTAATAATTAATGTGCCTATTGATTGAAATTTCTCTTGTGTTTCTTATTATTTGGCGATATGTTGCACAAATAGTAGGGATATTTCAGTACATTCAAAGCCAATCCCTACTCGTTAGCAAAGAATAATAAAAAATTACAGGGATTGTTATGTTGAAAACATTTTTTCGTGCGCTCGTTTTATTTTCCGTTTTTAACCTACTTTCTTTTGAAACACTCGCTTCCAGAATTACATTACTTGAAAACACTTCTTTTGTGCGTGCGAAAGGAAAACCCAAAGTTGAAACGGTTCAGTTTAGCTACCAAGAGGGAGATAATTTTCAGTTAACGTTATTTAATGGCGGTGAAAACCATCAATATTGCCGAATTTCGAGTGCAGTCATTGAACTAAATGGGCAAACCGTTTTTTCCCAAAGTGACTTTAACCAACAAGTCTTCAAATTAACTTTTGACGTAGAGCTTCAAGAAAATAATACATTAAGTGTTAAGTTAACGAGTAAACCCGATTGCGGCATTGAGCTAAATGTCAATGGTGAAGAGCCTTCTCCTGCATTAGTTATTACCTCTTCCCCTATCACTCAAACCATCCGTGGTGAGCTTTATCAATATACGTTAGCAACGAACCTTCAACTGGATTGGGATAACGCATCGGTTGAATTGATTACAGCACCAACAGGAATGACAGTCATCAACGAAACCATCACTTGGACACCAAACGAATCACAAGTATCACTACATGAGATAACTCTTCAGATAATCGATGCAGAGCATGGCATTGCTGAGCAAAGTTTTGAGTTGAATGTCATCAGTGCTAATCAAGCTCCCATTGCTAAAGACGTTGCCGTTAACTCAGCTGAAGATCAACCTATTGATATTCAATTAACGGCAATAGATCCAAATAACGACTCGATGACGTTTGAGTTGTTGTCAGCCCCTGAGCATGGAACTGTTCAACAAAATGGTGCTCAGATTACCTTTACGCCCGTGGATAATTTTTTCGGCAATGACTCCTTTGAATTTATAGCTAAAGATGATGAGTTTACTTCAAATACAGCTACCGTCACTATAGAGATCACGGGAGAAAACGATACTCCCGTCATTGTCAGCGCCCCTTTGCTATCGGTATTAGAAAACAATCAATATCGTTATCTCGTTGAAGCGATTGATGTTGATGATGAGCCCTCTATCTTTGCATTATTACAAAACCCTGAGGGTATGAGTATTGATTCAGCAACAGGTGAATTAACTTGGTTACCTTCGGCTGAACACCTCGGTGAACATACCATAACAATCGAAGTGGCAGACCCTTTTGGTGCAACCAGTGAGCAAAGTTACTTATTGCAAGTTGTTAATGTGAATGACGCTCCATCAATAACCAGCACACCAATGGCCATTAGCAATGAAGATGAAGTGTATTTGTATCAGGTTGTTGCTAATGACCCTGATATTGCTGACACCTTAATCTTTAGTTTAGATATAGCGCCAGTGGGGATGGTGCTCGACGCGTTCAGTGGTCAAATCAGCTGGACGCCAAACAATAGTCAAGTTGGTAGTCATAACGTCACGCTTTTGGTTAGTGATGCTGGCGGATTAACGGCAAGTCAAAGTTTTGTTTTAGTAGTCAATAATGTTAATGATGCACCGACCATTACCTCTAGACCTATTCTTGAGGCTTTAGAAGATGCGCAATACCAATATCAAATAGTGGTTAGTGATGAAGATATTGCTGATACAATAAGTTACGCATTAAATAGTGCGCCAGAAGGGGTGATCATATCATCCGGTGGGTTGGTCGAGTGGTTACCAGAGCAAGAGGATGTTGGCACTGTCGAAGTCAGTATTAAGGTGCTAGATAAGGCTGGCCTGTTTGAGATCCAAACCTATAATGTAACAGTAGTTAATGTCAATGATGCGCCTGTCTTTACCCCGGTTGATACACAAACCGTTGAAGCTACACAAAATCTAACCATAGAATTATCAGCCACGGATGAAGATGGCGACATACTTAGCTATTCCGTAATTAATGCACCTGAAGGCGTTACTATTGACGGCATATCCGGTGTTCTCAACTGGACAGCATTGGTCGAACAAGTCGGTCAATATGCTATTGAAGTAGGTGTTTCAGATGGCGCTGAATTAGTGACGAGTGAATTTATCGTAACCGTTGAACCGCCGCTGTATGCAAACCCTGAATTTATTGATGAAGTCCAGCTGGTTGGTTTTGTTGGTCAAAATTTCACTCATGCTATTGAGGTCACCACAGAAGCTACTGTTGAACTGAGTTTACTTTCTGCACCAGAGGGACTTTCCCTTAATACTTCAAGTGAAGAACTCCGTTGGCTACCTGTAGTCGCGGGTAAATATACTGTTGAAGTAGCTGCTCATATTACAGAAGAGATTGCGACCAGCAAAGTTTACCAAATAACAATACTGGAAAAAGCGAGTAATCACGAAGGTGATGATTTTTGGCTAACCTTTAGCAGTAATATACAACCTAATGGCGCTAAGCTTTTATTGTATATATCTTCACCTGTTAACACCTCAGGTGTTGTAGAGGCTCCACTTCAAAATCTTAGTTTTCCGTATGATGTTACGGCCAATCAGGTAACCGTTGTTGAATTACCTAGCAGTTTACTAAGCCCTTACGCATACAACAATACGATTGTCGATAATGGAATTCACGTCACTAGTGAAGATGATGTCACGGTTTATGCTTTGAATTTTTATCCTTCCACAACAGACGGATTTTTAGTATTACCTACAGAATCCTTAGGAACGAAACATTATGCCATGACTTACGGTGCAGACCAAATAAGCGTCGTTGCGACACAGGATAATACCCAAGTTGACATAACTTTTGCTGAAGATACTGAGATAGAAACAGGGACTAAATACAGCAAAGGCGAAGTGATGACCGTCAGCCTAAATAAAGGACAAACTTTTAACGCGCTCAAGTGGGGCTCAGCCAAAGGGCTGGCAGGTAGTAATATTGATTCAAATTTACCAGTGGCAGTCTTTTCTGGTGCTCGCTGTACTTTCGTTCCTGTTAACGTTCAAGCTTGTGATCACTTGGTTGAGCAATTACAGGATGTAAAATACTGGGGGCAAACTTATTATAGTGTTCCTTTTGCCAATCGCTTTTATGGTGAATTATTTCAGGTTGTCGCCGCTTTTGATGATACACGGGTATCGATTAATGGCGAGTACCTGATGACGCTAGATAAAGGAGAATGGCTTACTGATATCCTTGAAAGTGCTTCGGTGATTACGGCAAGTCATCCAATTCAGGTGGCACAGTTTTCACAAGGAGCGAGTATTGATGGGGGGTTAAAATCTGCCAATGGCTATAGTCCTAAATATGGTGATCCGTTTATGCTGTTGTTGACCCCAACCAGTCAAAATGTCAGTTCATATATTTTCAGTACTACGGACTTAGAAATTGAAAATAATTACGTTAATGTAGTGATAGAAAAAGGAGCCTTGTCAACTTTACGTCTTGACGATCAACCTATAGATATTAGTGATTTTACGTCTATTGATAATACTTCACTTTTTGGTGGTCAATTAGAAGTCCTTGAAGGGACTCATACGCTGGCAGCTGATACCAATTTTTCGGCCAGTATTTATGGCTTTGGTGACTATTATAATTCTTATGGTTATCAAGGCGGTATCAGTCTTGGTCGTTATGTTGCTGATACCCAAATTACACTTAACGGTAATCCCACCTCTATTTCCGTTGGTCAGCAATTATGTTTTACCATGCAAGTGGGTAACGTAAATAACCCATTACAAAAAGCGAGGCTTGATATTTATAGCCAAAATTCAGCGAAGAACCTGTATCACCATTACTCCAATGTACTTGGCCAAGCAGAGCATTGTCATTATGGTTTAAATGAAGGTCTTGAAACCATTACTATTCGCTCTGGTGAGGTTACAACAAGCATTGACGTTAATTGGCTTGCCCCACAAGGAGATGGCAACCAACCACCAGTGATTGTTAGTACTCCTTATGTTAGTGCTCAAGTAAATAAACCTTATCATTATGAGCTAATTGCGATAGACCGTGACCCAATGGAACAGATAAAATTTAGTTTGTTAGATAGTCCAACGGCAATGGCATTAGATGACTCAACGATTACGTGGACTCCAACATTAGCTGATATAGGGGTACACTCTGTAACGGTTCAGGCAATGGATAGTTCGGGTATTACATCAGAGCTAACCTTTGCACTGAAGGTTTATTTGGGTAATCAACCACCTGCATTAGTGAAGGTACCTGATAATAAGGTGCTTTATATTGGTAGATGGTATAACGAAACCTTTCAATTTACAGATCCCGATGATAGGTTAACTTATTGTCAGCTTATTAGTTCATTACTTGGTGAAAGTAGTGGGAGAATTGGTGCTAGTCAAACAGCGTGTAACAACCTATTAAAGGTTAATTTGACTGAAGAGCATATCGGTAGTCATCCAGTAACCATTAGGTTATGGGATCAAGCAGGAGGAGAAAGCTCGTATAGTTATACCGTTGAAGTAAGAGAAAACCATTTGCCTGAAGTCGTTTCAGAGCCAACACAATTTGCCAAGGTAGGCGAAACTTATCTATCGTCATTAGTGATGAGTGACCTTGACGGTGACACATTGAAATTTGGCATTTCTTATATAAGAAATGAAGCTGGTTCTAATGTTCGTCCACCATTAACCATCAATGAACTGACTGGCGAACTTAGCTGGGAGCCAACCTCAAATGATGTAGGTAAATATACTGTGGGGCTGCGTGTTCAAGATATTATTGATACACTTTATTACGAATACCCACTAACTGTTTCTTTACCTATAGAGCCCTTAAATGCTCAATTGCAAATAGCTCCTCTACAAGTTATTACTGGTGAAATTGTTACCTTATCTGTTTTTACGCAAGGTGGAGTAGGGGAAGTCACTTACCAATTAAGTGTTAACGGGCAATTGTTAACCACAGATTTAAATGATCAGTTTGTTTACGCGGATACAGAGCAGGCTGGTATATACACGGTTATGTTAATTGCTAAAGATGAAGTAGGTAATGAGCATAGAATCACCAATTATTTTACGGTGATAGTTGATGATAATTCAGATGAAGATGTGGTTTTATCAGCTGATATTTTAGTCTCAGACCAATTCGCTGTTGAAGGTGAGTTAGTCACACTTCAGGTGGTGCCCACTAATGCTATAGCGCCATTATCGGTTAGCTTAACTCTTGATGATCATCCTTTAGTTTTAGATGAAAACTATTTAGTTCAAATTACTGCAACAGAAGTTGGGTTACATGCATTAGAGGCTATCGTTACTGATACATACGGCTCTGTTACCGTTAACAATGAATTTTTTGTTCGCGACCCGGCTATTAATATGTCGCCAATTATTGAAAGCTCAGCGTTAACTAAAGCGCTAACGGAGTCTCTTTATCAATATAAAATGGTTGCGGTTGATCCAGAAGGTGGGGCTCTTAACTATATGTTAGCTGCAGCGCCTAGCAATATGACTATTGACCAAGTTGGATTAATCACATGGCAAGCCTCTGAAGAAGATATAGGTTTACATAATGTGATCGTAGATGTTTCGGATAGTGATGGCGCTGTATCACAGCATATTTTTAATATCGCCGTTACAGCACCGGGTAAACATAATCGTCGTGTTTGTCGTACCGCTGAATAATAAAGGACTATTTAATGAATATTAAAATGAATCAATCATCAGTTGAACTTGAAGTATGGCGCTCATCTCCCCGTTTTATACGAAACATTGCCATTGTTATTATGAGTTGCTATTTGTTTGTGTTTTATTCTCCGTCAGTACAAGCCATAACCCATGCTAAAGCACCTAGTCATATTGTATTAGATGCTATTGCGCAACTAATGGAAGAGTTACAGCAATTAGCTACCGAGACCGCACACTATTTAAAATATAAGTTTGATAAAAGGCAACGACAGCAAGCAACAGTTATATATCAGAATAAAATTAAAGCATTAGCCTTGCTACTGGATAAACACCGTGATGCTTCTGAAAAACAAATTCGTGATGATTTACTACAAGCGACTAACAGCAAAAGCATAAAACAAGCCGCTTTATATCAGAAGCAGCTCTCAGCTCTATTAAATGAATATGATAGGCTAAACATTAAAATAGAGGCTATTTTGCAAGCCGAGCGCGGTCAGTATAAAGCGGTATTGTTAACGGCAACTAGCCTTGAGAAGCAACTTTCAACTATTAAGTTTGGTAAAGCACATCATGAATATGATAGTGAAAACATGCCGTTTGGTCCGTTATCATCTGCAGTTTATAAACCTGCGCAAAATAATGAACAATTAAAGCAACGGTTACTTCTTGAGCAAGAAACAAGCGCTATTCAAAAGTCCTCTAAAAGTTTAGTTACGGCAGAAAGTGTAACAACCTCATCAGAGCCTTTAGCTGCTGAAGCAGAAAATCTCAGTGATTATTTAACTTTTAATGTAGATAATCAAAGCACAAGTAACTTAATTGATTTAGCAGAAAGCTTGAACCATGATGCGGTGAACATATATCAATATGTTTATAACAATGTTGAATATGTTCCTGCCCATGGCTCTATTCAAGGGGCAGATTACACGGCACAAAGTTTACGTGGTGGCGCAATGGATCAAGCCAGTTTATTAATAGCCTTATTGCGTTTGTCGAATATCCCCGCTCGTTATGTTTATGGCTCTGTTACGTTAGATATTAACCAAGCAATGAACTGGGTCGGCGGCGTTGAAACCCCTGAGGCGACACAAAACATTTTAAGCCAAGGCGGTGTACCTAATGTACTAATTGCTGATGCACAAGGTACAGTTAAACAAATTGACATTGAACATGTTTGGGTTGAAGTTAATCAAAATGATCAATGGACAGCGCTTGACCCTAGCTTTAAACAATATCAATACACAGAAGCGATAGACATAAAAAGTGCTATTGACCTTAACGGCCAAACCATTATTGACAATATTACCGCTGGCGCCACCATTAACGAAAGTGAAGGCTGGGCACAAAATATTAATCAAACGGCCATTGATACTGAACTAGCTGGTATTCAAACACAAATTAAAGATTACATTAATAGAAACTACCCTAATGCCACGGTAGAAGACATTATTGGTAGTAAAGAGATCATAGCGACCAATGCCATTCAATTACCCAATCAGTTGCCTTATGAAAAAGTGATCACTAGCGAAAGCTTAATTGATTTGCCTGATAATTTAAGACATAAGTTTGGCTTTGAGCTTAAAAATGAATCAGGTACAAGTTATTTAACCTTTGAGCGTAGCTTACCAGAGTTAGCTGGTAAGCGTTTAGCGGTAAGTTTTCCTCCTGCAACACCATCAGATGAACAAGCTTTACTTGACCTATTACCTGAAAATATTGAAACAGAGGAGCAATTACCAAGCGAACTGCCTTACGGTGCTTTTAACGTGACGGCTAACATTTCTCTTAATGAAGAAGTAGTTCAAACCTCTACGGCTAACTTTGCTTTTGGTCAAGAATTATCAGGCCATAAAGGCTTTTGGTCTCCACGCTTTAACTGGGAGAAAAAAAGTAGTGTGCTTATTGCGGGTGAATACCAAGCGATAGGTATTGATACTCATGGAGTCAGTGATGATGCTTTACTGAATGTTAAGGTATTACTGGAAAACACTAAAAACAACATAGAAAATAATGAATTAAATAGTGTTACTGAACTTAATAGTATTGGCGTTATTATGCAAGCTGGTATATACAGCTACTTAGTGGCGACTAAAGCTCGAAGTGATATCACTGCTGTGGCGTCAAAAGTTGTGAGCTATCGCCAACCAAGCTATGGTACCTTTGGCTCTAGTTTATCGGTGAGTTACTATTTTGGAGTGCCCAGTAAAGTGGGATTTGGTGGTGTTGCTATGGATATTGATAAACTAGCCGATAATGCTGAATCAACCAGTAATTGCTGGAATGACTGGTCAGAGTTTAATAAACAAACGGGGGCTATGCTTTCCTATTTGGAGAATGTTATACCGGAGCAGTTATTCTCAACTGAAACAGAGCAAGTTGACGGCATTAGCGCGGTGAAAGCGTTAGCGATTGCTAGCCAACAAGGGCAAAAAATTTATACCTTAACTTCTGTAAATGCTAATTTACTCACTGAAGTCACCATTGATTCTGCTTCTCGTCAAGAGATTCAAAGCGCCTTAGCAACCGGAAAAGAAGTAACGGTACACCAAGAACCTATTGATGAATTTGGCTGGACGGGATCTGGGTATGTGGTTATTGATCCCGATACGGGCGCTGGGGGATATATCATTACTGGTGGAGAAAATGGTGCAAAAGCAAAGGTTAATTATCTTAAGTTTTGGGGAGGGGCTATTCGAAAGCTCCTTGAGAGTAATTATGTTGCTAAGGCTTTGGTGGGATCGGCAGCGCAAGCATTAACGGCTCTTACTAATGCCTATAAATTTTTTACTGAGTGTGCATCCCTAGTTAATGCTATCATATTAACTATGGTTTTTACCTTAATATCTGTTGCTATCGCGACTGCTATATTCTTTGTTCCTGTTGGCGGGCTTGTTATTTCATTAGTATTCGGATATATAGAAAGTCTCCTCGCTGATTATGTTATAAGTAAAGGGTGTTAATATGTTATGTAGAGTGTGCAATCACAATAATTCTTTATGGAAGAGGTTCTCCTTAAATTTTGATCGAGACGTATATCTTGCATGTGATAAATGTGGGGGAGAACTAATTAATAAAGATGCTATGTCAATCCATATTATTATAACCACAGGTATATTTGGTTTTTTTATGGTAGCTAAGACTTTTTATGATATATCTGAAATATATAATTTTATTCTCATTGTCATTGTTCCCAGCCTATACTTTTATCTTTTTTTACCACAACAAAAAAAACACTAAATAAGTAACAAAGAAAACAAAGTGGGACACCCACAAATTTTCTAGGGAAATTAACGGGGACATATATGGACGCTCTCCAGAAATCAAGCCGAACTTAAGTAAAAACATAAATATATCTCTTATGTTTTCATCGGTTGATCTTAAGTACTTTTACTTTATTGTTTTCGATGACAGGCCCTATTGCTGCTTAAAGCAAACTGTACTGACATATATTCGAGCTATAGATTATCCCTATGCTCCGGATGAGTTGCGAACTAGAAGTACCTTAAAATATTTACAGTCAAACGTGTTTTAGATACATGTCCTATCCAGGCTTTGTTCTAGTTGGCGTGTGCCTTTTAATTTCATCTTATAAACAACAGTCGTGAAAAGGTGTACCTTGGAAATTAAGTACTATCTAGCTGCCTAAACAGTCGCACAGGCTCATGGCCTTTGTCCTAGACAGGCTTAGCTAGATAGTAAAACGGGTGATAAATCATGCCATATCCTTAACCAGTTGAGGTGTGTAATGGCATTGTTTTTGTAATAATGTCCACATGATGCGTGCTAATTTATGTGCGGTAGCTACAGCGGTGCAGTTAAATGTTTTTCTGGCGCGTAATTGAGTTATCCAAAGACTCAAGGCATCATTTTTCTTACCTGCATGGCTAATAATGGCACGAGCACCATGAATTAATTGCTTACGTAGGTATTGGTCACCACGTTTACTAATACCAGCCATCACGCTTTTATTGCCTGAAGCGAATTGCTTAGGTGTAATACCAAGCCAAACAGCAAATTCTTAAGCACTGGAAAACGCTTGTCCGCTGCCAATTGAAGCAACAAAAGCTGATGCATTGAGATAACCAATACCTGGAATACTTAATAATATTTGTCCTAATGGATTTGCTTCAATCTCAGTGTTTAATTGTTTCTCAATGGCTTTAATACGTAGCGTTAAGCTTTTGTATTCTGTGTAAACATCAGTAACTAGCCACGCTATTGTTGCTGATAATGTTGTATCTATAGATAATTCTTGCATTTTCTCATTAAAAGCTGCCTTTCCTAGAGGGAAAACAATACCGAAATCAGCTAACAAGCCACGTAGTTGATTACTGGCTGCGGTACGTGCGCTCAGTAACCTTTCACGCAATCGGTGTAAAATTAATATCTCTTGTTGAGCTTCAGTTTTTATGGGGACAAAACGGATATGTGGGCGATGGCTTGCTTCAAAAATTGCTAGCGTATCATTACTGTCATTTTTATTACCACGAACAAAAGGTGTAACGTGTTGAGCTGGAATTAAATGAACAGCATGCCCGAATGATTCAAAAGCTCTGCCCCAATAATGAGAAGAATAACAAGCCTCCATGACAACACTACACGGAGGTTGCATTTGCATTAAAAGGCTAAGTTGAAGTCGGTTTAAACGTTTGTTGAAGACAGTTTCTCCTGTTGATGTAAATCCCATAACCTGAAAAACGTTTTTTGCTAAATCGATTGATATTGTGCTAACTTTCATGATGGACGTTCCTTAAATTAACTGAGTTTGCATAACCAGTTTGGCGCATTGACGCCGTAATTGGGAGCGTCCATCTCATCAGTCGCCTAAATTTCTATTATGCAAGCGGGTATTTATAGCTATTTAGTAGCGACAAAAGTACAAAGTGACCTTGCCGCTGCAGCAGCTAAAGTAGTTAATTATCGTCAGCCAAGTTACGGTACTTTTGGCTCTAGCTTAGCGGTAAGTTATTATTTTGGTTTACCCAGCAAGGTAGGATTTTCTGGTGTTGCCATGGATGTTGATAAGTTAGCCGACAATGCCGAATCAACCACTAATTGCTGGAATGATTGGTCTGATTTTAATAGACAAACAGGGTCTATGCTCTCATATCTTGAGAATTTAATACCTGAGCAGCTATTTTCAACTGAAGATAATCAACTGGATGGCATCAGCGCCGTTAAAGCACTAGCAATTGCTGGTCAACAAGGACAAAAAATTTATACCTTAACTTCTTCTAATGCTAACTTATTATCTGAAGTTACAATCGATTCAGACGCTCGTCAAGAAGTTCAAAGTGCTCTATCATCAGGTAAAGAAGTGACTGTGCATCAAGAGCCGATAAATGAATTTGGCTGGACAGGTTCAGGTTATGTGGTTATTGATCCTGATACGGGGGCTGGGGGCTATAAATTGAATGGCGGGGGGAATGGGGGGTTTTTAGGTTTAGATAATGACACATGGGGAGTCTTAGGCTTCGCAACAGGGACTTTGCTAAAAGCAAACCCAATTGCATTGTTATTATCTATTATAATATCTTTGAGACTACTTTATATAGATTTGTTAACCTATAGCTCTATTAATCATAATTGTTCGGCTTTATCCTCTTTACTTGTTATTCCCATTTTATTTTCTTTTGCTGCTATTGCTTTTAGCCCCTTGATGGCTGTTATATCACTTTATGCGTCTTTAATTGCAACAAAAGCTGCTATTGTAGTGGCAAACTCATCTGCATGTCGGAGGTAAGATGTTTAATCTTTTGGCAATTTATGAAATAGGTATTTATATCCTTTTGATGTTTTCAGTCTTTATGCTGGACTATGGTTATAAAAAGGGGGAAATTTTTATTTTTGGTATGTGGTATTGTAAAGGACATGGGAGTAAATATTATCAAGTATTTTTCAGTTACTTTGGTCTGATAATATTTTGTTTATATATGATTTATTTTGAGTTTTAGTTGCCGATATGACCGTGTTGAATGAAAATTTATATTTTTCGTCGTAATTAAGAATCTATCAAATAATATGTACTTATTATTCATGGGGGTCTCAGGGGAGCAATATACAAGAGGGGCGTTGGTATAACAGAAAAAGCGAACCAATAGCCTATTATTTATTATACTTTATCTATTTATCTATTTATCTATTTATCTATTTATCTATTTTTATGGTGAGCATTATGAGGAATATTCCTCTTAGTTAACATTGATATTAGGTAAATAGAAATAAAGTTTGATATTCTGAATCGCTAAGAAAAGTATCGATGCACTAGGTTACCCTGATGTTTTATATAAGCTTTAAGACGTTTCTTTTCGGCTAGAGAGTATTTTAATATTATGAGGTTATGAAAATGTTAAAATCATCAAAACAGGAATTTAAGGAAATGGCTGAATTAATTAAAGCTCAGACTATCCAGAACCAAATAACGCTGAACATACTAATCTCACCTGTCATCGCGTTTATTTATGGTTACAAACAGTTAAATAAACGTTTCTTTGCAATTGCGTTTATATTAGCGATTGTAGTTTATTTCATGTCATTAGTATTTTACCCGTGGGCGGCAATATTAAAGTTAAATACAGTTTTTTGTATAGCTTATTTAATGGGGTCATATCCATTTGTAATAAAAATACTGTGGTTTTATATCATTAAAGGATATATAGGCCTTATTATGGTAGTATCCCCTCTTTATATCTTGTCTGATATTCCTGAAAGCAATTTAGAATATTTATTTAGCTTCATTATTATTGTATTAAGCCAGTACCTTCTATGGTATGGAAAACGACCTGTAAAATAAATGAATGCTCCGTTCAGATAACAAAAATCAACAATTAATTAGTCGAATGTCCCTTTCGCATCGTTCGGACTAGTAATTTGTGATATATAGCCTATTTTCTACAGAATAGGCTAATAACTTCCTCCTTAACCTGAAAATATTATTAAATTTGGGTAATAACTTACAGATAAATAGGCAATCTTTCGTTTATTTTTACTTTCAACCTAAAAGAATTAGGTTTCTGTATGAACGTTAAATTGTTACTTTCGTTACTTAGTTATCTTATTTTTAGTCAGGAAAATAATAACCAGATAAAACATAGTCCCAAGCGGTTACAAGTTTAGCTTTGCCAAGAGGCGTTTTGCCATTAAATATTTCAGCAGGCGCTCTACTGAAATTACAAATTTTTGTCCTAAAGTGAACATACCATCAATATGGTCTCAGAGAATCACTAAATAGATTCAGATACATTGAATAATAAACAGGGTAATAGCAGCGATGTTATTACCCTTTATTTTTTGTTGTTCCATCTAATAATCGTAACATTTCCTCTCGGTTATGCTTTTGCACATACTCTAGAGCTGTTTTTCCTTCGCTGTCTCTTAAACTAATATCAGCACCATGTGTTAAAAAGAGTGCAGCAAGTTCAACATTGCCAACACTCGCTATGTACATCAAAGGGGTAAAGTTAGCGAAATCACCGAGGTTAGGATCTGCCTTGTTTGCAAGTAACAACTGCACATGTTGCAAATTATTATCTCGATTAGCTAAATAAGTCGCTAATGCCAAAGCGGTATTGCCTCGCTCATCTCTAGCGTTAATATCTAAGCCATTTTTTATTAACTGGTTGACAAGCTGAGTGAATATTGCGTCTTCAGGGGGGAACATCAATAACTGTGCTAAGTAAGATTCGCCATAACTGTTTTTCTCATTAATATTGATATCTAGACCAATCAAATATTCAAATAACCCCCAATTACCCTGCTCAATAACATACCAAGGAAGGCTTAGGTTACTGATTGTCAATTTTGCCAATTCAGGAATAGCGGCTATAACTATTTGAGATCTATTGGCTGGTAATTGATAAATAAGCTCTAGCAATAGTGCCGTTGTTAAGGCGGTGTTATTTGTCCAGTTAGGATATAAAGAGAATTGCTTTTTGAGCGAGTCTGCTGACGCTGTTTGAACAGCTGTTAATAATAAATGCGGCTTAGTAGGTTGAGGCTTATGCTTTATTAATGTATCGGTAATCCACTGTTGCTGGGTTGATACCCTGGCATAATACTCAGTGACGCCGTAAACACCTTCAATACCTTGATTTTTTTGCCAAGAACTAACACCAGCAATATAAATATTACCATCTTGTTCGATGAACGCAGGGCCACCGCTATCATGAGGCCCACTAATACCCTCTAGCTTCAGTGCATTTTTTGGATGGTCAAAAATGAAAGATAATTGACTCTGGCTAGTGTCAGTTATGATATTGGTGGCAGCTCTAAGTGTTGCTTTTGTATTGGTGATGCCATTAATCCCGTCACCAAAGTTGCCATTACCAACGAAAGTGACCTGTTTACCAAGCTCGTCTGAATATGGGTAGAGTATCGCTGGTTGAGCTTGCTGCATTGGCCATTTTAAACGTAGCAATGCCATATCATAGTTATTTGTATTCGGATCATTTTTTGGGTGGATACTGATAAATTCAACAGGATATTTTTTCTCTAGGTGCTCAATAAAAAAAGGGCGCTTTTGTTCAGGTGCGACACAATGAGCAGCAGTTAGCACCCATTTGGACGCAATTACAGTACCTACGCAGCCATCATTATATGTTATTGCCTTTTTATATTGTTTTGCTAGTGTTTGGTAATGTTTATCATCCACGTCGTGGCGTATCACAATAGCTTGAATCTTTGTTACTGTGAATAAGGTAATAATAATGAGAGTCATATAAATAGGACAAGTAAACTTCATTGATTGAGTTGAATCTTGCTTATTATCCATATTCATTGGTAACTTTCTATTGAATATCATAGTGCGTGGCTGTTTTGGGTTAAACCAAGGGAGACTGGCTTAGTGTAATGATGTTGTGGTTTGATAAAGTTAGCAAAGCAGACAAAACAACCATTTGTTAGTGTATCACTCACCAGAGACTTACTAATATACTCTTTATTAATGGTTGTTTGAATTTGGTCAGCAAAATTAAATTCATTGAAACTGAGCAAATCAAAAGAAGCAGGTTGCAATGCGGCTAGAATTTGGGGGACTAGCATGATTAAGTTAATATTTGATTTAAAGCTAACATAACTACTTTGTGCTTGTGGCGTAACATGAATAGTTAAATACTCAGTTTTACTAATTGCATTTAAAGAATACCCATAAGGGTTAAATACAAAATCATCAATGAGAAAGCCGGGTAATAAGTTGTCTATACCCAAAAAATCCCTAATACATTGTGGTGAGAGCCCAGGCGTAGTTAATAGCTGTGTTGCTTGGCTACTGATCTGGTAAGCCAATAACTCATAGCTTTTATCCTCAGCAGGAATTAGATATTGATTGTCTTGATGGAAGATATAATTGTGATGGCTGTCCATTTCACCAAACCGATAAGCTTTACCTTTAATGCGCTGAGCTAATAGCTTAGTGTCTTCATCAAAGCAACTTAATTGAGCGTGAGAAAAATATTCATTTTTTCGTTGATAGGTAACATGGTGAATATGACGTTGATCAATTTTTTCAAGAAAATAATCAATCGCATTAACTAACGTTGTTACTCCGCAAGTTATAATCAAAAATCGATCGTTCCAGACAAACAAACTTGACTCAGAAAGCAAAAAGGCTTTGCAATATTCATTGTCAATGCAAGAAAGTATTTGTGCGTTGCATCGCGCGACTAATGCTTGCCAAAAGCCATCATCTAGGTCGGTTAACAAAGAAAATGTGTTGTTATTAACTATGATTTCAGCTTTTTTTTCAGAGCCTTCAAAAAACAAGAGCTTCTCCTTGAACAGCGCTCAGGCGATATAAATGACAGCGCTATTTTACGAATTATCGCCAACTTTACAAACAATATAATATATTTGTGACTGAAGGGAGGGGGATGTTGACTTGCATATGGTTAAAGCGCTCATTCAAAACGCACAGATACCAAGTTAACAATCAACATCTTAATTTAAATGACCCGTTGGTGCTTTTTCGAAAAACCATAAGTGAAATATGCGCTTAATTATGGCTTTTTAGCAAATCGACGCTTATATATAACTAAAGCAATAATTAAAAAGGCTAGGAGAAATAAGCCAAAAGTGGCACTTGATTGATCGGCCTCAACTTCTTCAGGACTGAGAATTTTACGATCATTTTCTGTGAGTTGATAAACTTGGTAAAAATTGTCATTTACTTGCACATACTTCATGGTGATGTCTTTACCTACCAACGCTTGAGGTTTGTCGTTATCACAATAGTCTGTTCTAAATTTAATCGACAAATTATAAGTAGCATCAGAGCTATTAAGACTCAATGCCGCAGCGCCTTTAGGCGGGCAATGTAATTGTAAAACAGTGCCTTTAGTTGTTTGTATATTAGTTAATTCGGTATAAGCAGTTGAGTGTTGATAGCTTTTAATACCAATAAAGAAGAAGAATGTGGCCAGTATTAATAATAATATTTGTGCTGTTTTATTCATAGGAATTACGTTTCTTTGCTTGAGAGGTTAAGCAAACTAATTAATTTAAGAGATGTGAGTCAGTTGAACATAATCGGCAACAGGATGTCGCGATTTATATCAATAATTTCTGTTTTTTATTTCATTTCATTGGCTGCTATGTGAATGAGAGTAATAGCAGCCAATATGTCAATCTTGAACGCATTGGCAAAGCGATCTTCAGTGGTGTCGTGCTATTTTTTTATCCAGCCGCCTGAAGCCAATTTGATAAAATGCCCTGAACGTGTTTTGCTGATGGCTTTTTCACCAGCTAAAGCAGTTACTTGCTTCATGGTTAATTTATTTTTACGTGCAAGATCAAGGTAAATTTGCTTACGTTTGTTGTTAACATTTTCTACTAAACTGCTTACTTCAGGGCTGGTAACAACCACACCTAAATAACCATTGGCCATTTCACCTACTAATCCTTGCTGTTTTGCTTGGTTGAGCGATATAGCCCATGCAGAGAAGGTTATGCTTAAAGCAATCAGTGCTAAGCTAATTTTTTTTATTAATGTATACATAGTTGCTCCTTAAAATATGTCACTATTTTCACTGAAAATACTATCAAGCTCTTTATCAACTTTTACGCGTATTTCATGATCAATTTTTAAATTTAAGTTAATGGTAATGGGCTCTTTAGCACTGACTTCTACTTTGTGGGTACAACCGTTAAGTAGAATAGCAACACATGCTATTGCGAGTACTTTATTCATAAATGCTCCTTAGTTTTTTGTAACCGGTCGATAAGTTGTTGTTCTAATTCCTTGGTTATATTTAATGACTCTAATAAGCCTAATAAATCATAACTAAGATTTAGGTTTAAGTTAACATCATTATCAAGATCGGGATTTCTTCCTCGGATGATAGTATCAAATATCATATAGCCATCATTAGCCATGGATACCTTAGAAGATAATTGGTGATAATGTATGTTTTGCATCGCATCAAATGCCAGTTTTAATTGCGGGTCGTTCTTTTTTAGTTGTTCTACCGCAGGGTTATTTGCCACTTTAATTATACCGTTAGTAACATTATGCAGCTCGCCATCTGAAATGGTAAACTTTTTGCCGTTGGTTGATACAGGTAAGTTACCTGAAATTTTGCCTGTCACTATAATGCCTTGTTTTGGATCTAATGCGAGTAATTCTTCTAAGTCTACACGAGTTAGCTTAACATCAACTGAACGACTATCTAAAAACGGAACTTGCGCATTGGCAATAAAAACACTACCACCTAAAAGCTCGGCATTAACCTTGTTGAGATTGATATTTAATTGATCATTTTCTAAATCTAGTGTGGTTTGCGCTGAAAGGTTGGTTAATGGTGGCGCTATTTCAATTTTAGCTATGGTTAAGTTATCTTTGACGGTGTTGTCGTCGTGAGTACTTTTAAGATCACCATCTCCTAGCACTAATCTTTGTTGCCAGTTAAGAGACTGAATCCACGTGTCCTCAATTTCCCCCGTTAATGCTTGTATTGATAGAGAAAGGTTAGCCGAATTGTTCAACCAGTTGCTACTATCTGTAAATTGACCAAGTAGCTGATAACTTACCTTGCCATCAATCAGTGATATATCAATAGGTAAGTTAAGTGTTAACGATAACAGATCAGTTAAAGCCAAGTCATGAGCATTAATATCAAATTTTGGCTGTGCGATATCGCCACTGATATTTATATTGGCGAATGGAACTCCATCGGCAATTGCATTTGCTGTTATATCGATATTTTGCAGGTTGCCGGTGAATTTTGATTTGACTTCCAATTGCTTAATTAACGCTAAATTTGTGACATGTAGTGTTGATGCGTAGCTATCAAGTTGTAATGAGACATCAGCTAAACCATGCGGATCAATGCTAACTTTTCCCTGTGCGTTTGTAATGAGCTTTTCTATACTGACTATATTATTTATCGCAGTACTTTTTTGGCTCTTGGTGTTTGCTGAATTGGTGTTAGGGGATGGCAAAGCTAACTTTGATAGTTCTAATTTTGTGTTGGGGGATACGCTAATTTTCCAGCCTAAATCACTCTCTTTAATAGTGCCGAGTGCTGTTATTTTTACCGGCATATTTGTTAGCGGTTGTAAGGCCTTTATCCTTAAATTTGCGTCAATCGAGTAATTTGAATGATTAAGTTTGGGGCGAATACTGTGCTTAGTTTGATAAGTTAATAAGGTATCAGTAACGCTTATTTTTAATGGGCTAGCTGCATTATTTAATGTGAACTCAAGCTTTGAAATCAATGCTTGCTGCTTGTTAAACTCTGCCTTTATTATCCCTTGTGGATTAATCACTAGGCCATTGATAGGGTTAGCCTTAATGAAAGAAATAATACTATCGGAAATGTTTTTAGTTGATAAATAGTCAAGCAGTTGTTGGTTATTAACGTTGCTTTTTATGACGCTTTGCTCATCAATAGTAAACACCGCGGTATTGGCCGTTATTGTTGTTAACCACGAAAGCATGCCGTTAATATTAATTAGCCCCGTTTGTGCTAAAACCTCGGGGCTATCGAGTGAAAAGTCATTTAGTATGCTGCTGGCGGTTAATGTTTCATTTTGCCATTGCAGTTGGGTAGATAACACACCTGAAACAGCCATACGTTTCGCAATATTTGCAGGCAGTGAGAGTTGATGGCTACTCAGAAATTGAGTTAACTGTGATAAATCTGTATTTAATTTTGCTGTGAAATTATCGCCATTTGCGATCAGCTCTACGCAGACAATATGTGCTTTTTTACTGTTTCTTAAGGCGAACTCAATGGTTTTATTCACGGCGTTTAATTGTCCGTAATATAGCGTTGTGGCGGTGTGTTTTTGTTGGTAAAAAGGTTGATAGGTGAGTTCTTCAATTGTGATGGGTAAAGGTAAAGATACTTGTGCTACTTTTGCTAAATAGTGTTGAAAAACATCAGCTGTAATCAAGGTTGAGGTAGTGTTGTTTGTGCCTAACAATTTGGCCTTGGCATTAATTGTCAACCCTTCAATATTTATAGCGGTTACTTGAAAACTTGAAGATAATTGCACACCCGTATTTATAATGGCTATATCTGCCTGTGGTGTGCTGATACATGCTTTACTGATAACAATATTTAGGGAAGAGGTTAAGTGAAAATCAATACAACTTAGCTGAGCTTCATCTGTTAGTAAATAGTGGTTTAGGGTATAGGAAACCAGCGGCTTTCGGGCGAAAAAAACTAAGCTTATTAATAATATAGTTATTAATAAAGTCGCTATTGTGACTTTTAACCACCTCACTTAAAGTCCTTTGACAGAAAGTTTGACGGAAAGTAATAGTCTATAGTGTTTTTCATCTAATTTGTTGTAATTGCAGGTTAATACTGACTTGATTATATCAGAGAAATACCAAAAGCTGAGGATATGTTCGATATTTGCTTGTTCATTACTCATTTTTAGTTAATTATCGTTGTTTGATTCTAGTACCAGTCACCAGATCAAATAAGGTATAGTACAGTAACATGCACAAATATTTAATTCTAAAGGTAAAACCCATGATAAAAACACTCAAATTAGTTTGTATCTTATTAGCAGTATTTTCGAGTACTCGTTTATTAGCAACTGATTTAAACGTTGGTGATATAGCACCAAACTTTAAACTACAAGCAACCACGGGGGATTTCTACCAATTGAGTGACTATAAAGGTAAACAAGTCGTTGTATTAGCTTGGTACCCCATGGCTAATACACGTGGATGTACCTTTGAATGTAAATCACTCGTAGACAATGGCCATTTAATTAGAGAATTTAACGCCAGCTACTTTATGGCTAGTGTTGATCCTTTAGATGATAACAGAGCTTTTGCCAAGAAAACGGGCGCAGATTTCCCTATGCTAAGTGATCCATCAAAAGAAGTGGCTAAATCATATGATGTGTTGAATATTATGAGAGTTGCAAGCCGAGTCACTTTTTATATATCAAAAGAAGGCAAGATATTAAAAATAGATGAAGATATTAATACTAAAACCGCGGCAGAAGATATTGCTAAGCATTTGAAAGCGCTTAATGTAGAGCCGGCTAAAGCAAAGTAATCAGTGGTAAAATTAAGTTTTTGAAAATACCAAAAGACGATTATTCGCTGGCATCTCATGATCGTCAGTTAACTTAAGGCCAACCTCGTTGGCCAATGATAATACTGCTTCAATATCACGTATTCCGCTGTTTACATCCCTTGCCTTGAGCCATAAATCAAAATTTGCGTTACTTTGGCTAGTGAATTTTCCTTGATAATTGAAAGGACCATAAATACAAACGTTTGCTTTTGACGTTATGTGTTTTGCAATATCGTGAAAAAAATTGACGACTAATGGCCAGCTAATTATGTGGAGTGTATTAGCGGTATATATTCCATCTATAACGTTAATGGGTAAGTTAGTTAGAGTGGCTGCGCATACATTATTTAAATCAATAACAATAGGGCTTTTTATATTAGGGCACTTTGACTCCTCTAACCACAGGTTAATTCCTTCATGATTGATTAATAAATCACTGGTTTGCCATGTTAAATGTGTAAGGTGTTGGGCAAAGAAAGAGGCATGTTGGCCGGTGCCAGAGCCAATTTCTAACACATGCTTTTTGCTTGAAAATACCTGAGTCAAAATAGTTAAAATTGGTTGCTTGTTATTTTCACATGCTTGGGAAAAAGGTTTATTTATCATATGTTATTAATTTTACTTTTTAAACGGTAACATTTGTTGGCATTGTTGTTGGTAAGATAGCATATGTTTTTGTTCTTCTAGACAAAAACTTTTAATAGCTGCTTTAAATTCTACATGTTTGATCCAATGATATGAGTGTGTTAACACAGGTTCAAAACCTCTTTGTATTTTGTGCTCACCTTGAGTGCCAGGATTAAAAACGGTTAAATGCTTGTTAATGCAAAACTCAATACCTAAATAATAACAAAGCTCGAAATGTAAGTGCTTATAATCTTTAGTACAGCCCCAATAGCGACCATATAAGTGTGAGTCATCATATAAAAATAAAGCACAGGCAACATCTTCTTGTTCATCGTTGGCAATGATCAACAACATATTATTTCTCATGCTATTTAATAGCTGCTCAAAAAAATCATAGTTCAAATGAGGCTGATGACCTCGTTTTAAGTAGGTAAGCTGATAGGTTAAATAAAAAAATTTAAGATCTTTTGGGGTAATTTCATCATTTGTCAGTAGCCTAGTTTGTATCTTTTGTTGGCTAATTGATTGTCTCTCTTTGCGAGTGTTTTTTCTTTTACGCGAGGTGAATGTGTTTAAATAATCATCGAAATTTTTATAATCACGATTAAACCAATGAAATTGAACAGTATTACGTTGATATACGTCTTCAGGCAAACTCGTTGCCACTTCATTACAAAATAGAATATGCCAACTATTTATATTGTTATGCTGGCAATGCTCAATTAGCGGTTGAAACAAATCATTTATCTGATGTGTTGAAGAGAGTAATTTATTACTAGAAACTGGTGTAAAAGGAATTGTCCCAACCAATTTAGGGTAGTATTCAATATTGTGTTGTTGAAAAGCATCAGCCCAAGCCCAATCAAAAACATATTCACCCCAAGAGTGGTTTTTCAGATACATTGGCATGACAGCTGACACACTATTATTAGTTTTTACAACTAAATGGTGAGCTTGCCAGCCTTGTTTTTTAGTTGCACAATCGCTTTTTTCAAGAGCATCAAAAAAATCATAACCAAGAAAAGGACAAGTTGAACTATTTAACTTATGCCAATCATTGCTGTTTATGTTTTCTATACTGTTGATAAAGTCAACTACTGTGGCAGAACTCAACATAGAACTCCTTTTGAGAGATGGTAACTAAAGGTATCATAACGGCTTTAGTCAAGGTTAATGTTGCTATAAATAGCATACCAATGCATCCATAATTGATGCTACTCTATTGCTATGGCTAAGTATATTTTAGGCGACTTTTCTACTTATTTGGCTGGTAAAATACTCTTTCAAAAAGTTAAGTAGTAGTCTAAGTTTTTTAGAGTTGGCTGTGCCCGGAGGGAAAACACCATAAACATTGATATCGTTAAAGCTATAATCACCGAGCACCCTTTCTAACGTTCCTGCTTTTATTTTAGGCAGAGCATCGTATATGGGGATGCGACCTAAACCATGCCCCGCTTCAACAAAAGCGGTACGTGCAGCTGCATTATTTGTACTAATGCTTCCTTTGGTGACAATACTGAATGTTCGGCTACCTTTCTTTAAGGTTAAAACGCCGGAAGTCAGCTTGTAGATCACCCATTGATGTTCACAAAGATCGGCAGGTTTTTCTGGGCGTCCATAACGAAGAAAGTACTCAGGGGCTCCACACAGACACGTTTCTAAGGTAGCAAGTTTAGTTGCTTGTAAACCAGAGTCAGCTAATGGTGCACCACGGATCGCTAGGTCTATTCCTTCTTTCATAATGTTCACCACTTCATCAGTTAGCATGACATCAAGCTCAATTTTAGGATAAATTTTCTTAAACTCATTGAGTGCAGGCACAACAGTTTGCAAGCCAACATTGACAGGACAGGTTATTTTAAGTAACCCGATAGGTTCATTTTTGAAATTCTCAATTTGCTGTTTAGCCACACCTGCTTGCTCGGCAATGACGCGGCAGCGCTCATAATAGGCTTGGCCAGCTTCAGTAAGATTAATTGAACGTGTTGAGCGGTTTAGCAGTTTTACCTCAAGTTGTGCTTCTAGCTTTTTCAAATGATAGCTGACAACGGCTCTAGATAGTCCTAAATGTTTAGCCGCCGCACTTAAGCTGCCTTGGTCAATAACCTGAGCAAATACAACCATACTTTTAAGCTGTTCAAATGAAATATCCACTAATACTACCTAATCAACCAAAACACATACTTAACCTTACATTGTTTTAATTATTGATACAATGTTGTCAGTTTTATCTGCATTGTTCATGAAGTTATATTTGCATATACTGAGCTTATTGAAATAAGCACACACGCAAATGCGCTTACATTAACCGACACAATTATATGGATAAATGATGATGACTAAAAAAATATTGATGGTACTAACTTCACATGATCAACTTGGTAACACCGGCCAAAAAACCGGTTTTTGGGTAGAAGAGTTTGCAGCCCCTTATTATGTATTTATTGATGCGGGGGTTGAGGTAACTCTCGCTTCACCACAAGGCGGACCGGCGCCAATTGACCCAACAAGTACGCTTGAAGACTTTCAAACCAAAGCAACTGCACGATTTGACAGTGATGCTGCCGCACAAGCTAAAATTGCTAGCACAGTGCAGTTATCATCCCTTAACGTAGATGATTTTGATGGCGTATTTTACCCAGGAGGTCATGGACCATTGTGGGATCTTACCGAAAACATCGACTCAATCAGCTTGATAGAAGGCTTTCTAAAAGCAGGCAAGGCTGTTGCAACAGTTTGTCATGCCAGCGCAGCTTTATTAAATGTAAAACAAGTATCTGGTGAGTTTGCCATTAAAGGCAAAGCAGTTACCGGTTTTACTAACAGCGAAGAAGAAGCGGTGCAATTAACAGAAGTAGTCCCTTTTTTACTTGAAGATGAACTCATTAAGCGTGGTGGTGAATACCAAAAAGCAGACGATTGGCATGCCTTCGCCGTTCAAGATGGTCTTATTATTACTGGTCAAAACCCAGCAAGTTCAGCATTAGCCGCTGAAAAATTACTCGCTCAACTTTCTGCTTAAACAACGCACCTGTAAATTATTTAAATAACGTTAGGATATCGCAATGTTAAATTTCAGTTTTCAAAATCCAACCCGTATCCATTTTGGTGAAGGACAAATTAAGGCTATTTCACAAGAAATTCCGTTAGATGCAAGAGTTTTATTGGTTTATGGTGGAGGCTCCATAAAAAATAATGGCGTCTATCAACAGGTGATTAAGGCGCTAGATGAACACACCTTTTTTGAATTCTCAGGTATTGAACCTAACCCAAGTTACGACACGTTAATGCAGGCTCAGCAAATTATTAAAGCGGAACGTATTGATTACTTACTTGCTGTTGGTGGTGGCTCTGTGGTTGATGGTGCTAAATTTATTGCCGCTGCTGCCTTATATGAAGGAGAAAGAGAAGGAGAAAGTGAAGGTGCTAAAGACAGTGACCCTTGGGATATTCTTGCAAAACAGCAAACCGTCACTAAAGCATTACCTATGGGGGCAATTTTAACTTTACCAGCAACAGGCTCTGAAAGTAATGGCAACTCAGTGGTAACACGAGATGGTAATAAGCTAGCTTTCAATAGTCCTTTGGTTCGTCCACTATTTGCGGTGCTAGACCCTAGTGTGACCTTATCATTGTCAGATCGGCAAATAAGTAATGGTGTTATTGATGCCTTTATCCATACCATCGAACAATACTTAACCTACAGTGTGAATGGTAAGGTACAAGACCGCTTCAGTGAAGGTTTGTTGCAAACCTTAATTGAAGAAGGACCAAAAGCCTTACGAGCAGAGACTAGGGAAGATCTAGAGGTTAGAGCCAATATTATGTGGTCGGCGACGATGGCATTAAATGGTCTTATTGGAGCGGGTGTGCCACAAGACTGGTCAACTCATATGATAGGCCATGAACTTACTGGCGCCTTTGGTATTGATCACGCACGTACTTTATCTATTGTGTTACCTGCGGTAATGAAAGTACAAAAAGAGCAAAAACGTGAAAAACTTTTACAATATGCGACTCGTGTATGGCAGATAACTGAAGGGGAAGATAATGCTCGTATTGACCAAGCTATCGAGTTAACCGAGCAGTTTTTCACACAAATGCAAGTACCAACTCGCTTATCTGATGTTAATCTTCAACGCAAAGATGTTGATTTGGTCATTAACAGATTACAGCAACATGGTATGACTTCACTGGGCGAACATAATGATATTACCTTAGAAGTAAGTCGTGAAATATTACTGCTCGCATTGTAATTAGATCATGCAAAACCATTAGGCATAAAAAAACCGCTATTAAGCGGTTTTTTAACATAAATTGTTATCAATTTATCGCCAAATCTAAGCGTTACTAGGTATAACGGTCAGACTAAAAAGGTCTTTATTTGGTGGAGCGGGGGGGAGTCGAACATTTGTAAATCATACTTTAATCAATACCTTATTTATGAAAGTGACACAGGCATGTCACTTGAGTTAGACTTCTATCTATAATGCAGGTAAATATAATTTAGCTTAATGCCTAAAGAATAACGGGTGTATTACAAATTTCTTAGTTAGATCTGTAATGTCTAATTCAGGCTTTTCAAAGGACGAATAAATTACCAAAGTTTCCGATTTTTGTATTCCAATAACGCCAACAGTGAACCAAACTTTAACAAGCTCATCAAAATTAAGCATTCTATTATTATGTTCTTCATTGTCAGGTTGAATGTTCGGCCTATCCATTAAATAATTTAGCACACTATCTTTTTCTTGTACTGTTAATTCTTTTATTTTAAAGTTTATAGTAGTCAAAAATTCCAAACTATCCAAATATTCATCAATGTGAAAAAAAATGCTTCCCCATTCCTTAGCTAAAGCTGTTTTCCTTACTGAGTAAAATTTCTCTTCGGCTTCTAGAACAATATCTTCATTTAACTCTATTTCACCATTACATTCAGCTAAACATAGGTTTACAAAATTAATTGCATCTCTTGGCCTAAGCATTGTTCTATCAATGATATAGCTATCTGACCTTATATCTTATGATGCAATTTACTTGTATCAGTTATGTAAATCAGATGAAACTGATAGTGATAAATCGAGACGTTTTTTAGCTAGGCACCTTAAAAAACTAAAAGAATTCATGGAACAAAACATAGTTGAATTTAAGGAGTTTGCTAAAGATACTGATGCAAATTCTTGGCTATGTTTTGTGCCAGATGAATCAAGTGGGAAAAAGAGAAATGAATACTTCCCTCAATTGAATTTAATCGAAAATATATCAACTGAAATGGATACAGACTCAACAGCTATTATTTATCGTGTGAGCCAACTAAAAGACACGCCATGGTTAGCAAAACCCTTTGCGAATTTTAAATTTGATGGTTTGACGCGTTGGGCTCCTGCTTTGTTAATCGCTCTAACTTATATCGCTTTTCTTAGCTTGTTATTTTCGATCTCAGGTTGGCTATCTAAAGCTTGGTTATCACCGTCAATTATCATTTTTTCATTATTTGGTTTTATCGCTTATTTATTTGTACCATATTTTAAACTGTTAGACCGTAGTGTTGTACAAGCACCCCAATGGTTATTAACATTGAATACTTTTTCAGCGCAAATAGAACTAGTTAGCACAGGAGAAAAACGGAAAAATGGTAGTACTATCCGTGAAATTAGAACGGTAGTTTATGAAGGCGTTTGCCCTATTTGTAATGGTAAGGTTGATGTAATTCAAAGTGGTAAGGAATTTCATCAACGTTTAATAGGACAGTGCCAAGAAGCTCGTTATGAGCACCTTTTTAGCTTTGATCATATAACTAAAAAGGGTGCTTATCTCAGAAGTAAAGGTTAACTAAGGGTCACCATTTCTTGTTTCTTATTAAGCCAATCGTTATGAGTAGCAAAAAGAAAACGCCAGTTGTGCCACCACTATCGTCATTGGAAGTGCTAACTGAATCATTATTATTATTTGTGTTGATGCTAGTTAAAGTAGCAGTAACAAGAAATTGCATTTGCCCACCAAGGTTTATTGGAGTAAATTCAGCAGTTGTAAGCTGTCTCCAACCCCTGTTAGGCCAAGGATCGTAAACGCTACCACCTATAAAGTTTGGCCCGTTAAATGTTTCATAGTAAGCTACTTCATATAAGGTCATGGCATGACCATTAGTACCAATTATTAATGGTTTATTTTGAGTTAGATTGTCTACTATCATTTGATTATTTAATGAATAAACACCTTTATAATAATCGTATGCTCCTGTTAAACGTACACTAAAAGAGTTTCCATAATCATCTATCCATGTTTTATTTAACTGTTGAGCTATTTGAAAGCCTTGAGCTGGCAGGTTAATTAGCCCGCCATATGCTTCTTCAACGATTCTTTGTTGAGATACAGGGTGATTATAAGAATCAAATACATTCGAAAGACTTGCAGCCCAGCACCACTGACTTTGATATTGCTGATCAAATGTTGCATCAACTACTGCCATAAGATTAACCCTTGATATGCAGTAGTAATTTCCATAAGAATCTATATATGAACAATTCTTTTCAGAAGATGCTTTAAATGACACGAGTACTACTAAGGCTAATAATATTATTGTATATTTCATATCAACTCCTTTTGAATTTTCTAACACTCGTACTTGATAGTAGTGGACAAATTTTAAAAGTCAAAGCTAAAGAGTGTATTTTTTGTATAAAAAACACACAAATATATATTCGGCATTTTAATCAAAATTCTAGTTAGAAGAAAAAAGTCATAATACTTCACTGCGGGTAATCCAAATTATTAAAGAGCAAGCTTATAAAAAAGCTAAACGCTATTAAGTCATTTCCAATAGCGTGATATTGTCAGAAAAACCTGATTTCGTTAGTTGTACCAGTTCTTTAGGGAATTTAATCATTACCTCAATTTCATCATTTAGCGTTATAACCCCTGCAACAAAGCCAATCACTTCAATGGTTGATTCTGATTTTTTTTCATCTCCTTTTTTAACTACATGACAGTTAAGCAATTCAAAGGCATCGTTTAAGGTGAATTGGTCACCAAAGCCAAACGTTTCTATATTCATTTTTTGTTGTCTCCATTTTTCGTATTAGGGTTAGTACAGTTATTTACACAAGTCCAAGGGCGCTTCGCGCTTCTCCTCGTTGCTCAGGCTTCGCCCTCGTCGTCGCAGCTTCCGCGCCTGAGCATATTGCTATATCGGTATAGGATGTAATTTTACCAATTCCTTATTGCCGCTCTCATACTTCGAACCGCAAGTCGTCATCGGTTGCGTTATTCTTTTCCATAATCGAGTACGAGTTAAATTGATAACGTTTTTATTGATAAGGCCTTTTAATGATGGAGCTTTAACATCACCGTAGTAAGTTAAATTGTTCTGGATTATTTCCCCAGTTTCAATATCAACAGTTTCGTTTATTTTAGTTTCATAATAGGGATGAATAGGGCGGTTACGTCTTGGAAGTATTGCTCCCCCCATAGCCATAACATAAGCAGCCCAATCACCAGCGTCGGCAGCGGTAAACGCTCGCACGACATCTGGCTGTTCGGTCTCTTGTAATCGACGGAGTTCACGCCAAACGGTAACAGAGGGGCCACCAATTTGCTGAAATTGACGAATACCCCATAAAGAAGACCAAGCATCAATTTTTGAAGCTGCGGGCTTTGCATCATTCCCGTATAAATCATCATCTAGGTCTGAACCATCAATATTCTTTGAAATATATTTAGCAATATAACCAGCCGCACTTCCTTTTTTAGGATCTATTGAGGTCATATCAAAACGATGCTCTTTAGCGCCTCTTTCATTACCATCTTCTTGCAAAGCATATTTACTAAAAATAGAGCGAGTAGTTTGTACATCATCAGGATGCATAAACAATAATAAATGCCAATGCGGTGTTCCGTCATGGTGTGGTTCTACAACTCGAAAGCCATAAGGGTGAATGTTCTTTTTCTGTAAAGCTGAGCGAATGAGTTTCCAGTTATTATTAAAATAATCATTTACCTCTTTAGGTGTTGAACCATTGAATTTTGGGTTTGCTTTACCATTTGAGTAAGCATGGTACTTTGAAGGTGAGGTTAGGGTATAAAATTCACCTGCATGACCCATTTGTGTGGCAACTTCTTCAAAGCCACGTATGCGAGTCATTAGTTCGGCTTTACGAATTCTAGGATTTGATACTGAATTTTTATATACATCAAGCAATGTATACGTTTGACCATCTTCATTAACAATCTGATTAGCTGATAAATAGTCAAATGAGTTTATAAGCTGAGTTTTCCTGTTTTCTAATGCAAAGTTACTCGCATAGCAACTTGCATCTTTATGGACTAAGCTTAATTTTCTATGTACTTGTTCAACATGCTGTAGACGTATTTTATTAATTTTACGAAACCACCAATCGGCACAACTCAGTTTGTTTAATGTAGGAATAAATGGTTTATCAGTATCAAAAGCATCAACTTGGATAGTGTATTTTTTAGCGATACCGCTACATATTTGATATGAAGTTTTATTCTCGCCAAATTCAGCAACAGTTAACCCGCATTTTCGTGACATGTTTTCGCAAAAACTTCTAATTTTTGGTGTTGCAAAAGATAGGTTTAAATCATGAATAACGAGTGATTTATCTATGTTATGTATAAAGAGGTTAGCTTCTCTTAAGTTTTTTTGATGATAGAGTTTTAGATAGTTACTTTTTAATGCGTTTTCTAAGTAAGGATGACGTTCAAATATTTTTTTACGGAAGGAATAACATTCACGTGTACCAATGTTATTTGTCGACGATGGCAAAAAAGTGTCAAAACGGTGCCATTCTGTAGCCCATTTAGGACTATCTGAGACCCATTGGGTATCAGGTGCAAAAAAGCCACAACCACTGTTTCCAGTGCCTATGGCTTGATTTAACTGACTTTCATCAGTACTCAATTTGGTGGAGCGGGGGGGAATCGAACCCCCGTCCAAAAAGCCTACATCCTCGGTACTACATGCTTAGTCGATTATTTATTTAACCAATTAGACGCCAATCGACAGGCTTCGTCATGGTGAGCTTAATACTATTTCGCGGTTCAGCCTTAAGCGTGCTTCCCTCGCTATCCTATTTGGGGTGACCATCAATCCTCGAAACAACAGGACAATTTATGAGGTGATGGCTAGCCTTAAGCGGCTAGTGCGAACGTTTCGTCGTTTGCAATTATAGTTTTGCGGCTTTTTACCAGGCCAACCGCCCCTGGGCATGCACCTTGGGTTTCATGAATCTTGTCGAATCCTAGATCCGCCCCAAAGTTCTTCAATTTAATTATAGACTAAATTAGCCTATAAAGCGCATTGTACAGCGATTTTATTGATTAAACAACGTAATAATTGTTAACCAATTAACGGTCAAGGTTTTTGTTTTTCATTAGTCGTCCTTTATCAACAGCCCATTCTCTGTCTTTAATATCGGCACGTTTATCGTGGTCTTTTTTACCTTTACCTAAATAAAACTCTAATTTTACCCAACATGCTTTCCAGTACATTGCCGTTGCGATTAAAGAGTAACCGTCACGTTCAACAGCGCCAATGACCTTGTCTAACTCTCTACGGTTAAGTAGTAGTTTTCTATCACGATTAGGATCACATACAACGTGACTTGACGCAGCATTAAGCGGCATTATTTCCGAGCCTAATAAATAGGCTTCTCGGTCTTTAATATGCACATAGCAATCTGAAATATTGACTTTACCGCTACGTATACTTTTAATTTCCCAGCCTTGTAAACTCATCCCTGCTTCAAACTTGTCGGTTAGGGTGTAGTTGTGCCTTGCTTTTTTATTTAAAGCAATGGTGTTGCTGTTCGATTTATTTTTTGATTTTTTCTTGGCCATTATCTTTTCCATTTTTGCTTGCGGGTATTATACGGGTAAAAACGTGCTTTGAAATGGGAAATTGTCTCATTCGTAGAAAAATCATCTGAATAATGTGATTGTTGGTATGTTTTGGTATGATATCGCCATAATATTGTCGAGGTTAAAATTAGAATGCCGTCTTTAAGTCGTAGTGCACTGGTTATGTATAGTGTTGATCAAATGTTTCAATTAATAAATGATGTTCTTGCTTACCCTCAATTTTTACCTGATTGTAGTAATAGTAAAATTATTGCTGAGAATGAAAACTCAGTGACAGCATCACTATTAGTGTCTAAAGCGGGCTTGAAAAAATGGTTTACGACTAAAAACACTTTAATCTCTAATCAGCAAATTCAGTTAGAGTTAGTAGACGGGCCATTTAATAAGTTGCAAGGGCATTGGTTATTAACACCATTATCTGAAGATGCGTGTAAGGTTAGTTTAGAACTTGAGTATGAATTTTCGAATAAAATGTTTGATTTAGCGTTTGGTAGAGTGTTTGATCATTTAACCAATAATATGGTTCAGGCATTTACCCAACGCGCTAAAATTATTTATGGAGTGCAATGATACGTGAAAACGACACAACCTCAAGCTGATGCGATTCAAATTGAAATAGCTTACGGATTACCTCATAAGCAAAAGCTTCTGTCATTACCGGTAAATCAAGGCACCACTGTAGAGTGTGCTATTAGTGAATCAGGAATACTTGAGCTGTTCCCTGAAATTGATTTAACGGTTAATAAAGTTGGCGTTTGGAATAAAGCGGTGAAGTTGTCAACGGTGTTAGAAGATCTCGATAGAATTGAAATTTATAGACCGCTTATTGCCGATCCAAAAGAAGTCAGAAAGCGTCGTGCTGAAAAAGCCAAGCTAGAAGGGCGAGCTGATAAAACAACCGGTGGTCGAGTTAACCCTTTAGCGAAAAAAGACTAACAAAAATAGTGTAAGAAAAAGCCTAGCGGGGCTAGGCTTTTCATTTTGCTGAGCTGATTTCAAGACATATATTTAAAATAAATCATTAGGTTGTTTATTTATACAAGCCTTGCTGTTTGTCTTCTATGGCTTCACGCCAACCACCTAACCATTGCGACTTTATCGAAGTGCTTTGGTATGGGCAATGCTCCTTTGAGCGTCCAGATATACCTGCTTGGTAACCTCGTGTATGAGCCCTATCTTGGCGGTCTCGTTTTTGCCTTTTCATCATAGATGCACGCTCCTTTCTTATTATCTTTTCTTACTAAAACGTAGTTAATGAATGACTAAAAAACAATGTTAAAACGCAATTTTTTTATAAAAATATATTAAGTTTTTGATAGATAGTGATATTTATTTTAGGATGAAATGAAAAAAGCACCATCAAGGTGCTTTTCAATTATTTCAATTAGTTTAGCTAAAGGTGTCTAATAACTGGAATAGTATTAAATACCTCTGGGTAACGTTATTTAAAAAATTTCCGGCGAAAGCCCAGAAGTGCCATGACTGACAATAGGCTACCAAAACTAATGCTAGCCCCTTGACGAATCACTTTGTCTTCTTCTTTTGCACTACAAGTTTCACCGTCTTCTGGCGATGGTGTTAGGCTAATGGCTCTTACTACATCTTCAGTTAATGGTGTGCCATTATCATCTAACATTATATTACCTTTGGCATCACGGCGTTCAACTTTAACTATGGCTGTTGCTGAAATAATACCATCATCGTTAATGTCGCGAGCTTCAAATATATCGTATTTTTGACGTAAATTACACGGAATAGTGTCGTTAAGGTTCTTGAATAAATCATCGTTCATATCATAAACAAAAGCAGCGGTTCTGCGCGGGTTGCTAGAGCTTTCATTATGAGTTTCAATTTCGCCTTCACCTACCATTAAGTTATTGTTGTTGATGGCGCGAACTGTGCTCTCTGACCCTGAAAAATAGTCATCAGGGGTGACCATGTTAATTTCTTCTTTAGGCACGCTAGTGTCTGCATAAAAAAACTTTTGAATATATTTGCCATCAGTTTGTTTAGTGATATGCCCAACTGCAATACCTGCATCATTGATATCATAAGCTCTAGAGTTTCTAGACAGCGAATGATCGCCACTCAGGTCGATTACTTCTCCACCTTTATAAAGAACCGCATACTGATAATATTTTGCTTCGTTTACTTTAGGCTCTGTTACTGTTTCATCATAAAAACCATCAGCATAACCAACTGCTACGCCATCATTATTGATTGCTAGAGCATAGCTTGAATAAGCCCGTTCATCGTCTTCATGTGGCGTTGCTAATAAACCTAATTGTTCTATTACCACCGCACCACTGGTATCGAAGGTCGCTTTAATCGCCATGGAGTGATATGGCGCGCTGGTCGCGTTAATGTGCAATTTTTCTATACATGCTTCAAGTGTCATATCACCAGGTACGATATCAGGATCAGCACAAGTATTGTTCTTGTTGTCTTCATCGCTTTTGTCTGGATCAGATCTGCCTTCAATTGCTTCAAGGTATGATTGTGTCATTTTATAACTGCTAAAGCCTACTGCAACACCAGCGTCGTTAGCATCTACTATTGCTGATGTGCCACCGCCGTAGCCTGACTCAATAGGAATTAACTGATAGACTTGTGAGCCTTGATCAAAAGCGAAGAAGCCTCTAATACCGTGCTCTCTTAGCCAATAGGTATGTTCTTCGCCAGCGTCATTGGTAAACACATCACTCGGCAAATAAGGAGCCGTAGCTGTGCCATATAAAATACCCGTGTTGGTAATACCACTGATGATATCTGTGGTTGAACGTGTTAATGTGTCTGTGCCCTCAAAGGTTGTATCCCATAAAGAAAAATCCTGGCTAACGCCGTCTATATTAGTAATAGCTAGAGTGTCGCCAACTTTTTGGTATTCAATATTTTTGCCTTTTCCTGTTGAAAGGGTACTTTGTAACCAACGCACTACCCAAGCTAAATCATTTGCTGTTGGGGTGCCAGCTCTTAACGCTTCAGCATCTTCAATATCATCAAGAGAATGCACACCTTGATAATAATAATTAGCAAATCGTTCTATCGCGGTAAAATCATCATCATCAAGATATTGAAACTGAATAGGAAAATTATAAACATTGGTGCCAGATATCACCATGTCTGCGCTACTATTTTGTTGCTGAGCATAGGTGTATTTTAGGTTGCTTACTTCACCTTTATCATCAATTTGGTAAGTAGACGCATTAACATGGGTAATAAAACTTAAACTTAGTGCGCTGCTAATACTTAACGCTATGATATTTTTAACTAATTTGACCATTCTATTACTTAACTCTTCTGTTTGTTATTGGGGGTATACTAAGCTCATTGACTAAATTTCATCTAACTCTTGCCATCTTGTGTAGGCAAGGTCGAGTTTTGACTCATTTTCGCTAAGCTGGTTCAATATATTTTTGGTGTATTGCTCTTCTTTGCTAAAAAAGTCACTTTGATTTACTTGTTCTTGTAGTTGAGCAATCTCATCTTCAAGGTTAGCAATGATCACGGGCAACTCGTCTAGTTCTTTGTTTTCTTTAAACGAAAGTTTTCTTTTAACCTCTTGTTGAGGCTTGCTTTTTGTTGGCGATTCGGTGTTTTGTTGTGTTGCTTTGTTTTTTCCCGAAGAGAGCTGCTGTTGACGCTGCTCGTTTTTTAACGCTAAATAACTGTCGACATCATCATAACCACCAACGATCTGATTAATATGCCCAGTGCCATCAAAGTATAAGCAGGTATTCACGCAGTTATTTACAAAATCTCGATCATGGCTGACTAAAATAACGGTTCCTGCATAATTTGCAACTACTTCTTCTAAAAGCTCTAAGGTTTCAATGTCTAAATCATTGGTTGGTTCATCGAGAATCAATAAGTTACTGGGCCGTAAAAATAACCTCGCCAGTAATAATCGATTTTTTTCACCGCCAGATAATGCTCTAACAGGAGTGCGAGCGCGTTTAGGACTGAATAGGAAGTCTTGCAGGTAACCCAGTACATGGCGAGAACGACCATTCACCATCACCTCTTGTTTGCCTTCACCTACAATTTCTTGCACAGTTTTATTGAGATCAAGCGCTTCACGGTGTTGATCAAAATAGGCTATTTCTAAATTAACCCCTGAGCGCATGTTGCCGCTGGTTGCTTTCAGCTTTTCCATTATAAGCTTGATCAGTGTCGATTTACCGGTACCGTTAGCGCCGATTAATGCAAGACGGTCATTTCGCGTAATCAGTAAATTTAACTTGTTGATAACCACCTTGTCATCAAATGCTACTGTGACATCTTGAGCTTCAAAAACCAACTTGCCGGAGCGCTCACCTTGGGTAATATTCATGGTGCTTTGGTTACGTACTTCGCGACGTGCTTTGCGTTCTAAACGCAGCTTCTCTAAGGCTCTAACTCGACCTTCGTTACGGGTTCGACGTGCTTTTATGCCTTGGCGAATCCATACTTCTTCTTCGGCAAGACGCTTATCAAACAGCGCATTTTGTTGTTCTTCAACTTGTAAATCATGCTGTTTTTGTTCGATGTATAAGTCGTAATCACCGGGATAGCTTTTAAGTTGGCCTCGGTCAAGGTCTAAAATTCGTGTTGATAAACCCCGGATAAAAGCACGGTCATGGCTGATAAATATAATTGTGCCAGCAAAGTCTTTGAGGAATTGTTCCAGCCATAACACACTTTCTATGTCTAAGTGGTTAGTGGGCTCATCAAGTAATAAAATATCTGGATTGGTCACCAATGCCTTTGCCAGTGCTAATTTACGAAGCCAACCACCTGATAAATCGCAAATTTTTGAATCTGGATTTAATGACAAAGTACTCATGGCTTGTTCAATGCGCTGTTCGTCTTGCCAAGCGCCTGCCTGCTCAAGTTCGTCTTGCACCTTGGAGAGTTTGTTCAAGTTTTTTTCGCTAGGATCTTCGCTGATTAAATGAATCAAACCATGATAGCGTCTGATTAATTCGGCATTTTCCTTCACGCCTTGGGCAACATAATCAAACACCGTTGAGTCGGAAGATTCAGGCGGATCTTGCTCTAACATAGCCAGTTGCATGGTGCTAGACTTTAATATTTGGCCATCATCAAGGTTTTGTAACCCCATTAATACTTTCATTAATGTTGATTTTCCGGCGCCATTGCGGCCAACTAAACAAATACGTTCGCCCGTTTGAACACTTAAGTCCGCTTTATCTAAAATTTTATCTTCACCAAAAGCAAGTTCGCCATTGGCTATTCTTAATAATTCCATCAGTTTTTTAACTCTATTGTGTTAACTGTGTAAGCTGTTCTAGGGTGAATGGCCAAAACAACTTTTTATTTAAGGCTGAGTTCTCAGGATTTAATTTTTCTATCACTGGAATATGAACACCATATAACTCTACTAAGTTTTTGCTTTCGTGTGCTACGGTGGGTTGATCTACGATATCAATTTGTTTGAGTTGCTGTTCAGAAATCACCTGTAAACACAGGCTCAGCGCTTGTTCACATAAATGGCAACCTTCGCTGCCATATAAGTTATAAATAGTCATACGTGATTACTCTTGTGGCTTTCGTTTAACAGACCAACTATTGTGTATATGCTTGTTGCGAGCAAAATCTTTGTCTCGGGTGATATCTGACATATTGGTTGCCTGTAAGCCTAATTGCTCTAATGCATCAAAATCCATTTTGAAATTACGCTTGTTATTAGTAAACAATATTTCACCACCACGATTAAGTGATTTTAAGGCATCGGTCAGTAAAGCGATATGATCACGCTGCACGTCGAAACTATCTTCCATACGTTTTGAGTTAGAAAAGGTCGGGGGGTCAATAAAAATCAAATCATATTTATTGGTGTTATTTTTTAACCACTCTAAGCAATCGGCTTGCACAAATTGATATTTATGACCATTAAGTTTATTTAAGGCAAAGTTATCTTGCGCCCAATTAAGGTAGGTATTTGACATATCAACAGTTGTAATAGAACCTGCACCATGCAAAGCGGCTTGTACTGATACTGAGCCAGTATAAGCAAACAAATTTAATACGCTTTTGTTTTTCGCCTTTTTAGCAACTATTTGCCGTGTTTTTCGATGATCTAAAAATAAACCGGTATCTAGGTAATCCCACAAGTTGATTTTAAATAATGCGCCGTGCTCATTCACAGTGATAGATTGCTTAGATTTATCAACCCGTTGATATTGATTGCTGCCTTTTTGTTTTGCACGGGTTTTTAAAATCACGTGATCAGTAGCAACAGCTAACACTTTAGGCGCCCAATAAATAACTTCTTGTAAACGTTTAGTCGCCTTATCGCTGTCCACTGTTTTTGGTGGCGCATATTCTTGAATAACTAAATAATCGCCATAAATATCAATAGCAACATTATATTCTGGAATATCAGCATCATAGAGGCGGTAACATTCAATGGCATTTGATTTAAGCCAACCTTTTAGGCTTTTACGGTTTTTCTTTAAACGATTGGCAAAATCGCTGTCTTGTTCTGCAAAAGCCGATTGAGGATTAACCGCATCTTTTTCGAGTTGCTTCTCGTCAACATTATAAAGCGCTAACTGACAGTCAATAGGACCATTTTTAAACTTGTAACGTTTAAAGCTTGAAAGCTTCAGCATGGCTAGTAATTCAATATTGGCGGTTAAAATGGCAACGCGCCAATTAACAAATTGTGCTTTTAGTTTTTTACCAAATAATACAAAATTTTCGACTAACTCAGGTAACTCACCAATACGCTCGCCGTAAGGTGGGTTAAACAATATCGTACCTGCTTGACCCGAACTATTCGTGTTTGAGCCATAGACATTATTAATATCATTGGTGTTTTGACATTTGAATTCAATGAAACGTTGTAATTTGGCGTTTCGGGCATTTTGTTGCGCTGTGTTTAATACCCGAGCGTCAAGATCAATACCAAACACTTTTAAACGGTTAATATTAGCTTGCTCAAGCGCTGTTGCTGAGCTTTCAATGGCGCTATTCAACTGGTTTTGCCATACACAATCATCGTGCTTTAACCAAGTAGCAAATCCCCAAGTTTCACGGTTGATACCTGGGGCTTGTTTGGTCGCCATAGCAACGGCTTCAATTAAAATAGTGCCAGAGCCACACATGGGGTCAACTAATGGTTTGCTGGTGTCAGACAACCAACCTGAGCGGGTAATTAACGCTGCGGCTAGGTTTTCTTTTAGTGGTGCTGCACCTGAGTGTTCACGATAGCCACGTTGAAATAACCCTCGACCAGAAAAATCTAAATAAATGCTAACTTGATCTCTTAATAAGCGTGCTTGAAAACTGATTTGAGGTGATTTTTTGTCAACATCTGGTCGTTCTAGGCCTTGCTCTCTGAATTGATCAACAATAGCATCTTTAATGGTTAAACCACCAAATTGACTGTTTCGTATCTCTTCACTGTAGCCAACAAAGTCAATGGCAAACGAGGTGTCACTAGTAAACTGTTCAAGCCAATTGATGGTACTGGCTGTTTTAAATAGCTCATCCTTATTTTTTGCTTCGCCTTCACCTAGTTTTAGCATTACGCGTGTAGCTAAACGTGTCCATAAACAAACTTTATAGCCTAGCGCCAAAGAAGCCGTAAAGTATACGCCTTCAGGTTTCTGTATTACTTGCTCTGCGCCAAAGTTTTTTATTTCATCGGCGAGTAATACCTCTATACCGGGTGAGGTTAGGGCTAAAAATTGTTGCATGGGGTCTGACATGGTGTGGTTCCAGAATAAACGATGGCGCGATTATAACGAATGTATACTCACACATAAACAAAAGTTAAAGCTAATCTACTTAAATAGCCTATAATTAACCCATAACGTAGAACATTTAATCTATCTGAGTTTTTTTTTCAAAAAGGGCTTGCTTTATTTAGGCGCTATCCTTACTATACGCCTCGAATTCAGGGAGCACATCCTTGGAGACTTCTTACAATATGAAGTAAAACTATTGTGGCTTACCTTGCTTGTATTTACAGCAGGTCATTCGGACGCGGGATGGAGCAGCCTGGTAGCTCGTCGGGCTCATAACCCGAAGGTCGTCAGTTCAAATCTGGCTCCCGCAACCAATTCT
>NZ_BAABWO010000012.1:0-135923 GCF_040362745.1 Colwellia sp. KU-HH00111 | reverse complement strand
CCGCGCAATGAATTACGCCCTACAGGGTTGTGGTACAATGTAGGTTGGACTTCAGTCCGACACCGCGCAATGAATTACGCCCTAGAGGGTTGTGGTACAATGTAGGTTGGACTTCAGTCCGACAACGCGCAATAAATTACGCCCTACAGGGGTGTGTTCCGATGTAGGTTAGAATTTATTCTGACAAAGGCGCAATGAATTACGCCCTACAGGGTTGTGATGCAATGTAGGTTGGACTTTAGTCCGACACCGCGCAATGAATTACGCCCTACAGGGGTGTGTTCCAATGTAGGTTGGACTTCAGTCCGACAAAGCGCAGTAAATTACGCCCTACAAGGATTGTGGTACAATGTAGGTTGGACTTCAGTCCGACAACGCGCAATAAATTACGCCCTACAGGGTTGTGATGCAATGTAGATTGGACTTCAGTCCGACAAAGCGCAGTACATTACGCCCTACAAGGGTTGTGGTACAATGTAGGTTGGACTTCAGTCCGACAACGCGCAATAAATTACGCCCTACAGGTATGGGTTCAATGTAGGTTAGAATTTATTCTGACAAAAACTTCCTAAAATAAAGGTGCTTATGACTCTTTCGGCAAAAATTACTGTTTTAGGTGCGGGTTCATACGGCACGGCATTGGCTATTTGCTTGGCTCGAAATGGTCATCAAACACTGTTGTGGGGACGCGATGCTAACCAAGTGAATGATATGGTTAATGCGCGGGAAAACACCAAGTACCTAGCAGGTTGTCAATTTCCAGATAGCTTGCAGCCAATCAGTGATTTAAAAGAGGCGGTCAGTGCTAGCGAAAATATCTTAGTGGTAGTCCCAAGCCATGCGTTCGGCGATATGCTCAAAGCTATCAAACCTATGCTTAACCCAGCAGCAAAAATTGCTTGGGCGACCAAAGGTTTGGATCCCCAAACAGGTGATTTGCTGCAAAATGTCGCTAAAAAAGTGGTGGGTGACGAGGTAGCATTGGCAGTTATTTCAGGACCAACTTTCGCTAAAGAAATGGCTGCAGGTTTGCCTACTGCTATTTCTTTATCCTCAACCGATGATGCTTTTGCTGCTGAGCTATCGGGCTTATTGCATTGTGAGAAATGCTTTCGCGTATACCCTAATAAAGACTTTATCGGTTTGCAACTCGGCGGAGCTGTGAAAAATGTTGTAGCTATTGGTGCAGGAATGGCTGATGGTATTGGTTTTGGAGCTAATGCACGCACAGCATTAATTACTCGAGGTTTAGCTGAAATGACGCGTTTAGGTTGTGCCTTGCATGCTGACCCAGCCACTTTTATGGGCATGGCAGGCTTAGGTGATTTAGTCTTAACTTGTACCGATAACCAATCTCGTAATCGCCGTTTTGGTTTAGCATTAGGGCAGGGCGCTGATGTTGAGCAAGCAATGGCGGATATAGGTCAAGTCGTTGAAGGGTATCGAAATACTAAAGAAGTATACATGCTTGCTGGGCGCATGGGGGTTGAAATGCCGATTGTCGAACAGGTGTATCAAGTACTCTATCAAGGTAAAAGCGCTTTAGAGGCGGCGGCAGATTTATTGTCTCGCGATCAAAAGCAAGAATAACTGTAGGCTGGACTTTAGCCCGACCCTCACAGCCTGACAAAGGCGCAATAAATTACGCCCTCATGAGTTGTGTTCCAATGTAGGTTGGACTTCAGTCCGACAACGCCCAATAAATTACGCCCAATAGGGGTGTGTTTCAATGTAGGTTAGAATTCATTCTGACAACGCGCAATAAATTACGTCTTACATTACACCGCATTAACAAAACCTAACTGACGCCAAGCGTCGTACACAATGACCGCTGCTGCGTTTGATAAATTCATACTGCGGCTATCTTTAAGCATAGGAATACGGATTTTATCTTGGTCAGGTATTTGCGCACGTACGTCTTCAGGTAAACCTGCGGTTTCTGAACCAAACAACAAATAGTCACCTTCAGTAAACGTTACATCACCATAATAATGGTTAGTTTTGGTGGTAATAGCGAGAATGCGCTTGGGCTGCTGTTGCTGGACAAAAGCGTTGAAATTTGCATGGCGTTTTACCGCTGCAAATTCATGATAATCAAGCCCTGCACGACGTAACTTCTTATCTTCTAAATCAAAGCCTAATGGCTCAATTAAGTGCAGACGAAAGCCTGAATTAGCACATAAACGAATAATATTACCGGTATTTGGCGGTATCTGTGGCTGAAATAGAACAACATCTAACATAATAGAAACAACATAAGTTTGGATTACCTAGGTTTGCGCTAGCGAACTTTACGTTAACTTAGGTAATGTGAATAATATTTGTTATTATAGCGACTTAGTTCATTGAGTGCTTCATTTTTCAATTTGGAATTTTTTCATGTCTGAGCCCGCCACTAATCATTCAACAACCGATAACTCTCATCATGAGCAATACGCTTATTGGGTCAGGCTTGCAGCTATTAGCTCATCGTCGGTGGCATTAATCTTGGTCATCATTAAGTTTTATGCTTGGTTAGTAAGTGACTCTAGCGCTATGTTAGCGTCGACCACAGACTCTATTTTAGATTTATTTGCCTCAGTGATGAATATTGTTATTCTTCGATTTGCATTAGCCCCTGCAGATGACGAGCATAAATTTGGACATGGCAAAGCAGAAAGTTTGGCAGGCCTAGTACAAGCAGCGTTTGTGTTAGGCTCCGCGTTATTACTTATTTTTAACGGGGTAGAGCGAGTATTAAACCCAAGAGTGATTGTACAAAGCGATATTGCCATTGGTGTGACTATTGTTGCTATTATTTTGACCTTAGCACTAGTAGTGTTGCAGCGTTATGTTATCAAGCGCACTGGCTCCATTGTAATTAATGCTGATGCCTTGCATTACCAATCTGATTTGCTGTTAAATTTAGGGGTACTAGCCGCTATTATTTTAAGTCAGGGTATATGGCTGCAAGCCGATGGTGCTTTTACTATTGCTGTAGCCTTGTATTTACTATTTGGCGCGGGACAAATCATTTACCAGAGTGTTTATCAGTTGATGGATCATGAAATTAGTGAAGAAGAATTAGCGCAGATAAAAACGATAGTATTGTCTCATGAACATGCATTAGGCTTACATGAACTTCGCACCAGACAGTCTGGTGCGCAACGATTTATTCAGTTTCATTTAGAGCTAGACGATAATTTATCACTTTTAGAAGCCCATAGCATTGGCGATGATATTGAAAGAGAAATTTGCCAAGCTTTAGCCCCCTGCGAAGTGTTTATTCATCATGACCCCTGCTCAGTCGTAACTGAAGATCTCACCACATAGTTCTATCAAGCAGGTGTGTGTTGCTCAAACCATTTTGCCGCCGCAGTTAATGCGGGTTGACGATAAATATCACGTTCAAAAAATAGCTCGTGATAAGCGCCGGTTATGACTAAAGGTGAACCACTGGCACATGCCAAAGGTTGTACTTGCTGTAATTGTTGACAAAATGCGGTTTGTGCCTGATTACATACAACTTTATCCGAGCCAGCTTGAATGACTAAAGTAGGCGTGATTATCTGATCGAGCTTGCTAAACAGTGTCTCAAGCGCCCTTAGTGACTCGGTTAACCACTGAATAGTAACCCCACCCAGTTGTAATGCAGGTGTTTGTGAATAAAGTTCATTAAATAACCCAAGACGTAAGGGCGAGTGGGTTAATCTATTGTGGGTAAATGCCACTTCGCAATAGTTTTTCTGACCGAAAAAATACCAAGGGCTATCACTCAAACAATGATTAAGTTTTGCTGCTAGCTTCACTACTGTCTCGGCAGCCACTTTTGGCATGGCACCACTGTTAAAGCCGAACATAGGAGATGATAATACAGCTGCCTGTATGGTCTTGGGGTAATCTTGAAGGTATCGGGCAACAATAGCCCCGCCCATGGAGTGTGCCAATATATAGGGTTTATTGATTGTGCCACCAACATCACAATGAGGATATACAATCGTCTCGATAAAAGTGGCTAAATCATCAATATAATATTGAAAATTTTCAACGTAACCCTTGTCACGGTTGTCTAGTACTCGCTCAGATAGGCCTTGCCCGCGATGATCGATAATAAAAATATTAAAGCCTTGGTTAAACCAATCAAAACAAAGCTCTTTATATTTTAAGTAGCCTTCACAACGACCTGGAGAAATAACTAAGCATTTGCGTGCCAGTGTTTTATGAAGAAAAACCGCATATTCGATGCTGAGCTGGTCAACGCCACTAAAACTGGCAAAAGCGCCTTGTTGCCAAAAGTCAGCAATATCACTTGAGTAATACTCAGGGAGTTTATTTTCGCAGGTAAAACCAGCGTTATTAGCCTTGCTCATAAGGTGCCGTTAAGGTTAGCCAGTGTCAATCAGAGTTAGTCGGTGTTTGTTGCGTTAGCTTCTAATTCAGCTAAGCGAGCCTCAAGATCGGCTAATTTACTGCGAGTTTTAATCAATACTTGCGTTTGCACATCAAATTCTTCCCGAGTCACCACATCGAGTTGTGATAATTTACGCTGCAACACCGTTTTGGTTTTGTCTTCAAAGTCGTTCGCTAAGGTTTTTAAACCATCAGGGATAACATCTGTGACTTGCTGGGCGATTTCTTCAATTTTTTTTGCGTTGATCATGGCTTTTCCTAAAACTTGTGATTGAACACATTGTAACTGTTTTGCTTAACAGTAAAAACAGGTAAAATCAGCGACCTTAAAAAATTCACTTTTTCTGTCAGGCTAAGGCGCTGTGTTTATCAGGGTAAACGCCAGTCTTAGCCAACAAAATTGAATCAATAGTCATCAGATGAGTCGTTATCATGAAATTAAATCCTGGACAAAGTGAAGCGGTAAAGTATGTCAGTGGCCCCTGCCTAGTGTTAGCGGGTGCTGGGTCTGGTAAAACCGGTGTTATTTGTCAAAAAATAGCCTATTTAATTCAAAAATGTGACTATAAAGCGCGTAATATTGCTGCGGTAACCTTTACCAATAAAGCGGCCAGAGAGATGAAAGAGCGTATCGTTAAAATGCTCGGCAAAGATCTCACCCGCGGATTAACGGTTTCAACATTTCACTCGTTAGGTCTAGATATTGTCCGCCGAGAAATAAAAACGCTAGGTTATAAACCAGGGTTTACCTTATTTGATGATCAAGATAGCTTGTCGTTATTAAAAGAATTAACAATAGATGAACTCGATGGCGATAAAGACTTATTAAGTAAACTGCAAAATCTAATTTCTCAGTGGAAAAATGATTTATTGTTGCCCGATGCAGCGTTGAAAATGGCAAGTAACGCAGATTCGCATGAATATGCTGAGTTTTACCAACGCTATCATCAGCATATGAAAGCTTACAACGCGTTAGATTTTGATGATTTAATTCTTATTCCCACCTTATTATTGAAAAACTACCCAGAGGTACGCGAGCGTTGGTGCAGTAAAATCCGCTATTTATTGGTAGATGAATATCAAGATACCAATGCCAGTCAGTATGAGTTAGTTAAATTAATAACCGGTGAACGAGGGCGCTTAACGGTAGTGGGTGATGATGACCAATCAATTTACTCTTGGCGTGGGGCGAAACCCGAAAACCTGGTGTTGTTAGGGAAAGATTTTCCGCAGTTAAAGTTGATTAAATTAGAGCAAAACTATCGCTCAAGTGGTCGAATTTTAAAATGCGCCAATATACTCATTGCTAACAATCCTCATGTTTATGATAAAGCACTATTTAGTGAGCTTGCCTATGGGCCAGAGTTACGCGTGGTGCAAACCAAAAGTGAAGAAGATGAGGTTTCTCGTATCATTGGCGAGTTAATCGGTCATCGTTTTATGAATCGTAGTCATTATAAGGATTACGCTATTTTATACCGAGGTAACCACCAATCTCGTTTGCTTGAAAAAGCGCTGATGCAAAACCGCATCCCCTATAAAATTAGCGGAGGTACGTCTTTTTTCTCACGTTCAGAGATCAAAGATGTGATGGCGTATCTCCGAGTGCTAGTAAACCCTGACGATGACAATGCCTTTTTACGTATTGTTAATGTGCCTAAACGTGAGCTTGGCCCTGCAACGTTAGAAAAACTCGGTAACTATGCCAATATGCGCCAAATTAGTATGTTTGCTGCGAGCTTTGAATTAGGGCTAGAGCAAACACTAACGGGGCGAGCATTAATGAAAATGCAGGCCTTTACCCAATGGTTAGTTGATATTGCCGATCAAGCTGAGCGGGGCGATACCGCAGCAGTGTTACGCGCTATGATCCGTGAAATAAATTATGAAGATTTTCTTTATGACACCTCGCCTAGTGCAAAAGCTGCGGAAATGCGGATGAAAAATGTCACAGAGCTTTTTAGTTGGGTGACACAAATGCTTGAAGGCTCAGATGATGAAGAGCCGATGACATTGCCGCAAATTGTTACCCGGTTAACCTTGCGAGACATGATGGAACGAAATGAAGATGAAGACAGTAGCGATCAAGTTCAATTGATGACTTTGCATGCTTCGAAAGGGCTGGAGTTTCCCTATGTTTTCTTAATTGGTATGGAAGAAGGCTTATTGCCACATCAAACCAGTATTGATGAAGGGAGTGTAGAAGAAGAGCGCAGACTGGCATATGTTGGTATCACACGCGCCCAGCGTGAGTTAATATTCACTTACGCGCGAGAGCGTCGTCAATTTGGTGAAGTGTCTCGTACCGAAGCGAGTCGCTTTTTGCACGAGTTGCCGCAAGATGATTTAAATTGGGAATTAGGGCAACAGAAAAAAACCGAAGTGCATAAGCAAGAATCAAATAAGCTTGGCATGGCGAGTTTGAGAGCCCAGCTGGCTAAAAAGAAACAATAGCAAGGCGCAATAAATTACGCCCTACAGGGGATGGGTTTCAATGTAGGTTAGAATTTATTCTGACATTGGCGCAATGAATTACGCCCTACAGGTGATGGGTTTAATGTAGGTTGGACTTCAGTACGACAACGCGCAATAAATTACGCCCTACAGGGGATGTGGTGCAATGTAGGTTGGACTTCAGTCCGACAACGCGCAATAAATTACGCTCTACAAGGGATGTGGTGCAATGTAGGTTGGACTTCAGTCCGACAACGCGCAATAAATTACGCCCTACAAGGGATGGGTTCAATGTAGGTTAGAATTTACTCTGACATTAGCGCAATAAATTACGCCCTACAAGGGTTGTGTTCCAATGTAGGTTAGAATTCATTCTGACAAGGCGCAATGAATTACGCCCTACAGGTGAAGGGTTCAATGTAGGTTAGAATTCATTCTGACAAGGCGCAATGAATTACGCCCTACAGGGATGGGTTTCAATGTAGGTTAGAATTTATTCTGACACTGGCGCAATGAATTACGCCCTACAAGGGATGTGATCTAATGTAGGTTAGAATTCATTCTGACACTGGCGCAATAAATTACGCTCTACAGGTGATGTGATCTAATGTAGGTTAGAGTTTATTCTGACAAGGTTACTTCAATAGCTAGACTCTCATCGCTACCCCAGTCAGACCAAGAACCGTCATAGAGTACCGTGTGCTGATACCCTGCAATGCTCGCCGCTAACATAATGATGCATGCAGTAATGCCTGAGCCGCAAGTGAAAATGATTTCAGTTTGTTTGTTGGGTATCATGGATGCAAAAATGTCGGCCAATTGCGCTGGATTTTTCATGCAATGGTCAGCTAATATGTTAGCAAACGGTAAGTTAAGAGAGCTGGGAATATGACCACTGCGCATTCCCGCCCTTGGCTCAGTGGCTGTTCCACAAAACCTTGCTGCTGAACGTGCATCAATAATGGCAAAATTTTTATTCGTCATATTGTTAACAATATAACTTGAATCACACACTAAGTTTGGTTGATAGACGCCGGTTAACTGGCCAAGTGCTGACAATTCATCTGGTATTTCTTTCTCTAGGCTTGATACTGTAGGCCTATTTTCTAGTAGCCATTGCGGCAGGCCGCCATCAAGCACCACGACATTGTTAAAGCCCATTGCTCGAAAAATCCACCAAGCGCGTGGCGATGAATAAATACCTTGATTGTCATAAAGCACTACTAAGCTATCTGGGCTAATGCCTAGTTTTTGTGTCGCTTGGGTAAACTGTGCAGGTGTAGGAAAAGCATTGTTTTGCGACGATGCTAAATTGCATAGGTCGTTTTCTAAATCAAAGCGCTTACTGTTTGGAATATAGATGGCTTGATCGTATTCAATTGGCACCTTGCCAACGACTTTAACCATGCTGGTATCAAGTAATACCAGTTGTTCATTGTCTAAGTTACTTTCGAGCCAAGCTGTTGTTACAATCGGATGTTTTATCATTTTTTTACATGCCTATCATCGGATCAAATCCAATTCGTTTACTGTTAGGTATTCAAAAACTAGGCAACAAAAACAATTGCTACAGCAATGATAATAGCAGCTGAGATAACACTGTAAATAATATGTTTACTCTGTTGTGCCTGGTCATTGAGTAATTTTTGCATTAACAAGGTTTGATGTTGTTGGCTTTCTTTACCTGCTTTTAAATAATCATAAATTAAATCAGGAATTTCAGGCAGTTTTTCATTCCAAAATGGTAGATTTTCTTTGATTTTAGAAAACACCGCTTTCACGCCCATTTGTTCTTTTACCCAATTTTCTAAAAAGGGTTTGGCGGTTTGCCATAAGTCTAATTGGGGATAAAGTTGCCGTCCTAACCCTTCAATATAAAGTAATGTTTTTTGTAGTAATACTAGCTGGGGTTGTACTTCCATATTAAAACGGCGCGCGGTATTAAAGAGATTAACCAACACTTGGCCAAAGGAAATTTCAGACAGTGGCTTGTTAAATATTGGCTCGCAGACGGTGCGAATGGCAAATTCGAATTCGTCAACACTAGTACTTGCAGGTACCCAGCCAGAGTCAACATGCAACTGGGCGACTTTTCTATAATCACGATTAAAGAAAGCCACAAAGTTTTCTGCTAAATAGCGTTTATCTTCACGGTTGAGGGTACCAACGATACCGCAATCTATGGCAATCCAAGTAGGATCACCAGGGCGTGTTGCATCAACAAATACATTGCCAGGGTGCATATCTGCATGAAAAAAGCTGTCGCGAAATACTTGGGTAAAAAATACTTCTACGCCACGTTCGGCTAATAATTTCATATCAACACCTAAGTCATTTAAGGTGTCAATTTCAGCAACGCCAATGCCGTAAATACGTTCCATTACTAAAACATTTTTGTGGCTATATTCACTATAAATTTCTGGCACATATAACACTTTGTCATATTCACTACCTTGCTGAAAGTTACGCTTTAACTGAATAGCATTGGCGGCTTCACGGTTAAGATCTAACTCATCTAAGATAGTCTTTTTATACTCAGCAACTACTTCAACAGGGCGTAAGCGTTTTCCATCAGGTAACCAACGAGCAACAATGGTGGCGATGCGCGACATCACTTTAACATCGGCCAATATTATTTTATCGATATTTGGACGCAATACTTTGATAACAACCTTTTCTTGTGTGTTGTTGGTTTCAATTAGTGTTGCTGTATGGACTTGGGCGATTGATGCCGAGGCAAGTGGTGTTGTATCAAAATCGGTAAAGTGTTGCTCAAATATTTCAATGCTCATCGCATCAATCACTAACTGTTTTGCCATTTCGCCATCAAAAGGGGTAACTTGGTCTTGTAACAAGGCAAGCTCATCAGCGAAGGCAGGCGGTAATAAATCACGCCGGGTCGATAGCATTTGCCCGAATTTTATAAAAACAGGCCCAAGCTCTTCAATAGCCAAACGAAATCGCTCTGCTATTGCTTTATTCTGGTGCTTATTACGTAACCAAAAGAGTGAAAAACGACCAAATTTAGCGTACCAAGGCAACATTTTTTTTGGCACCATTTCGTCCAAGCCATAGTGTAAAAATGTTTTAACAATGTGGTAGAGGCGGGCGTTACTCACGAGTTGAAAGTCCTTTAGTTAGCATTTGAATACGGTTAGCAATATCATCAACTTGACTGCTAACTTGTGTGACTTGTTGAGTAAATTGCTCAATTTGACTACGAGTTACCACCAACGCTTTTTCATGTACTATATATTCACTGGCATCGGCTTGAATTTGTTGACTAGCAAATTGCGCTTTATTTGCAATGCTTTTGCCAAGCTGCATTAACTTATGCGTTGGCACATCACCAATGTGTGTGGCTAATTCACTTTGCCAATCGATATTAAGATTTTCAAAAATGCTGGCAAATTGTTGTGCCACTTTTATGTCGCCACTTAATTCAAGCAAGTCTTGCTTGATTAACTCGGTTAATTGTTGTTCTGCTTTTAGTAATTGTAGCGTTTTTAAACTGGTGTTAATGGTGCAATCTGCACGTTCAGTTAAGCCAGAGACTATTATGGTGCTATTATCGACACTTAAACTAATAGGAAAGTTTAATTCAGATAAGGTTAGCGTCAGTGTTTTTTGTGCTAACTTGTTTAGGTCCACTGCTTGGGTGTTTAATGATAATGCTTTATTAATCAATAACTCTAACGATGAAGCGAGTACTTGTTGCAACATTAAGCTAACCTTGTTTTAGTCATAACGTGTAAGAATTAGTGAATCAGATTTTAAAACTTATAACCTTTGTGTAACGCAACAACGCCACCCGTTAAATTTTTAAAACTTGTTTGTTCAAAACCAGCATTATCCATCATAGTTTTTAACGTTTCTTGGTCAGGGTGCATTCGAATAGATTCAGCAAGGTATTGATAACTTTCACTGTCTTTTGCCACTAACTCGCCCATTTTAGGTAAAATATTAAATGAATAGAAATCATAAGCTTTATTGAGTAATTCATGTTCAGGTTTTGAAAACTCTAATACTAACAAACGTCCGCCGGGTTTTAATACACGATAAATAGAGCGCAATGCCATGTCTTTATCGGTGACATTACGTAAGCCAAAGGCGATGGTCACAATATCAAAAGTGTTATCTTCAAAAGGTAGGTATTGGGCATTAGCTTGTACATATTTAATGTTTTGTACTAAACCTCGGTCACGTAATTTATCACGTCCAACATTAAGCATAGAGCTATTGATATCAGCAAGTACAACGCTTCCCTGTTTGCCCACAAGTTGTGAAAACTTTGCGGTTAAATCGCCAGTACCACCGGCTAAATCTAGTACTTTATTGCCAGGACGAACGCCACTTGCGTCAATAGTAAAGCGTTTCCATAAACGGTGTACACCAAACGACATCAAGTCATTCATGACATCATACTGTTTAGCGACCGAGTGAAAAACACCGGCGACCATCGACACTTTGTCTTCTTTATCAATGGTTTTATATCCAAAGTGGGTAGTATTGTCTGTAGTTGTATTTTGGCTGCTTGGCCCTTGATTGTGTTCTGGAGCGGACATCTTCTATTCACTGATTACGGAAATTGCCAATAGTTTACTGTATGTTAGCTAGATAGCCAAATATCCACTGACTTTTTGTTGATTTAAAACATTATTGAACTAAGGTTTGCACAGTGTCGGACCAGCGTTTAAGCACAAAGTTGTGTAAATACATTATGTGTTAATGAGTTGTGTGTTAATGAATTAGGGTGCAATCACAATCGAGGCCAGTTTTTATCCATTAATTTGGAAATAAAAAAACATATATGTAATTTAATTACATATTTCGCTTGCATTATTCGAGTATAAGCTCTAAAATGATTTTGTTCCTCTTAGTGGACGCTTATTGTAATAATTGAATGTTCTAGCTTTCCTCATAGCTAATCTGCCGGTAGTCAAACTACCGGTTTTTTTTTGCCTAAAATAGCAATGTCTAGTGTTGTTAAAGCCGATAAGCGCTTATATATGACTTTTTACCTTCATATATATGATCAAATTAATACAAAATAGTTGATAGCAAGATAACGAGGTTAAAAAAAATCAAAACCATAGCCTATACGACTAAAGTCGGCTATGGTTAATAAGTCCGAATAGATCAATAAAACTGTCATCCAACTAACTTAAACTATCGCCATTGCCATAAGGGATTAACGGTCAAACACTTCCTTAGCATTAAACGTCAATTTGCTTAATAGTTTAAAAAATACAGAATTTTCAGGGATACTTATGAATATAGCTAATCTTTCATTTAGAACGAAAATAAACATTTCACTCGCTTTACCTATGTTAGGCTTTATATGGTTAGCAATTAGCTCTGTTATTGAGCATGTTGATATTAAAAACGAAATGTCGACCATTGCGCCCTTAACTCAACTATCTGTGGTGTATAGTGAGCTAGTTCATGAGTTGCAAAAAGAGCGTGGTATGACCGCCGGTTATTTGGGCTCCAAAGGCAATAAATTTGCCAATAAACTATCATCCCAACGACAAAGTACGGATCAAAAACGCACCAACAAAAAACAGTTCTGGAACGAGCAAACAATTAAAGCAAGCCATGTCGTCACACTTAATACGACCATTGATCAAGCATTACAAAGACTAGATACTATACGTCAACAAGTTGATGCGCAAAAAATATCTAGTAAGGAAGCTATTACCTATTATTCAAAATTAAATCAAGATCTTCTAAGTGTCGCCGTAGTTAATGCTGAAATCAGCACAGATGCACTTGTTACCAAAGAAACTATTGCTTATTTTAACTTTTTACAGGGTAAAGAGCGTGCAGGTATTGAGAGAGCGGTATTAAGCAATACCTTTGCAAAAAATGAGTTTGGCGACGGAGTATTTGCCAAATTTATCACCCTAGTAAGTGAGCAAAACACCTATTTTAATAACTTTAAGTCATTTAGTAACCCAGCTAATATTGCGTTTTTTGAGCAACAGCTTAACAGTGACTCAGTAGCCGAAGTGAACAAAATGCGTGTGATCGCCAATAATAAGCAAAGTGAGTTTGGCATTGACGCACAATATTGGTTTTCAAAGTCTACAGCTCGTATTGGCCAACTAAAAAAAGTAGAAGATCATTTGAGTAACAAGATACTCAATTTGGTAGAGGCAAAGCAAAGTGAAGCATTTAATTCGATGTTAATTTCTACCATTGTGAGTATTTTATTGATTATTGTTGCTTTTATACTGAGTTTTTATATTACCAATGAATTAACAGGACGCGTTAAAAATTTAACTAAGGTACTTGCAAAGGTGAGGCATGACAATGACTTAACCGTTCTTTGTCCTAATGAAGGCGCTAGCGAACTTGGACAAATTGCTGTGTCAGTCAATAAAACCTTAGCCAGTTTTTCATTTGTTGTTAAAGATATTTCATCGTCAAGTATGACCCTAGCTTCTGCGGCAGAGCAAACCGCGACAACCTGCGAATTTAATTCACAATCATTGTTTGAACAGCAAAATGGTATTGCCTTGATTGCAACGGCCATTGAAGAGCTGTCTGCAACGGTTAAAGAAGTGGCAGAAAATACCCAAAGCACAGCTACTTCTGCTAAAGATGCTGACACCAAAGCCAAGAATGGCTTAGAAACAGTGAGAAAGTCTTATCATTCAATTGAAGAGTTAGCGAAAGAGATTGACGGTTTAGCTTTGCAAATTAATAATTTACATGAAAGCAGCAGAAATATTACTAGCGTGGTTGATGTAATAAAGTCAGTGGCAGAGCAAACAAACCTGTTAGCTTTAAATGCGGCGATTGAGGCAGCAAGAGCCGGAGAGCAAGGGCGTGGCTTTGCGGTAGTTGCTGATGAGGTACGCACGTTAGCACAACGAACACAACAATCGACTTCAGAGATTGAAAGCTTTATTTTGTCACTGCAAGGTGATGCTAATGCAGCATTTAACGTCATTGAAACCAGCCAGCAAAAAGCCGAAGAGGCCGTTGAAAATTCAAAAGAAGTCGAACATGTATTAGAAGAAATTTCTGGGTCTGTGGGGGATATTTTTGCGATGACAGATCAAATCGCTACAGCTATTGAAGAGCAGGCGGTAGTGACTCAAGATGTTGCCCGCAACGTGGTCTCGGTCGAAGAAAAATCGGTGGAAACAACTAAGGGAGCAGATGAAATTTCTGTCACTGCTAAAGAGCAAGCAAATTTAGCCGCCGCTTTGCAAGAAACTGCAAGTATATATAAAGTGAAGTAGCCTTGCTATTTTGCTACTTCACCGTTCAAGTCTGATAAGAATAGGTAAAACAGTTAGCTTGGCTGTTTTACCTTAACTAAGGATACTTTGGTAAAAATAGCTAAATAGATCCCAGAAAATATCAGTAGCATCCCGCCAATATGAAAGGAATATATTTCTTCATTAAGAAAAAAAGAAGATAAAATCAGGCCAAAACACGGCATTAAATGAATAAATAGGCCTGCTTTGGCTGCGCCTAATTCATTGACCCCTTTATTCCAAAAAATGTAAGCTAAAATTGAGGGAAAAACCGCCATATACACTATGGTCATTATAGTATTATCATGCCAAACTATTGGCGTGGCGTAAAAATGGTATTCAAGAATAGCGAAGGGTAATAACGCAATAGAGCCAATGAGCACGGTAACGCCAAAAAAAGTAAAGCCATCAATATTTGCAGGTCGAAATCGCAATAAAACAGAATAAAGCGCCCAAAAAACTACTGCAATTAATACATAAATATCCCCTTGATTGATGGTGTAATTCAATAAGCTTGCAATATCTCCTTGGGTGATTAATAACAACACCCCACTCATCGAAATACAAACCCCAAGCCATTGTTGTTTTGACACTGATTCTTTTAACCACAATGCAGAGATTAATAAAATCACAATGGGGATCATCGATTGTAAAATAGTGGCATTGGTTGCTGTAGTAATAGTTAAACCTAAGTAGATAAAAGTATTAAAACAGGCGACACTTAATATTGATAATAAAGTCAGCATAGGCCAGTGTTGTAGTATCAAGGTTTTATTTTGCTTGAGTTTAGGCAATAAAAAAGGTGAAATTAAGAGGAGTGCTAGTAACCAGCGTAACTCTGCCATTAGGATGGGTGACATGATTAAGTGCATCGAGCGTCCCAAAACAAAATTACCTGCCCAAAATAACACTGTGAGTGTTAGTAAAATGTATGCCATTATTATCTCATTAGATTGTGTTGGAAAAATACTGCGGTAAAGAGTGATGGAAAAAGTTAGCTTTTAGTCACAGTCGTTGAATCACGGTGCTATTTTAACCTATTCAAGGTGTTATTAACTTAAAATGAGTAAAAAAATGTCAAAAAATCTTTTATATTATGTGTACGACCCCATGTGTAGCTGGTGTTGGGGCTATCGTGATACTTGGTTAGAATTGCAAGAAAAACTCGAAAAAGTCGTAGCAATTAAGCCGGTACTTGGGGGCTTAGCTGAAGATTCTGACGAGGCTATGCCTGAACAGATGCAATTGTTTTTACAACAAACATGGCAAAAAATTTCACAGCAGCTAGGGGCTCAATTCAATTTTGACTTCTGGACTCAGTGTCAACCGAAACGGTCAACCTATCCTGCATGTCGTGCTATTGTTTTTGCGAGACAATACCAAAAAGAACAAGCGATGTGCTTGGCGATACAGCAGGCGTATTATTTACAGGCACAAAACCCGTCTGACGTCGCTACCTTAACGGATATTGCCGCAGCTATTGGCCTTGATCGTAACCTATTCTCTGAACAACTTAATAGTGAGCGATTAAAGCAGCAGTTGCGCAGTGAAATAGCAATGGTACGAGCGCTACCTATACAAGGTTTTCCGTCATTAGTGTTAGCAGTTGATGGAGACTTATATCCTATTAGACTTGATTATAAAAATTGCCAAACCAGCTACGATGCCATTGTTGCTATTTTAACCAAAAATGAATCATAACTCGGTATAATGTGCTCCAATGCATAATTATAACTTTGCTCACCATTTAACGAACAGGATAAATTCATGAAAGCAGTAGCTTACACCCAATCATTAGCAATTAGTAACTCACAATCGTTGCAGGATATTGTACTGGAGCAACCCAGTGCAGCAGGACATGACATACTTGTTAAAGTAAATGCCATTGCGGTAAACCCCGTAGATTGTAAAATTCGCAATAATGTTGCCCCAGCAGAGGGAGAACATAGAGTACTAGGTTGGGATGCGGTAGGTGAAGTGGTTGCTATAGGTGAGGCCGTTAGTTATTTTAACGTAGGTGATAAAGTGTATTATGCAGGTGATTTAAATCGCCAAGGCTGCAACGCACAATTTCAATTAGTGGATGAACGCATTGCAGCTAAAAAGCCGACAAGTTTGTCTGATAGTGAAGCCGCAGCATTGCCTTTGACAACCATTACCGCTTGGGAGTTATTGTTTGAACGCTTAGCAATAAAGCAACAGCAACCTGACGCAAAAGAGCAGTCTAATGATGTTATTTTAATTGTCGGTGCTGCCGGTGGGGTTGGCTCAATTCTAGTACAATTAGCGAGTGTGTTAACCGGAGCAACAGTGATTGCCACTGCTTCTCGCGAGAGTTCGGTAAGCTGGGTAAAAAAATTAGGGGCTGATTATGTGGTCGATCACACTAAACCATTGGTTGAACAAATTGAACAATTAGCTATTGGGCAAGTGACTCATGTTGCCAGCTTAACTCATACAGACTCATACTTAGACAGCTATGTTGAACTGTTAGCGCCAATGGGAAAAATCGCTCTTATTGATGATCCACAATCAATTGAGATCAAAAAACTTAAACCTAAAAGTATCTCATTACACTGGGAGTTTATGTTTACTCGCTCAATGTTTAACACCACAGATATCGGCGAGCAGCATCGCTTACTCACTAATGCCGCAGAGTTAATTGACCAAGGTTACTTGCATACCACAGTTGCGAAGCACTTAGGTGTTATTAATGCTGAAAATTTGAAAGCAGCTCATGCCTTGCTTGAGTCGGGTAAATCTATTGGAAAAATTGTTTTAGAAGGCTTTTAAAGCTTAATTATAATGGCCAAGTTGAACAGACAAGGGCACAAATAGCCAAAAAATAGCTCTAATTTTTTTATCATTTATGTAAAAATAGAGCTATTATTTTTCAACGGTAATTCAGCATGTCAGTTCAAGAAATAAAACACCCTTTAGTACAACACAAAATTAGCTTAATGCGTGCCAAAAACATGAGCACCCGTAGTTTTCGTCAACTATCTGCAGAAGTAGGTAGCTTATTAACCTATGAAGCAACTAAAGATCTTGAGTTAGAAGATTTTCAAATGCAAGGCTGGGATGGTGAGCTAACAGGGCAGCGTCTTGTAGGTAAAAAGGCAACCGTTGTGCCAATTTTAAGGGCTGGTATAGGTATGTTAGATGGTGTACTTGAGCTAATGCCAAGTGCAAAAATCAGTGTTGTTGGTTTGTATCGTGATGAAGAGACCCTTGAGCCCGTTACTTACTTTGAAAAGTTAGCAAGTGATATAGAACAACGGATGGCCTTGATCATTGACCCTATGCTTGCTACGGGTGGCTCAATGAACGCTACAATAGATATCTTAAAAAAAGCCGGCTGTAAAAATATCCGTGCATTAGTTTTAGTAGCTGCGCCTGAAGGTATTAAAAAGGTACAAAGCGAGCATCCGGATGTTGATATTTATACCGCTTCAATTGATGATCATTTAAATGACAACGGCTATATTATCCCTGGGCTTGGTGATGCAGGTGATAAAATATTTGGCACTAAATAAAGCCTAAAATCCTAATCTAAAGTAAACCAATAACACTTTTAAGCCACTGCACAGGACGTATTATGTCGTTATCATCAATCAATAAAAACAGCGCCGCTCAACCCTTATGGCGTAATACGCTTGCTGGCTTACAAATGCTCTTTGTTGCCTTTGGTGCTTTGGTGTTAATGCCATTGATCACTGGACTAGACCCCAGCGTTGCCTTATTTACTGCCGGTGTAGGGACGCTTTTATTTCAATTTATTACGAAACAACAAGTGCCTATATTTTTGGCATCATCGTTTGTATTTATCGCCCCAATAACCTACTCAGTGCAAACCTGGGGCGTCGAAGCTGCAATGGGCTCTTTGTTTGTTACTGGTTTAGTTTATGTACTTATTGCTAGTTTAGTTGCGGTTCGTGGTGCAGGTTTTTTACATAAACTTATGCCACCTGTGGTGACCGGTCCAATTATTATGGTGATAGGACTTGGCTTAGCGCCTATTGCCGTTAATATGGCTATGGGCAAAACAGGCGATGGCAGCGCAGAACTATTTCCTTATGCAGATGCGCTAATTGTGTCAATGTCAGCACTGGTAACGACTTTGTTAGTGGCTACTTTAGGTAAAGGAATTTTCCGTTTAATTCCAATTATGGCAGGTGTATTAGTAGGCTATATCATGGCATCAGTAATGGGGATGGTTACAACGGAAGCCGTTACAAGTAGTGCTTGGTTTGCTGTGCCAAATTTTGTCACTCCAGAGTTTAATTTAGCAGCTATTTTATTTATGTTACCTGTGGCGATTGCCCCTGCTATTGAGCACGTTGGAGATATTCTAGCCATAGGCAGTGTTACAGGTAAAGATTATACTAAAAACCCAGGCTTACATCGCACACTGTTAGGTGACGGTTTAGCAACGTCTTTAGCCTCACTCTTTGGCGGCCCACCTAATACTACTTACTCAGAAGTAACGGGTGCAGTTATGCTCACCAAAATGTTTAACCCTCGTATTATGCTTTGGGCGGCTGTTTTTGCCATAGGTTTAGCTTTTGTTGCCAAGTTTGGTATTGCCTTACAAACCATCCCCGCTCCTGTTATGGGGGGCATTCTTATTTTACTTTTTGGCTCAATTGCCAGTGTTGGTATGAATATTATTGTTAAAGCACAGGTCGATCTTGCTGACCAACGTAACCTAGTTATTGTATCAACTACCTTAGTGTTTGGTATTGGTGGCATGGCTATTGGTAATCAAGATTTTAGCTTAACCGGCATTAGTTTATGTGGTTTAGTGGCGATAGCACTTAACCTTATATTGCCACAAGCAAAACCAGATGAAGAAAGCTTAGCGCAAGAACAAGCTATTGCTAAAGATTTGGTTGATCACGGGAAAGAAAAGTAAAAAAGAGAGGTACAGCGTAATTTATTCTGTAGGGCGTAATTCATTGCGCCAATGTCAGAATGAATTCTAACCTACATCGGATCACAGCTCATGTAGGCGTAATTCATTGCGCCATGTCAGCATGAATTCTAACCTACATTAGATCACAGCTGATGTAGGGCGTAATTCATTGCGCGTTGTCGGACTGAAGTCCAACCTACATTGAATCACAGCCCTTGTAGGGCGTAATTCATTGCGCCATGTCAGAATGAATTCTAACCTACATTAGATCACAGCCCTTGTAGGGCGCAATTTATTGCGCCAGTGTCAGAATGAAGTCCAACCTACATTAGATCACATCTCTGTAGGGCGTAATTTATTGCGCCAATGTCAGAATGAATTCTAACCTACATTAGATCACAGCTCATGTAGGGCGGAATTCATTGCGCCAATGTCAGAATGAATTCTAACCTACATTATATCACAGCCCTTGCAGGGCGTAATTCATTGCGCCTTTGTCAGAATATATACAAAAACTAATAACGTAGCCTTCGCAGCTTTCTATCAATTTTTTTAATTTCGTTGCGATTTTTTCGGCTACAGGTACTCCATCGTCTTCTTTGAGATTCATTGCTTTTCAAGGTTGGATCATAGATTGGCTCACTCCCACATTGGGCCCTGATACTCGATTCTAATTTACTTTTGATTGCTTCTAAACGGCTGCTTTCAGATTCATTTTGAGCTTGCTTATTATTTATAGTGGTTTGCAGCTCATTTATGGTGCCATTTTGTGATTTAGACCAGTTAATTGCACAGCGCAAATCGCGCAATCGCTTAACGTTAGATTCTGATTGTTTACGTTGTGAACTATTGAGCTGATTTCTACGGGTTGAATTATAATAGTTGTTTTTAGCAGTTTTAACATTCTTTCTAGTGTTATAAGCAATCCGCTCATTTAATCTCTTGAGCGAGTTTTGCCAATTTCTTTTAGACTGCATTACATTTTTAACGAAATACTTTGACGAGTATGAACCTTTCGACATAGATGGAAGCTTTATGTCACCACAAAATTTCTCGCCAAATTCAGTAGATACTGTAGTCATCGCTTCGTTGCTGAGGTCTACATCTAACTTTTCAACTTGTGTAGCGCTTTCATTACTTACCGTCGGTTTAATATTGGAAAAGGTCACTTTGCCATTTTCATCGGTGGTTTTATATACTTGTGCAAGAGTGTGCGGAATAAAGCTGATCAAAATAATACTAATAAGAAACTTCATGTTCATTGAAAATGCACCCCATGCATTAGTTAAATTTTTTGAGTTGATGATTATTTGAATTATTACAACCACTAGCTAATGGCTAGAATAATTAGTTAATGTAATTAATAAAGGCGTACTGTATCACCTTATCTCACTCAATAAAATTATTTGGTTTATTATTGAGTTAAACCAAAGTATGGTTTTGAAGTTACTTTGTTCTCTCATTACTTCCGCAATACGTGTGGATATTCAATTAAAGTGAGTATTCTTGTTCAATGGTTTTCTGGGCTGTAGCTAGATAAGGGTAAATCAATTGAAGCTTTTGAGTCAAAAGTCATGAGAAAATTGCAAAGAATGCTACCAAGATACAATAAATCTTATCGAAAGTATTAAGTAACATGTCCAGATAAAAATCTGATTGGTAAATATATGTTAAATTTCCCAATCAGTGACGGGTTTCTCATTATTTGTGATGATCCACATATGAATAATTGATATAGATCATAATTAATAGAGTATTTATACTATTTAATGCTTTACATTTATAGAGTGGTTACTCTATAATGACTTTGTTCTTAAGCGAACGCTTATTGTAATAATTTTTTATTCTAGCTTTCCCCATAGCTTACCAATGCCGATGACCACTTTTTCATCGGCTTTTTTATGCCCGAAATTAATTTGTGCTATACCATTTTTAAACCTTTTTCTAAAAGTTGCGATCTAAGCAACTACTAAATTAAATGTAATATATAATTATTGCAAATGATAATTGTTTGCATTAAGATTTGCCGTATATAACTTTATAATCAAGCGGAATCAAATGAACAAGTCAGTTTTAGCTCTTCTTATCCCAGTATTACTCTCCAGCATCAGTTACGCGCAAACGGACCCAGAAAATGTCTCAGATATTGACCTTGAACACATTGTTGTCACTGGCAGTCGCATTGTCGAAAGTATTGATGAAGTTCCAGCAACCATTACCATTATTTCTCGTCAACAAATCGAAGCCCAGCTAAAAGTATCTTCTGAGTTGCAAGCTATGCTCGCAACCTTAGTGCCGGGTATGGCAGCAAGTACAGGTACATCGAGTAACTCTAGCCAAACGTTACGTGGGCGTTCACCACTGGTAATGATTGATGGTGTGCCGCAATCAACGCCGCTACGAAATGGTGCTTTAGGTATTCGCACTATTGATGCTAATTCCATTGAGCGAATTGAAGTTATCAAAGGAGCAACCTCTATTTACGGTAATGGTGCTGCTGGCGGTATTATCAATTACATCACTAAAAGACCAGATGGCAATAGCACCATCACTGGTGAAGTTAGTTTATCAAGCCGATTTAGCGCGGTTGAATTTGAAGACACCGCAGGCCAAAGGCTTGAGGCTATGATTAATGGTCACATTAATAAATTTAGTTATGTAGCCAGTGCTAGCTACGAAGAGAATGGTCTACAAAAAGATGCTGAAGGTGATGTTATAGGTTTAAAATACGGCCTCTCTGATGCGGTTATGCAAAACTATTTTGCTAAATTAGGCTATCAATTTACCGATGATATTTCTATGCAAGTTGTTTTTAATCACTATCAATCAGAACAAGATAGTGACCTTATGGATGTTGTTGGTGATATCAATAGCGGCAACAAAACTTACGCGGTTAAAGCACCTAAAGGTACAGTTGCACCGGGTGAGCCCCAAGGGCCTAATAACCAGAACATTATGCTGAAATATACCGATGAAACGTTATTTTATAATACACAATTAGTTATTGACGCCTATGCTCAAGAGGTTGAAAATATTTTTTTCTTCTCGCCGGTTTTAGCTAACCTTGATGAGGGTTATAGCGGGGGGCAATCATTAATCAAGTCTGATAAAAAAGGTTTGCGTGCAACATTAAACAGCCAATTTGAGTGGGATAATATCGAAGCAACTTTTATTTACGGTATTGATGCTCTTAATGATGTGACCTCTCAGCCGTTAGTTGATGGCCGGATATGGGTTCCAGAAATGGATATGGATAATCTTGCTGGCTTCTTGCAAACTAAATGGGTATTCCAAGATGGTTTTATAATTAAAGCCGGTGTTCGCAGAGAGAATATCGATTTAGTTGTAAATGACTACAGCACCTTAAAATTGTGTAAAACTCCGGATGTGTGTTCAGTGCCGGTTAATGTTGTTGGCGATACTTTAACTTATAGCGCAACTACTTATAACGTTGGTATTAGATACAACTGGCAAGCATATTTTCAACCTTTTGCCAATTACTCTCAAGGATCAGATATTTCTGATATAGGTCGTTTATTACGTACAGCAACGGTAAACGATATTGCTGATATTCAAACCCAAGCTTCGATTATTGATAACTATGAAATTGGTTTCACAAGTGTAGTAAATAATAACTTCCGCTTAGAGTTTTCGGCCTATCGAAGTACTTCAGAATTAGGCACAACCAATAGCTATGATGCTGCCACGGGTATTTATATGCCTGTAAGAGCGCCACAAGAAATATACGGTTATGAAGCATTGGTAAATTATAGTTTTTCGCATAACTTAGATGTAACGGCAAGCTATGCATGGGTTGAAGGTAAAGATACCAAAAATAATATTTACCTTGGGGCGAAACAAATCAGTGCACCTAAAGGCACTATCAATGTGAATTGGTCACCTGTAGAAGATGCCCGTATTGCCTTCACTTACTTATATGTTGGCGATCGAAAACGCTTTGATCCTGTTGACGGTGCCTATGTTGGTGACAAAGGGCCTATAGATAGCTACCACGTTGTAAATGTTAGTGGTTATTATAATTTTGCTAATAATTGGGATGCCTATATAGGCATTGAAAATCTATTAAATCAAGACTACTACCCAGCAAAATCGCAAGCTTATACATACGGTGGTTACAATATTAAAGCCTTAGGCACTACTGTCAATATGGGCATAAAATACCAGTTCTAGCGTTAAGCGCCTCTTCAAATCAATGTACCCTTAGAAAAATTCTTTTGGGTGCATTGTTTGGGTTTACTTTCACTTTTAGGCAATATCTTGTTCAAATTAGTTTTACGGCGTTTACACCTTTGCTTGGCCATATTCGTTGGATTCTTTGTCATTAATTTAAGTATTTCGGGCGCATTGCTTATTTATGCCAAAGAGATACAGGCCATAGTCAACCCACATTATTGGCTAGTTGATATCAACCCAGTACAGAAGCAAAAGACGTTGCCACTGCCGCAATTAATCACACATATTCAACAGGTCACAGATGAGAGAATTTACATCATTGAGCTCAGCGATGAAACCAATGAAGTATGGCAAGTTATATTAGAGAACAAAGAATATCTTAACCTCAACCCTTATACTGGTGAAATACTATTACGACACAATTTCTATGATACCTTTTATGGCTTTGTTATGTCGTGGCATCGGTGGTTAATTTATCGCGACGGGCAAGGTAATCGGCCAATGCAGTTGTGGGTATCTATAGCCAGCCTAATTTTTATCATTGAGCTATTTATTGGCTTAACGCTTTGGCTTAAACCTAAACACCGCATAAAGCGTTTACGAGTAAGATGGCAAACAAAAAACAAGGTGCGCTTTCACCAGCTACACTTGTGTTTAGGTGTTTTTTGTTGTCTTCCGCTATTGCTCATTGCTTTCTCAGGCATGGCGTTTTATTGGCAGGATGCTTGTAAAAGCATTATTGAAACTTTGACATTTGACCAAATTGAGTCAACACCAAGTGCGCCAACATTATCATTTACAAATGGCAGCGATGAACAACTTCAGGATATAGCGTTAATGAATCTTTCTCATGCCTATCAGCAAGCACATTCAGTACTCGCAAAAGGCAAGGTTTATCGTATTTATATACCAACAAAAGTTAATGCACCACTTGGGCTACGAATTAAAATGCCAGATGAAAGCCACGGTTATAGCTGGAGTTGGGCTAATCCTTATAGCGGAGAACTCCTTGGTTTCTATGACGCGTCAAAGGCTTCTATTGCCACACAGGCTTGGCACTTTAAGTACAAGTTCCATATTGGTGATTTTATTGCTTGGCCAGTGAGTATATTGTGGCTGGTATTGAGTTTATTGCCAACTTTCTTTGTTATCTCAGGTTTGTACCTGTATTGGCAACGCAAGCGCTAACATTTTATTGAGTAGATTTTTTAAACATAGCGCTTATGTTTATGTGCATTAATCTGTGCCAAAACTATTCATTTTCTTGAGCAAACCAATCACAAATAACGTTATTGGCTTGTTCTGCGCCCGTGCGTTTTAGTGATGAAAAGGCTTGTACTTTGATGTTACCGTTAAGACTCGACAGGTCTTTTTTAACTTTTAACACTTCTGCACTGCTCTTACCTTGCGAGAGTTTATCGGCTTTTGTTAATAAGGCTAATACGGGAAGTTCGCTATCTACGGCCCATTCAATTAGATCTCTGTCTAAATCTTTTAATGGGTGTCTAATGTCCATCAGTACTACAAGGCCTTTTAAACTTTCGCGTTTTTCTAGGTATTCACCAAGCGCTTTTTGCCATTTCTTTTTCATTTCTAGCGGTACTTTAGCAAAGCCATAACCGGGTAAATCTATTAGACGTTTGTTTGGTGCAATTTCAAATACGTTAATTAATTGCGTTCGGCCGGGTGTCTTACTGGTACGAGCTAAACTTCTTTGGTTGGTTAAGGTATTTAATGCACTTGATTTCCCTGCATTAGAGCGACCGGCAAAGGCAACCTCAATACCACCGTCTTCGGGTAATTTACGGATATCTGGCGCACTTAGGGTAAAGGTCGCTTTACTTAAATGTATGGTTGTAGAAGACAAGGGCTTAACTCAGTGAAAAATAAAATAGTATTATACCGTTTTCTGGTGTTTTTTGAGTAAAAAAAATCAATAAATTGCATAAATACTGAGTTTTTCATGGAAAAATTATCTCGCTGCTGTTACACATTGACTATATTAGTGTAAAATAATGTCACTTTTTATACTAATTGTTGTTACTAACGAGTGGATTTCCTGAGTAAGTTAGTAATTTAATCATCATAATTAAAGACAAGCAGAGAGCAACTGAATGAAAAAAATAATCTTTTCCCTATTATTGACAGTGGGCGCTATTAGCACGGCAAATGCAGTACAAGGCGATGCAGCGGCTGGTAAAGAAAAAGCAGCAATGTGTGGTGCTTGTCATGGTGCAACGGGTGTAACGCCTAATCCACTTTATCCTGATCTTGCTGGTCAAAAAGATCAGTATCTCGTTAAACAATTAGCTGATTTTAAGTCAGGTGCGCGTACCGATATGATGATGGCGCCAATGGCCGCCAACTTATCAGAGCAAGATATGGCTGATTTAGCCGCATATTTTTCAAGCCAAAAACGCGCTAGTGAACAAGTTGCAGCACCTGCAGAAAGCGCAGCAACGCCAGCAACAGCGGCCGCTGTAGCAAGTAAGGTTGAAATTGTTACTTCCACGCCTGCTAAAGCTATTTATGCCGGTGATGTCAAAGCAGGACAAGAAAAATCAGTTATGTGTGCCTCTTGTCACGGTACTGATGGAAACAGCGTGGTTCCTATGTACCCTAAATTAGCAGGTCAAAGTGCCAACTATACAGCTAAACAACTAGCTGATTTTAAATCGGGTGAGCGTAAAGATCCTGTTATGGCCGGTATGGTTGCTGCGTTATCTGAACAAGATATGAATGACTTAGCTGCTTATTTTGCCGTACAAACTCCTACTGCTGGTACAGGCGAGGGCAGCGCTATTGGTGAAAAGCTTTACTTTGGTGGCGATGTTGCTAAAGGTATTACCGCTTGTGTTGCTTGTCATGGTGTGAAAGGTAAAGGTATGTCGCAAGCAGCTTTTCCGGCAGTTGCAGGGCAAAATGCCGATTACTTGAAAAAACAAATTGCCAGTTTCCGTAATGGTAGCCGTGGCAATGACAATAACAGCATGATGCGTAATATTGCTATTAAGTTATCTGACAATGATATTGATGAGTTAGTAAAATATATGTCATCGCTTAAATAGTAAAGTCTTAGCCTTAGCATAACGTTAAAAAGCAGTGTTTATCACTGCTTTTTTATGGCTGATTGTTAGAGGATAACTTGCGAACTCTTGGTTTTTTCTTCTAAAATATGAAGAAGTAGATATTATTATTTTTCAGTGGGGAACCAGTATAGATACTAAACGGCTGATAGCTTGCCAGCAATGCGACGCGCTCTATGATATGCCCGAATTAAAACAAGGGCAAAGCGCTAAGTGTGTGCGTTGCGGTAGTACCATGGCTGAGCGTAAGGTTGATTCAATTGAGCGCAGCTTTAATTGGTCGTTGGCAGGGGTATTGCTGTTATTCCCTGCTATTTTACTGCCGATAATGGGGGTGACATTAGCAGAACAGTACCATAATGCCTCCTTGCTTGATTGTATTTTAGTGCTGATTGAGCGTGAATTTTATATGATCGCTATTTTAGTGTTTCTCTTTGCGATTGCGGTGCCTGTCGTGCGTTTATTTGGTGCTTTTTATATTACTTACTGTTTTAAGTTTAAAAAGTTCAAGCCCTCATTATTAAATTTCTTCCGTGCTTTTCATCACTTAGACAACTGGGCTATGCTTAATGTGTTTATGTTGGGTATTGTTGTGTCTATGTATAAACTACTTGATGATACTGAGCTTACAATAAACATGGGCTTGTTTGCCTTTATTCTTTGGTTGATTAGCTCAACCATGGCATCGGTTGCTTTAGATCACGGCTATATTTGGCAAGTACTAGAGGATGAATTTGTTGATTAGTACTGCCAAAGAAAAAAACCTTGCTCTATGTCCTCAATGTCACAAGCTTAATGCGTTGTTACAGAGCCCTGCCAAAAAAGAAAAAATCAAATGTGTGCGTTGCCATGGTGTGTATTATCAGCGTACACCTTATAGTTTACAGTATACTTTAGCATGGAATATCGCCGCATTATTGGCTTTTATTCCTGCGAACCTTTACCCTATTATGATTATTTATTCGTTGGGTATTGGCGAACCGTCAACCATACTTTCAGGCATAGGGCAGTTTGTTGATCAGGGCTTATACCCCATTGCTGTGATTATTTTTACCGCCAGTATTATTGTGCCACTTATTAAAATTATTGGTTTATTTGTATTGGTATATCGAGCCTATACTGGGGTACGTTTACAACCAGACAAGCACAGTAAATTTTACCATGTACTAGAGTTTTTAGGGCCTTGGTCAATGCTTGATGTGTTTGTGGTGGCATTGTTGGTTGCCGTGGTTGAGCTAGGCTTTGTAACCTCAGTTGAGGCAGGGCCAGCCATTAATTATTTTACCATAACGGTAATTTTTACCATGATAGCAGCCAATAGTTTTGATCCAAGGCTTCTTTGGGATAAAAAGCAAAGTAGCGAAAATGCTAAGGAAGAAAATGACAACTGAGAAACCAGTAATTAAATATGACAGGCGACAAGTATCTCCTGAAGTTGTGCCACGCCAAGGTATTTCTATTGTTTGGTTTGTCCCTTTTATCGCGCTTATTTTTGGTGGTTGGTTAGGTATAAAAGCCTTATCTGAGCAGGGTGTTTTTATTACCATTGAATTTGACAATGGCGCAGGTATTATCCCGAAAAAAACAGAGATCCGCTATAAAGGCTTGATCACTGGTATGGTCAATAAAGTCGAGCCATCAGAAGATTTAACATCAGTAATTGCTGAAGTTGAAATGACCAAATCGTTTGCTCAATACTTGACCAGTAAAACTCAGTTTTGGCTAGTCAGTGCTGATATATCACTTCAAGGTGTGTCAGGGTTAGACACATTATTGTCTGGCAGTTATATCAATATTATTCCAGACACAGCGAAAGAAGCCGAACGCCAAGACCACTTTATTGCCTTAAATGAACCGCCACAACTTGATATGACCACACCGGGGCTCTATCTTACCTTGCAAACCAATGTGTTAGGCTCTATTAGTGAAAATTCACCCATTACTTTCAAGCAGATCCCCATTGGTTATGTGACCAGCTATCGTTACATTGAAGACAGAGAGGGCATTGATATAAACGTGTTTATTGAACAAGAACACGCCCATTTAATAAAAGAGAACTCATTGTTTTGGAATACTAGCGGGGTGCAAGTAAGTGCATCTATATCGGGTGGTATTAAGGTTAATACTGATTCGTTGGCTTCTATGATTAGTGGTGGTATTGCTGTTGATACGCTCAGTTATCAAGAAAAATTAGCGCCAGCTAAAAATGGTCAAACATTTCCATTGCATAGTGACTTTCAAGCAGCTGAAACTGGCCATGAAATTGAGCTAACCTTAGATTGGCATTCAGGTATAGACCACAATGCGGCAATTTTATATCAAGGGCTAACCATAGGTGCCATTGAGTCTTTTAGTAAAATTGACCCCAAAACACGCAAAATTACCGCTAAGGCAAAAGTAAACCCTAGGGTGGTGCCTTATTTAACTGATCAGTCGCAATTTTATATTGTATCTCCTCATATTGATCTAACGGGTATTGCCAATGCTAAAACGTTATTAACCGGTACATACATTAGTATTCGCCCGTCGTTACAAGGCAAACCCACCAGTCAGTTTTCTGTTTATAATGCCAAGCCACCTTATCGATATTCTGAGCCCGGTTTACATTTGGTGATTGAGAGTAATGACCGACATTCTTTGCAAGTGGGCAGTCACATTTATTTTAAGCAACAAACCGTGGGCAGTGTTCAAGCCGTTGAAACTGTTGGGGCAGAGCAACATTTAATTCATATTCATATTGAAGAGGAATACCAGCATTATGTCTCGCCAACCAGTCACTTTTATAACAATTCAGGGCTAAAAATACAGGCGAACCTTCAGGGAGTAAACATTGAAGCACAGTCGTTACAAAGCATTTTAACTGGCGGTATATCATTCGTTAATGTTGAAAACGAAACGGCCGCTGAACCTGTGGTTAATGGTGATAAATTTACCTTATTTGCCAATCAAAAGTTGGCGATGCAACGCACTAGCTTTAGCTTGTCCATTTCAGCGAAGGAACAAATAAATAATAACACCCGAATTTTACACCGAGGTGAAGAAATTGGTGCGATCCATCATATCGAAGTTCAAGGCGATAAGAGCAAGTTATATGTAGGGCTTTTGCCAGAATATGAGAGTATTTTGCGTGAAGGCACGCAATTTTGGTTAGCCAAACCGAATTTGAGTTTATCAGGAGCTAGTGATACCGACGCTTTACTGGGTGGCGCTTATATTACTTTTAATCTTGATAAAGAACATACCTCGCCAAAAACAGACTTTATACTGTTAACTTCACCCCCGGCTAAGTATGCCAGTGCCTCAGGATTGCAATTATCGCTAGTCACTACCAGTGCTAGTGTTGCAACCGCAGGCAGTAGCGTCAGTTACCGTGGTGTTGTGGTTGGGCAGGTTGATAATGTTGCGTTAGACAAAAAAGCGGATCAAGTACGGGTAAATATCACCATAGATGATGAACATAAGTCGTTAATTAGACCTGACACGCGCTTTTATAATGCCAGCGGCATAATGATGAGGGGGAGTTTAGGCGACTTCGTGGTTAAAACTGAGTCAATAGATGCTATTTTACGTGGCGGTATTAGCTTTTATAATCCTAATGATAGTAAGTTGTCTGCCACTAAAGTACAAGAGTTAGACAGTTTTGAATTGTATGAAAACATGACCCAAGCAGAAAACGCAGGTTTGGCAATTAGTATTCATTTTGATGATTTTTCTGGTTTGAAAGTTAACACCAAAGTGGTTTACCAACAGCAAAAAGTTGGTGCGGTTACACGGTTAATTTTTAAAGATGATGTTGGCGTTACTGCTTTAGTGTTGCTAAATGATATTGGCGCGAAACTGGCAAAAAAAGGCAGCAAGTTCTGGTTAGAGCATCCTGAAATCGGGTTAGTGGGTACTAAAGACATTTCCTCATTACTCAGTGGCGCTTATATTGCAATGTTGCCAGCGGCCAGTCAAAGCACTGAAGCACTATCAGAACAGAATCAACAAGCTCAGTTTACCGCGCTAGCCTTACCACCCACAGTTAAATTTTTACCTTATGGCCTTAATATTAAGCTAACGGCAAAACGCTTAGGCTCGGTGCGTGTTGGTAACCCTATATTGTATCGTCAAGTCAAAGTGGGTGAAGTTATTGGCATTGATTTATCGCCAACTGCCGATACTGTTGATGTGTTTATTAATATAGCTAAACGTTATGCGCCGTTAGTAAATCAAGGTAGTAAGTTTTGGAATACTAGCGGTTTTAATATCGAAGCAGGTGTATTTTCAGGTGTGAATATTGACTCTGAATCGATTGAAACCTTAATTGCCGGTGGTATTGCTTTTGCTACCCCTGCGATGAAAAAAACAGCTGAGCCTGTAAAGGCGCTGAAAAATTTCATATTGCACCAAAACCCAGATACGGATTGGCTTGAATGGCAGTCAGGCATTGTTATTGGCCAATAACGGTTGATAAACTTCAATGCGGTGCAATCAATATTTCTGTTTTACCAAACGGAAAAAAGCACCGTTTGTTGATGTAGCGTAAAGATATAAGCACGAAGCCAAGGCTTTAATAGCGTAAAATAGCGCATCATTTTTGTTCTTGGCTGACAGTTAACTTCAATGCAATTAGATCACTACGTCAATACCTTTGGTGTTTACCTTAAAGAAAAATATCAACAGCGGGTTAAAAAACTAACCATTAATGGCAATTTTACCTGTCCTAACCGTGATGGCACTCTCGGGAGAGGCGGTTGTACTTTTTGTAATGTTGAGTCATTTAACCCAACAGATAATCAAGCATCCATTGCACAGCAGCTCAACACGGGTAAAGCCGAACATGGCAAAAAATCATCACAATATCTTGCTTATTTTCAAGCCTATACTAGCACTTATGAAGAAGTTGAAGTGCTAAGGCAAAAATATCAACAAGCGCTAACACAGGCAAATATTATTGGCTTATGTGTCGGCACTCGACCTGATTGTGTACCTGATGAGGTGTTAAAACTGTTGAAGGAGTATGTCGATCTTGGTTATGAGGTTTGGCTTGAGCTTGGTTTACAATCAGCCAGTGATAAAACCCTGAAACGTATTAATCGTGGACATCAATTTTCAGCCTATGAAGATGCTGTTAACCGCGCTGCAGCACATGGCATTAAAGTATGTAGCCATCTAATTATTGGTTTGCCCGGCGAGCAACTTGCTGAGTCTATGTATTCTTTAGAGCAGGTATTAAAATTGCCACTGTCAGGGTTAAAACTGCATCCTTTGCATATTGTTAAAGGCAGTATAATGGCAAAAGCATGGCAGGCTCAGCGTATTGAAGTCTTAGGGATGACAGAATATGCCACAATTGCTGGTGAGTTGATCAGGCTCACCCCTAAAGATATTATTTTTCATCGAGTGTCAGCCACTGCTCACAAAGAAGTGTTGCTAGCACCAGAATGGTGTTTATTACGCTGGCCTTCTATTAACGAGGTTTGTCGAAATCTTGATGCTTATGGCGGTCAAGGGGCCGCATTAGAAAACCATCTCCACTATCGTTAATCTCATTCATTTAGGGCTGCGGTTAACTTTTTTAAGTCAGCAACCGCTTGCTCTGGTTCACTAGCCTCTGTGATTGCTGTTACCACGGCAATACTGTCTACCCCTGTCGCTAACACAGCAGAAGCGCGTTCAAGAGAAATACCGCCAATTGCTACCACAGGAATTTGCTGTTCTCTTGTTGGTGGTCTTAGCGTTAACACGTGCTTTAAATTGACTAACCCTTGTATTTGTCCGGTCATATCCTTGGTTTTGGTTGGAAATATTGCGCCAATCGCCAAATAAGAAGGCTGTAATTGCTGGGCAAGCAAAAACTCGTAGCAACCATGGGTACTAATGCCTAAGCGTAAACCAGCTTGCTGAATTTGTGCTAAATCGGCGTTTGCCAAATCTTCTTGACCAATGTGTACGCCATAAGCACCATATTTTATCGCAAGCTGCCAATAATCATTAATGAATAAGCGAGTATCATAATTTTTTGCTAACTCAACAGCCTCACTAATGACTTGTTCTAATGTCTCTGGCGGGAGGTTTTTTACCCGCAGCTGAATGATTTTCAAGCCCAAGGGGAGCAAACGCTTTAACCAGTATAACGAGTTAATTACAGGGTACACACCCAGAAGCTCATCGGGTAAATTTAATGATTTAAAGGCTGGTAGTTGTTGGTAATGTTGGTTTAATTCATCGCTAATGGTTGGAAAGTCTTTGGCTTGTGTCGGCCAACTAAGCTGTTCAAATGCACCATAATAACCATGATTTTGTTGTGTGCTAAGCTCTGTTGTTGCGGCCAACCCTTGATTAATAAAGGCTTTACTTAAAGTGAATGCGTCACGCAATAAATAGCCTTGAGAAAGAAAAGCCGCTAAAGCCGTAGCAAAACTACAGCCTCCGCCATGGTTATAATGACTAGCTAGTCGTGGCGCACTGAGTTGATAGCTAATGCTTTGATGATTCTTATCTTGGTTATCCTGTTTTCCTGGCAATTGATTTAACTGATGTAGGCAATAATCTACGCAGTACTGCTTTGCTAAACTCTTCTGGTTATCTTCACCCCCATGTCCACCTTTGATAATCACTGCGGTGATAGCAAAATCTTGGTGAATTTTTTTTGCTAATGTAGCTGAAGAGCCGCAGGTGTTGGCTAAGGTTGTAGCTTCAGGAAGGTTTGGAGTGATTATGTCTATTTGTGCTAATAAAGGAGCTAATTCATCAAGCGCGAGTGAATGAAAACATCCACCCACACTGGCTTGACCTACGGGATCGTACACCGTAATCATTTGCTTATTTTCTTGCTTTAAGGCGTTAATCACACCGGCTAACCATTGCACTTGTTCTGCATTAGCTAATAGACCAATTTTTACCACAGATGGCGGTTTATCAAAACACAATATATCAACTTGTTGCTGTAATAGCTCAGTAGATACTGCATTGACAGAGATTAATTGTTGAGAGTTTTGTACGGTATTAGCGGTGATTAAGCTACAAACTTCAACGCCTAGGCCGTGTCCTGTTTTTATATCAGCGGCGATACCGGCACCACCAGAGCAGTCACTGCCTGAAATTGTCCAAATAATAGGTTTTTTGTTGATCATTGTGCCTTCATTTTATTATTGATTGCATGTAGGGGGTAATTCGTTGCCCCAGCTTTAGCATTGTCGGATTGAAATCCAACCTACCTTTGATTGCATGGAGGGGGTAATTCATTGCCCCAGCTTTACCATTGTCGGATTGAAATCCAACCTACCTTTGATTGCATGTAGGGGGTAATTCGTTGCCTCAGCTTTACCATTGTCGGATTAAAATCCAACCTACCTTTGATTGCATGTAGGGGGTAATTCATTGCCCCGGTTTGCTATGAATTATGCCAAAAAGGGGTTTCTAGTGTCGGTGTTGATGGATGTGCAGTTTGTCGCTCAGCCATCACCCCAGCAACATAACCTTGTTCACCCGCCTGCAACGCAAGACTAAATGCTTGCGCCATTGCTGTAGGGTTGTCTGCTAAAGCAATGGCTGAATTGAGTAATACGCCGTCATAACCCATTTCCATGGCCAAACATGCATCGGAAGGTTTACCTATACCGGCATCTAAAATAAGTGTTGCTTCAGGTAATCGCAGACGTATAGTTTCTAAATTATAAGGGTTCATCAACCCCTTACCGGTGCCAATAGGCGATGCCCAAGGCATGATCACTTCACAGCCTAAATCATATAAACGCTGACATAGCACTAGGTCATCGGTGCAATATGGCAGAACTTTGAAGCCGTCGTTAATTAATAATTCGGCCGCTTTTAATAGCTCAATGGGATCGGGTTGTAAGTTATAGTCATCGCCAATTACCTCAAGCTTTAACCATTGAGTATTAAATATTTCTCTGCTCATTTTTGCTAAAGTTATCGCCTCAGCGGCCGTTTTACAGCCGGCGGTATTAGGTAATAAATGCCCGTCTACTTGCTGTACTACTTCTTGTATATATTGCCAAATTTTTTGACCTGATTGCTGAGCAGGATTTTGTCTTTTTAACGACAAGGTTACAACTTGTGAGCCACTAGCAAGTATTGCCTGTTTCATTACTTGTGGTGACGGGTATAAAGCGCTACCAATAAGTAATCGACTCTGAAGTTGTTGTCCGTAAATGGATAAAGACATCGGCTTTACCCTCCTTGAATCGGTTGAAAAACATCTAAACTATCACCACTGCTAAGTAGCGTATTGTCATAATCAGCTTTGCCAACAAAATCACCATTTAAAGCAACCGCGAAGCTGCTTAATTGTGGCTCAATAAAATGCATGGCTAGGGCTGCGGTTACACTAATAGGGTGTCCATTAGCGAGCGCATAAGCTTTGCCATTGATGTGAATATTCATGCAGATACCTCGAGGGTTTTATATTGTATGGGTAACCAGTTGTGGTAAGGCAGGAGTTGCTTATCATCAACGTTATGATTAGTAGCATGGTGTTGGATGTTGCTTACTAACTGCGTTATTTGTGCTAGCACCACGGGTGCTATTAAAAAGCCGTGACGAAATAAACCATTCACCTGAATAAGTGAGTTATCCCTGATTATTTTTGGCTGATTATCACTAAAAGCGGGGCGGCATTGGCTAATGTGCTGGCGAATATTAGCTTCGGCAAACCCCGGGTGTACGCTATAGGCGGCACTAAGTAATTCCATTGCTGAACGAACTGTCATTGAAGAATCATCGTCACTTTCAATTTCAGTTGCGCCCACGACGTAAAAGCCTTTGCCTTTGGGGGCGATATACAGCTGATATCTGGGGTGCATTAGCCGTATTGGTCTGGATAGATTGACATCGGGCGCGAATAGCTGAAACAGTTCACCGCGAACTGCACGTAAATCGCTCAGTGGTGCGCAATCACTATTGGCTTTTTTTAGCGTCGCTCCAGTGCCGCGACAATCGATCACTAAATCGAATGATTGTGTCGCTTTTTTATGGTGTTCTCGGTAACTTACTTGTGCGTCTAGGCTCGTTTGGCTTATTGCGCTGACCTCGCATTCACTTAACCAGTCAACTCCTTCTTGTTCAAGCTGTTTACGCAAGGCTACTAGTAAGCGTCGATTTCCAATTTGGCCTTCTTCAGGTAAATACAAACCTTGGTTAAAACTGCGTCCTAATTCTGGCTCTAGTGCATTGAGCTGTGCCCGATTGACCGTGTGCAATGCATGTTGTGGGTAGTGACTTTTTAAGTGTCGAACAAAACGCAGGTAATCACCCTTGTCTTGTTCGTGACTCACCATAATGGCACCAGTTTGCTGAAAAAAAGTATGCTCATCTAACGAGGCTAGTAAACTTGGCCATAATGAGAGTGACTCAAAGCCCATCGCCACGATACTTGCTTCACAATGCAGTGATTCACCCAAAGGTGTTAATAAACCTGCGGCGGCATAAGCGGCACTGCTATGAGCCAAACGAGTGTCTTTATCAAATAAAGTCACGTTATAGTCAGCGTTTCGGTGTAATGACAAAGCCAGTAGCCTGCCCATTAAACCAGCACCAATAATGGCAATTTTCATTGCTTTATCCTTTCAAACAAACAGTGTATTGATTAAATCAATTATTTACTCATTGATAAATTTCACTACCTTTGGCTTTAAATTCAGCCGACTTCTCTGCCATGCCTTGAGCTGCTTGATCAGGCGTAGAATCTAGCACAATTGTTTCATCGAGCAATTGAATGGCGATGTTGTTACCCGATTCAAGGTCAGCAGCATAATCGCGCACTTCTTGAGAAATTTTCATTGAACAAAATTTAGGACCACACATTGAGCAAAAATGCGCCACTTTACCGGATTCTTGCGGTAAGGTTTCATCATGATAAGCACGAGCTCGCTCAGGATCTAAGCCGATATTGAATTGATCGTACCAACGAAATTCAAAGCGTGCTTTGCTCATGGCGTTATCACGAATTTGTGCGCCCGGATGACCTTTGGCTAAATCGCCGGCATGAGCTGCAATTTTATAGGTAATTAATCCTTCTTTAACATCTTCCTTGTTAGGTAAGCCTAAGTGCTCTTTGGGGGTTACATAGCACAACATAGCACAGCCGTACCAACCAATATTAGCGGCGCCAATACCCGAGGTAATATGATCATAACCTGGAGCAATATCGGTCGTTAATGGTCCAAGAGTATAAAATGGTGCTTCACCGCAATGTTCAAGTTGCTCTTCCATATTGGCTTTAATCATGTGCAGCGGCACGTGGCCTGGACCTTCGATAATGGTTTGCACATCATGTTGCCAAGCAATTTTTGTTAGTTCACCTAAAGTACGTAACTCAGCAAATTGGGCTTCATCGTTGGCATCAGCTACTGAGCCAGGGCGTAAGCCATCGCCGAGTGAGAAGGACACATCATACTGCTTTAAAATTTCACAAATATCTTCAAAGTGGGTATAGAGAAAGTTTTCCTTATGGTGGGCTAAACACCATTTTGCCATAATGGAACCACCACGAGAGACGATGCCAGTTACACGTTTTGCGGTCATTGGTACATAACGTAATAATACGCCGGCATGAATAGTGAAGTAATCTACCCCTTGTTCAGCTTGTTCTATTAAGGTATCTCTAAAGATTTCCCATGTTAAATCTTCTGCAATGCCATTCACTTTTTCTAAGGCTTGATAGATAGGAACGGTACCAATTGGCACTGGTGAATTACGTAAAATCCATTCACGGGTTTCATGGATATTACGCCCTGTGGATAAGTCCATTACGGTGTCAGCACCCCATTTGGTTGACCACACTAGTTTTTCTACTTCTTCCTCAATAGATGAAGTTACCGCAGAATTACCAATATTAGCGTTTACTTTAATTAAAAAGTTTCGGCCAATAATCATCGGCTCACATTCTGGATGATTAATGTTTACAGGAATAATCGCACGGCCACGCGCCACTTCGTCACGAACAAATTCGGGGGTGATTTGCTCAGGAATACTGGCACCAAAAGATTGACCTTGGTGTTGCTGTGTTAAAATTTCATCTTTGACTTGTTCACGTTTAAGGTTTTCACGAATGGCGATATATTCCATTTCTGGGGTGATAATCCCTTGGCGTGCATAATGCATTTGGGTAACATTTTTTCCTTGTTTGGCAACGCGCATTTTAGGTAAGTGTTCAAAGCGAATATGGTCAATGCCTTCGTCAGCAAGACGTTGTTGAGCGTATAAAGAGCTATTCGATTGTAAAAACTCAACATCATCACGTGCATCAATCCATGATTCTCTTAAGCGAGGGATACCTTGGTGTACATCTATTTTAACTGCATCATCAGTATAAAAACCTGAGGTGTCATACACACAAAGCGGCTCATTTTTTTCATAAACTGGGTTTTCTTTATCGCCGCCACTCCCTTGCGAAATCAAGGAGTCTGATAAGGTGATTTCTCGCATACCAACTTTGATATTGTGCAATTTTCCTTCGACATAGATTTTTTGGGAATTTGGAAAAGATTGGTCTGAAACATTAGCTAAGAATGCTTCGGCTGCTGCGCGTTTGTCACGTCGGCTTAAATTTTTTTTGGGTTGTTCGCTCATGGTCGCTACCTATTTTAAATCACTAAAAAAGAAGCGGAATGACAACAATAAAGGTGAGTAATGAAGAAAACAGTGCGTGAATGGCACAATTTCTCTTGTTCCCTACGCAGATACTAATCTGTTCAGGTATTACGGATCCCGCTTGCGCGATCTCAGCCTTTGGCACTCCGACAAGTTTGCGTTTTGTTAGTGGTACTAATAAAACGCAGGCTGATTCTAAGCGCCATTAAGTACATTAGCAAGTAAAATAAACCTCAGCGAAAAACATCATGATCATGGCTGTTTTTTATTATCTCATTGAATAACTGTAAAAATATTGTCATTATCGGGGTTAACGCAAAATAATAATAATGAAGTAATCGTGATGATAGAGATATTAGCACCAAAAGAATTTAAAACCATTCCATGGAAAAATGGTCAGGGAGAAACGATTGAATTGGCAATTAATGAAGGTGGTAGTCTAGACAATTTTGACTGGCGCTTGAGTATTGCCACTGTTTGTCATGATGGCTTATTTTCAGATTTTAGTGGTTATCAGCGCAATCTGGTTTTAATTGAGGGGCAAGGAATTAGTTTAGCCCATGACAGTCAGCGCATAGATGTACTTGAAAACTGCTTAGATATTGCCAGTTTTGATGGTGGCTGTAAAACTGTTGGTAAGTTAACCTCGGATACCATTAAAGATTTTAATGTCATCACTAAAATCGATAAAGTTGAGCCACAAGTTAATAGCTATGTCGGCTCAAAGCAGGTGCAAGTTGAGCTGTACAATAATGACTTTTGCTTTGCTTATAGCTTAACAGATGAAATGGTGGTGCAAGTATTAAATGCACATGTCAATGTAGTTCCCGTGGGGCATTTAGCTAAATTATCAATAAACAAAAAAGAGAGTCAAGCAAAGCCATTAGCTGTAACCTTTACCGGTAAAAACATGATCATTGTGCAATTAAAGACCATTGAAAATGGACGTTAAAATTAATAAAACCCATGGTATCAGTTTTATACTATTGGCCTGCCTGTTTGCTTTTTCTACTTTTTTTAAACCTTATCCGTTGAGTTGGGTAGTAAAACTATTGCCGATGCTTTTGCTTATTTATTTGGCAATAAAAACGCTGGGCTTAACGCTTAACGGAAAGTTTTTTATTTTAGGCTTGCTGTTTTCCGCTGGTGGTGACTTTATTTTAGATTACGATCGCCAACATTGGTTTATTTTTGGTTTAGGTGCGTTTTTTATTGCCCACCTGTTTTATTTAGCAAGTTTGAAGCCCTATGTTAGCAATCTTAAGCAATCAAAATATGTCGTGATTTCTCTACTTTACTTGAGTTATGGTGGGATTATGCTTGGGCTATTTGCTAACGGTTTAGGGCCGTTATTTATTCCCGTTGTTGCTTATATGAGCATATTGTTATTGATGGCTTTAGCCACTGTGATCAGCGAAAAATCCAATGTTTGGCTTGTAGCCGGAGGATTAAGTTTTGTGGTTTCAGATTCTTTAATTGGCTTTGATAAGTTTTATCTGCCAATCGAGAATGTCAGTTTTGTCATTATGCTAAGTTATTATTTTGCCCAGTTTGCTTTGTTTAAAGGGTTTGTAAAAGCTGAAAGTGGGATATGTAAATAACAAAAAGGCAGCATAGCGTTGACTATTCTGCCTTTTTTGTCTTATCTATGACGATAAGATATGCCAAGCGTAATTTAAAACTTAAGCTTCAGTTGCTTTTGTTTCTTCAGCTTTATTTTCAGTTGACTGTTCAACTGCTTGCTCTTGTTCTTTTTTCTCTTCATGGCCTTCGCCACCACAACCGCCACAACAACCCATAATCTTCTCCAAGTTCAACGAATATAATTAACTGGGTAAAATAATACCTGAGTTAAACACTCAGGTACTTGATCGGGATCAATATCTACTGCGTTTGCTAGAGGCTCAGCTGCTGACATGAAAAGGCTTGGCTATGCATTATTTATTAGTTAACGTTTTATAGCCCATATTAAATAGGGTAAAAGCGTAAATGTCAGCATATTGCTCAATGGTTTTTGAAACTGGTGTTCCGGCACCATGTCCTGCATTGGTTTCAATACGGATTAGCGTGGGTGCCTTGCCCGATTGTTTATCTTGTAACTCAGCCGCAAACTTAAACGAGTGTGCAGGTACAACGCGATCATCATGGTCACCGGTGGTAATTAATGTAGCTGGATAACTCACTCCAGACTTCACATTATGTACCGGAGAGTATGCGTGTAAGTAATCGAACATGTCTTTGCTTTGTTCAGCCGTACCATAGTCGTATGCCCAACCTGCGCCGGCAGTAAAAGTATGGTAGCGCAGCATGTCTAATACGCCAACGGCAGGCAGTGCAACTTTCATTAAGTCAGGACGCTGAGTCATAACAGCACCAACGAGTAAGCCACCATTTGACCCTCCTTGAATAGCTAAATAGTCACTAGAGGTATACTTTTCAGCCATTAAATATTCACCTGCAGCTATAAAGTCATCAAATACATTTTGTTTATTTTGCTGAGTGCCCGCTTTATGCCATTTTTTACCATACTCACCACCGCCACGTAAGTTAGCTACTGCATAAATGCCGCCTTGCTCTAACCACACTGCACGCGAAACACTAAACCTTGGTGTTAAACTGACATTGAAACCACCGTAGCCATATAAAATAGTAGGGTTTTGGCCGTTGAGCTCTAAACCTTTTTTATAGGTGATAATCATTGGAACCTTGGTGCCGTCTTTTGAGGTGTAAAATACTTGTTTAGACAAGTAATCATCACTATTAAATTTAGCGCCAGATTTACGGTAAGTATTACTTGTACCTGTGTTTACATCGAAACTGTAAATAGTGGTGGGTGTTTTATAATTGGTAAATGAAAAATAGAGAGTTGCATCTTTTTTCTTACCTGCAAGTGAACTGGCAGAGCCAACACCCGGTAAGTTTATTTCACGAACTTGTTTACCTTGATAGTCGTACTGAAACACTTTTGAAATAGCATCAACCATGTATTCAGTGAAAAAATATCCCCCACCCACAGACGCAGTTAATACATGGTCAGTTTCACTAATAAAATCTTGCCAATGCTCAGGCGTAGGTTGTTTAGCGTTAACGGTAATGATTTTTTTATTAGGAGCGTTTAAGTTGGTTACTAGGAATAGTTTATCGCCTTCATTTTCAATTAAATAGGTATCTGAATCGAAGTTATCAATAATAGTGATTAAGTCGCTATTTGGCTGTGATAAATCTTTAAGGTATAAATCGTTACCCGAGGTAGACTTTGCCCCTGAAATAATTAAGAACCGATCATCCTCGGTGACTGTACCACCAACATAACGGCGTTTTTGTGCATCAGTTGCGCCAAAGATAACTTGGTCGTGTTTTTGGTCTTGACCTAATTGATGATAATAGAGTTTGTGTTGATCGGTTTTGGCAGAAAGCTCACTACCTTTGGGTTTATCGTAGCTTGAATAATAAAACCCTTGGTTGCTATACCAAGAAATGTCAGAAAATTTTACATCCACTAGCGGCTTTTCAATTACTTTTTTGGTTTCAGTATCAATAATTATAATTTTTCGCCAGTCGCTGCCGCCTTCAGAAATAGCATAAGCAGCTAAAGAGCCATCTTTTGAAAAACTTAGCTGTCCCAAAGAGGTGGTGCCATCGTCACTAAAGCGGTTAGGGTCTAAAAAGACTTCGGCTTTACCATTATCTTTTTTGCGATAGACTACGTATTGATTTTGTAAACCATCATTTTTATAGAAGTAGGTATATTTGCCTTCTTTAAACGGAGCGCCAACTTTTTCATAATTCCATAATTTGGCTAAACGCTCTTTAAGTTGTTGACGATAGGGGATTTGCTGAAGGTAATTAAATGTTACTTTATTTTCAGCTTTAACCCAACTTGCCGTTTCATCACTGCGATCATCTTCTAACCAGCGGTATGGATCAGCAACATTGGTACCAAAATATGCTGTGGTGACATCGCCTTTTCGGGTGTCTGGGTAGCTTAGTAAATTACTGGTTAAGCGACTGTTGTTAGCTGTGTTCATGCTTGAGCTTTTGCCTGTTGGGTTTGTATTTCCAGAACAACCGGCAATAACAGTAGTCAATAACGTACCTGCGATTAATAACAATGCTTTATTCATCTGTGTTCTCACTTCCTAGTATGTAACATTTAATTAACATGATTTTGTAGAGTGAGTGTAACAGAATCCTCAGTGATAACACTACTGCCTTAAGGTTTATAAAAAACCGAAACGGCAGTATTTTTTTACAGCGCCTTTGAGATATTTAGCGTGTTAGCCATCATTATTTCTTTCATTAGGTAGGTCGCTGAAGTACTGAACAAATTCAACTTCAAACCCATCGGGGTCGATAAAATAGACATTTTCACGGTACTCATTCTCAGCACCGGGCTTGTCTATTGCAAAGCCCGCTTTTGCTAAACGTTTAATAACACCTTTGATGTCGCTGGTAACAAAGGCAAAATGGGCTAGTCCTACCTGATGACCCTTTAAGTCTCTGTTTTGGTTCACGCCGTTATCATTAAATGCAATGTATTGGTAGTCATCACCAAAATGCACCCAATGACGTGGTTTGCCTGACCATAGACTTTCGCCACCACTGCGTATTTTCCAGTGAGGAAAGGCCGCTTGATAGAATGTAATGCTTTTTTCAATATCAGTAACCACTAAATTTATATGTTCTAAGGTAATCATTTTGCTCTCCTATTTTGTTTAAATGACCGTTATTTACATACCGTAAGGGTATTTTGAGGGGGTTATATCAGGATCTACCGCAAATCGAGTGCGCAATGTACTTAATGCTTCACTGTATTCATAAAGAGTATGTAGGCTATAGGCTAGTCGCTCGGTTATGTGCTGGTGGTTGTCAGACAAGCTTGGGCTATTGCTTTGTGGGCTGTTAAGTACTTCTTCAACATTTCTAATAATGATGTGATCCGGGATCGCGACGAGTTTATTATTCTTAAACGCATTCATACGTAATTCGGCGATTGGGTAAGCGCCACTGATCCCGCTTGATACGGACACAATTAATGCAGGTTTGTGAGCGGTTTCTTCACTGGAGCACATTAATAGAAAGTTTTTTAATAAGGGGGAAGCCATACCACCCCATTCTGGAGTAATTAAAACGATGGCGGTAGCTGCTGTCAATTGTTGACTTATCAACGCCCAATCACTTACTTTTTTAAGTTTACTGGCCTGTTCACCATCCCATAACGGCAAATTAAATTGGCATAACTCTACGTGAGATACGTTTTTATACTGAGTACTTAATTGAGCAATATACTGTGCAATTTTAGCACTTTGAGAGTGTTTTCTTTGGCTCGCACTTATAATAACAAGGCTCATGATCTATTCTCCTTTCGAATGTTATGTAAATATTTTTATTTATTAATTAATTTGTAAAGTATATTGTTTATTTAATATTGTCAATCAAAAAGGGTAAATAAAATAAATTAAAAAGTTTACTTAATCATGATTTGAGCGATAATAGAATGATTGTCGCGAGAGGAAAACGAATGAAAACTCACAATAAAATTATAGAACTTCTAAAAACACAAGGTTCCTTAACGGCTAAAACACTCGCCAATGAATTAGGGTTAACGACGATGGGCGTGCGCCAACATATGCTAGCGCTGGAAGAGTCTGGAGATGTTGCATTTAAAGATGAAAAAGCACCTCGAGGTAGACCGACGCGCTATTGGTCGTTAACAGAACAAACCAATAGCCGTTTTGCCGACAGACACGACGAACTAACGGTGCAACTCATTGATTCTGTTATTGCAGTGTTTGGCGACGATGGTTTAGAAAAATTGATTGCTAATAGAGAAGTATCGGCTATGCGTACATACCGATTAGCACTTGCAGATAGGTATGGCGTTCTAGAAAAACTGACCACTTTAGCAAAATTACGAACCGATGAAGGGTATATGGCGACGGTCATCGAAGACCAGGACAACTTTTGGTTGATCGAGAATCATTGCCCAATTTGCGCTGCTGCAACTAAATGCCAAAACTTTTGTCGAAGTGAATTACAGCTGTTTCAGTCGCTGTTAAGTGATGATGCCCTAGTAACCAGAGAAGAGCATATTGTCGAAGGGGCTAGACGTTGTGCTTATAAAGTGACGCCGCTTTAGACTTTTATGCTTACAATTTAAAACATTATTTTATGATGAGTTAAGTGATACTAGGAACAAGCAAAAAAAAATTTATTTAAAGGATGTACATGCACAATACACGATTAATGGTTTTGCTCTGTTGTTTAGCTTTCTTAACTGCGAAATCAGTCACAGCGAAGTCAAATAAACTTGTTGGTACTAAGTTGGCTTTTAACAGTTATACCTTAACCGCGCCGTTTAACGTTGTCTTGCCTGTTATTCCGCTAGATGTTGTTGCTAATAACCCACTTATGGATGAGCTAGTGGTCATTGGAGAAGACGAAGCTAATCAAACCTGGTTGGCAGTTTATGTTTATGATGAGAGTAAAAATGATTTTAGTCTTTTAGATAAAATTCAGTTGTCTGATGAATACTTTGCATTCGATATAAGTGAAAATGCACAAGAGTTATATTTTTTAGCTAAAAATAAGGTAGTGTCGTTGGCGTACACTGACATACCTTCAGAAAACAATCATGGACAACCCCGCTTATCGCTTAAGCCGCTACACAATGTAAATTCCATGTTTTTAGTCAATGATTCAAGTTTTATTGCCAAAAAAGATTTCATTCAAGATATCAATAATGATGGTAGTGACGATATTATTTTGCCTGATTTTGAACATACCAATGTTTGGTTATTCAATAAGAACTCGCAAAACTTTAGTGCTCAACATATCGCGATACCCACTCAAACAGAATTGAGTGGGGACGGTGTAAGTTTTCAGCCAACAGCCCTCTTTTATGCCGATTTTAATGGCGATGAAAGACAAGACATTGCTTGGATTTCACAAGGGAAAATTAATTATTTTAGCCAAAATGCGCTTGGAGAATTTACCGAGCAACCCGATAGTATTGCCTTGGCTGAGAGTATTTATGGGGTTAATTGGTGGCAATTACGTGAGGCTGATGGCCAAAGTCCGGATCAGAGTAATTTAACTCATAGAGTTGTCGAGGAAATTAAAGATATTAATGGTGACGGCTTAGTGGATGTTATCGTTCGTTATACCAAAAGCTCAGGCGTATTAGATAGAACCAATGATTATGAGTTTTATTTTGGCTTTTACAATCAAGATAGGCAATTAGCCTTTGCAAAAACCGCGAATACAGTAATTAAAGCCGAAGGTACGTTAACGGGTTTAACTATTCTTGATGTTAATGGTGATGATAAACTGGAAGTATTACTTTCTTCATTTGAACTCAGTGTAAGTAATATCATCGGGGCATTACTTTCTGGCGGCATAGATCAAAATGTGTTGTTATTTGCATTAAATGACAAGGATAGTTATGGTGAAGATGCACTTATAGCTAAAGAAGTTGAATTAAATTTTAGCTTAACCTCAGGGCAAAGCGGTCAACCAATCGTTATGATAGCTGATGTTAATGGTGACAAACTTGAAGATTTAATACTATCGTCAAGCGAAGAAAAGATCGCTATTTATTTAGGTCAAAACACATCAAGGTTGTTTAATAAAAAAGCCAGTAAACATGAAATATTGCTGCCCAAAAATGGTGAGTTGTTTGAGCATCATGATCTAAACCACGATGGTAAAGAAGACTTTATGATGCGTTATGGCCGTTTAGATGATGAGAGTATGGCGAACAAAGTCACCATACTCCTAGTTAAGTAGACATTAAGCGCTTTGTTTATGATAGTGTCGCAACGCGTGCTCCTTTTGACGACCTTGGCTAAATGAAGTCACCCGTTTTAGATAGCCAATAACACGGGTACCATGGTCGACATTATCGCTACCACAAGCCACACAATGGCTTAAAGTGCGTTTGTCTATTTTTTCACATTCGTTACAAATAGTGATTTTTACATTAATACAAAAGTAATTACAGCCAGTTGCCGCTGCGACATTAAACAATTTTAAGTAGGCTTGTGCCGATAATGCTTCATCAAGGTTTAAATGCAAAGCCGAGCCACCGTCTAGGTATTGAGTGATTTCTTTGCCATGTAAGACAAACTTATCTAAGTGGTTAGTGTCATTATCTTCGACTAAATAGAAATAGGAATTATAGCAGTCTCGGGTGACTTGGTAGCCATCTTTACGATCCCATTTAGCATTTTTAACCCCAAGATTTTCTGCTGGTACAAACTCAGTATTGAACATATACCCGTACTGCTTTTTAGCCGCTTGATTGGCTTGATAAATCACCTTTAACTTGCTACTGACGAAATCTTTATACGCTTGGTTATTACTTGCCGTGATACCACTAAATTCGGCTGCTTCGGCCATACCATTGATACCAATGGTTAAAAACTGTTTGTCGAGATCAATAAAGCCGGCATCATAAACAGATAAAGCCCCTTGCGCCTTATAATCTTCCATCAATTTTCGGTAGGCAACTTGGTATTTTTGTATCTTTTCAATTTCGCTTTGTAAGTCTCGACCATCTTGTACCAGTCTATTCATGTTTAAAGTGATTACATTAATAGAGCCGGTAGCAACTCCGCCAGCACCTAACGTATAGGAAAAGGTGTTATCAGAAATTTCATTACGTAAACGGCAACAAGATGCCAGTGAATCTGGGCTGTCAGACAAATACACAAACAACGAGTTACCTTGAGCTTTTTGCTCAGCCAATTGATAAGCAAAGTCCATATCTTTGCATTGACCATTTTCAGTAAGCATGGCGGCAGTGACCACCGGAAAAGTTAACACGGCTTTTTCTCGTTCGTTGTTTAGCCAATCTAGAAAAAATAATTGTAATTGTTCGACCGTTTGCCATTTAGGTTTGGAAAAGTCAGGAAAAACAAAATGTTCAAACATCGCAGTAAAATAATGTTGATCGAATAAAGAAATATTCCAAAAAACACTTTGATACCCACGTGCCGCTGCAGGTTGGTTGATGGCATAAACTACGTGCTGTAAATGATTTTCGATGGCTGATTTGTGCGTGGTTAAATAGTCATCACCGTATTCTAAACGAGCAAAATAATCAAAATAAGTGATAAATTCAACTGTCGCTACCGCACCGGCAAATTGCGCGGAAATAGCAAAAATTAAGTTTACAAATGAACCACAAAATGACTCTAAGTGTTTAGGTGCTTTTGACTCGCCGCCCAACTTAGTGAGTCCGTCGAGTAAAAAAGGATACATACTAATAGATGTGCAGTAGGGCTTTAAGCTAGTTTCATCATGGACATAGATTTCGTGATTTTCAATCTGACGTAAATATTCAGTTGCTAGTTCCTCACCAAACGATTCGCGAATTTTGTCTTGTACTAACCCTCGGTTAATTTGTACAAAACAGTCTTTTAATAGTTCAGCTTCTAAAGTGGCAATATTTTTATGGCTGACATTGGCATTGGCGTCCATTTTTGAGCCGTCGGCGGCATTTTTGGCTGAAAAATACTGGTGGATAAAATCTTTTTTACTATTAATTTGTTGTTCACTAAGCTGCAACATTGTTAACTCCTTTTAATAAATGAGTAGAGTGGTGTTTTTGAAATAAATGGTTGAGTTTTTCACCGGTTTTTACATTGCGAAAAACTTGGTTGGTATCAGGGCTTTCTAAGCCGCCAAGTGTTGGTTGCCATGCCCCCGTTTTCAAAAAATCTAGGTGTTGGGTAATGCTAATATCGATATGTTTTTCACCAGAATACAAGCAGGTTTTAAGACCAAAATTTTTGGCGATAAGTAGTTTTTCAATAAGTTGGTTTGGTTGCCATTCGCCACCAAAAAATAACACGCAGCTGATTAAATTTTGATATTTATTTAACCAACTGATAAAGGTTTGATTTGTTAATGAACTGCCGTAGTTTTCATTCCATAGCTCTGTGCTATGACAACCTTTACAACCAACTTTGCAGCCAGTAATGCTAAAGCATAGACTTATTTCATTGGGCACTTCTTGAAAAATTGTGGTTGGGGGCAGGCAATTAAATTCCATGTACTAACCTATATATTGTGTTTTTATTTTTAGTAAACACAATATATAGTAATACGACTATGTTGTTAGTTGATCGAGATCAACTTTTCATCAACGGGTTATCTATATGTGGTAATCTTAAACGACAAAAACACTATATATAGTGTTTTTGTATTTGTTAATTGCTTTTAAGGCGGTTTTGTTCAATTAGCCGCACTTAGAATCGCCACAGGAAACGCAAGTTAAACACCCATCTAGTTTTATTACCGCATTACGAACTTTACACTTAGGGCAATCTTGTGCGTTTGGCATGCCCGCATCATCATTAGCTACATCTGCTGATGTTGAGTTCGCTGCGTGATTTTTTAAGTACGCTGCTTTTTTTTCTTCAATAATCGCTTTTGCAGCTTCAGATAATTCAATTGCTTCAACGCCAACCCCACAGGTTTGTTCAACATGAAAGGCAATGGTATCGGCAATTGCTGAGACCATGGACTCTATATATCTAGGATTACCTCCACGGGTATGTTGACCAAACCAGCCAGCATTGGGTGAAGATACTTCGCGTAATTCATCAAGTAAGAACATGTATTCACCGCCTTTACGAAAGATGGCTGACATCATAAAGGTTAAGGCGTGTACCCATTGAACATTTATTTTGTCTTTGGTATTGATGAAGATTTCATAAGGACGTACTTCTTCTAACGGTGTGCCCTCATTGAGTACCACGTTTGAAATGCTCACGTAATAGGCATGTTCATAACCTGTGGTTGCTTTGATTTTATAGGTTCTAGAGTCTAATTGCTTTGGACGTTTAGTCTCTTGAATAACTTCAACTTTAGGTGATTGCGCTGTTGGTGCTGGGTTTTCAGTAGAGGTGTCTTTATTGACTACTGATACGCCAGTGATCTTTTTGCTGATTTCTACAGGTTTTGGCGTCGACGATGATTGTGTCATGATGTTTTCTCTTTTAAATGGCTGCTAATTATAGCAGCCGACTAAATTAGTTTTGCTTCAAGGCTTGTTACGTGTGATGTTAAAATCGGCCGTATTGCCCTTCTTTAATGGCTTCAAATAAGTTAGAAGCAATGTGCTCTTGACCTTCGTAAACGACTTTTTCATTACCTTTTACTTTTATCACTTCACCATCTTCGAGGGTAAATTGATACTCGGTATTGGCAAGATCTGCTTCATTAACCAGTACTCCTGAAAAGTTTTCAGGGTTAAATCTAAAGGTAGTACAGCCTTTTAAACCTGCTTTGTAAGCTTCTAAATAGACATCTTCAAACTGCTCGAACGGGAACTCCGTTGGAATATTCACTGTTTTGGAGATTGAGCTATCAATCCACTTCTGCGCCGCTGCTTGTACCGCAACATGTTCTGATGGGGTAACGGTAGAGGTATCAACAAAGCTTTCTGGCAGTTGTGATAAATCTAATGATAATACTGTGCCCATTTTGATCATCGGTAACTGCCAATCATCACCATGGGTGCTTTTCATTAGTCGTTCATAGGCTAATACTTCCGCAGAGCGAACATTGACTTGTTGTTTGGTCGATTTTCCAGGAATGATGACGTTACGTTTGTAGTCATGAGCAAAGCTAGGCTCAATACCATTACTGGCGTTATTGCCTATGGACAGTGCTATGGTGCCTGTTGGTGCAATAGAGCTGTGGTGAGTAAAACGTAATCCAGTTGTTAGCGCTTCTTCAAGCCACTTTTCACCTAACTCGGCAACAATGTTTTTCATATATCGGCTATAATTAAGGTGTAATTCAACCCCTTTAACTTGATCACCTAATTTATATTTGTCGGCCAATTCAGGGCGTTTACGCAATAAAGCGCCAGTGATGGTATACATGTCATTTAAGAAAGGAGCGCCGCCTTTTTCTTTGGCAAGTTTAGTCGCTTCACGCCAGCCCTCTATGGCTAAATGCTTAGTAACTTCATCAGTGAACTTCACTGAATTGTTTTTACCATACTTCATACCCAACATGGTCATGGCAGATCCTAAGCCTAAATAGCCCATGCCATGGCGGCGTTTGCTTTCAATTTCAGCAACTTGCTCAGGTAAAGGTAAACCATTAATTTCAACCACATTATCAAGCATGCGGGTGAAAATTCGCACCACTTTTTTGAATCGATCCCAATCAAAGCTTGCTTGTGCAGTGAACGGGTTATTTACAAAAGCGGTTAAATTGATTGAGCCTAATAAGCATGAGCCATTTGGCGGAAGTGGTTGCTCGCCACAAGGGTTAGTTGCGCGAATGAGCTCACCAAACCAATTGTTGTTATATTCATTGACTTTGTCGATCAGGATAAAACCCGGCTCAGCATAATCATAAGTGGCGTTCATGATCATATTCCACAAGTTTTTCGCGCGGATAGTGCGATAAACTTTACAGGCGGTTTCGCCTGCACCATTGACTAGATAACCGTCCATATTAAGTGGCCATTCGCGCCAGATAACATCATCGGTATTATTTTCTGCGTCAAAGGCTAAACCATCAAGCGCAATTTCATTTTTATTGGTAGGGAAAACTAACTGCCAATCTGCATCGGCTTTAACCGCTTCCATGAAGGGATCGGTAATTAAGATAGAAAGATTAAACTGACGCAGACGACCATCTTCACGCTTGGCTTTAATAAACGACATGATATCAGGATGTTGACAATCAATAGTGCCCATTTGTGCACCACGACGTCCACCAGAAGAGGATACGGTTTTACACATGGTATCGAAAATATCCATAAACGGCAGTGGCCCTGAGGTGGTTGCGCCAGCCCCTGCAACATAGCCACCGTCAGGTCGAATTGTTGAGAAGTCATAGCCGATACCACAACCTGCTTTTAGCGTTAAGCTCGCTTTACTCACGGCTTCACCGACAATACCATGCATTGAATCTTCAATGGTGGCTGAAACAGTACAATTAATGGTAGATGAGGCGGGTTTTTGCGCACCTGCACCTGCATTTGAAACGATCCGACCTGCTGGTACTGCACCATTCATTAATGCCCAAAGAAATTCTTCGCCATGCTTTTTTTGTTTAGCAGGCGTGGTTTCAACACTGGCAATCGCTTTAGCAACACGTTCAAAGGTGTCAATGACGTTTTTATCAACAGGCTCGCCTGATGAGGTTTTTAATTGGTACTTGGATCGCCAAATGTCTAGGGATGCTAACTGTAGATGGTTAGCATCAAAAACAGCTAGTGTTTCGGGTGTATCCGTGATGGTTTGTTCTTTCATTGTTTGTCTTTCCATAAGAATAGTGCGCGAGGAGCGTGTTTTTATTTTTGTGTGACACAATATATAGTATTAAGTGCTGCTTAATAGTTGATCGAGATCAAGTTTTTATCGATGTGACACTATATATGGTATTCTACATTTATTTTGATACTATATATAGTGCTTATTTAAAGTGGCAGTTAGACGTTTTTTGCATCAATTTGATTGTTTTTAGCGTATTTTGCTGTATAGATTTTTATGACATTTAGCTAAATTTATAAGTAAAACAAGCTCTTTTGCTGTTTTGTCCGTTCAGTAGTAAATGCTTTGATCGAATTTCAGACATTATGGGTTGTAATAATAAGGATAGTACTGAGAGGAAAGTGGAAACAATGGTAGCTGCGCTACATAACTATCTTAATGGTATAAGTAGCGCAGTGATTCAGTTATTTTTCTTTCATATTCCACAAAATATCTTGGCCGCTTCCCATAACCGTGCTGGGTAACTTACCATCCCATTGTTGTGCTTTGATATATTCTACTAAGGTTTTGCTGGCTTTAATCGCTTCTGCTTTTTTAAGCATAGCCTCAGCTTCAGCTAAGCCTTTCACACGTATTGCTTGTGCTTGCGCTTTGGCTTCTATTTCAATGGCATAAGCGCTACCATCAGCCCGAGCTTTTTCAGCATCACGTTTCGCTTCAGCAGTATTCACCTCACGTTGAGCTTCAAGTTTTTGTCGCTCTAGACGATGCTTTTCTGCTGCGGCTAAATTTTTCTCTGTTTGCTTGGTTTCAATACTTTGTAAATATTTTGCCGGCAGAATTAAATTTTCAATTTGTACACTATCAAGTTTCACAGGGAAGTCTTGCATGGCTGTTAATAGTGTTTCTTCGATTTTTTGAATGACTTGGCCACGGTTTTGTACAATTTGTTCTGCTTTGAATCGCGCTAACGCATCTTTAGTAGCAGAGCGTAAGCGTGGGTCAAGAATGCGATTTTCAAACTGATCTAAGCCACCATATCCTTTATATAGTTCAAAAGCTTCAGCACGTATTACCGTCCAGTTTACCGACACCTCGGCTTGTACTGGCATTTGTTCAAAGGTTGAAGCTTTAAGTGATTCAGAATTTTTACGGGTACGGATCTCTAATTCTTCAATAGAATCAGCAAAGGGAATTTTAGTGTGCAAACCTGGGTTTACTTGCGTAGTCGCTTCGCCGAAGCGCTTAACTATGCCTACGTGTCCTTCATCTATGGTGTAAAAAACTTGCCAAAGTACAATGGCGGTGATCGCCGCTAGTACCGCTTTTCCAATGTGTTTGGTTGCTACTGTGGTATCAATATTTACGTTTTTTGTAGCTAATCCTTTGTTTAACATATATTTTCCTTATTTATTTTTATGGTTGTATTTTTGCTATTCGTTAGTTTTTATCAGCAGTTGGGGCCCGTATATAGTACTAATTTGTAGCCCTAAGACCATTAATAAAGTAAATCGCTTGACATAATATGTCAAGCGATTTTGGATATCTGCTAGTTTTTATGGTTAGAAAGCAGCTTTTTAGTTGAGAAATTCTTGATAGGCAAGGTTGTCGGTTGCTTCTTTGTATTGATAGCCAAGAGCGTTTAAATGCTGAAAAAATTCAACTTCTTTAGAGGTGCTAACTTCAAACCCCGCCAATACTTGACCAAAGGCTGCGCCATGGTTTCGATAATGAAACAGGGTAATATTAAACAGTTCGCCCATGGCATCTAGAAATTTTTCTAGGGCGCCGGGGTGCTCAGGAAACTCAAAGCTGAACAATCGTTCATTGATGCTATTAGTATGATTTTTTCCACCAATCATGTAGCGAACATGTAATTTTGCCAGTTCATTGTCAGTAAAATCGTTAACATGATAGTCAGCGCTTGCTAACTCCTCAAGTAATTGACAGCGCTCTTCAACACTGCCGCTTAACCGTACGCCAACAAATACATTAGCGGTAGGTTCGCCGGTAAAACGGTAGTTGAATTCGGTAATTGCTTTGTTACCAATGGTTTGGCAAAAACGTTTAAAACTGCCTTTTTCTTCAGGAATGGTAACCGCTAAAATGGCTTCTTTTTTCTCGCCTAATTCACAGCGTTCAGACACATACCGCAAGGTATGAAAGTTCATATTTGCCCCTGATAAGATGGCGACTAAAGACTGATTATTTGCATCAGTGATCGAGCAATACTTTTGCAAACCAGCTAAAGACAAGGCACCTGCAGGCTCAGCAATTACACGTGTCTGTTCAAAAATATCTTTAATTGACGCACATATTTCATCGGTTGTTACCGTAATCACTTCATCGCAGTAATGTTGAATTAAACCAAAGGTATGTTCACCAATACGTTTCACTGCCACACCATCAGCAAATAACCCTACTTGCGGTAAATCAACCGGCTTGCCTGCAGCTAAGGCTGCTTTTAAGCAAGCGGAGTCTTCGGCCTCTACGCCAATAACTTTAGTGTTTGGGCTGAGTTGTTTTAAATATACCGCCATCCCCGCCAATAAACCACCACCACCGACCGGAATAAAAACCACATCAGCATTGGGTTGTTGTTGCAGTAGCTCTTTGGCCACTGTGCCTTGACCGACGATAACATCCTCGTCATCAAACGGGTGAATCAGCGTTTTATTTTCGTTTTTGGCATACTCAATTGAAGCCAATTGCGCCTCATTAAAACTATTGCCAACTAAACGAACTTCCCCACCAAAACGCCTGACATTATCGACTTTAATTTCTGGAGTGGTTTTGGGCATGACGATGGTGGCTTTGATACCAAGCTTGTTGGCAGCAAGTGCTAAGCCTTGCGCATGGTTACCGGCAGAAGCAGCGATTACACCATGAATACATTCGGCTTCACTTAAATTAGAAAGCTTATTATAGGCGCCACGCAGTTTGAACGAGTGCACGGGTTGTTGATCTTCGCGTTTTAAATATATTTGATGATTTAATCGTGTTGATAACTTGGTCAATAAGGTGAGCTCTGTTTCTACTGCAACATCATAAACGGGGGCAAGTAATATGCGTCTAAGGTAGTCGAGTTGCTCTGCTTGTTGTGTGAGTAACTGGGAATCAGTCATGGGGTACCTAAATCGAGTATAGGTAGGCAATGATTGCCTACCTATGATAGTTGGAGATGGATTAGTCAGTAAGTCCATCAAGTAAATCGCGGTTACGTACCGCACCTTTGTCAGCGCTGGTGGCTAACATTGCATAGTTTTTAAGCGCATAGCTGATTGGGCGAATACGATCAGCTGGTTTCCAGGCATCTTTACCTTTAGCTAGCATCGCCGCTCGGCGAGACTCAAGTTCACTGCCAGCAACTTGTAAGGTAATTTCACGGGTTGGGATATCAATATGAATAATATCACCTTGTTTTACTAAACCTATTGTACCACCGTCGGCGGCTTCAGGAGATACATGACCGATAGATAAACCTGAGGTTCCGCCTGAAAAACGACCATCAGTTAACAATGCACAGGCTGCACCTAAGCCCATCGATTTCAAGTAAGTAGTTGGGTATAGCATTTCTTGCATACCCGGGCCGCCTTTAGGGCCTTCGTAGCGAATAACAACCACTTCGCCAGCCACTACTTTGCCATCTAAAATACCAGCTACAGCATCATCTTGACTTTCAAAAATATGCGCAGGGCCAGTAAACGTTAAATTTTCATCACTAACACCAGCAGTTTTTACTACACAACCATCGACAGCAATGTTACCTGACAGAACGGCTAAACCTCCTTCGGTAGAAAACGCATTGTCAATACTGCGGATACAGCCATTTTGGCGATCGTCATCTAAGGTATCCCACCTACAATCTTGACTGAAAGCTTTAGTGGTACGAATGCCAGCAGGCCCCGCACGATAGAATTTTTTAATGTCTTCGTTGTCGGTTAACGTTATATCATAGTTTGCTATAACATCAGCTAAGGTAGTACCTAACACATTCGGAACGTCAGTGTTCAATAAGCCTGCACGTGCTAATTCACCCAAAATACCAATAACACCACCTGCGCGATGCACATCTTCCATGTGATAGTCAGGTGTTGATGGTGCAACTTTACATAGCTGAGGTACGCGGCGAGATAATTCATCCATATCTTTCATGGTGTAATCAATTTCAGCTTCTTGCGCAGTAGCTAATAAATGTAAGATAGTATTGGTTGAACCGCCCATGGCAATATCTAAACACATAGCGTTGTGTAAGGATTCTTTACTGGCAATATTGCGTGGTAAAGTTGATTCATCGTTATCTTGATAATAACGTTTTGTTAGCTCAACAATTTGCTTGCCCGCTTTTAAAAACAATTGTTCACGATCAGCATGGGTAGCTAACATTGAACCATTACCAGGCAAGGCTAGACCTAAAGCTTCGGCTAAGCAGTTCATCGAGTTGGCGGTAAACATGCCAGAGCATGAGCCACAAGTAGGACACGCTGAGCGTTCAACTTGATCGCTTTGCTCGTTGCTGACTTCAGGATCAGCGCCTTGGAGCATGGCATCAACTAAATCAAGCTTGATAATTTGCTCAGATAGCTTAGTTTTTCCTGCTTCCATTGGGCCACCAGAAACAAAAATTACCGGGATATTAAGGCGCATTGCGGCCATCATCATCCCCGGAGTGATTTTGTCACAGTTAGAAATACATACCATGGCATCGGCGCAATGGGCATTAACCATGTATTCTACAGAGTCAGCAATTAGATCACGTGATGGTAAGCTATAAAGCATACCACTGTGACCCATAGCGATGCCGTCATCAACCGCAATGGTGTTAAATTCTTTAGCGACACCGCCTGCTTCTTCAATGGCACCTGCTACTAGCTGCCCCATGTCTTTTAAGTGCACGTGTCCAGGAACAAATTGTGTAAATGAGTTAACAACAGCAATGATGGGTTTGCCAAAATCTCCGTCTGTCATTCCGGTTGCGCGCCAAAGTGCACGGGCGCCAGCCATATTACGGCCTTGAGTTGAAGTTGCTGATCTTAATTTTGGCATGGTCTTGTGTTCCGTTTGAAATTACAGTGATAAATATTATTGTAAAAACATTTTGTCTTCATTAAGGATATAAAATGCTTTAAAAATAAAATTCTTTAGTAAACTGGGTCCAACCATCCTTGGGGGATGCTGGTGCTACCATCAAAAATACCAAAAAAGGCTTGTTGCAGCGCTTCGGTCATTGGGCCTCTTAAACCATTGCCGACGGGCAAACCGTCAACGGATTTTACGGGGACAATTTCGGTTGCGGTGCCACACATAAAGAATTCATCCCCAAGGTATAAAGACTCACGAGAAATAGGCTCTTCGCGGACTTCATAACCTAATTGTTCGGCAAGGAAAAATACCGTGTCACGTGTTAAACCTTGTAAAATTGAAGCTGTGCTTGGTGGTGTGTACAAAATGCCGTTACGGATTAGAAATAAATTTTGTCCTGCACCTTCACTGACCATATTATTAACATCTAAAGCAATGCCTTCAGCATAGCCGTGGCGAGTTGCTTCACTTGAAATAAGCTGTGATGACAAGTAGTTACCACCAGCCTTTGCTGCGGTTGGCATGGTGTTGGGTGCTAGCCTGTTCCAACTTGATACCCCAACTTCAACGCCATTTTCAACAGCGTCTGCGCCTAGGTAAGCTTCCCAATTAAAAGCGGCAATCATAACATCGGCAACCGCGTCAACGGGCGGTCGTAAGCCCATGCCAATATCGCCTAAAAAGGCAAGTGGCCGCAGGTATGCCGACTGCAAATGGTTTTCTTTTACCGCATCTTTACACCCCTGTATGACCTCTTGAGGTGTGTAAGGAATGTTCATACGATAAATTTTCGCAGAATCAAATAAGCGCTTAATGTGCTCTTCTAACCGAAAAATACAAGTACCTTGATGAGTATTATAGGCACGGATACCTTCAAATACCGATGAACCATAATGTAGCGCATGACTCATGACATGAACGGTGGCATTTTTCCACGGCATAAGCTCACCATTGAACCAAATTAACTCTGCATTTACTTTTGCCATTTTGTTTTCCTAAATGTGATGCTGTAGTTGATAGCTATAGCTTTAAAACACGCGGTGCAAGTAATAACTTTACTCATATTACCATGTGTTTTGACACGTTAAGCACTACACGTTTTTGCGTCAGAGAGCGATGAAACATTATTATCAACCTTGACACTTTTGATGTCGACCAGCTTATTAATTTGGTCAATTAACAGCGTAATTGGACGATCACTGCGGACAAATAATTCGATAGTTGCGACATTATTACCGGTATTAACTTTAGCGGTAATGCCGCTGATCAAAAATCCGCGATAACGTGTGACTTGTAAGATACGCTCAAGTACTACTTGCTTATCATCTACTTTGATGATTAATGTATAGTTATTCATTTTAAGCGCTCTCCATCATTTCATTATTGGCACTGTTTGGTGGTACTAAAGGCCAAACATTATCTTGGGCATCTATTTTGACTTGTAAAAAATACGGGCCGTCATGGTCTAACATTTCATTGATAGCAGCCGTGATCTCACGCTTTTGTGTTATTTGTTTCGCTTTGATATCAAAAGCGGAAGCAAGCATGACAAAATCTGGGTTATCAGCTAGGTCTGTTTCACTCAAGCGTCCGTCAAAGAACAAATCTTGCCATTGGCGAACCATACCTAGCTTAGCGTTATCAATTAATAAAATCTTTACTGGAATTTGATAGCGCTTAATGGTTGCTAATTCTTGTACATTCATCATGATAGAGCCATCACCTGAAACGGTAATGACGGTGTCATGTGGTCGACTAATTTGTGCGCCAATAGCTGCAGGTAAGCCAAAACCCATGGTTCCCATGCTGCCACTGGTTAAAAAGTTACTTGGATCATCAAAATTCATATGTTGTGCTGCCCACATTTGATGCTGGCCCACATCGGTGGTAACACAGGTGTTTTTGGGCATTAAGTCGCTGATTTCTTTTAACACAGCAGGGGCATAAATGCGCTCTCCAGGGTGATCATATGGCCAAGCAAATTGCTGTTTCATTTGCTGTACTTTAGCTTGCCATTGAGTAATTTCAAGTGACATAGTTAGCAAGGGTAAGTTTTCTTTCAAATCACCTAAAATAGGTGCGTCAGCTTCCCTACGTTTATTAATTTCAGCGGTGTCTATGTCAAAATGAATGACTTTAGCGTCGGGGGCAAATTGATCTAATTTACCTGTAACTCGATCATCAAAACGTGCACCAACGGCAATGAGTAAATCGCAGTCATGAACGGCTAAATTGGCGGCTTTAGTGCCATGCATACCCAACATACCTAAGTAGTTCTCATCATCAGGGTTTAATGCGCCTAGCCCCTTCAATGTTGATACTGACGGCATGCCCGTTTCTTGAGCAAATGCTCTGACTTCATCGAGGGCATTGGCCATACCTACGCCACCACCAACATATAAAATGGGTTGTTTAGCATGGGTTAACAGATCCAGTGCTTTGCTGATATCAGCAAGAGGCAATTTGACTTTATTCTTCAGCGGTGCAGTGGCTTTAAAGGTGGGTGAGACACTGGCCATTTGCACATCTTTTGGAATATCTACCAGTACCGGTCCTTGTCGTCCTTCTAACGCAATTTCAAAGGCTTGGTGTAACACTTTTTCTAATTCATCAACATGGCTAACTTGGAAAGAATGTTTAGTACAAGCCAATGATAAACCAAAAATATCTATTTCTTGAAACGCATCACTGCCCATTGCTGCGGTAGGAACTTGGCCTGTAATGGCTACGATAGGAATTGAATCAGCAAAGGCATCAGCAAGACCGGTAATTAGGTTGGTTGCGCCAGGACCTGATGTTGCCATACAAACACCTATCTTGCCTGATGCACGAGCATAGCCAACGGCTGAAAATGCCGCGCCTTGCTCATGTCGGCAGAGAAAATGCTGAATATGGCTCTCAACCAGGGCATCATAAATCGGCATAATAGCGCCACCAGGGTAACCAAATACATGGTTTACACCATGCTGTGCAAGTACTTCAAATAATAGTCCGCCGCCAGTTAACGGCTTGTTGTCAGTCATGATAATTCCAAAAGTTGTTGTGTTGTTTGACATATTTATAAATGTTTAATTCCAGAAAAAACAAAACCCTCGGTTCTTTCGAAGCGAGGGTTTGTATTTCTGTTATGCATTTCTTTAGCTCAACGAAAACCCTCGAGATGATTTAATCACCACGACGAGAATGTTAATAATAATTGAGTTAAGGTTTTGCATTGTTGTTTGGTTCACTTTTTACTATATAAAGAAAATTTAGTTCGACTGAAGACTGACTGTTTATTATTTTTTAATGAATTTTTATTCGCATCTTTAATCTCTTATTTAAATTAGTACCATAGCTCTATTGTATTGGGCAAGCTTTTTATTTAGAGTTTTTTCTTGTTTGCACAGAAGTAAAAGTTATAACCAAATATTTAGTTGCATATTTTTTTAGCAGAAAGTCGAAAAAAGTATAATACTTTCCTACACTAACAATTGAAATCAAATAAATGGAATTATTATGTCGCTTGCCTGTGTTTATAGTCGCGCCCGTGTTGGCTTAGAATCCCCCTTAGTCACAATTGAAGTTCATCTTGCTAATGGCTTACCCGCTTTTCATATTGTTGGTTTGGCAGAAACCTCAGTGAAAGAGTCAAAAGATCGCGTTCGTAGTGCCATTATTAATTGTGGTTATGAGTTCCCTGCTAAAAGAATCACCATCAATCTTGCGCCAGCTGATTTACCCAAAGAAGGCGGTCGATTTGACTTACCTATTGCTGTGGGAATTTTAGCTGCATCAGAGCAGATCCCTCAAGTTGATTTGAGCCAATATGAGTTTGCTGGTGAGTTGGCTTTGTCAGGTGAGCTTAGGGCGATTATTGGTGAAATACCGATGGCAATGGCTTGTTGCAAAAGTAATAGGGCTTTAGTGCTGCCAATTGATAATAGCGAACAAGCCAGTTGGGTTAAACAAGCAAAAATTCATGCGATTGAACATTTAAGCCAGCTATATCCTCACTTTGCACGACAACAGCCACTACCATTAGTTGCAGAAAAACAAGTGCAAGAATGTCATGAAATTAACGAATTAGACATCCGGGATGTAATTGGTCAGCCTTTAGCAAAACGCGCACTAGAAATTGCCGCAAGTGGCAATCATAATTTACTTTTTATTGGCCCACCAGGGACAGGAAAAACCATGTTAGCAAGCCGACTAGCAGGCATTTTACCTAAAATGACAGAGGCCGAAGCGCTAGAGGTAGCTGCGATTCAGTCAATTAGTAATCAAAATACCAGTGCTAATTCATGGCTAACTCGACCATTTCGTGCTCCACACCATACCGCCTCGTCTGCGGCTTTGGTGGGCGGGGGGAGTCAGCCAAAACCGGGTGAAGTTTCGTTAGCCCATAACGGTGTGTTGTTTTTAGATGAATTACCTGAGTTTGAACGTAAAGTGCTTGATGTATTGCGTGAGCCAATGGAGTCAGGTGAAGTGACGATTTCTCGGGCGATGCACAAGCAAAGTTTTCCCGCGCGATTTCAATTAATTGCCGCGATGAATCCAAGTCCAACAGGGTTTTATAACGACAATCGCAGCTCGCCTGAGCAAGTACTACGTTATTTGAACCGATTATCCGGGCCATTTTTAGATCGCATAGATATTCAAATTGAAGTTGCACGGCTACCCCGAGGAACTTGGGCGTCTGATACTGAAATCAATGAAACCAGCGAACAGGTTCAGCAACGCGTTCAAGCATGTAGAATGATACAGATTCAGCGCCAAGGCAAAGCTAATGCGCATATTGGCACTAATGAGCTAAAACAATTTTGTCATTTAACCTATGACGACAATGAATTTTTAGAGCTGGCGGTGGAAAAATTAGGCTTGTCGACCCGAGCTCACCATAAAATTTTAAAAATAGCTCGAACCTTAGCAGACATGGAAATGACCGAAAATATTGAGCATAAACACTTGATAGAGGCATTGTCATACCGAGCGATGGATCGATTGCTGCGGCATTTGACACAAGCGGTTGCGGTGTGAATACGTTGAAAATATTCAACTAAACCTATCGACAGTGTTAGTTGATGGCATCAAAAAATGCCTTGATTAGTGGTTGAGCTTTACTTTGATTCAAACAGCATATGCCAAGTTCGAACGGCTCAATTTCACCAACGTCATTCATGTATTGCACCTTGTCGCGCACTGGGCTATTTTCTACCACAACTTGCGGTACTATGCCGACACCACAACCTAAAGCCACCATGCTCACTAACGCTTCGTGCCCTGAAACAGTTGCATAGATATTAGGTTTCGCTTGTTGTTTTTTACGATACCATAATTCAAAACGTTTTCTCGCCGGGCCATGTTCAGGCAGGATGATGGGGATATCAGACCAACGCAGTACATCAGCGTGTAAAAGCTGTTGTACTTTACAGGCCATGGTTGGCGAAATAACGGCTAACGGTATGGTGGCTAGGTGCTGAAAATAAACACTGCGCGGTAAATGTTCAGGGTTGGCGGCAATGGCAAAGTCAACCGATTTAGTTTGTATTTGCTCTAATGCATCGCTGGCATCACCGGTAGTTAACATGATTTCAACTAAAGGATGTTGTTGGCGAAAGCGTTCAAGCAGCGGAGGTAAATGGCTATAAGCTGCGGTGACCGAGCAATAAACACTGAGCTTTCCTGTTAGCACGTGCTGGTTTTGATCTAATGATTGTTTAAATACTTGCCATTGCTCAACTTGCTGTAGGGCATATTGCTGAAATTTTTTGCCCGCATCGGTAAGTATTACGCTCCGGTTATCGCGCAATAAAAGCGCTGTGCCAACCGCTTGTTCAATACGTTGTATCGCTCGGCTCAATGTTGATGGGCTCATGTGAAAGGTTTGTGCTGTTTTGCCAAAATGGAGTGTTTGGCTTAGATGCACAAACATATTCAAAGATTTTTGATCCATAGTGCTTCCTAGGTAAAACCCCATTTGAGCAATGGCGCTAATGAAGTTAATATCGATTGTTGCAAAAAACGCAATATAGTGATGCGAATATATCACTTTTTGCAATTACTTGGCTAGGATAAGATGATTTCATTGTAAAAAAGCGCTATTGGCACCGCTGATATGCTTATCAACCGAATATTTATTTAATATTACTTAATTCAAAGCAGAAATAGGAAAGACCATGAGCAATTACTTCAATACGTTAAGCTTACGTGAAAAACTTGGCCAATTAGGAAAATGTCGTTTTATGAAGCGTGAAGAGTTCAGCGATGGCTGTAACTTCATTAAAGATTGGAATATTGTCATCGTTGGTTGTGGTGCTCAAGGTTTGAATCAGGGTTTAAACATGCGCGACTCTGGCTTAAATATTTCGTACGCACTACGTGATGCAGCCATTAGTGAAAAGCGTCAATCATGGCAGTGGGCGACTGAAAATGGCTTTACCGTTGGTACCTATGATGAATTAATTCCTCAAGCTGATTTAGTGCTAAACCTTACACCTGATAAGCAACATACTTCGGCTGTTACGGCGGTAATGCCATTAATGAAGCAAGGCGCGACGCTGTCTTATTCGCATGGTTTCAACATTGTTGAAGAGGGGATGCAAGTTCGCCCTGATATTACCGTGGTGATGGTTGCCCCTAAATGTCCAGGTACTGAAGTACGTGAAGAATACAAACGTGGCTTTGGTGTGCCAACCTTGATTGCGGTTCATCCAGAGAATGATCCACAAGGTAATGGTTTAGCCATAGCTAAAGCATATGCAAGTGCCACAGGTGGTGACAGAGCGGGTGTACTTGAATCGTCTTTCATCGCAGAAGTTAAGTCTGACTTAATGGGCGAGCAAACTATTCTTTGTGGTATGTTACAAACAGCTGCTGTATTAGGCCATAAGCAATTAGTTGCCCAAGGTATGGATGCGGCATACGCACGTAAATTACTACAATACGGGTTAGAAACCACAACAGAAGGCTTAAAGCACGGCGGCATTACTAATATGATGGACCGTTTATCAAACCCAGCAAAAATTAAAGCGTTTGATATGTCAGTAGAGTTAAAAGAGATTCTACGTCCATTATTCCAAAAGCATATGGATGACATTATCGAGGGTCGTTTTTCTGCCACTATGATGGAAGATTGGAAAAACGATGATGCTAATTTACTTAAATGGCGTGCTGAAACAGCAGAAACGTCATTTGAATTAGCGCCTGATTGTGAAACAGAAATAACTGAGCAAGAGTATTACGACAAAGGTATTTTTGTTGTAGCAATGATCAAAGCGGGTGTTGAACTTGCGTTTGAAGCTATGGTTGATTCAGGTATCATCGAAGAATCTGCTTACTATGAGTCACTTCATGAAACCCCATTAATTGCTAACTGTATTGCACGTAATAAACTATATGAAATGAATGTAGTAATTTCAGATACAGCAGAGTATGGTAACTATTTATTTACTCATGCCGCTGTACCTTTACTTGAAGAGTATGCAGCTAACTTAACCTTAGAGCAATTAGGCGAAGGTTTGCAAGAGGCGTCAAATAACGTTGATAACGCCCGTTTAATTGAAGTAAATGAAGCTATTCGCAGCCATGGTGTAGAAACTATTGGTAAAGAACTACGTGGCTACATGACAGACATGAAAAAGATTGCTAGCGCAACTTAGTTAACTGCTGAACAAATAGCGCGAGGGAAACGGCTCGCAATAGACAAAAGGCAAGAGACATTCTTGCCTTTTTAGATCAATTAGAAGAGAAAAGCATGACACAATTTACTGATGTAACCATAGATAAAGCTGCTAATGTATATTTTGATGGCAAAGTGACCAGTCGTAAAATTACCTTCACTGATGGTAGCTTCAAAACTTTAGGTATTATGATGCCAGGCGATTATAAGTTTGGCACTGCAGAAAAAGAATTAATGGAAATTACCGCCGGAGATTGTGAAATCCTGCTACCTGATTCAACTCAATGGCAAACCATAAGAGGAGGCGAATCTTTTTATGTGCCGGCGAACAGTGAATTTGAGATTAAAGCAAAAACCATAGTTGATTACTGTTGTAGTTATCTTAGCGAATAAGCAGGGTATTAATGTTTAACGCGGTAGATATACATCAAGCGATAATTCTGATTGTTATCGGCTTAATCGCTGGGGTAATAAACACTTTGGCAGGAGGAGGGTCAAATTTATCTCTGCCTGCATTAATGATGTATGGTCTGCCTGCTGATATTGCCAATGCCACTAATAGGGTGAGTGTGCTTATTCAATCGATAACAGCGGCTCGCGGCTTCCATCAACATGGAAAAATTGAAAAAACGGCAGTTAAAGATAGCTTGATGCCATTATTGGCTGGCGGCTTGACGGGGGCAATTGCTGCCTCTTATTTAAATGTAGACTTACTAAAACCCATTTTACTTGGCACCATGATTGTGGTGTCTTTGTGGGTGGTTTTTAAAAGTGATATTAAGCCAGAAGCACAGAGTGAACCGAAAAGTTGCTATGACAATAAATTTGCTTTTTTAGCTACCTTTGCCACCGGGTTTTATGGTGGCTTTATTCAAGCAGGTGTTGGCTTTGTGTTGCTCGCCACCTTTGTCGGCGTGTTAAATTATGATCTTTTACGTGCTAATGCTATGAAAGTAGTTGCCACCGTGGTTTTTACCAGTATTGCCTTGTTAGTGTTTGTTTTTAGAGATCAAGTGGCTTGGCTACCGGGTATTTTATTGGGGATAGGCAGTATTGTAGGTGCGCATGTTGCCGTTAAATTTGCCGTTGAAGTAAAAGCAAAAACATTAAAAATTATGGTATTGGTAATGACCGTATTTGCTAGCGCAGCTGCGTTGATTTAACGATTGAGCATAGATTATTAGCTTTATTTCTTAAGTAAGCAGCAGGTAAAGCTTAATCGTTGCTGTAATGTTAGATAAATGCAATCAAAGCGAAAGTTTTTCTTGTCAATGGTCGCATAAATGCAATATACTCTCCGCGCTTTTCTTGTTGCCAATAAGACAAAGCACTTCAAGTATACTCAGTGGTGGCTATAGCTCAGTTGGTAGAGCCCCGGATTGTGATTCCGATATCCACGACCTCGAAAACCTCTTTTCCATCTCGATTTTACATCTTCTTAAAAACTCAACAAACCTAATAATACCGTAGCCTATAGCTCGATTAGTTTCTGAAATAAACCTTATTCATAACCAATAGACTTTCGCCTTGATAACTTGCTCCGTTCCATATTAGTTGCACAAATGCGTCTAACAGGGTCTAAACAGTTACAATCAGGGTAAAGAAACAGCTTATTTCACCAGCATTGGTAGATAGTGATTGAAGTACCAATCTTTAGAAACCTACTGTCCAATTCCTGCTTTTTAGTTACTTTAGGTTGTTCTATATTCAAGCTTGTCTTAAACAGTGCAAATTAGCCGTAAACTTTAGTAAACCCTTGGCATTACTGATAAAGTATTACTAATGGACATTACCTAATAAGATATATTATAAAATGGAAATAGGTTTCAAATTCTACGGATATTTAGCTAAATTAATCAATGGAAAAAAGGTTAAAATATTCAGTGATGCTGTATTACTAATAGCAACAGCGTATTTAATGCTTAAAAAGGCTTTTGGCTTTTCAATTTCGGGTTGGCTTTTAAATAATGTTTTTCATCAAAGCGGCGTTAACGTCTATGTCGTAGTTTCTGCGGTCATTTTAATAGCTGCTGTTCTCATTAAAATTATATCGCTTGTGGTTGAATACTTCCCCCCAATGAAGCATAACAATGTTGAGCCTGAAGAGATCTCTGATTGTATTCAGGCAATGAACATGGAAATTTTGGGGCACTTGACTAAATGTGACGGGTCAAATATTGTACAGATCAATCATATGACGGAACAACATTCTTTTGATTTAAATATTAGGCTTGTGGTTAATGCACTCGCGGAACATATAAGAAAATCAATAGATTCTATAAAAATTAAGAAAAAAGATTTATTTATTTCTTTATATAGTTTCGACAGAGACAAAAATGCATTGGTTTATGAGCTACACTATGATCATAAAAGAGATTTAGTAAAATCAAAGGTGTTAGGGTTGGGAGATAGTAAATTTTCTGATTATGAAAGCGTTAAATGCTTTTTATCTTCAAACAATACATCTTACTTAACTAGTAAAAAACAGTACGCAAAAGGCGGAAATACAAAGAGATACAAGTCGGTCAAACATTACATGGGTTGTAAATTAGAAACAAATGGTTATGATTTTGGCTTTTTAAATATTGAATTTCATAATAATTCAATATTCGTAGATGAAGATGCTATGCAGGATTTCATGGAAGAAAGCGTTTTACCATTCAAATTATTACTTGAATACCAATACTTAAAACGGGACTTTTTTCATAAATTTAATAATTTTAACGAATACTGGAGGGTGGCATGAAGGAAACAAGCAAATCCGAAAATACAAAGTTATTTATTGAAGCAGAGAAATTAAGGCAAAGTATTCATAAGGATTTACATCGTAAGATTAGAAACAACCATAAACGAGATGAGGAAGTAAAATCTAAGGCTTTCGCTGAAGAAGTGGCTTAATTTCGGCTTACCTTAACTGATACATCTATTATTGTTTTTTTAGAGATAACCCATGATGGGTTATCTCTAAAATATCTACTTTATTTAATCACCGCTTGTAACAACTCACGAACAACTTTGCTAATTGTCTTATCATGGGTTTCAGCATACTCATTCAGTAGTTGAGCTTCTTTTAAATCAAGATAAAAGCTTAACCGTACTTTCTTTTTACGTAATGCCTTCTTTGGCCTGCCACCGATTGACTGCTCTAATTCTGCTAGCGTTTGCATCTTCATTTCTTAGCTCCTAAAGCAATAATAGCGTCGTATACTTGCTCATGAGCTACACGTGTTTTATTAAGCTGATACTCGCCGTTAACTTGGTGAACCTTACTAAACCACTCGCTGCCGTCTTTAGCCACGCGCTCAAACAATGTTGTTGTGCGAATACCAAAAATAGGTAATCGACCTAATGCATCGATTAAGAATGCATATTCTCATGCATCGCGATCACCTAATACCATCTAAGCCGATCATCTAATACTATTCATCGCGATCACTCAATACCATCGATGCCGATCACTTTTCGGTCAAAATGGTATTGAGTGATCGGCTTGAATGGTATCGTTCAATTTATACTCATTTTTGTCTGTCCAGTAGGTGTTTTTAACCGTTATTCTTTTCATTTTTGATGATGAGAATAACCATGCCAACGGCACCTATTTCAATGCGTAAACTTAAAGAGATTTTAAGACTAAAATACGACTGTAAACTCAGTCATCGAAAGATAGCAAACAGCTTATCTATTTCGCCTTCAATTGTTTCTAAGTATGCCTGTAAATCAGCAGAGCTAGGCATCACTTGCTGGCCGCTTGATGGCAAGTGGGATGATCATTCTCTGCAACGAGCATTCTTCAAAACAAAGCCCCGACTTAAAGGCTTTAGTATTCCTGACTGGTCATTAGTTCAGCAGGAGCTTCGACCCAAAACGATGACACTATTACTGCTTTGGCAAGAATACAAAGAGCGACACGAGGAAGGTTTTTACAGTTATACCCATTTCTGCCGCCAGTACAAAGCATGGCTTAAATGTCAAAAACCCTCGATGCGACAAAATCATAAAGCAGGTGAAAAACTGTTTGTAGATTATTGTGGCCCCACCATGAATATTGTTAATGGAAGTACAGGTGAATGCCTTACTGCACAGGTGTTTGTCGCGGTCATGGGCGCTTCGAACTACACTTATGCTGAAGCAACCTATAGTCAAAAGCTCGAAGATTGGGTGATGAGTCATGCTCGCTGTTTTGAGTTTCTTGGTGGTGTGCCAGAGTTGGTGATCCCTGACAACTTAAAAAGTGCGGTAACTAAACCTTGTCGATATGAGCCTGATTTAAATCCAACATACCAACAATTGGCGACACACTACAATACTGTCATAGTGCCTGCTAGACCTTATAAACCCAAGGATAAAGCCAAAGCAGAAGTGGGTGTGCAAATTGTCGAACGCTGGATAATGGCACGGCTTCGCAATGAAACCTTCTTTAGCTTGCGCCAATTAAACCTAAAGATACAAGAACTGCTTATCGACTTAAACCAGCGGAAAATGAAGAAGCACCCTGGTTCAAGGCTCAGTCAGTTTGAATCCATTGATAAACCTGCACTCAAACCACTACCAACACAGGCTTACAGCTACACCTTAGTGAGGCAAGTGAGTGTGCATATCGATTATCATATTGAGATTGAAAAACACTATTACTCGGTGCCACATACCTTGATCAAGCAAAAGCTTGAAGCCCATGCCACAGGGCAACTGGTGACACTTTACCATCAAGGCGTTCAAGTAGCTGTTCACCCAAGATCACACCGAGAAGGTGCACACACTACGCTTGATCTGCATATGCCAATCGCTCATCAAAAACAGCAAAAATGGACACCTCAACGATTTGAGCGTTGGGCTGCTAAATTCGGTGGCTCAACTGAGCAGTTTGTTATGCAATTGATGCAAGCTAAAAAGCATCCAGAGCAAAGCTATCGCGCTTGTATGGGCTTATTGAGCCTAGGTAAAAAGTTTACCGACCAACGGCTTGAAGCTGCCTGTTATCGCGCTTTAGCCACAGGTGTGACTCGTGTAAAGCAAGTAAAAACTATCTTAGAAAAAGGCTTAGATAAACAAGCATTACCTGAAGAGCAAGGCGATTTACTGCGAGATATTGACCATCAAAATATCCGTGGTAACCACTATTACCATTAAACCAAAATTCATAAAACAAAGGAAAAATTATGCAAAATATAACTCAACAAGTAAGTAGTCAATTAAGTAACTTAAAGCTAAGCGGCATACGTGATGCGCTAGTGCAGCAGCATGAGCAGCCAAATTTATACGTAGAGCAAAGTTTCGAGGAGCGGCTGAGTTTACTGCTTGAACATGAAATAACGCAACGAGATCAACGTAAAATAGATCGCCTCACTCGCCAAGCTAAATTCAGAGTTAGTGGCACGCTTGCCCAATTAAACTATGGCGCAGAGCGTCAATTAGATAAAACACAGATCCGTTCATTGGCACAAGGCGAATGGCTTCGCCTTCATCAAAACATATTGATCACGGGGGCAACGGGATGTGGAAAAACATATTTAGCTTGTGCGCTTGGTCATAATCACTGCCAGCAAGGGAGCAGTGTTTATTATTTTAGGCTTAAAGAGCTATTAGAAAAAATGTTTCTGGCGCAAGCTGATGGCAGTTACCGCAAACTAATCAACAAACTTAGCTCGGCTAGTTTACTGATCTTGGATGATTGGGGACTAGAGCCATTAACTGCTCAACAGAGGAGTGATTTACTGGAATTAATTGATGCCAGATATGATACAAAATCGACCTTAATTGCTAGCCAATTACCGATAGAAAATTGGTATGAGATGATCGGAGAATCAACTCATGCTGATGCTATTTTAGATCGGCTTGTTCACGGGGCAATAAAGTTAGAATTAAAAGGCGAATCAATGCGAAAAAAACTAAATTCCTTGACTGATGGCGATCACTCAAGTTAGATTTTACTAAGGTCTACTGGCTAACAAAAAAGTGATCGGCTTGAATAGTATTGACCGATCGGCTTCATGGTATTACGCAAAGAAATCTTTAGCATGTTTAAACTTGGTATCGCTAGTGAAATTATTAATAATGATGGCAGTCGGCTTGTTTGCTACCTTAAGCAAGTTAACGGTATCTATCGTGCCTTGAAGACTTCTAGCATCAGTTAATGTTGGGATCACGATAACATCACTCTGTTTTACAGCATGTGCTAATTTAGTGTCGATGCTGTTGTAACTCGCACCAAAGTCAAACACCATAGGCTGTCTGTTGCAGAACTGTAGCGGTAATGACCTACTCTTTGGCTCTAGCTGTATAATTCCGCTGTTATCATTAACAACAAGGTCATTGGTTACGCACTTTGCACCCATGTATGTAGCAAGGTTTAATGCGATACCAGTTTTACCAACCCCTCCTTTCACTGCGGCTACTAAAATCTTCATAATATTACTCCTATCAAATTAACGGATGCAGAATTACATCTATTAATTTGTTAGTGAAAAGTAGTACCCCAATAGTACTATTGGGGTACTACTTTTATTTCAACTACCGATTAACGAAGCTAAACTCATTTGAACCTTATATTACTGTTTTAGATTAACTTCTAGAGGATTAACACATGGGGAATAAATTCAAGTTTACTGACAAATCAATCAAAGCCTTAAAAACACCACCGCGTGATTCACCCTCCACAGAATTTGAAGCAACAGATAGTCAAACAATAGGCTTGAAGTGTTTGGTGGGTAAGACTGGAAACAAGCGATTCCTTTTTCGATATACGCTAAATCAGCGTAAGCAAAGTATTAGTTTAGGTCGTTTTGGTGATATTAATGTTAGCGATGCGAGAAAATTAGCTCAAAAACATCGAATGACATTAAATGACGGTATCAACCCTAAAGTTGATCGCCGCTGCCCTACCCGGTTAACCATCGATGCATTCTTTCAACAACACTATCTACCGAGTATCAAGAAGCGTAAAAAGAGTTGGCGTGATGATGTTTACCGTTATGACACACATATAGCGCCGAAATTTGGAGCGATGCTATTCCAAGATTTGCGCACCATTGATGTTCAACAATTGCATTTAAAAATGACGGATACCATCAATAAATACGGAAATTTATATGCTCCGGCAACAGCTAATCAGGTATTGATGATATTTAAAAGCATGACCAAATATGCAATCGATCTTGGTGTTATTGACAAAAACATATGTAAACCCGTTAAGTTATTTCGCTTAAATAATGCTCGCACTCGATTTTTAACTACCTTTGAAATTAAACGCTTGCTTAAATCCTGTCGTGAATATTCTAATAAAACTATTGCAGCCCACATCGCAATACTTGCTCTAACAGGTTTGCGTTGTGGTGAAGCATTTAATATTAAGGTCAAGGATATTGATATTAAAAAACGTGTGATTTTCATTCCTATGACTAAAAACGGTGGTTCCAGGGTGGTGTATATAACCGACATGATGTTGTCGTTTATTGCTAATGTGCCATTGAAGCCTGACAACCCATATTTATTTGCAGGAAGGGTTAAAGGTCAGCCATTACGCTCTACGCGTAAAACCTTTTTCAAACTACTAAAACGAGCACAAGTTAATAGTGATGGAATATGTCAGCATTCTTTACGGCATTCTGTAGCTTCTAACCTCGCCAGTGAAAATGTTTCATTACGAATTATTCAAGAACAATTATCGCACCGATCAATCATATCAACTCAACGGTATACGAAGGTAAACACTGAGTCCATGCGTCAAACCAGTGAAACGCTGTCGAGCATGTTTAGCTAAATTAATTTAACAACAACATTGAAAAGCCCACTCCTCAAAACCTTAATTGGTTTAAAGGAGTGGGCTTTTTACGTTTCTATATGGAAATACTATGCAAGTGATTAACTATTTACCATCAGCGAATCAATTAACATTGGCACATTACACAGCTCAATGTGCGGTCGATTTATTGGTGGTGCCTTTTGGCACTATTAACGATGCACGAGCTTTTTGGCGTGAATATCCAAGCGTGATTGTTTGCTTTAACCGCCAAGATGATTTGGCAGGAGCCATGAATGTCCTTGATGATGTTACGCGCCACTTTATTGAACAAGCCGAACTTAACCCTGAGTTTATTGAAAATTTACCTGATGATTATCAGCTGTCATTAACTCTAACCAACGATATAACAGGTTTATATCTGATTAAACCGAAAGAGTTAATCATCAATCAAGGTGATAAACATGAGTAGAGACCAATTAATTCAAATTATCTGTAACGCTGATACGCCGTTTACCATTCGCTGTGATGCACAGTACCTATTAAATCAATTAACAAAATAACCATTAACATAAGGAAAAACACTATGGCTGTAAAAGTTAAGAACACCAAAGCTAGCGGTAAGACTAGCGCTGAGAACCCCGTTGGGCTTGATGAAAAACCAAAAGATGAAGTTATTACAGATTTACCCGTTGAAGATAATATTGTAACTGATGATAAAACTGATATTGACCCAGACAGTCAATACAAAACGCTATTAGTCGGGCAGGCCAAAACGTTATCCACAAAATCAAACGGTTTAATCGGTTTTGAATTGGCGTTAAATATTGATGATAAGTGTCGATATTTAAGATTAGTATCCAACACCAAGAACGGTCTGTTCTCGAAGGAATGGCTCAGCCTTGATGCACTTTTTGAATTATTAGATCAGCAAGCTTTGGATAAGCCGTTTAAGTCTTCAATATTTAAAGCAGTCATCAACGGAAAGTCTGCCAATAATTGTAGTTTTATCTCAGCCGTACTTCGTTGTGATGAAATGGGTTTAATACTGAAATCTGAAAAGAGTCAGTTCTTGCATTTGGTTAACCCGTTATTAGTCAACCAACGTGACCGCCTAACTAAGTTAAAGCCACTTCCCACACCTACCTTAAAATAGTCGTTCATACGTTTACTGCTTGCAGTAATACTTCCAACAACACAAATCAAGGTTTTCATTATGAAACTGACTTTTAACAAAAAGCAGTGCTTTACTGTGCCTGAAAAGCTTTACCAAATATTAAGTGATGAACTGGTCAATGTTTTAACACCAGAGATTGACGCAGAGGTTATTATTTTAAACTATCGTGATCCTGATTATTCGAGTCATGCTGGTGGTTTTCATCCTCTCGAAATTCGACTGGTCAAGAGCATGGCGGAAGGCAAAGCTGTTTATGAATTTGTCTATATCACTGACTTTAGCTTTCAAGGTTCGCCTTATCCTGAGTTAGTCGTTGATATAGATGTTTGTTTTATTGCCGAGCAAGTTTATACCGTCTATGGCGGTTGGCTAGATAAAACAAGTGGCGAGGAACTGAAAGAATTATTTTTAACCAACTTTATTTCTTATGTCGAAATGCAGGTGTTTGAAGTAGAAGTTACTTTCTACTGACCCTTTTATAGACAGGAAATATCTAAGTTAGATTTTATTGGTAACAATCACAGTCATTACGCCAAACAGTTAAAGGTGTAATGATTGAGTAACTGTCAAAACACCTAGCGGTCAGCCGAATTAATCATACGGCTGTCACTATGGTTTACTTTTAATTGGAGATTTATAACGAAATGAAGAAAAAACGAGAGCCTTTCGATGAAGAGTATTTATCTAAAGGCGCAATAAAAGGTGTTATTACGGGTATAGCCATTGGCAGTAAATTAGGCAGCCGTCTAGGGATTTATGGTGTTGCCTTTGGTGCAGTAGTAGGTGGTATCACTGGATATGTTATTGAGGAAATGATTTAACAATTATTGACCTGATTATTTATTATTAAATCAGGTCATTTTTAATGATTAATATTATTAGTCAATATATGTGCTTTTAGGATTAGGCCAATTGTCTTTTAAGTTATTGTAAACTTGTTGAACCCATTGAGAATTTTTTGAAGCTTCTATACCTGTATAGTCATTGCCGCTATCCCACGTCTCTAAACGAAAAGCTAGACCGTCAGTATTAATACTGCCAACATCATCAGAAAGGAAAGCAACACCATCTGTAGTCACTCGTAGTTGTCGGCTTTGAGAGTCATCTTTTGATGCTAATAGTGAAGCCACATTTTCTAATGTGAGGTTTGCTTTATCGTTTAAATCTAACTGCATATTTTTATTCCATAAAATAGATTAAGCATAAAAATATAACACAGAAGTAGTAAGAATCTTTTAGATATATCAACTTTATGGTTTTTTGAGATTAAAAATCGACTAACCTTAATGGTTAGTCGATAACAGTTTGTTCTACGTTTTATCTTTGTTTTAAATAGTTTTGATGTTCGCCTTTATTAAGAATTAATAATGAATCTAAATTTATTAATATATAGTCTGGCGGACGAACTATTTGCTATTGATTTGTTAGTGCAAAATTTAGCAGTTTAGCTATTTTTGTCTAACCACTCAGGTTGGCATTTTAAATAGTCATTTTCAGGTTTTATGTTGTGTGATGCTATGGCTTTACAGCTCAGAATAAAATTCAACAAATAGCGACTAAATACCAATTTGGTACCGTTTTAATCTGCTCTTGGATATACGCCCTCTTCTCTACTTAAAAGATAACTCATAGCATCTTAGCTAGTTTTTTATTTAATTAAACTGTGATGTGGTTAGACATAAAGTTTACGATTTCTTATCACAAGATTAAGGTTGTGCGTTGCTAAAAATTGTATTTAAACTAATGAAATCATATTGATGTCACACCATGTAATTTCTCTATTGGGGTATAAAGGGTTACTACACGTTGAATTATTCTTTAAATGAATTTCTTAGCGTGATAACTGATCAATAGAAAATTGAAGCTCGTATAGCAGTGATTGCTTTAGCTCAACGGGAGATAAAATTTCTATATCGGGTAGCCAGTATTTTAATATCGGAATTATTTGTTTTTGATTAGTGATAGTTGAGGTAACCAGTAAGCTATCATCATCTAATATCTTGAGTAACTTTTGCTCTGGTAAAATATTGGTATTTCTAAAATGGCTGGCGATGGAAGTATCTATACGCAGAACGACTTCAATAGGTGAATCTGTTAGCCATATCATGCTTCCGTCGATAACATGATCATCCACTTCTTTACGCCGTTTAAAATGCTGACTAGCTACATCTACTTTGCTTACTTGAGCAACTTTGTACGACTTCAACGTGTCATTATGAATTGCAGCTAAATACCACCAACCACGGTCGTTCACTAATCGGTAAGGGCTAACATCACGGTAGGTTTTTTGTTTATAGCAGAATCGAATTATTTGGTTATTCTGAATGGCTGATGTTAATAATTTAAAGGTTTCTTCATAACTTGATACGTCTTCTATTTTTAATTCTCTAAATAGAAACGGGGCTACTTGGTTATCATTTAACCGCGTAAACGATAACGCATCGAATGATGGAAAAATTGAAGATAAGCCAAGTATTTCAAGAATTGGTTTTACATCTTGTTTGCCTTGACGGCCTAAATACTTAACGTCGATAAAGTAAGTTGAGCCATCGCGTTCAATCGGTAAATAGTTTAACCGCTCGTTGAAATCACGTTGCAGGGTTCTTTGGGTAACATTGAACTCCATTGATAAATCAGCCAGCGTCAATCGCTCGCCCGTATTCAAACGGGTAAGTATTAAACCAAGTCTTTTCGCTAACGTATCATGTTCCATCCACACTATTTTAACTACCCTCCTCGAAACGGTATGTCGCGACCAGAAGATATTTTTACGCGGCGGTATGTATCGCGCTAGTTGTTTTGTTATACGCCAGCAAGCAATAGCACAACTTATAGAATTATTTGAACAACATGAAGCTGATCGTCACGACCTGTCGCGGTGGTTAGTTACAATTCAATCATTAGCGAATAAAAAATTAATAACTTAAAGGGAAATTTCAATATGAAAGATAAGACAAAACAAAATCTTGCTGCGTTAACTGCAGCTGTCATGGCTGCTTACTTTTTATTCAATGGAATAATGATGCTAGGTGAAGGACGATTATTACCATCACTGATAGGTTTATCTTTAGGTAGTGGCATGGGTGCTTCACTAATTGCTATTTATAAGAAACCGACAGAAGGAAAACTATATAACTGCGCTGTTTTTCTTGGTGGTTTACCATCATTAGTATTTTTAGTTATTGCTATATGGAGTATGTTTGATGGTAGCTTTAAGCCCGGCAGCCTATTTCAATTGATTGTAGGTGTAGCTGGTCTATTAGTCGTGAATATGGTGATTAACAAAGACGAAGAGATAGAAAGCATCGAAGAAACGTCTGTAGAAACCAATGAATGATGGATAATCTTATTTATTTGGGGTTATTTTTCGCGTTAGTACTTGCACTGATTAAAGGTGTTGATAATCCTAAAACTGCCGTCGCTGCGGTATTCCTATTATTATTTCTAGTTAAATGTGTGGGGTAGTTAATGTTTACATTATTAATGAGTTTCATCGTTTATGTGGTAGTTGTATTTGCTGTCGCTATATTGTTAAAGCTTCCACCGAAGACCACATTATTTGGCTTTGCGATAGGTGTTTGGTGGTTATTCTTTTAAATGTTCTTATGTTCCAAACTAAAAAGCTAACCAGTGATGGTTAGCTTTATCATTATTTAACGGTATTTATTTTTTACCGTTACCAAGACCTTGAATAATACCTTCATTCATCGCCATACTCCTTAAATTTATAGTAAATTTATTAGCACTGAAAAAACAGGGCTTTGATCCGAACACTTTATAATTACGCTAATTATCTTAATAATGCAAATTCATTCACATCATTTCTTTTTCATGATTAGTGTTTATTTAAGGTTTTATCTGAATAATGATTGCATCATTATAAAGAGCATGGGTATTTATGATTCAATATTTTATAGTGACCATCTTTTACTATAAATATATTCAATATCAATGCGTTAATAAAAAGTATGATTTACTCGTAGGGGAATAGGTACTATTCATCTGCATATTTTATTTTTCGCATAAATGGTGTTTCTTTATCTGTAGGGTGAATTGCCGTGGCGAGTACATCTTCATTTTCCTTATAACTGAAAACTGAACCTTGCTCCGTTTCACCGATAAAAAAGTTAACATCGCTATCATTTAATTTTGCTTTATTATTATTCCAAATAAGCCATTGTTTAATGTGCTTAAGTACCATCGCTCGATCTGATGGCCTATCATTATCAAGTGTTATCTTAGCTACGGAATGTATAGCTGATGCTTTACTTGCTAATTCAACATCAATCCTAAAAGGTAAGTCTGATGCAAAATTGGCCCAGCCTTTAACCTTTATATTTTCATTATGATGATGTGGGAAACTTACGTATAACGGTGACTGAGTAACTTTATCTTCTGCTGATATTCGCATCCTAACAGCTTTTTTATGACGACTAATTTGGATTGAAAAAGAAGAGTATATTGCCAATCTAACAAATTGCTCAAAATAACCAATAAAGTTAAGCTGAGTTCGATTGCATCTTAACCATATAAAACTTATTAACTCAGGTTCGCTATCATTATTGGTAAAATATAGATCTATCAATATTGCATTATATGCACCGTCTGGCGTTGTAAAAACACGGTGTTTCTCTGGTCTTTCTGGTCGGATTAATTCACTAATTAATTCAATTTTATTTTTCGTTTTTTCATATTCATCGAAGATATCTTCCAACCATTCACCACCATTTAATGCTCGTCGAGGGTAAAGCGGTATCAATGAATCGAATAATTTAGTTGGTGTTAATTGAAAGAGTGAATTTAAGGGGGTGATTAGTTCTTGGTTATCTGTAAACCAAGCATCTAACGAACGTGTTTTTTTAAGTTCACCTAATGAGTTAGTTGGTTGTGGAATATTTGATAAGTTCTTGAGTCGCAAATACTTAATTTCACCGTCACTAAAAATAACATGGCTCTTTGTTAGTGTTGCTGTTATTGAATAGTGAAGGTACTGAACCCTTTCATTATTTTTAGGTGTTTCACGACAATTTTTTATTTCACCATTATCACCAATGACAAGGTTACGCCATATAGCAGGTAATTCTTCATTTGTTTTTGATATTCTGCGCGATAATGTTGCTTGGCTTGGTATTTTTACATTCCAGTTTAGTTCGTCAGTAACTAACATAAACAGAGACAATGCATTTCGTTGAGATATTTCAAAGCGTTGCATCAAGTAATGAATTATTCCTGTTGCCTGCTCTACATTACTCTGTTTTATCTTTACGCCAGACTTTGGCCCACCATCCTCCCCAAGCAATGCAGATTCAGTAGAAAACAGAAATAACGTTTCTATTATCTTTTTTTTCATTTGTTATTTCACACGTTATACAAGAATGAATCAATTTTGATTTTCATTAAAACATAAAACCATGCTGTGTTGCATGGTTTTATTAGCATTGTCAGTTGTATGAATCAATTATCAAAAACCTGAGTTTTACCTCGCTAAAGTTCTTTACTGAATTTAACTACATTTGCAGCCGTTCAGAAACATTAAATCCAAAAAGTAGTAGAGGTAAGCATGAAGAAAAATCAACGAGATAAGATGAATCAAAGTACGGTAAAGCAGATTGCTGAACGTGGTTATAGTCTAGCAAAGGAAGCTTATTACGGTAAGAAAGATAAACGAAAACTAGTTGTCGTCAATAAGACATGTATCTCACTTGCTGTGCAGATGAGACATAAGAATCAAGATTATTACAAGACTTTTGGGCATTACCCAGATTTGAGTTGGAATGAGTTTGATAAGCAAGCATCCGATTTCATCGCAGACGTACTAAATGACCGTATTAACTCAGTATCAAATATAACACTTAGGCAACATTACTTAGATATAGTTTTACCTATGTCAGTTGCTGAACATAAGGACACCAAGGGGTTTCAGCAACGCCTTGAAACGTTGCTAGATGCATATGGTGACTACAAATTAAGTGCGGTAGAAAAACACCATATACTTAAATTGCTTAATGAGCTGACCGAAGGGCGTGAAACATCAACATTGGCTAGATACTTAGCCGCATATAGTAAGTTTTTTTCAATCGCTGTTGATAATAGCTTGCTTGAACGAAATCCGTGTAAAGGCATTAAGCGACCAAGAGAAAATCCGAGCAGAACAAGGTTAATAGCACAAGAAGAAGTTACAGCGTTAATTGAAGGTGTTTTCAAGTATAAGAATCAAACTATGGCATTGTCTGTGCTGCTTTGCTTATTCAGCGGTCAGCGGCAAGGTAATATTCGCTCTATCGAACTGTCATGGTTTAATAATGACTACACTCAGCTGCGATTTCCCACATCAAAATCAGGTAAACCTTTAACCGTTTATCTAAGCCCTATTGCCATTGAAATAGTAAAACTAGCAATAAAATATAGCGATGGAACTTACTTGTTCCCTAGCCACATTCCGAATCAACATATTGGCAAACCTACTCGTTGTATTACCTATTTACGTAAGTTTATTACCGATAAAACAGGCATCACAGAGCATTGGTATGCGCATGACCTTAGAAAAAGGTTTGCCACAAGCCAAATGCAGGCTTGCGGTGATTTAAACATAGTTCGTGAAATGTTAGGCCATGCTGACTTGAAAACAACTCTGATCTATACGCTAACCAATAACGAGCGATTAGTTCAGGCCAATACCGATACAGCCGAGGCTTTGCTTGGTTGTTCATCATTAACATCTTTTATCAATAACCTTGAGGAATAAAACAATGCAAAAGCATGTATTAACCATCCCTGAATTTTCACAAATGTATGGCTTAAATGAAGCTACCGTTCGAGTAGATGTCACTAGAGCACCCGAAAAGTTACCAGCTGTATTACGTATTGGGCGTTCTATTCGCTTTACGGTAGAAGCGGTTAAGCAATGGGAAGTTAAAAATCAACAGCAGTAATTTTTAAAGTAAAAACGTGTACACAATTAATTTAATATAAAACAAAGAGGTATAAGAAAATGAGAAATAATAGAGCAACTTTTGACATTGATTCAGCAGGAAAAGCTGTAAACTTGGCACGTTTATCAGGTATTAATTATGTTGACCGTACTGGTATTGAAGCAAATGAAAAATCTCCCGAAGGTGATTGGGTTGTTGGCTTTGGTTTGACGGGTTATAGAGAATATTTTCTTGATGGCGCAATACCACCGAAAAAGAAAGAAGATACATTGAAAGCTGTTTCTGATGCTATTGGCGCAAAACGTTCGTTACCACTCCCTTATAAAGGCCGACTTAGTATTGATATTATTAGTGAGCTGTTTATTAGCACTAAAACAGGGAATTTAATAATTTCATCAATAGCGCCTAGAACAGTTTTATTTATTGCAGAAAAAGGTAAGTTTAAAGATATAGACAGTTTGTTAACTGACTTATCGCAGGCTCTTGTTGATGTGTCCAACAATAGAAAAACTGATTTTAGCTGGGAGAATTATGAAATATAGGTGCTCTGGGATATTTAGCTAAGTGACGGATGCCCGGTAGTTAAACTGGGCATTTGTATGCCTGATGATTGTGCTTAATCTTTCATCAAGCGCCTTAGTTCTTCGAGTGAATCTTCATTGAATAATTTTTCGTATTCGAAGGTTGGGAAACGTTTTACCAAATGTTTCAATAATTTAGCAACGCGGCTGGTTATTGGAAATTTACCATAAAATATTTTCCCTTTTTTAGCCGAACTCATAGCTGCAGCATTAACATGGTATATACCCCCTTCAAGGCTGCTTATCCATTTGGCCATCGCATTTTGTCTCATTCCATCTATTGAAAGACCACACCGCTCCTGAATCCAAACACGTAGAAATAATCGTTTAAATATATTGGCACTATCTTCACCTTTCCTAATATTCATATGATTTCCTTTACCTTCTCGTTTCAAACTGGTTGATAACTTGAAGTATTCATCCCAATTATCCCAATCCTCTAGTGTTTTAAGGCAATTAGTTTCACGCCAAACATCGAAGCAAGCACGTTTGCGTTTCATATCATCAACAGTACGATGAGGCTTGCTAGTACATTGAATATGAAATTTATCGCCGACTGTTATGAGGCCGTTTGGTATTAAATCTCTTTTGTAATCTGGTTCCCAATTGAGCAACTGTTTTTTGGTTATGGAAAGCATATCGCGATCAAATAAGAACATCATTTGGGAAGGTGTTAAGCTTTTATTTGTATAAGTAGTATCTGGTTTACGTGTTAAATATTTATTTAAAACCCAAACTTCAGGGTTTTCTTCATCAACATCTTCATCATCTGGTAACTGAACACCAGCGCGTGCATTGATGTACTTAGTTTTCCATTCCGGATCGTCATCACGTTGGGACGTGGTATAACCTCTTGTTTTCATTAGGACAACTTGATTCATGCGGTGCTTTTCTTCTAGGATTTCACCGCCATCTGGTTCGATCATATGAAATAATTCTTTAAAGCGATTGCAAACAGGACTGTCTTTCTTAATCTCATCCAACGTTGCATTTGTGGTGAAACCGTCTGTTGTCAAGGCCAACACCTTTTTGTCACTTGGTACCCCTAACAACAAAGATGAAAGTAATGCTCTGGCGGTACCTGAAACGTAAGCTGAGAAGTAAGCATTTGTTAGCTCTCCTTGCTCTAGATATTTCATATTGCCTGATTGAATATCAAAAACTCGCTTAGGGCGAAGGGCAAGTGCTAGCCGTCCATAACAGGAATTACCTTTTTCTTTCCAAAATTTTTCAAGAAAATCATTAGCATACCCGTTTTCTTTGTCTTTATAGTGCTGTCTTTTAGCTCTAACCAACTTCATGAACGGGGTAAAAATTCGGTCATCATCGAGCCATGGTATAAATAGTCCTTGAAGAATTTCTAATTCAGCATCTTGATCATTAGCTACTTCCAACTCTGCAGCAGTACAAAAGCAAACACCTTCGAGCGGATACAATAGACCATAGGGGTCAGCTCTAACAGGAAGTGATGGGTATAGTGTGTTATCTGGAAACTTAAATTTAACTCTAAGTAATCCATATACATCACCCAAAAAGTCATCAACTTTATTAGAAAATTTAAGGTTGTCAAAGTCGAGTCTTCTCAGGCCATTTAAAATGACTGTATAACAACTTGGTGCATCAAAATCGTACCACGTATCAATTTCAGTTGGTCCAGTGATATAACACTCATTACGGCCACCGTGATAGCACTCAATGGCTAGTTGTTGAAAGATATGTGGCACATCTTTGAGTATATAGTTGCTTTTTGTGATTGGTATTAGCTCTGTTGAGCCAGTTTTTGTTAACCACTTTTCAGTGGTGACTTTCTCTTTACCAAACGCAATATTTTGGTATTCAATGTAGCCATCATCTTTAGTAGTTATATCATCGGTAATATTATTCTTTTTCTTAAACTGTTCGAGTAATGTTTGCTTAAATGCTTTTACGGCTAGGCTGCCAATCGTGTGTGATAAGTATTTGCTGCCATTTTCAATACATTCGTACTGGATCACTTGCTCTAAATGTAAGCATGCAATCTCCGCATCGTTAATAGCATACTTAATAAAACCATCCCTATCATTTTCTAAGTATTCTGCCATCCGCGAGATGTCGTATGGTTCAGGTATTTCTTCTTTAGCTAACCCAACAAGCTCGCCAATTTTTTTCAATGACTGATATCCCGCAGGTGCAAATAACATAGAGTCATAAAACGTGATCAACATAGAGTAAGTATTGTTGCTACCATCATTTAGCTTAAAAGGCGTATCATCTATACGTTTTCTAAATTCTTTACCTAAGTCAACGCCGTAACCATCGCGTAAACTAGCCACTGTCTTACGTACAGAGCTAACTAACGTTTTAATATCTTTAAATGCGTTGCTGAAAGTGAATAAGTCTGCTTTTAAATAATGAGCTACTATAATGACGTGCTCAGGCCATTTGGTGAGAACTTTTTCTTGCAGTGCAGTTTGAATAACTTTGGCTAGAAATTCTTCAAATGATAACCGATGCTTTTTGTGAGCAGATTCTGTAAAAAGAATTCCATTGCACTTTTTACCTTCAAAACTCACCACAAATTGATACGACAATACGTTAATTTGGTTATTCTCATCATCTTGCTCGTATTCAGTATCTATTGAAATTATAGGCTTTAATGCAGTGGGGATGCGCTTTTCCATGAGCTGTTTTCTAATTGCAGCTTGCTTTTCCTTTGCTATCTCTTTTCTCGATTTAACTTCACCTGTTCCAGCTTGTTCAATACCGTCGCGGTTTACTTTAGAGTGAGTGCTACCATAATCACCATAACTGGCTTCGAGATCATCAAGGTCAGAAGAAGGTTCATTTTCGCTTACTTCCTCACTCTCTGCTGCTTCTGGTGCATTTAAATAATCTTCTTCCCAATCGTCTTGCATTTATTATCTCCCATACTGCCAATGCATTGATGATAACTGATAAGTAAAATGGCGAAAGATATTTTTATGATGATTTAGTGGTGGAAAGTAATGAAAAATGCTTTAGTGAGTTAAATGAGGTAAAAATCCAGTTTAATACATTGATTAACAAGACAATGAACAAAAAGTAGAGTTTACTCGTAGGGGTATAAGTAATAGCTTATGTTTTTAATAACAATTTTGGTGACTAACTTTTACAAAAACCGTTAAATTAGACTTTTCAGTAAAGACACTTCTGAGGTGCATAAATTAATAGCATCTATGGTCGTATATACAGTATGATCCCTGTGTACTTTAAAATTATAACTATATTAAATTTGGCTGTTTTATTTCATGACTAAACCTGTTCTATTTTCGTTTTTCTCTGGCTCTGGCTTTCTTGATCTTGGCTTTGAAAAATCGGGCTTTGATGTTGCATTTGTAAATGAGTTTCATACCCCTTTTCTTGACGCATATAAATACACTCGTGCAAGTATGAAACACGACGAACCAATGTGTGGTCATAGCTCTAGTAGTATTGAAGAGTTTTTAACTGGTGGTGAGGGTGAGTTATTCAGCTCTCTTGTTGACGATGTGAAATCAAGCGGTCGTTTAGTCGGTTTTATAGGTGGCCCCCCTTGCCCTGATTTCTCTGTTGGTGGTAAAAATAAAGGTAGCGAAGGTGAGAACGGTAAACTAACTCGTACTTATGTTGAACTTATAGTTAAAGATAATCCTGATTACTTTATTTTTGAAAATGTGAAAGGTTTGTGGAGAACCAAACGTCACCGCGAATTCTACGAAAGCATGAAGGTTGTATTACAAGAAGCAGGCTATGAACTAACTGACAGGTTAACTAACAGCCTTGAATTTGGTGTACCTCAAGACCGTGACAGAATATTTTTATTTGGTATTAAACGTGAGTATATTGCCAATAAGTTAAATAATAATGACCTTAGCTCAATGTTTAATTGGGATAAAAACCTAACTGTAGATTTAAAGTCTGTATTAAATAAAAGCAGATGGCCGAGTATGAATCAGTTTGTTGAAAATGAAGAAACTAATTATAAGGACTTTATTGATGTTGAACTAAAACCGTTAACTATTCAGCATTGGTTTGACCAAAATGATGTATTAAACCACCCTAACGCTAAACACCATTTTCAGCCTAAATCTGATAAGTTTAAGTTTATCCAAGAAGGTGATGATTCTAAAAAATCATTCAAACGTTTACATCGCTGGCGTTATTCGCCAACGGCTGCTTACGGTAATAATGAAGTACATCTCCACCCCTATAAGGCTAGACGTATTAGCGCAGCAGAAGCATTAGCTATCCAATCGTTACCACCTGAATTTTATTTTCCAGCAAGTATGACATTGAGCAATATGTTTAAAACTATAGGCAATGGTGTTCCATTTGTTGCAGCTAAAGGTTTAGCAGGAACCATTGAATCGTTTTTAACTGAATATTGTTAATCACTTAGATAAAAATCACTAGACATAGGAATACACTGCTAGCATACTCCTGATTAGCTTTTGTAATGTATACCGACTTGACGCCGCTATAACATTGCTAAGCTTTTCAAGCTATTATGGAGTAGAGCTGAATGACATGCTTAGTGAAGAAAGACCGCAATGGAAAAGCTGTTGTAGATACCAAAGCTGCATTTATTGCAGCAATAAATGGAACAGTTCCCACAGATAAATGGGACTACGGTACCCACCTCGATTATATTCAAAAATTAGTTCAAACAGAAGACACTAGAGTTACAGCTGCTTCTATTTCAAATTGCCGTGGTACGTGGTTTGAATGGATGGTTGCTATCGACATCTACAATCATTGGTGTACCGAAAAACATCATTTACTGATGCTTCCTTTGCCTAATATCATGCGCTTTGATTGTGCTACGTTGTATCAAGATAATGTTAGCAAATACATATTTGATTTAAGAAAAAAGTTAAAAGCATCACTTGATATTGAACTGATAACCTCAAACCCAGATTTTGTTATTTTTGATACAACTCTGTTGACTGAACAAGTTGAGCGTAATCCAATTAAAGTTGTTGATGAAGAAGCTATCGAATTTATTGATAACTTATTTAAACGTTTTGTTGGTGCTTGTAGTTTTAACGATATCATTGGTTATATGGCAACTAAAACATCCTTACGCCCTGACCGTCGATTACAAATTGTTCATGAAGGTAGTTTGACTAAAGCGATGTATGTTCATCTACAGACACGATTATGGATAGCTAAGCCTCGTACCATTAAATACTTTGGCGCGTCATTAAAATTAAATAATAAAGACCGTAGAGCATTGAAGACCGTTGCAACACATTCAATTACAACAGTACTTTCTGAGCCAGAGCGTGCTGTAGATGAATGTTTTGAACTATCTTCTCGCGAAAACTTAATAGCAGCCATAAAAGATATGGATGAAATATTATTTCCTCTGTCAATTAAGGAGGGGATATAAAATGGGTAAAAAATTATGTTTAGTACTTGGAAATGGATTTACTATAGATCTTATAAATAATGCAGGCTTAGATGAGCAAATTGATGTTGTAAATTTATTTAGTAAAGGCGCAGAGTTACCATGGCCAGAAACAGATGTCGCAGGATTTTTATCATTCAAGCATTGCCCTAACCTTTGGAATTTAGGTGCTAGACCTAATATGGGTAAAGATGCCGCAGGTGCATTACTGGAAAATATCATTACTTGTTTAAACGTACATGTATTGAAAGTTAAACCTAAAGTACCTGATGGTGCTGATAAAGCTAATGATATATATATCAATGCTTATTACGAGCTAACGAGTTATTTGAGAACTTTATTTAGTCATTATAACTCTCTTGTTGAACTAGGTTCTTTAAGCGATAAATTAAAAGATTGGCCATGGTTAAATTTTCTTATAAAGGCTAATAGCTCGCCTGAATATGATTCAATAACGATTATTACATATAATTACGATATTTGGCTTGAACGTTTATTAATGGAAAATAAAATCCCTTTTAATTTATCTCAAGTTAAAAATGGGAATTTCGGTGTAGATCCAAAAATAACAATTGTTAAGCCACATGGTTCTATTAGTTTCTACCATGAAAACCAGGGGTTTGCAGATTATAGTATAGGTTATGGTAAGAATATCCCTGGTGATGCTATTACAGAAGATTTTAATGTTGATTATGATATCCCTTTGAGTAAGTGTTTAATAAATGCTCTAATTCCTCCTGCGGGTGACTCAGTGAGAATGAAGCAATCATGGTCAGGTCAAATACGAACCGTAGCGGCAGGTAATGCCAAGAAACTAGGTGATGATGATGAACTCATGATCTGTGGAATATCATATTGGCATGTTGATCGTTCAGAAATAGATGAACTAATAACTAACGGCTCCCCTAATACCAATGTAATGATGTTTAACCCGTATCCTAACCAATCGATGGATGCTGTTTTAACAAGTTTATTCAGAAATTACGTTTTTCATAATAATAGTATCGTTTTAAATAAGAGGTTAACTTGATGGCAATTTTTAAAAGGGAATCTAATACAATTTCTTTAGCAACTTTTTGGGAAAACTATCAACTTGATAAATACAACTTTGATCCGGGCTACCAGCGAGATAGTGTATGGTCTGAGGAGAAAAAGTCTTTTCTTATTGATAGTATTTTAAAGAATATCCCTATCCCACCCATATTCCTACATTTAATTATTGATGATGAGTCCGGGAAAACGTCCTTTGCGGTCATTGATGGTAAACAGCGATTGTCGTCAATTATTGCATTTATTGAAGGTGTTATAGCTTCCTCTTCTGACGGTGATGATTCTCCATTGTATGTAGAAGAACTGGCTGGATTAGAATTTAAAGATTTAAATAATCCAGCATTGGTTGATATTAAAAGAGCATTCTGGAGATATACAATCCCTCTTGAATATATTGATACTGATGACAAAGCAACTGTCGATGCCATTTTTGATAGATTGAATCGAAATGGTGAGCCTTTAAAAGGTCAGGAATTACGTCGTTCTAGTTATTACGGTACGGATTTATTAAATCACATAGAAAAGTTTGCAAAATTAGATTTTTGGCAGGAAAGACTGCAACATGTGGATGTTAAACGTATGGAGGATAGGGAGTTTATTTCGGAAATACTTTTTTTTAATCTTGAAGATAGCCCACTAAAATCAGATCAAGATGAACTTGATACTCTGTATAAAAAATACAATAAAGATGTGGTTAATTGGAAAGACGAGGAAGATGCTTTTGTCACAACAACCGCATTTATGATGTCATTAAATATCAATTATGAAGTGTATAGAATATCTGGAGTTTCCCATTTATACGCTTTATGGGGGCTGAGTCGTTATTGCCTAGCGAATGATATTAAGGCGTTAAACATTGAAGCTCAATTAATAGATTTTTATGAAGGATTACGTGAAGATCCTGATAGTGATGAAAATTACTTTGCTTACAAGAAGAGTATGGCATCGTCTACTAGAATGAAGGGGGCACGTGTAAGGCGCATTAAGGCGTTAATTGATGCTTTAAATATTTAATCTAAAAGTTGCAGATTAGTTGCACAAATTCTGTAAAACACAAACAACGGTGTATAAATACAATCAAATGCGAAGATTTTTCTTGTCAATCTACGTATAAATGCAATATACTCTCCGCGCCTTGCCACAAGGCGTGTTCAGTAATATCAGTGGTGGCTATAGCTCAGTTGGTAGAGCCCCGGATTGTGATTCCGGTTGTCGTGGGTTCAAGTCCCATTAGCCACCCCATCTTTTTTTATAGAAAAATCTTTTGTCTTTTCAAAGATACCTATCCAACTCCTGCCTAGTTGTTGTGCTTTTTTACCGTGAGAGTTATAAACTTAATTGCTCAGCTAAGTAGTCAACGAGTAATCTTATTTTCGGTGATAAATGACGGTTTTGGGGGTAAACAGCCCAAATGCTTTCGTCAGGTGCACGATAATTGTTTAATAACGTCACTAACTCTCCGTTTTGTATATGGTGTTGCACGTAATAGTCAGGTAACTGAACGACACCAATGCCCTTTAACGCGGCATCAGTTAAACTATAACCATTGTTATAACGTAGTCGACCTGTGACCCGTACACGCTTTTCTTTTCCAGATTGTTGAAAGTGCCAGTAATCATTGGTTCCTAATAAACAATGGTGTTTACTTAGCTCTGATATAGCGTGTGGAATACCATATTTTTTTAAATAATGAGGCGATGCGCAAATATAGTTTGTTCTTTTGCCAAGGATTTTTGCCATCATCGATGAGTCGCTTAACTTTCCAAGGCGGATTGCTAGGTCGTAGCCTTCTTCAAATAAGTCCACTTGACGATTACTTAAATAAGCACTGACTTCTACATCTTGATATTGACTGATAAAATTGTTTACTAAGGGCAATATTTGCTTTTCGCCATAAGTTACTGGAGCAGTTAACTTTATTTTACCTTGGGGTTTAGATTGTAAATTAGTGACCGCGCGTTCGGCTGCGTCTAAACCATCTAGAACACTACGGCAATGTTGATAAAAAACACGTCCTTCTTCGGTTAAGGATACTTTGCGGGTGGTACGGTAAAACAATTTAGTATTGAGTCGCTGTTCTAAAGCACTAATTTGCCGACTGACTTGTGCTGTTGATATCGCCATTATTTTTGAGGCAATTGTAAAACTTTCATTTTCAGCAACGTGAACAAATTCACTAATACCATCCCACCGCATAATTATTACCTATATGTACAAGTTGGCTTGAAAAGTATCACATTACACTTTCTTAAGATATAAAATCACCAAATATCAGGTAAGTGAGTAGTCATAAGCTAGAGATCTTGCGTATACTTGTTGGCAAGTAGAGCAAGATAACTTTATTGTTACTATTAGGTAAAAGTGTTTTGTAAATAGCGTGCATTATCATAATGATATACATATAGTAAACTAGACGAATTAAAATAGCGTGCAGCGCTGTTAGTCAACTCATTAACACGCTAACACTGTAACTACTTTCTAATAAGGGTGAAATCAAATGACCGATCAATTTATCAAATCAAAAGCTGCTATTGCGTGGGGTCCTAAACAACCATTATCAATTGAAGAAGTTGATGTTATGTTACCGCGTAAGGGTGAAGTGTTGGTAAAGGTGATTGCTTCGGGTGTTTGCCATACTGATGCATTTACGCTATCTGGAGAAGATCCCGAGGGCATTTTTCCGGTTATCTTGGGTCATGAAGGTGGCGGTATTGTTGAGCAAGTTGGTGAAGGGGTTACCAGTGTTGAGGTAGGCGATCATGTGATTCCTTTATACACACCAGAGTGCGGTGAGTGTAAGTTCTGTTTATCGGGTAAAACAAACCTGTGTCAGAAAATTCGTGAGACTCAAGGGAAAGGTTTAATGCCAGATGGTACCAGCCGTTTCTATAAAGACGGCCAACCAATTTTTCATTATATGGGTTGTTCAACCTTTTCTGAATATACCGTGTTGCCAGAAATATCTTTAGCGAAAGTGAATAAAGCTGCCCCTCTTGAGGAAGTTTGCTTACTTGGCTGTGGCGTTACTACCGGCATGGGCGCAGTTATGAACACTGCCAAGGTTGAAGAGGGGGCAACTGTTGCTATTTTTGGTCTTGGTGGTATTGGTTTGTCTGCTGTTATTGGTGCAACCATGGCAAAAGCTAGCCGTATTATTGCTATTGATATCAACGAAAGTAAATTTGAGTTAGCGAAAAAACTCGGAGCAACAGACTTCATTAATCCTAAAGAACACGAGAAACCAATTCAAGATGTGATTGTTGAAATGACAGACGGCGGTGTTGATTATTCATTTGAATGTATTGGTAATGTTAACTTAATGCGTTCAGCCTTGGAGTGTTGTCATAAAGGCTGGGGTGAGTCCGTGATTATCGGTGTTGCTGGCGCAGGACAAGAAATATCAACCCGCCCATTCCAGTTAGTTACAGGTCGTGTTTGGCGCGGCACTGCATTTGGTGGTGTTAAAGGTCGTACTGAATTACCTGATTACGTCGAACGTTACTTAGCGGGTGAATTTAAATTAAGTGATTTTATAACCCACACTATGGCGCTAGAAGACATTAATGAGTCATTTGACTTAATGCACAAAGGTGAAAGCATTCGCTCCGTTATTCACTTTGATAAGTAATGCCAACCACTTTTTACTTTTAGTTTTTTAAGCGTTGAATAATCTCTTCAGTCACCAAAAACTGAAGAGATTCTAAATTAGGGTTTTATCATGACAGCCAATTATTTAATTGAGAACGTAAGTGCGAATAAATGTTTTGGTGGTTGGCATAAGCAATACAGCCATCAATCACATTCTTTAAACTGTACTATGCGATTTGCTATTTATTTACCGCCACAGGTATCTACAGGGCAAAAAGTTCCGGTGTTATATTGGTTGTCGGGGTTAACCTGTACCGATGAAAACTTTATGCAAAAAGCGGGAGCATTGAATGTTGCTGCACAATTAGGACTTGCCATTGTAGCACCTGATACGAGTCCTAGAGGTGAAGATGTTGCAGATGATGAAGATTATGATTTAGGCAAAGGCGCAGGTTTTTATGTCAATGCAACTCAAGCGCCTTGGAATGCGCATTATCAAATGTATGATTACATAGTAAAAGAGTTGCCACAGCTTATAGAGGCAACGTTTCCTGTATCTGATAAACGGGCGATTAGCGGACATTCGATGGGCGGCCATGGTGCATTAACTATTGCTATGCAAAACCCTGAACGTTACTGCTCAATGTCGGCATTTAGCCCCATTGCTAATCCTATGGCGTGTCCTTGGGGTAAAAAGGCTTTTATTGCATATTTAGGTAAAGATCAATCAGCGTGGCGGAACTACGATGCCAGCGAGCTAATGCGACAAGCAACACAGTTTGTACCTGCTAAAGTTGATCAAGGCTTGTCTGATGATTTTCTGACAGAACAACTAAAGCCAGAAACACTTGAGGCAGCAGCAAAATTGGTTGGTTACCCTTTAGACCTGGCATCTCATGAAGGGTACGACCATAGTTATTATTTTATTTCGAGCTTTATTGAGCAGCACTTGCGCTTTCATCATCAACATTTGTATAAATAGTTGTGATAAAAAGAGGGATGAAAAATGCAGTGATAATATTGCTATTTTAAAGTGGATGTTGGTGGAGTAATTGAAATATTTAAAGGCTAATTTGATTACCAGGCCACTGAAATAGGCTTTGAATTGTTATACTATTGTGCAGTCTTTCATCGGTTTTATCGATAGCGCTATTATATCACTTATTCCGCTCTGTGCTTTAACACCTAGCGAGAGCAATATATTACCAATAATAGGGTATTCCTCACGTCTAATATAATGTTCAACATTATCTGATGCGGTTATGTAGCAACCATTAGAAGAATGGTCAACTAGGACAAATTTTCCTCGACTGAATTTGATTTGACAATGTTGCCTAGAAACTTGATCGGCTTCTATTTTCAGCTGACATTTCTTTTCATCTCTGCCGAAATAAAAAGGTAGTTTGTTACTTTCCAATATAATGACTTGCTGCTTATAGGTAATTTGCAGCACCATACTCTCAAGTTCTTGCATGATCTGTTCAACAGACATTATCCGTGTTTCACTATCAACATCGCGTTTATTTTGCCAAAAATAGCGATAGATTAAAGAAGGGTGCATGGCCCCTTTAATAATGACACGATCAAATTCGTTGATATTATTTTTAGTGGCTTCACCTAGTTCTTTATAAACACTATCGGTCAAAAGTATTTGTCCACCCTTAGCAACATGAGTTAGGTGAGCTGCATCATTAACGGCCTCACCAAATAAATCGTTTTTATCCGTGATGACTTCACCAAAACCTACACCAATGCTCAAAGCTAAATCGGGTTGTTGTAACAAGCTACAAAACTTTAATTGCATTTCATTGGCGGTCTTAATGCAATCTTGACAAGTATCGAAACAGGTCATGATTTCATCACCAATATTCTTGATAATTTGCCCGTTATTTTCGAATACAAGAGAAGTTAAAGAATCAAGTAAAAAATCGACCATCTCTTTAGCTGATTGATTCCCCGTACTTTTGTATAGAGCAGAGCTCCCACTTATATCTGCGAATAATATTGCTTTTAATTGCTTCATGCCAAATAGAACCAGTGTTTAAAATAGCGCTTGAAAGATCAACCAATGTCTCTAATAAGCATAGCGTTATAAATCAATTAAAGAAAGATTGATCATCTAACACGCTTAAATGTGAGAGATAACGCCTTAGGAATGAAAACACTTTTATACAGGAGTGAACACAATAGATTGATGTTAAAGGAAATAATAAGGAATGGCACGTTTAAAAGTCCATGCACATTTTTATATTAAGTCTGCTATAGTAGTTTTAATATACACTATCATGCTTGATAGCAGTCATTAACACCTTCAGATAATAAGTACATTTAAAATGAAACTATGGCCAAGGCAATTATTCATTTGTATGCTAATACTTGGCCTACTTTATGGGTATTATTTAGTTGAATATGGGTTGAAAATCGCCAGTCTTTTGGCTTATTTTGGGCTTGGTCAACTCCCTGTTCATTTAATCATATTGCCAATATTCACTACCGCATTTCATCTAGTACTTGCCGGAAATAAAGCTTCGGGACAAGTTTGGTTTATCATTGTTACTTGGATTATTGCTATGTTGTTAGTTTTTAATAAGATTGGTCAATCTTTTATGGCAATTATTTCTTTGATGTCAGCGTTAATTAGCTTTGTATTAATCAAAAGTGCGTTAACTTATTATTGGGCCGATGAACTGACAAGAGCAAAAATGAAAGAAGGCATCAAAAAGCACCTTCCCTTTGTAATACGCCGTATTAATGATTAGCAATTCTACTATAAAGGTATAAATAACCGTGAAAAAAAACCAAATAGCCAGTTATGCTTTTTGTCTAGGCATTTTATTTACCGCGATACTGGTCAGTTTTTTATTGAGAGTTGAACATTTTCAAAACTGGCCAAAAATAGAAGCTCAAATTCTTGAACAAGAATTGTTTAGCGAAGAGGGTGGAGGACAAAAAGTCTACCTTGAATATCAATACATTATTATGGGTAATGCTTATTTTGGTAGCGAAACTATCCAAGCAAGTGATTTTTATTCAGTGCTGACTGATAACGGGATTAAAATTGCTTTTAATCCCGACTCTCCAGAAACTAGTATTGTCTATGCAAGCATAGGGTATCCCACATATCTGTTAATTTGCTGTGTTTTGATGTTTTTTGTCATGAGCCTTTACTTTTTTATCATTTCACAACAGCGCTATGAACAACTATTAAAACGGTACAAGGAGCAATAAGCAAAAGTCGAACATAGCCACTTAAGGTGACGGTTAAACCGATAATACTATTCTTGGTTTGGCAGCCTTGCTGCTGTCAATTTTAGGCGCACAAAGTAGTAACCTTGATGACTCTATTTGCCCATGTTTAATAATATAATCTTTAAATGCTTCTTCTCGTTGCTCACCTATGGCTTTGAGTTGATTAATTTGGCTTTTATCAGTAATTTTGCTACCTGCAGGTAAATCTAAATCGTCAGGTGTGCTGATGGCGCAAATGTTAACTCGGGTGTCTTTTTTATTTTGCATCAATGCAATAAAAGCGTTTAAGTAGGTCTGTTGCTCATCATTGGGCTCTATTTGCTTGGCTTGGTAAATTAAGTCTTCAAAACGAAGTTTTAACGCAAACTCTCCCACAGTCATGGCAGCAGATACAATGTTGGCATAAGGAACAAATGTCTTCATCAGATAATCTTGTGTTGCCATCCATATCGCTTTTTGTGTGATTAAGGTAACTATACTGCCCATACCAAATTGTGGATCAGAGGTTGAGCCTGATAAAGGGACGTCTAATTCTACACCACCATTTCTATCTTTTAGCATACCAAGCGCCATATTAAATGGTAGGGCACCTTGGTCAATTAAAGCACCCGCTTCATTACTATCGGCAATGGCGGTTTCTAAACCTTGAAGTAAAATAGCAACTTTGCCATCAAGTTGCTCACCGGTTAGGGTAACATCAATATCTGTGTTGAGTTGACCGCTTTTTAATTCCATTTGCATCGCTTGTTTCATATAAGTTGAAACGGCTGGTAGCGATAGTTCTTTTAAGTAGCCTTTTACGTGATGAACAGGTTTTTGTGCAAATGGCTGGGTGAAACCTTTAAATGTAAAATGAGCATATTTATTACTGCGACCAATTAATTCAAAAGGCGTTTGCTGTTGTTGTTTATCTTTAGCATTACTTAACGGCCCTAAATAAAGGGTATCAATATAAAAACTGCGTTTATAAATTGGGTCTACGCTATTATCTATGAACGATATAGTGTTATCGTTTGTTAATGAAAATTCATTCAAAGATATAATGAATGCTTGTTTTTCAACGTCTGGCGCTTGTTGAGTTGCTTGGCTATCGGCAGATATGGTTTGCTCTGCTGGTTTTGCAACAGGCAGCGATACTAAATTAGCCAGCGCTTTGTCTTTATTTAAAATCACCTCACTTTGTAGGTTATCTAAACTGATTTTATTGATTGCTAATTGTTGAGCATTAATTTGAATATCGCTGATATGAAACTGTTTAAGCGTGAGTATAGGTGCATATTCAGACGTTTCATTCTTTGAGGCAAACATATCATCCATCACTATGCTTGCAATGTTCACATGTGGTTTATCGGTAAATTCAAGTTTGATATCATTGAGTGATAATTGCTCAAAATGCGCTAGTTTTTGACTAGGCTGTTGATAGTATATATCGGCTTTGTTCAGACTTAATTGGCTTGTACCAGTTAGCTCAGTCATTTTGCCTTGGCTCAAGGTTAAAGCAATATCTTTAAAAGAGTGCTCTAACTGAGCTAACTTAAAAAACTGCTGTTGATATTCAAGAGCAAGGTTATTATTGGTGAGCTTGGCCTCACTGACTGCAACTTTTAGTTGCTCGGGTGCAATGATTACGCGTTGCTCGCTATTAACTGACAACTTGCCACTTAAGTCTGATAATTCGCTTACATAACCCTTAATTTTTTCAAGGGGGTATTGGGTTAAAGCGAGTACGCTGGCTATTTCGCCTTGGCCTTGTTCAAAGGTAACATCAGCCGATACCTTTAATTCTGCGGAATCAACTATGCTTTGTAATGTCAGCTTCGCTTGTTGTGAGCCTTGGCTTGCTATTAATTGCTCAATTAATAAGGCACTTATGTTAATTTGATGCTGGCTTCTCTCATTATTAACCTTATTATCAACTTCAATATTGAAGCGATTTATGGCAAGTTTAGGTAAAAGGACTTGATATAAAAATGGCGTAGCTTCGCTGGCAACGGGTTCTTTTTTCGCAGGCTCAGCACTTGCTTTATTGAGATCAACCCCGGCAATGATTAGCTGAGTAGCATTTTTTTCAATTTTGATATAACCATCATTCAACGCGAACTTGCTAATGGCAATTTCATCAAATAACAACCGAAATAAAGTTAAACGAACGGTGAGTTTCTCAAGAGAAAAAACCACTTGTGTTTCATCCTTTTGTACTGGATATATACTCAAATCGCTAATTGTTAACTGACTAAGAAAAGGGTTGTAGCTGATACTTGTTTGCGAAGCGAGTGCTAGCCCCTGTTCGTGCAATATCGGCTTGATAAAGTATTTGCTAACAGGTGATGAAATGGCCCAGATGATCAAATAAAGTACAAAAAAAACAATAAGTATGCTTTGTATCCATTTAATTGCCGAAAAAGGTGATTTTTTATCAAGTTGAGAAGTGTCCATATGCCTATATGCGCCTCGATTCCGTTGGATAACTATTTCAAATAAGGAAGTTGAATGGTAACAGATAATCCTTTGACTGCATTATTTTTAGCAAAAATTTTACCTTGGTGTGCATCTATAGCTTGCTTTGCAATAGCCAAACCTAAACCTGTGCCTCCAGTGTCGCGATCTCTAGCAAGAGTCACACGGTAAAATGGGCTAAATAATTTTGATAAAGATTGCTCAGGCACACCGTCACCTTGATCACTGATGACTAGGCTAACAGCCTCCTTGTTGCTTGATAAAATGACACTAATCGTGCTTTGTTCTGGGCTATACTTCACGGCATTACTCAATACATTAGAAATGGCGCTAGCCAGTAATGCTTGATCAGCTAATATATTGATTGTTTTAGCCTTGCTAAGCTCAATAGTGATTGACTTTTTATTTGCTACAAACTGTTCGTCATTGATAATATCTTGCACTAATGCGTTTATATTCACGTGCTGAAACGTTATTGTTTGAATTGTATTTTCTAATCGAGATAAGACTAAAACATTTTCTATCATTTTATCTAAACGTGTGATTTCCCGCTGGCAGCGTTGCAAGTATTGTTGTCGCGCTTGCTCCGAGGTTAACTCTTGTTGTGCTAAACCTATGGCCATTTGTAACCTTGTTAATGGAGAACGAAGCTCATGAGATACATCGCCAAGCAAACGTTGCTGCGCACTTTGATGTTGTTGCAGTTGCTCTGCCATTTCATTAAAGCTATTGGCTAATTGTCCTAATTCATCTTTTCGTTTGGTCATTCCTTCAACCCGAGTATCGAATTGACCTTTACCTAGTTTTGTCGTCGCTTTTTTGATCAGCCGCACAGGTTTACTAAAGGAGTGAGCGAGCAACAAACACAGAATAAAACTAATAAATGCAGGGATAGTAATGCGGGCCCAATAGGGCATAGCCTGCACTAGTTGGCCAAATCGACGAGGATGTTGCTTTCGAGAAATAAACAACTGGTAGCTTTGGTTGTTAATTTCTATTTCAACCGGGCCAGTAATTCGTGTATGTGCCAAGATGCTGGTTTGGATCTGGCTAAAAGCTTGACTACCTAGGTGGTTTGTTAATGCTTGTTGATGCCTTGGTGGTAGGGCTAGTAAACTCGTTATTTGCTGTGGTTGCTCAATACTTTTAAACCATAAATTAAAAGGGCCTTGTATTGCTCTTTTATGTTTTTTGGTTATAAAGTCAGTAAGGTTTTTGGACTTAGAAGCTTCTATACGCCTAGCGATACTGCGTAGTTTATGCAATTCCTTTGGCTCTGTGGCAGAACTGTTAACCTGATAAAACGCATCATTGGAAAGCTGTTGAGAGATAAAGCGTGTACTCACAATTGAAATAATTGCAATGAGCCAAAACCACACAAAGAGTTTTATGGTGAACGATGAGAATAGCACTTTAATATTGACAGGCATGGTTACCACTCTTTGTTTATTGTGTTTCACCGGTTAAAAATAAGTAACCTGCGCCTCGAACCGTTTTGATTTTTTCAATCGAGCAAAAAGGTAAAAATTTACGGCGAATATTGCCTATGTGCACATCAATACTGCGATCGAAGGGGCTTAGCTTTCGGCCTAGTACTTGTTCAGAAAGAGTATCCTTACTGATAATTTGTCCATGATGTTCTACTAGTGCCGTTAGAATTTGATACTCTGTGCCTGTTAGTTCTATAGTGTTGCCATGACATAGTACTGTGCGTGTCGCATGTTTTAGTTCAATGTCGTTGACTGATAAAATAGCATTGCCTTGTTGAAACGCTTGCTTATTTTGTTGGTTAATCAATTGAATACGGCGCAAGATTGCGTTAATACGCGCCAAGAGTTCTTGATGATGAAAAGGTTTAGCTAGGTAATCATCAGCGCCTAACTCCAAGCCCTTTACCTTGTCGTTATTATCGCCTTTGGCTGTTAACATTAAAATAGGTGTTTTATGTGCTTTACCTAGGGCTTTTAATACGTCAAAGCCATCTAACTTAGGCATCATCACGTCAAGTAAAATAAGGTCGAACTTATCACTATAGGCTTGCTCTAATCCAGATTGGCCATCAAAACAGCATTGCACAATAAAATCTTGTTGCGCTAAATAATCCACCAGTAATTCGGCCAATTCGTGATCATCATCTATCAGTAGTATTTGTTTTTTATTCAAATGAAACTCGCTTTCAGCTTTCAAATATATGCGTTTAAAGAATCGTCTTTAAAATACATTCTATTACTATTTTATCTAATGGCATGGCTGCATTTTACCTGATTCTTTATCAGTATATCTCAAGTTGATGCAAGCTTTACCTAACCTTTACATTTGCTTTGCGTTTCTTTGCATTGAATTATTTATACTTAATCAACTTGGAATTAACATCAGTTAATCCTTTCACCGTTAACCACTACCACTTTACTTTTTGGAGTATATTATGAATCTTATCAAACCAATGAAAACAATTGCTACCACTTCAGCACTTTGTGCTGTTATCGCGCTTTCAAGTATCTCTAGCGTTAATGCCGCTAGCGGCGGTAACACTTTTGATTCACCACGTTATCATCAGCGAGGAGGTGATTTTGGCGCGAAAATGCAAAAAAGGATGATCAAAAAATTGGATTTGTCGGCGGAGCAGCAGGTACAGATTGATGCATTGAAAGCCCAAGCTAAAGAGCAGAATCAAATATTACGTGAATCTATGAAAAAATTTAAAACAGAAGAAAAAGCACTACTCCAAGCGGAAGCATTTGATGAGCAAGCGTATCTAGCATTACATGCGGCTTATCAGTCTACTTTTGCACAAAAGGCATTAACCAAAGCAAAGACTAAGCATGCGATTTTTAATGTGTTAACCACAGAGCAACAACAACAGTGGCTTCAGTTGATGGAAAAGCGTAAAGCAAAAATGAATAACAAACGCGGTTAACTTTGCAGGCTAAAGGCAAATACTTTAGCCATATGACTTTCAACTGGTTGATTATCAACTTTAGCTGGAATAAAGCGCCATTTTTTTATGGCAGAACGTATAGAGCTTTTGAAGTAATTAACTTTGTCTTGATGAGCAAACTTAATGTCTTTGATGTGACCATTAACATCAATGGTGAAGTGAACTTCTACTTCAATCTCTATACCTTTTCGCTCTGCAACACTAGGGTATACTGGATCAACAGATTTTAACTGCTCAGCGTTTTGCCAACTAGTGATCGCTGTTTTCACATTGCTGTTGTCTGAAAAAGCCGTGAGTTGTGTTTTATTATCAACCATTTCAGTTGTGCTTAAACGTGCATTACTGAGTTGTGGCGTTTGCTGATTATTTACCTTTTTTTTGTCAAACTGGCCAAAAGGATTTGTCGCAATAGATGGCTCTGCCAGAGTCAATTTTTGTGGTCTGGTGTCTGTTGGTATTGCGTTATTCGTTGAAGTGTTCGTCTCTTGTGATGCTGATAATGAAGTGAGTTCCGCTTGGTATGGATTATCAGCGCTAGTGCGTTCAAATGCTTTTTCGACCATGGATGATGATTTAGCATCCAGGTTTTGGGTAATTGTTTTAGTTATTGCGCCAGAGGCTTTAACCGATAAACTGTCTAATTGTGTATTAAAATCACGTTCGTCTTTACGCGTGGCCACAACCCGTTCAGTTTGGCTTTGTTCAGTATTCTTTTGTTCAATTATCGAACTGGGCTCAGGCAAAATAGCCCTGTTTTCAATGCTTTTTATTTGGTTAGTTGTTTCAGCAATAGTTGTGGTGTCAGTGACCTTACTGGCTTGACTTGTTAGAGGAGCTTTAATCGTTTTAGCAGCGATGAAAGCGTCAGGTTGTTGATTTGAACTTTGAGGGTCATCATTATTTGTTTGAATTAATTTCGCTGCTGGTGGTGCCAATAATTGTTGTGCGATTGTTTGACTTGGCAAGTCACTACTGCTTATGTCAGTATGCACGGGGGCGTTAAAGTGACTATCTTTAGCAGTTTTAGGCTGTTTCCAAGGGTTCTCATTATGTAAAATATCGAGTAATGGCATAGTCAGTAACTGTTTACTCGACAGTAACAACACTGAAAAAATAATGGTAGCACTCGCAAACCACTTACTAATGTTGTTTTTTGGGGCGCAGTGGTGGTCGACCAAACGAATAACTCGTTGTTTTAAATCACCGCCAGATGCCGCCATTGCCATATCGGGAATAGTATGATTGTGAGGTCGCGTGCACAAAGATGCAGTATCTGCCAAGGTATGGGCATAGGCAACAGCGTCGCCACAATGTTGCACGGCAATATCATCGCTACAATATTCACGCTCATTACGCATTTGTTTAGAAACCCACAGCACGCCCGGATGAAAAAACAGTAAAATTTCTACTAGGGTTTGTATAAAATTTACCAAATAATCATGACGACGAATATGAGCGAGTTCATGTAAAATTAGCATCTCGAGCTGTGCGCTATTTAAACCACTGATCATGTTAGCCGGTAGTAGCACCACAGGTTTAAGCCAACCAATGGCCATAGGCACTTCAACTTTCAACGAAATTAAAAGTTGAGGCATTATGGTTAACTGTAACTGCTTTGCCAGTTGTTCAAACCTTGTTTGTAATTGCTGACTAGGCGCAATGGCTCCTTGTTGAGGAAGTTTATTGACTCTTGTTATTTCTATCAACAGTTTACCTGCCAATAGGGTCACTGTAGTCAACCATAAAAAAGAAATATAGGGTAATAATGAAGGGAGTAATTCTGTTAATTCTTTGAAACTAAATAAGGCATCTGGTTGTTTCAACTCTTGAATAAGCTCACTTAATGCCACTGACTTTACACTAGCACTTGCTGAGGTAAGCTCTGCGCGATAAATGATCACAAAGGTTATTATCGGCAATAACAAGTTAGATAACATCGCTAATGTTGAGAGTGCATAGCGAAGTTGGGCTTTGCTATGATTAAAAATAAGCAAGGTCGACTTTAATACAGCAGCCACAAGTATCCCTTGCCACAAAAAATGCAATAAGGTGAGTGCTAAACTGCTTAAAAATGGACTATTGAATAAATTCTCAAACATTTTTTATTTATTATGTGCCTTGTTAAGCGGGAGTTGAATGTTATTTTTCTAAAGAGTTTAACAACTGACGAATATCGTTAATTTCTTCGGCAGAGGTCGATTCATCGATAGCGCGCATCACTAATTTAGAGGTTGAACCACCAAATGCTTTGCTTATCAAGTCTTTAATCAATGAAGACTGAGTGTGCACTTCGCTATTGGCGGCAGCATAAACATGCGCACGATTAGTTTCATCTCTAATAACTAACGATTTTTCGTGCATTATTTGTAATATTTTTAATACGGTTGTGTAGCCAGTTGATTGTGTTGTACTGACTTTTTCATGTATTTGTCTAACGGTAGCTGGACCCATCTGCCAAAGAATATTGAGTAAAGTTAGCTCTGCTTCTGTTGGCTTAACTGCTGATTTACCACGTGCCATCTTTTTAATCCTGAATAGATAATTGTAAAATTATTTCGTTGCTTACGAACCTAATCGTAATACTTGTACCTTCATCGTATACTTTGTTGAATTAATGAGCAACCCTTAATTTATTCATTGTGGTTAGCGTTAGTTGCATTAGTTAATGTTGCATAATGCTCGCCTAACCGAGTCACGGTTTCAGGACCAGCCTCAGGCGCAAATTCGATCATATTAGGCGCAAACGCACTGACAACAGTTGAACCTAATTTAAAACGTCCCATTTCATCACCTTTTTCAAAGGTAATTGCATCAACGCCTTCTTTTGGGTAATGCCATCTAAAGATATCTTTGCCTGCTGGCGGGGTAATTGTGCCAGCCCAAGTGGTTTCAATACTGGCTACGATGGTTGCCCCTACTAGCACCATCGCCAGTTTGCCATGTTCGGTATCAAAAATAGTCACAACCCTTTCATTACGTGAAAATAAATTGGGGACATTATTTGCCGTTAATGGGTTTACTGAAAATAATTCGCCCGGTACGTAAATCATTTCACGTAACGTTGCTGCCATTGGCATATGAATTCTATGATAATCTTTTGGAGCCAAATAAATACAAGAAAACTTACCTTGCTGAAAAGGTTCGGCGGTCGCTGTGTCACCGCCTAAAAGTGAAGTTAACGTGTAGTCAAATCCTTTGGCCTGAATGAGTTTGCCGTCGACAATATCACCCTGCTGAGAGATTGCGCCATCAACGGGGTAACATAAGGTGTTAGTGCTGGGCTCGATAGCACGTGCCCCTTCTTCTAGTTCACGAGTGAAAAAATCATTAAATGTCGCAAAATCACTGGCTTTTTTGAGTTTTGCTTCACTCATATTGATTTGATAAGCCTTGATAAAAAGAGTAATCAATTTGGTGGTTAACCAACCCATTTCAGCCGCAGCTAGTTTGCCTACTAAACGAGACAAAGCATGTTTAGGCATAATATATTGTAAGGTGATTTTAATTTTATCGGAGAGCTTGTTGTTCTTTGAAGACACGTATTTTTCCTTTTGCTGTTAGTCATTAAACCGTGAGGTTAATTTGTTGTCACCTAAACTGGCAATAATGCGCTGAAAACTAGCCAAACGTTTAGGGTTAATTTGTTGTTCGCTTGCGCTAGTTAAAGCGCAGCCTGGATCGCTTTGGTGTTTGCAATCTCTAAATTTACATAAGCCTTGAAATTGTTCGAATTCTATAAAGCCATTAAATACCTGATCAGATGATAAATGCCATAAACCAAACTCGCGAATACCGGGAGAGTCGATTAAATCACCACCATCGTTGAAATGGTATAATCGCGCTACGGTTGTTGTATGTTGCCCCAAGCCTGAATTTTGCGATACTTCTTGTGTCATTAAACCAAGTTCAGGCATTAAGGCATTAACTAAGGTAGATTTTCCGACCCCAGATTGACCAACAAAAATGCTTACATGTTGGCTAAGTTGTGCCTTAATTTCACTTATCCCTTCATTGGTTTGACTGCTGCCATAAAGCACTTGATAACCAATGGCTCGGTAAATTTCCAATTGTTGTTCTATTTCATCCTGCTCTTGTTGATTGAGCTGGTTGAGTAAATCCGTTTTATTTAACACGATAACTGGCGTGATACCGGTTTGTTCAGCAGCGACTAAATAGCGATCAATTATATCGCTATTAAAGGCGGGCAATAAGGAAGAAACAATTAGAATTTGGCTAATATTAGCAGCGATAGGTTTTACCCCGTCATAAACATCTGGGCGACTTAACACAGAATCGCGATCATGTACTGCCTCAATAATACCGCGAATACTATGTTCAGTTTCTTTGCCCAACCGCCATAATACCTTGTCTCCGCAAACTAAAGAGCTGATAGAACGACGTAAATTGCAACGGTAAATGGTGCCGTCTTCGCCTTCAACATCAGCATGTTGGCCAAAGCGACTGATGACTGTGCCCTGCATGGTAGGACCTAGATCTTCATCTTGCCACTGGACTTTACTGCTCGCTACTTTGTTATGTAACTTTTTGTCGTGGTTCGCTTTAATTTGCCGTTGTTGGCCTTTGGTTAGTTTTTTCTTAGCCACAAGTGTTGATCATTTTGTTTAATCCTAGTTATTTGTCGGCTATTATACTGATAATTACTCGCTATTGCTTGTGCAATTTTTAAGGGATATTTATGACTAGTAAAGAAACCAATTTAATTTGGCTTGATTTAGAGATGACAGGGCTAGAGCCTGAAACTGATGTAGTGTTAGAAATTGCCACTATTATTACCGACAGCCAATTAAAAATATTGGCAGAAGGGCCAGTATTTGCTATTAAACAACCTGATGAGGTGTTAGACAACATGAGCGACTGGTGTATTGAACACCATGGTCAATCTGGCTTAACTAAGCGTTGTCGAGAAAGTGAAGTGAGCTTGGCAGAAGCTACAGCACAAACTATTGCCTTTGTGCGGCAGTATGTACCTCAAGGTAAATCACCCATGTGTGGTAATAGCATTGGTCAAGACAGGCGTTTCATCAATAAATACATGCCAGATTTTGAAGATTATTTTCATTATCGTAATTTAGATGTTAGTACCGTAAAAGAGCTTGCCCGACGCTGGAAGCCAGAAGTGTTAGATAAAGTGGTAAAAACAGGTGCTCACTTGGCGCTAGATGATATTCGTGAATCTATTGCGGAGTTAAAAGTTTATCAACAGCACTTCTTCAAATGCTAACGTGATAAACTTCCGACAAAAGTGAACAATGAAGTGGTATTACGCCGCTTTATTGTGTCCACTCATACCGTTAATATTCGACTGATTTTCGGCTTTTTTGCCACCGTCGCCACGACATAGCTATGCCAGTGTATACTAATAAACACGCCAATAACGATGCGAGCCCGGCTATGGTTTGACCTACAACGCCGAATACTTCACCGGTATGTAAAAAGCGTATATAGCTTCTGACTTTACGGTACGTAGAGTTGTCTTCAAACGTTTGCAGTTCAATTACGTTCGCGTTGATGGTATTTATTATCAAGGCACTTTTCTTCTGTGGCTCACCACCATTACCCATATCCACATAAAATTTTTGTAAATGTTGCGGTTGTTTGGCAATTGAAAAGCTTATTGACTGCCAATTAATACTTGTACTTGCTACCTTGCTAAACAATGCTTGCATCGACAACTGCAGAGGTTGTTCTGCTGCCGATAGTATCTGTGCTTTTGGTTGTGTTTGTTGCTCCAGCGACACCAATGACTTTAAGGTTTCACTTGGCCATTTAAAAGAGAAAAACATCGCAGTTGCAGTTATTACTATTAATAAGGGAGCCATGTAGAAACCAAACGTATTGTGCCATTGATAATCTCTAGCATGGCTGCTTTGATGACTTTTACTTAGAGTGAGTTTTTGTTTAAATGCTCTTTTTTTGAATTTAGCCGGCAGCCATAAATATAAACCGCTGAGTGTAAGTAACAAAAAACATACATTGGCTATGCCATTAACCCAACGTCCTGTGTCACTAAATTTTCCATCTAGGGTTAGCCACCGATGAAAGGCTCTTAATTTAGCTAAAAGTAATTTTGTTTCACTGGCAGGCTCAGAGAGTATGTCACCGGTAAATGGATTAATGTAAGCAAGTGTTTTTCGGCCAGCTTTGATCACAAAAGGAGCATTGATCTCATTAGCGAAACTAATCGACAGTGTTTTTTCTCCCTGATAGGGTTTAGCGATTTCAATGATATCGTCTAGTGGCAGTCGGATGGCATTTTCACTCGGTATGACAGGATAATCGCTACGCTGTGCAGATTGAATTATTTGCCTTTCATAGGTTAGCGCAACGCCGGTTATTGACATTAGGAAAATAAAAACTGCGGTACTACAACCTATAATAAGGTGAAACCAAAAAAAGAATTTTCTACTATTCATGTGCATCTCTAATCGTCAGGTTATTGTTGTAATACCATATAGGCTATTTCTTATATGGTATTAGTTTTACTTGAGCCAACAATTCCCGCATAAACTTCTAAAATGAGGTTTTTACTTCAAAACGGGCTGTAGAGCCCTCTCCAATGGTGACGTTGTTAATGCCGCCGCCAGCGAGGTAGTTCGTATCGAGCACATTTTCAATATTTAACCGAAATGCTACTTTTTTACCTGCAATAGCGGCTTGGTAAGTTGCACCAAGGTCAACTCGACTGTAACCGTCTTTAGTGACGGTATTGGCATTATCGGCATAGCGTTCACCTTGATAGAAAATTCCGGCGTTTAAGGCTAATTTTTCGGTTAATTCATAGCGTGACCATAAAGAAGCAGACCACTTTGGAGCATCGGCGGGTGTATTGCCCTCATAGGTTTGATCTTCTTTATAGCTAGCATCTAAGTACATCACTGAGGTGATAGCAAACCATCTATCAGTGATTGCACCTTGTGCAGACATCTCAATGCCCTTGTGTATTTGCCGCCCCGACTGCGTGGTAATGCTCTCGTAGTTTGGATCATCAAGTAGTTGTTCAGAAATAAGTGTGCCACTTTTCTCGATGGTGAAAATAGCAGAATTTAACAATAATCGTTCTGATAATTCCCACTTTGCGCCTATTTCTATCTGTTTTGACGTCGTTGCGTCAATGCGCATACCAAAATTTTTGTCCTGTTCATTCTCGATGGTTTCACTTCGCTGTGGCTCGAAACCTTCAGAATAGTTTGCATACAGAGTACTGTGGTCACTTGGGTGATACAGCACTGCTATTTTTGGTAATAAGGATTCGTTATTGGCGCCTTCTTTATTTTGTTTATCATAACGGCCGCCAATGGCTACTTGCCAATACTGATTGAGTGTCATTAAATCTTGAAAGTACAAGCCGTAATAATCGTATTGTGAGGTACTTAAGCTCGTATCTGTAGTAAAACTGATAGCTGGTTTTAAAGGCTCAATGTCGCCGGGCGTATAATTAATGGCTGCGCCATTGGTTTTTAGTTGCCCGTAATAATAATCAAGACTGTTAGCACCAAATAGCAACTTATGTTCAATGCCTGCTATAGTCAGCTCACCATTTAGGTCAATAAAAGCCGTTTTAAACTGCCAGTCATCTGAACGGTCATAAGGCTTTGAAATATAGCTGTCACCTGATTGATAATCTGAAGGTATTTTCGGTGACGATTCAAAACGTTGCCTGTTAAATTGTTGCTGGTTGTAGCCAACTTTAACTTCCCACAGTGGGTTTATGAAGTAGGTTAGTTTGGCACCAAGGTTTTCGACGGTTATATCGGTGAACGCCCACGAAAAATCATTGATTGTATTGTTCTCACTAATGACATCACCTTTGCTGTCTAGCCATGCTCCTGTATCTAAACCTGCTTTGTCGTTAGTTCGATCATAGTAACCATTAATAACCAGACTATCAGACAGCTGGTGCTCGACCACCAAAGAACCTAAAAAGCGGTCACGGGTTCTGGTTTCTCCATTGTGATAATTACGAGCAAAGTTAACGTCTTGTTTTACTACAACAGCACGATAATTAGTGTCAGTGGTTATTTCCCCGCCAGCATCAAGCATAAAACGGGTTGACCCATTTTGATCCGTATCGGCACTTAATTCTAATAGAGGTGAGGCTGAAGGTTGTTTGGTTACCATGTTGATTAACCCCCCTGGTGCTGATTGCCCATATAAGATACTTGACGGACCTTTTATAACTTCAACTCGAGATAAGGTTTCTATAGGCTGTTGATAATGAGACCAATGTTGATGACCATCACGTAAATAGCCTGTGGATGAACTTAGTTGAAAGCCCCTAGCGCTGAATACTTCTCGGTTTCTTTGTTTAGATCCCGGTGATAAGCTAGCGTCATTGTTGAGTACTTCACCTAAGGTTGTGGCCAACTGTTCGTCAATAATTGTTTCTGGAATAACCGTTACCGATTGCGCGGTTTCAAGCAAGGATACATTTGATCGCATCGCACCTGATGCATCCTCAACTTGGTAGTCATTAAAATAGGTGCCGTTGATGCTAATGATTTCAATGGACGTACCCTTGTTGTTATTTCCCTCTGCGTACGCAGCATTTGAAAGCCCTATAAACCCTAAACTAATACCAATAAACACTTGATTCAACTTCATTACAATTCCATTAATTACTTCAATGATGATAATTGGCGAGCATACTAACACAAATGCAAATGAGATCAATTCTTATTTGTATTTGTGTTAGAGGGGTGAGGGAGGTGGGTAGTAAATGGTAGAAACGTTAGTAGACTATATGCGTACATCAACCTGATGTACGCCACGCCCACTACCATTTTCGCTTATGGCAAAACTTGACTGTCGTAATTGAGCTTGTATTTCTCCTTGTTGGTCGTAAAAATCAAAAGGAGTGTTGATAGCTGATAAGCTAATCGCTTGTATTTTAGCACCTTTTAATGATAACCATCGCTCCGGTAGCTTTTCATCACCTGGTTGCCATAAATAGAGTTGTTCAAACTGTTGATCACCTTGGTCAATGAAACCATTTTCATTGCTATCCATCTGCGCCAGTTCAGTAAAACCATGTCCTGTTTTAGGCCCAAATAACTCAGTACCATCATCTGCTTGTTGATTATCATTTTGGTCATAAACTAAATAGCCGACATCGCCTGAAAAAATAGGTAAACTATCCAAGGTATCATCTTGATTAATTGCAAAACTTGTTTGCCCTTTAATATTTCCTAAACCTTGTGAGCCAAATTGTACAATGAGTGGGTCTTTTAATGCTGCAGCTGTTACTTGGGTTTTACTATAACTACTGTGCTTACTGGTAATCGCTAAATCATAATGAAGAGATAATGCTTTTTCATTAATATTGAATTGCCCACTGACTTGATAGTTGAGCTGCTGCTCATGGTTATGCCATTGCTCTACAGACAATAAATCCCCAAGATTAAATGTTGCACCATCAATGTTGATTAGCCCAGCATTTGATGTTGAAGCTGATTCATTGGCTGTACCAAGATTGTTGGTGGTGTTTTCTAAATTGTTGGTACTAGAGGTATAGCTGAAATCGCTAATATCTAATGACCGTCCTAAAAATCGCTCTAAAACGAGCACCATCAATTGAAGCCTAACCCCTTGAGGTTTTTCGTAGGTAACCGGCTCAGCGTCAATTTGATCAGATGTGACCGTATTTACATGCCCTAGATTGTTTGAAGTGAAAGGTGTGCTTGTTTCTGTGAGTCTTTGAGACGGTGTAGAGCGATTGGACGATGTTAAGGAAACTTCTCGGTGTTGACTAGACTCTTGTTGATAAGTTTGTTGTTGAGATAACGCTATTGTAGTTATAGTCATGATATCACCTGCTCTATGTTATAACGTTAAAGTTAAGTTATATACCCAAGCTACCCAAGGCGTACTAGCATTGAGTAGAGGTTTGATTATAGAAAGGTTATCGGCTCAATGAGAACAATAATTAAGCAGTAATTATTCTAAATGGCTAACTGTATAGCATTAAATTGTCTATCTGAGTGACCTATTCCTTTGTACCTAGCCCGATAATTTAGCAGTATTTACAATAAAATATTGCAGGTCTGACCAGTTTAGTGGACAATAATTATTATCTCTACAATAACGTTAACAGTTTAGGACAATAGCATGGCAAACAAATTTAGTGTTTTCGTAAGTAAAGTTCATAAAGCACCGCTTTTTATGCAGTCATTTTTGTTAACACGGTTTTTCAATTTTACGGTTAAGTTCGCTGGAACAACTGGGGTCAAAATTGAAAAAGTAACACACCAGCAAACGGTGTTGACGTTAAAGAATACAAAAACGGTTAGAAATCATATTGGTGGAGTTCATGCCATCGCGGCAGCAGTATTGGCTGAGTCAGCTACAGGTATAGTGTTTGGTATGAATGTGCCCGATCATTGCGTGCCTTTGCTTAAATCAATGACTATTCATTATCAACGTAGAATGGTTGGGAGCTTAACAGCAGTTGCGAATATGACACTTGCACAAATTGAGAGCATTGAACAACAGGATAAAGGCGAACTTATGGTGCCGGTTACTATTACTGATGAGTCAGGTCAACAGCCAATAGAGTGTGAAATGCAATGGGCGTGGGTGAGTAAAAAGCGCTAATTTAATGTTTTCATACTATTATTTTGCTTGGTCTTTAGTATAAACTAAAGACACTAAGGAATTTAGAATAGTAATAGCTATGAGCGACATTGATGCCTCGGTTGAGCAATCACAGCACGATACAACCTTGATGCAACCAAAAGAAGGTAATACCCACAAACCCTTATACCTACAATTCTCGTTACACTTTGTTTCCTTATTTATTATGCTAATGTTAATAATAGGACTAGTCGGTGCAACCTTCTATCATCAAAGTGCAGCGAAGCAAACGCTAGTAGAAAAGCAATTAATTCCAATTAAGCAACAGTTAAAGCACCTACAGGTTTTACAAACAGCAGACGCACTTATTGAGCAGTTACTCGATAGTCATAATAGTGAAAACTATACTAAACTCCATGCTCAGTTGATTACGGTAAATCAACAGTTACTCCAAATTAATGATGCTAATGTACAACGTTATCAGCAGTGGCTAAATGAAAATAAACAAGCGGTAGAAATTGTTGCTCGCATTCAAGATAACCAGGAACGTAACGAGCAATTAAGGCAAAATAGTATTATTCAGTTGCAACTGATGCTATTTTCATTAAGATCCAAAATTGACAAGCAGACCACAGATTTTCTCGCACTAGATAAGCAACTACAGGCAAAACAAGCCAAGCGTAGTGTGACCTTTAATAATGCCAGTGAATATGCTCAACGGCTTAAACAACTTAATGCATTGCAGGCTTACCAAGCATTAGTAGGTAAACTGTTAGAAAGCATTGAACAACTATCTATGCGTACCCCTATCGCCAGCTTCGAATTACTTCGTTTAAATGCAGACCAAGCCATTGCACAAAATAACCGTTTAAAACAAGATAAAGCGCAACGTTATTTAACTGATGTTTTTCAACAAATGGAGACGTTTGAAAAAATTATTTTTTCAGAGCAAAGGGCGTTATCAAAGTGGCAAGGCTATATTCGTTTAGCTCATGATTATCATGGTAAGCTAAAAGTTCAACAGCAAAAAATTCGCCAGATATTGCTTCAACCTCATAGTGCCCAGTATGTTAATACCAGTAACTATTTTGAACAGCTATTGAGCAAACTCGGTTTCTCTTTAACTGACAAGCAAATACAATTGATACTAATGACTACTATTTGTTTGATGTTGCTATTTTTGAGTTATTCTCTATGGCGATTAAAGTTGAAAATTAAAACGTCAATATTACAAAGCGTCAATATAATAAAGCAGAGTTTACAAGCGCAACCAGAAAATAGCATTCGCGCCAACTGTGAAGAAACACAAATAATATTACAGCAGTTGCAACACATTGCTAAACCAACACACTCAGAGCAAGCATATCAGGCGTTGGCAGCACAGTATCAGGCTAATCAACAATTATTAGCGCAGAAATCACACACGATAGCGCAATTACAGCAAGACCTAGAACAGCAAAAGCATGTAGCCCGAGAGACTGTGGATTTTCTGTTAACGACCGAATTACAATGCTATCAGTATTTAGCTCAGAGAACCTTGTTATTAATTCAACAACAACAGGGACTTGTGTTTAATGAAAGCAATTTCAATGCAGTGAATATAACAGAGCCACTAGTCAAGCTCTACCAACACATAAAACAGTTTGAATTAAGCGTTCAAATGCAGTCAGAAACATCGGTATTGGTACTAAACGACATTAATTTGATCGATGAAATTCATAGTATTCTGTTTAATAAAGCGCTAAGACAACCCTTAGCTAATCATCAGTTTTTAATCACCTGTGATGAGCAGTTAGCGACTTTGGTTAAAATCGATCTTCGTTTGTTTGAACAATTAATAAGCTTGTTGCTCGATATTTGTTTAGATAACTACCAAGGAATACAGGTAGGTTTTGACGTGCAATTAAAAGACAAACGAGAAGGGCAACAAATTGTTAATTTTGGACTGAAGGTCAAACATCATTTAATTAAAACGTTACCTGATGTAATAAAGCAATTACTTATTACGCCAGCCAATACTCGATCACCATTAATTTCCGCCTTTAATGTATTATTTGCCAAGCACCATGGAGACAATCTGTTTGCACAACTTATTGATGGGGGGTATCAAGTTGTATTTGAACTGCCATTGGCTAACTCAACACAAGCCGATATCACAGATAAACTGATACTAGACAATATTAAGGTCATGATGTTGTCTGATAATCTGGCAATTTCCAGTATTGTTAAAAATAGCATTCACTGTGCCAAAGGAAAATTTGAACAATTGGCTGGATTTGACCAGCTGCAACAGCAAATTGATGCTGACAACCTTAAATGCGATAAAGTAGATGTATTAGTGGTTGCTAGTGATATGGTAGAGCAACATTTAGACGCAATAACATCGAAAATACATGCCTTACCACAGAGATTGCAACCTAAGTTGATGGTATTGCAATCCCCTAAACTGAGCTATAAACACTTTGGTTTTTATAGCCAAAGCGAGCAACTTTTTTGTAAAACAAGCTTTTTGTCTAATATTAACGCATTATTAAGTAGTGATCATACCAGTAATCAACTATTGCCTGCTGAGGCTTTTAAGCAAACTCAATATCTTGCCACGCAACTACCGGTATTGCTTGCGGTTCATTCGCCAGCAAAGTATCAGCCGTTACAACGTCTATTGTCTTGGCTTGGTTTACAAGTGCAGGTAGTTGCGCATAAAGCCTCACAACAAGCGCAATGGCAATCAGGTCAATATAGCATACTCATTACTGAGTTTGCTGAAACTGCTTTGCTTGAAATGGCACATAAACCTTTAATTAACATTGCCGTGTTTAGCTTAACGGCTGTTATTCCTCAATCAGAGAATAGTCAAAAATACAACCACTGGCATCTTGGCACGCTAACCAAAGACAGTACCTTAGCTGAATTAAGTCAGGCGCTGGCGCCGTGGTTAAAACCTTTTCAACCCAAGAATCACAAAAGTGCTATTAAAGTTTCAACTATGCAAGCTAACAAAGAGCAAAGCATAGAGACGCCAGAGGACTTTATGATTACTGAGGTAGCCAATATTTACCGAGAGAAAGGGGCTGATAAGGTTTTTGATTTTGCACAATATCTACATCATCAAGGTACAGCTGAGCTAGCCTTATGTATGCTTGATGATTACACCCAAGATAATCACCAACAACTGGATAATTTAATGGCTGCTATTAAAGCGCATAATATAGAAGCAGCGCAATTGGCCGTTGCAGCATTAGCATTAAATGGCGATATATTGTGCGCTCAGACATTGAAACGGTTGTGTGCTCAGTGGTCTAATTTATTAAACAGTAGCAAACTGTCAAATTGTGTAGATAACGTTTATGTATTATACCAAGAAACTTGTGTCGCTTTGCAGGCGATAGATGAGTATGCGGAAACAGTATAATACCACTTTTTTGTTAGGATTATGCATCCCTAGGTAAGCCTTTTTCTACTGAGCGGATCAAACGCGCGTTAAGTCGCATTGTCGCATTATTACTGGTTTTGCTATTGTCTTGAGCATTGCCGCTGATATTTTTGGATTGTTGCTGCGCGATTGCCCAGCTGATATGTTCGTCTACCATTGCTGATGCGCTTGCACGTTTTTCTTCTAGTGCATTAATGATGTTGACATCAAATGGAGCATTGCCAAGGGCAACTGCAATATTACGTTGCCAGCTTTGAAAACCTATTCTGCGTATCGGTGAGCCTTCTAGCTTGTTAAGAAAATAGGGTTCATCCCAAGCAAATAACGCTAACAGTGTTATTTCATCAAGATGGTGTCGCGCTTGAAAATCATCTTCCAAACTGAGTTTGGCATATTTATTCCATGGGCAAATGAGTTGGCAATCATCACAGCCATATATTCTATTACCCATTAAGGGCCTTAATTCTAAGGGGATAGGATCAGGCGATTCAATGGTAAAATAAGAAATACAACGACGTGCATCAACCACATAAGGTTCAACAATGGCTTTTGTAGGGCATATTTTTATGCACGCAACACAACTACCACAATCATTAGTCGTTGGCGCGATTGCGGTTACGGGTAACGGTAAGTCTATTAACAATTCACCAATAAAAAACCATGACCCGGCTTCTTTATTTAACAGCAAACTGTGTTTTCCAACCCAGCCCAAGCCTGCTTTTTCGGCTAAAGGCCGCTCTAATATTGGGGCAGAATCAACAAAAGGGCGAAAGTTAAAGTTTTGACAATAGTCGGTAATTTTTTTGCCTAGTTGCTGTAGGCGCTTGCGCATTAACTTATGGTAATCTCGACCTAACGCATAACGGCTAATATACGCATGATTTTTAGCCGATAAGATCCGGGCGCATTTTGCTTTGGTAGGAAGGTAATCTAAGCGCACACTAATAGCTCTGACGGTTCCTGGCTCTAACTCCGCCGGACGAGCACGCATTAGGCCATGACGAGCCATATAATCCATGTTGCCGTGATAATTGTTCGCTAGCCATTTTTCTAGGGCTTGTTCATGTTGAGATAAATCAATATCGGTAATTCCCAGCTGAGAAAAGCCTAATTCTTCCCCCCAAGACTTGATTTTTTCTACCAATGCCGGATAGTTAATAGCATCATTATTGGTCGCTTTGTTAATCATTTTTTAGAAAGACAGCTACAAGGTATAAATTACTGATGAGTTTATCACAACAAGCAAACGCAAAACATAACGGACATTGTGTCTATAGTGCGAAACAAGTTTTAACTACAGAAGCTATTGTCGCTAAAAGTCAGGGGCTTGCTATGTATCAACTGATGGCGCGGGCAGGCACTGCCGCGTTTGATATTTTGCAACACCGTTGGCCTGATGCTAAAAGTATACTTGTGCTTGCGGGTCAGGGAAATAATGGTGGCGATGGTTTCATTATTGCTCGTCTTGCTCATTTGGCTAATATGCAGGTTCGGGTATTGCTAAATTGTGATGTTATTAATATTAAAGGGGATGCTTTAACCGCTTATCAAGCGATGCTGGATGCCGGTGTCAGTGACGTTTTTACTGACAATTTGGCTAAGCGCACTAGTGAGTTTACAGGTGATATTATTGTTGATGCGATTTTTGGTATTGGCTTTTATGGTAATTTACCTAAGCTGTTGCAGTTGGTGGTCGCATCAGTGAATGAGCATCCAGCCTTTGTATTAAGTGTTGATACACCATCGGGGTTATGTGCAACAACTGGATATGTAGATAATGACAATGCAATTAAAGCAGATGTCACAGTAACCTTCATTGTTTACAAGCAAGGGTTGCTTACTGGGCAAGCAGCAAATTTTGTTGGTGATTTGCTTTTAGCTGATTTAGCGTTAGGACCTGTATTTAGAGATTATTTAGAGAGTGAAGTGGTTTATCAAACAACTATTCCATTACTAAATAAAGTAGGCCCATTAAAAGTTAGGCAAAAAACCAGCCATAAAGGCAACATAGGGCAAGTATTAACTCTAGGTGGTAATGAAGGCATGCCTGGGGCAATTCGTTTAGCCAGCGAAGCAGCGCTGCGCTGCGGCGCTGCCTTAGTATCGGTGTGCTGTCACCCAAATAGCCAAGCCCTAGTCTTGAATGGTCGGCCAGAGTTAATGTTAGCGCCAAGTAGTGCTGAACAGCTTGCCGACGCAGCCATTTTCAATAAGGCTAAGGTAATACTTCTTGGACCTGGGTTAGGGCAAACACCTTGGTCAATCGCCCTTTTTGATTTAGTGGTTGCGAAACTGAGCAATAGCAATATCGCTCAACCAGAAACCATGATCAGCAATAACACGCAATTAGTGCTTGATGCAGATGCTTTAACCTTACTCTCACAAACGAACCATTATTGCGATCACTGGGTGTTAACGCCTCATCCAAAAGAGGCGGCAAGATTATTAGATTGTGATGTTGCTACTGTAGAAGTGGATCGCTTTAGTGCTGTTCGAGCAATTGCTAACAAATATGGTGGTATCTGTATTTTAAAAGGGGCTGGCAGCTTAATTTCCGATGGCGAGCAGGTCGTCATCAATAGCAGTGGTAATGCAGGTATGGCCTCTGGTGGCATGGGCGATGTTCTTTCTGGAGTTGTTGCCGCGTTGCTACTACAAAGCAAGGACAATTTTTCTGCTACCTGCATGGCTGTCTATATTCATGGCGCAGCAGGTGATATTATTGCACACACTAATGGTCAACGTGGCATGTTAGCTAGTGATTTGTATACACCTTTACAACAACTGGTCAACCAAGCCTAATGGAAATTTTTACAAGCGATGAAAAAGTTAACATACCTTCTAGCTGATGAAGCTGCAACAATTGCCGTGGGTGATTACCTAGCCAAAGTATTGCAGTGGCAATGTCAGCAGCAACACTTACAACAAGCACTTGTGGTATATTTAAATGGCGATTTAGGTGCAGGTAAAACAACATTAACACGAGGTTTTGTGCGAGGCATGGGTCATCAAGGCAATGTTAAAAGTCCAACATACACCTTAGTTGAGCCCTACGATTTACCACCATGGCAAGTATACCATTTTGACCTATATCGTTTAAGCGACCCGGAAGAATTAGAGTATATGGGCATACGTGATTATTTTACTCAACACTGTTGTTGCTTTATTGAATGGCCTGAAAAAGGTGCCGGGCTTTTGGCTGCAGCCGATATAATTATTAATATAGCTTATCAAGGGGAGCAAAGAGTGATAGATTTTTGTGCTAGCTCTATACGCGGTGAGGATGTTTTACAACAATTAGAACAAAAGTACCCTTAAGCCTGTTGATGCGTTATTATTAAATAGAGATGTTAACAATATAAGTATTTAAGGTTGGTTATGCGGTGGTTATCATACATTGTTGCTAGATTGTGTTGGCTTTTATTAGCTACAGCATCGTTGATAGTAAACAATGCTGTAGCAAATTCAAATAGCATCGATGGTATTCGAGTTTGGCCTGCCCCAGAAAATACTCGAGTCGTGTTCGATCTAAAAAATAAGCCAGAATATAAATATTTTACGTTAACTAAACCTAACCGTTTAGTGATTGACTTTAAAAATACTAATAACAGTACCGCTTTATCTTCGTTAGCCAAAACAGATCCACGTATCAAGCTCTTTCGCACCAGTAAATCAAAAACACAAACAGATACACGATTAGTACTTGAACTAAAAAAAGCATTTGAACTGACAGTATTCCCGCTAGCACCCGCAGGGCAATATGGTGATCGTTTGGTGGTGGACTTACATGATAAAAATGAAAAACGCCAAGCTGTAAAAACCATTGAGTCAAATGGCAAACGAGATATTATCGTTGCTATTGTGGCGGGACATGGTGGTGAAGATCCTGGCTCTATAGGTCCTAAAGGCTCCTATGAGAAACGAATAACCTTAGCTATAGCCAAAAAATTAGCGAAATTGATTAACCAACGAAGTGGCTTTAAGGCGGTTATGATCAGAACGGGTGATTATTATGTAAATCACGATCGTAAACCAAAAATTGCCCGTAAAAATAAAGCAGACTTATTAATTTCTATTCATGCTGACGCATATACTTCTCCACAGCCAAGTGGTGCTTCGGTATTAGTTCAATCTACACGAAGGGCAAACTCCGAATTTACTCGCTGGATTGCCAACCGACAAGATGAGTCTGAACTGCTCGGTGGTGCAGGTGAAACCATTAAGAAAACCCAAGATAAGAACTTAGCATTTACCTTAGCAGACATGAAAAAAGAGCATACTATGGCAAGCAGTTACGAGTTTGCCCTACATGTAATACAAGAAATCAAACAAGTGACTAAGCTGCATAAAAGAAAACCAGAGGGCTTAAGCTTAGCGGTGTTAAAATCATCAGATATTCCATCTGTATTAATAGAAACGGGTTTTATTTCTAACCCAACAGAAGAGAAAAGATTAAATAGTAGCAAGCATCAGCAAAAACTTGCTAATGCTATTTACAAAGCGGTTGATAGTTACTTTAATGAGCATACGCCTAAAGATACTTTATTGGCCGCGACTGCAATGAAGAAGCATAAGGTACGTAGTGGTGATTCTTTGTCAGTGCTTGCCCAGCGTTATAAAACATCAGTAGCAACCATCAAATCTGCTAATAAATTAAAATCTAATGTGTTACGTATTGGCCAAACATTAAAAATACCACGCTCAGGTTAATTTTTATTTTCTAGATACAAGCTAGATAATGATCCTAATAAATAAGAAACACTATGACAATTGCAATACTTCCAGCTAGGTTAGCTAACCAAATTGCGGCTGGAGAAGTGGTAGAAAGACCTGCATCTGTTATCAAAGAACTGGTTGAAAACAGTCTTGATGCCGGGGCAACCAATATTAACATTGATGTTGATAAAGGTGGGGTTAAGCGCATTCGTATTAGCGATAATGGCAAAGGGATAGCCAAAGATGAACTAACGTTGGCATTAAGCCGCCATGCCACCAGCAAAATAAAAGATTTACGAGATTTAGAAGGGATAGCTAGCCTAGGGTTTCGTGGTGAAGCGTTAGCAAGTATTAGTTCAGTATCACGCTTAACCCTAACATCTAAACCTCCTTCTCAAGCAACCCCATGGCAAGCCAATGCTGAAGGCCGAGATATGTCGGTAACGGTTAAGCCTGCAGCTCATGGTGACGGTACCACTATTGAGGTCACCGATTTATTTTTTAATACCCCAGCAAGGCGAAAATTTTTACGCACTGAAAAAACCGAATTTAATCATATTGATGAAGTAATTCGTCGCATAGCTCTTGCCCGATTTGATGTTAGCTTTTCTTTAACCCATAATTCAAAATTGATCCGTCAGTACCGAGCTGCTCAAACTAAAGCGCAACATGCAAAACGGGTTGCTATGGTATGCGGGCCCAAGTTTGTTGAGCATGCGATTGAAGTGAATTGTCAACATGATGATATGATTTTCTCAGGTTGGCTAGCGAAACCGAGTTTTGCTCGCAATCAAAATGATTTGTGCTATAGCTATGTAAATGGCCGTATGATGCGTGATAAATTAATCAATCATGCTATTCGCCAAGCATACGCTGACTTGCTAGCACCAGATACACATCCTGCATTTGTGCTGTTTTTAACATTGAACCATCGGGAAGTTGATGTCAATGTGCATCCTGCTAAGCATGAGGTACGCTTTCATCAAAGCCGATATGTACACGATTTTATCTATTCTGTTTGCCATAATGCGTTAATGGAAAATAGTGCAAACATTGAGCAAGAGCACGTTCTATTTCAGCCTGACCATCAGGAGCAACCGTCGGTTAGTCAAGTAGAGCAAACAAGCGGTAGTGTGGCCTATCAACGGCCGGATTATATTGCCCCGTTACAACAAGTCAAAGAAAGTAGCTATCAAACCAATTCAGCTAACACAAGTTATGGTGCTGGCGCCCCGATATATAAGGCGGCTGTAGCAAACTATCAACAGCTTCTTACGCCGAGTTCTCAGCAAAAGCATGAGTTAAACTCAGCGTCTGAGAGTCGCTTAACTAGCGAATCTTCCTCATGTGCTGACGATTTTTTTGTTGCACTTGAACAGGGACAATATGGTATTTTTAAGCAACAACAGCATTTACGCTTGTTATCTTTATCTACGTTAGCGTCTGCAGTACATAAAAATAAGATAAGGTTAAGTTGGCAGCAAAGTGAGGAAAAACCAAACAAGGGGTTGATCAGCCAACCATTATTATTACCGGTATCACTAACATTGTCTGAGCAACAATTTTCTGCAGCTCAAACTTGTCAAGCGTCGTTGGCATTAGCGGGTATAGTGTTCACTGTGAATAACCATGGAAAACAGGCAAACAGGATCCAAATTCGTCAATACCCTGCGATGCTAAGAAATAATGATGTTACGGCTAGCTTTACTTCAATTATCGATAAGCTATCACAGCTTGCTATTGACTCAACTATAGATGAGCAAGTGGTTGAAAAGTATTTAATTAATGCGTTAGCTACTGTCATGGTTAACGAGCACTATAGCGAATCACAAGCAAATAGCTTGTGGCTAACCGCGAAAAAAACACTAAGTAAAGAAAAAATAGAGTCTGTACTCTTGAATTCTATTGCCTTAGACCTTACATCAGTAATTAAGCAATTAGAAAATACAAGCCGTGATTCAGTAAAATAGTGAGAGCATCATTTAGTGTCAATAAACAGTTCAACAAATCAACCGCCTGTTATTTGTCTAATCGGGCCTACAGCATCAGGTAAAACTGCATTAGCAATGGCATTATGCGATGTATTACCTTGTGATATTATTAGTGTTGACTCTGCGTTGATCTACAATGATATGGATATAGGTACGGCTAAACCAACGGCCGAAGAATTATCAAAGTATCCACACCGTCTAATCAATCTTCGAGATGCTACGAAAAGTTACTCTGCTGCGGATTTTTGTCACGACGCCTTAGCAGAAATAGCGAAAATAAGAGCTAATAATCGTATACCTTTGTTAGTCGGTGGCACCATGATGTACTTTAAAAGTTTGATTGAGGGTATATCGCCTTTACCTACGGCCAATAGCGAAATTCGTAAAAAAATTGAAACCGAAGCCGCCGAACAGGGCTGGGACGTTATGCATAAGCAGTTAGCTGATATAGATCCTCAAGCGGCGCTGCGTATACACCCCAATGACCCGCAACGATTAACACGCGCGTTAGAGGTTTTTCGCTTAACTGGTAACACTTTGTCACAATTAACTCAAATTAAAGGTGATAAGCTTGATGGAGATGTTTTACAATTTGCTATCACGCCAAAAGAGCGTAGTACCTTGCATCACCGAATCGAATTACGTTTTCAACAGATGATAACTCAAGGGTTTGAACAAGAGGTGAGAAAGCTTAAAGAACGAGGTGATTTACACCCAGACTTACCTTCTATTCGTTGTGTGGGATATCGCCAAATGTGGCAATATCTAGAGGGTGACTTTGATCACAAAGAAATGATTTTTAAAGGGGTCTGTGCAACCCGGCAACTCGCCAAAAGACAGTTAACTTGGCTTAGAAATTGGCCAAACTTACATTGGTTAACTACCGATGATGAAACAAATTTATCGCAGGTATTAGCCGAAATTGGCAATAACTGGTCAAAGTAGCTATAAATATAAAATATAGTAGCTATCATTAAGCATTATTAATATATTGGTGTATAATTAAATGGTTATGCGCTGAGGATTAGCGAAATTTATCATTAATCAGAAATAGTTTTGATTAATTAGTCTTATTTATAATAAAAAGGAGCCATCTAATGGCAAAAGGTCAATCTTTACAAGACCCATTTTTGAATGCTTTACGTCGTGATCGCATTCCAGTTGCAATTTATTTAGTCAACGGCATTAAGTTACAAGGGCAAGTTGAATCATTTGATCAATTTGTGATTTTATTGAAGAACACAGTGAGCCAAATGGTATATAAACATGCTATTTCAACGGTTGTTCCTTCACGCGCAGTAAATACAGCACCAATGCCTAATCAAACTGACTCAGAAGATTAAACAGCATTTTAAATTGTAACCATTGTGCTCGTAATAACCCACATTATAGCTTGTAAGTCGATGTTCGCTTCGACAATCACTATCAATAAGGTTTAATACAGTTGTTTGATCGTTATCAAGCAGGTGAACAAGCAGTACTTGTTCACCTGGATTTTCCCGATGAAAGTACGCGTGAAGATTTAACCGAATTCAAAATGTTGGTTTCTTCTGCAGGTGTCAATGAATTAACCGTAGTCTCAGGAAAACGCAGTTCACCGCATCCCAAATTTTTTGTTGGCTCAGGTAAAGCAGACGAAATAGCTGAGGCCGTTCGTTTATTTAACGCTGATGTAGTTTTATTTAATCACAGTTTATCTCCTTCTCAAGAAAAAAATATTGAAGCATTGTGCCAATGTCGGGTGGTAGATAGAACGACATTAATTCTGGATATTTTTGCTCAACGTGCTCGAACCCATGAAGGTAAGTTGCAGGTTGAGTTAGCTCAACTACGTCATATTAGCAGCCGTTTGATTCGTGGCTGGACTCATCTAGAACGACAAAAAGGCGGCATTGGTTTGCGTGGCCCTGGTGAGACTCAGCTAGAAACCGATAGGCGTTTGTTACGTGAACGGATGATCAATATAGGTAAACGTTTAGCAAAGGTTGAACGGCAACGCCAGCAGGGACGACGTTCTCGAACACGGGCAGAGTTACCCACTATCTCGCTGGTGGGCTATACAAATGCGGGAAAATCGACATTATTTAATGTATTAACCAAGTCAGAGGTTTATGCCGCAGATCAGCTCTTTGCAACGCTTGATCCAACATTAAGACGCATTGAACTTGAAGGTGTTGGTGGTGTTATTTTAGCAGACACCGTAGGTTTTATTCGGCATTTACCTCATGATTTAGTTGCTGCATTTAAAGCAACCTTAACAGAAACACGCGAAGCACAATTGTTGCTCCATGTTGTTGATATTTCAGACGACAGACGGAGTGAGAATATTGAGCAAGTTGAACACGTTTTATCAGAAATTGGTGCAGATGAAGTACCACAATTAGTTATTTGTAATAAAATTGATAGCTTGGATGATATAGAGCCTCGAATCGATAGAGATGATCAAGGGCGACCTATTAGAGTATGGTTGTCAGCACAGGCTAATATAGGTATCGATTTATTTTTTACCGCGCTCATGGAGCGTTTAGGTAATGAAATAGTAGAGCACCAATTAGCGATCCCACCTAAAGCAGCTAAGTTACGAGGAATTTTATATCAGTTGAATGGTATAAAAAACGAGTATTACGATGATCAAGGTATTTGTTTCATCGATATTAAACTGCCAAAGCGAGAGTGGGATAGGCTGACAAAACATGAAGACAATGAATTAGACCGATATATTGTAAATTAATGTGTTAATACCCATATAGAGTCTTATAAAACACCGTGTTTTATCATAAACTTGTTAAATTGATAAAATACGATTATAAAATAATTACTAACCTAGCGGAGAACAGCATGGCTTGGAATGAACCGGGGAATAACGATAAAGACCCCTGGAAAAATAAAGGCGGAAAAAACCAAGGTCCACCAGATCTAGATGAATTGCTTAATGATTTAGGAAAAAAAGTCAGTGGCATTTTTGGCGGAAAAGGTAACAATAGATCTTCAGGAGGCTCAGGCAAAAGTTTTTCCAGTATTGGTATTAGTTTAATACTCATTATTGGTTTAGTGGTTTATGCCTTTAGTGGTTTTTACACCATTAAAGAAGCTGAAAAAGGCATAGTATTACGTTTTGGACAATTTTCTGGCACTGTTGATCCTGGTATCAACTGGAAGTGGACTTTTATCGATAGAATTATTCCTATTGATATGCAAAGTACCCGCGAAATGCAAGCCTCCGGTTTTATGCTTACGCAAGATGAGAACGTCGTTCAGGTTGAAATGCAAATACAGTACCGTGTTGTTGATGCGCGCAATTATGTATTTAGCGTAACCAACGCTGATGACAGCTTGAGCCAATCACTTGATAGTGCCTTACGCTATGTGGTTGGACATGCAAAAATGGATGATATTTTAACCAGCGGACGTGAACAAATTCGTCAATCGGTATGGCAAGAGTTAGAAAAGGTTATTGAGCCCTACAACTTAGGGTTACTGATTGTAGATGTTAACTTCAAGGATGCGCGTCCACCGAATGAAGTTAAAGATGCATTTGATGATGCTATTGCCGCACAAGAAGATGAAGTACGTTTTTTACGAGAAGCTGAAGCTTACGCTCGGGGTATAGAACCACGTGCTCGTGGTCGAGTAAAACGTATGGAGCAAGAAGCCTTAGCTTATAAACAACAAACTGTTTTAGATGCGGAAGGTGAAGTGGCACGCTTTGAAAAAATTCTACCAGAATATCAAGCAGCTCCTGAAGTTACGCGTCAGCGTCTTTATATTGCGACAATGGAAAAAGTATATAGCAATGCTAGTAAGGTGATGGTTGATGTTGATGGTGGCAATAACATGATGTACTTGCCACTGGATAAAATTATGCAACAGCAGCAATCCACTAACCAGCGAACAACACCGCAATCATACTCACAGCCACAAACGCAATCAGGCATTAACTCTTCGCCTTCAAGTTCAACAGGCCGAAATGATCGATTTAACAGTGGGAGAAACTAACTCATGAAAAATTTTTCCATTGCGATAGTAGCATTACTATTCATTTTAGCCGTTTCGTCGGTATTTGTTATTTACGAAGGTCAACGCGGAATTGTTTTTCAATTTTCAAAAATAAAACGAGATTCTGCCACTGGTGAAATGAAGGTGTTTGAGCCAGGGTTACAATTTAAAATCCCGTTTATTGAATCAGTTCGCAAACTTGATGCACGTATTCAAACCCTTGATGAAGCCCCAGATCGTTTTGTAACATCAGAGAAAAAAGATTTGATGGTTGATTCATTCGTTAAGTGGCGTATTGTTGACTTCTCAACTTATTATCTTCGTACGTCTGGCTCTGTTGATAATGCCCGTGCTTTACTTAAACAAAAAGTGAATAACGGTTTACGTACAGAGTTTGGTAATAGAACTATCAAAGAGATTGTTTCTGGCGATCGTGATGCGATTATGCAAAAAGCATTAGAAAGTGCTGAAAGTAGTCGTGAAGACCTAGGCATTGAAGTGGTTGATGTTCGTATAAAAGCGATTAATTTACCGACTGAGGTGAGTAATTCTATTTATGATCGAATGCGTGCTGAACGAACGGCTGTAGCAAAAGAGCATAGATCTCAAGGTCAGGAACAGTCAGAAATTATTCGTGCGACCATTGATGCTAAAGTGACCGTTATGTTGGCTGAAGCGCAAAAAAATGCCTTTACCTTACGTGGTGAAGGTGATGCGTTAGCCGCTAAAATTTATGCAGATACTTACGGAAAAGATGCAGAGTTTTATCGGTTTTATCGTAGCTTAGAAGCTTATGAAAACAGCTTTAATAGTAAAAATGATATTATGGTTGTTAAACCTGATAGTGAGTTTTTTAACTATTTAAAAGATGGTACAAAAGCCAAGCAGAAGTAAAATTTGAATGATGATATTTTGATATATCCCTGTTAAATTAATACAAAGCCAGCATAAATGCTGGCTTTGTCATAACTGAGGTGAGTAAAACCATGGCAGAGTCATTACTACTAGCATTTGGGTTAATGCTTGTTATTGAAGGTTTAGCTCCCGCATTATTTCCTAATAAATGGCGTAGATATTTGTTAAAAATGACAGAACAACCAACGCAAGTTATACGAAATATGGGCATTTCTATTTTACTCCTTGGCGTAATGGTTCTTTGGTTATCACAATAAAACACCTGAGCGTATAAAAAAGAATAAAGATAACCCCTTAACAACAAAGGGTATTTTTTATGCGTTCAAAAAACATGTTGTTTTTTCTTGGACTACAATTTGATTTTTGTTAGAATCCCCGCCTAATTTTCTTACGAAATAGTAAAAATGGGCAAAAACGTAGTTGTTCTAGGTACCCAATGGGGTGACGAAGGTAAAGGTAAGATCGTTGACTTACTAACCGACAAAGCAAAATATGTTGTTCGCTATCAAGGCGGGCACAATGCAGGCCACACATTAGTGATTGATGGCGAAAAGACTGTACTTCATCTAATTCCTTCTGGCGTATTACGTGATAACGTAAAATGCCTTATTGGTAATGGTGTTGTATTATGTCCTAAAGCGTTGATGGCAGAAATAAAAATGCTTGAAGCCAAGGGTGTTCCAGTACGTGAACGCTTACTTATTAGTGACGCCTGTCCGTTAATTCTTCCCTATCATAATGCCCTTGATGCCGCACGTGAAATTGCACGCGGCGCCAAAGCCATTGGCACAACTGGACGCGGTATTGGTCCAGCTTATGAAGATAAAGTAGCTCGCCGAGGACTACGTGTAGGTGATTTGTTCTGTGAAGAATCATTTGCTGCAAAATTAAAAGAAATTGTTGAATACCATAATTTCTCTCTGGTGAATTACTATAAAGCTGAACCAGTTAATTTTGATGAAGTACTTGCTGATGCCTTAGCTGTTGCAGACATTATTAAGAACATGACCGCTGATATTTCTGAAATATTGGATCAAGCACGAAAAAATGGCGACTCTATCATGTTTGAAGGTGCTCAAGGTACACTACTTGATATTGACCACGGTACTTATCCTTATGTGACTTCTTCAAATACTACTGCTGGTGGTGTAGCCACTGGGTGTGGTGTTGGTCCACGTCATTTAGATTATATTTTAGGAATTACCAAAGCTTATACTACCCGTGTTGGCTCAGGTCCATTCCCAACAGAATTGGACGATGAAATAGGTAACCATTTAGGTACTGTTGGTCATGAATTTGGCGCAACTACCGGTAGAGAACGTCGTTGTGGTTGGTTTGACGCTGTGGCAATGCATCGGGCAATCCAAGTCAATAGCATTACAGGCTTTTGTCTAACAAAACTTGATGTACTTGACGGTTTAGCCACACTAAAAATATGTACTGGTTATAAAACTGAATCTGGCGATATTATTACTGTGCCGCCAACTGCTGCCGAAGGTTATGAGAAAATAACTCCCGTCTATGAAGAAATGCCAGGTTGGACAGAAAGTACAGTAGGTGCAACTTCTGTTGATGCTTTACCTGCTAATGCACTTGCCTATATAAAGCGCATTGAAGAGATCACGGGTGTTCCAGTTGATATTATTTCAACGGGGCCTGATCGTATTGAAACCATTATTAAAGTGAATCCTTTTGCTTAATTAATAGTGAGTTACTTATTAAAAACCAACCTTCGGGTTGGTTTTTTGCTTTATACCCTCCAAACAATCCAAAACCTGTTAAAAATTTGTACCAATGTCATTAGATTGCTTCCTAAATCAAAGGCTTTTTAGTGAGCATAACATCAGAAAAAATGATCAAGTAAAGCTATTCTTCATTTTGTTATTTATGAAATGTTTTCAAATTGAAATAGTACAACTTATAAGACATTTGCATCGATTGTGGCTGGTTTTTCGGTTATTTGTAATATAAGTCGTTTGGATACGATTTGGTGACAGCATTGCTGTTTTTACAATAATACGTGGATTTGATAGTGAATATTTGGCGAAATAATATGATTTAATCAATATAAAGAGTTAAGTTTAATATAGCTTACAGCGCTTTTATATAGTTAATCAGCCTTGAAACAATGACCAGCTATGCAATACACTATAAAAAACAAAAATAATGAATATAAGTGTGTGAAATACACCGCCGCTTAGTTCATTCAGAAAACTATTAACGCACTAGGGAACAACAATGTCAGATTTTCGTCAACAAGCACTTGATTACCATTCATTACCAACACCTGGGAAAATTAGTGTTTCGCTCACTACCGCGGCTGAAACCAGTGAGGACTTATCACTAGCATACAGTCCCGGCGTTGCTGAGCCAGTCAGAGAGATAGCAGCAAACCCAGATGATGTCTATAAATATACCGCGAAAGGTAATACGGTTGCTGTAATCACTAACGGCACTGCTATTTTAGGCTTAGGTAACTTAGGGCCTATGGCGTCTAAACCTGTAATGGAAGGTAAAAGTTTGTTGTTTAAACGCTTTGCCAATATTGATTCTTTTGACATTGAAGTAAAGCATAAAACGGTAGAGGATTTTATCAATACGGTTGCTAATATTGCAGACAGTTTTGGTGGTATCAACCTCGAAGACATAAAGGCCCCAGAATGCTTCGCCATTGAAAAAGCGCTCATCGAACGTTGTAAAATACCAGTGTTTCATGATGACCAACATGGTACAGCGATTGTCACAGCTGCGGGCATGATCAATGCTTTAGATATTCAAGGTAAAGATATCAAACAAGCTAATATCGTTTGTTTGGGTGCAGGAGCTGCAGCTATCGCTTGTATGGAGTTATTAATTAAGTGTGGAGCTCAACGTGAAAAAATATATATGCTTGACACTAAGGGCGTTGTACACACACGTCGTGATGATCTAAATGAGTATAAAAAATTGTTCGCTAACAATACCGATAAGCGTACATTAGACGATGCTATTACCGGAGCTGATGTCTTTGTTGGTGTATCAGGTCCAAACTTATTGAGCCAGGAGCAAGTTAAGTTAATGGCACCTAACCCTGTTATTTTTGCTTGTTCAAATCCAGACCCAGAAATTAAACCAGAATTAGCGCAAGCAGCTCGCGCAGATGTCATTGTCGCTACAGGACGGTCTGACTATCCTAATCAAGTCAATAATGTCTTGTGCTTTCCCTTTATTTTTCGTGGTGCTCTCGATGTGCGTGCCCGAACAATCAATGACGAAATGAAAATTGCTGCGGTACATGCCATTAGTGATTTAGCTAAAGCAGCGGTACCGGCTGAAGTTTTGACTGCTAGTGGTGAATCACAATTAAGTTTTGGTAAAGATTACATTATACCAAAACCAATGGATCCTCGTTTATGTGCCGCCGTTGCAAGAGCTGTAGCACAAGCCGCAGTTGATTCTGGTGTAGCAGCCTTACCCATGCCTGAAAATTATATGGTGTAAGCTTTTTACGTATTTAGCTATGATACACAGGATCATGAATTTACCACATCATGGTCCTTTTTGTTATTATAATGCCATGCACTCTATTGCTGAGGTAGTGACATGTTAATTTTTTTAAGATTAGTAATGGTTTTAGTTTTTTTAGTATGTAGTTCTTCATGCTCAGAAAACGCTAAAATAGCGGGTGAAAACGCCATGGTCAAGTCAAAGCCAATCTCCTCGAAGCCAATGTTTAAAGAATTGTGGCAACAAGTCAGTGTGACATTTCAAAATTTTGAAGGCGGCTTTTATGGGTTGGTTACGGCTAAAGGTGAAAAATTGCTGCCAATGAACTTACCTGAAAAATATAAAGTTGTTGGCACAATTTTACGCGTAAAAGGGCAGCCCATAAAAGGTATGGAAACCATTCAGCAATGGGGCACACCTTTTAAATTGACTGATATTGAATTAGTTACAATGGGGGCGGGGCAGTTGCCAACGCATTAATGTATCTGTTTCGGCGTTGCTTCACTTTGCATTCGCTCGCGCAATTTAACAGTCGAGAGGCTGTTGAAAAATGGTCAATACCGCTTGCTTATTGATAAATTGCACTTGATACAAGTAATGATAATCTTGCTCGCTTAACGGTGCTACCGTTTGTTTGCTTAATAATTTGGCTAACATAGGTGTGGTATTACTATGGCCAACTATCAATGCGTTTTGTTGCTTGTGCTGTAAGTGTAACGCTAATTCCTTTAATTTATTCGGTTGATAATTGCTAATTACTATGGCTTGTTTGGTCGACAAAGGGGCCGCTGTTTGTAAGGTGCGAGTGTAGTTAGTACTATATATGGCTTTGATATCAGCTTTTGCCAATATTTCTGCGAGTTGCGAGGCTCGCTTCTTGCCACATATAGATAACGCAGGATCTTTTGAATCTGCTAACTTTTCCGCATGACGAACCAAAAAGAGACTATAACTCTGAGCAGCAAAAGAATTCCAGCTAAAAGAGAGCAAGTAGATTGCTAACAAAAATGGTTTCATACTCTTCACCTAGGTTTTAAGGAAAAGTGCAAATAAATGCACTATCTACCAGTTCTATTAAAATAATCGATTTAAGCCATTTAAAGCCGCAACTCGAAATGCTTCTGCCATTGTTGGGTAATTAAATGTGGTATTAACAAAGTATTCAATGGTGTTGCCGCCATCACTTTGTAACATGATGGCTTGACCAATGTGAATAATTTCAGCTGCATTTTCTCCAAAACAGTGAATACCTAATATTTCTTTGCTTTCGCGATGGAAAAGAATTTTCAATGACCCGACTAAACTATTGGCAATTTGTGCTCTTGCTAAATGTTTAAATTGCGCTCTACCGACTTCATAAGGTATTTTTGCGGCCGTTAATTCTTGTTCGGTTTTGCCGACAGAGCTAATTTCTGGAATGGTATAAATACCTGTCGGTATATCAGCAATCAGCTTAGCATTATTGCTATTATCAACCATTGCGGATGCAGCCAATCGGCCTTGGTTATATGCAGCACTGGCTAAGCTTGGGTAGCCGATCACGTCACCTACGGCATAAATATTGTCAATGGCTGTTTGATATTGTTCGTTGACTGACAACTGGCCTCGACCGTCTGCTGATAAGCCTGCGTTACTTAAGTGTAAATCAGCCGTATTACCTGTACGCCCATTGGCAAATAATAAGCAATCGGCTCGCATTTTTTTACCAGACTCTAAATGCACAGTGACGGCTTGATCTGATGCATCAACACTGTGTATTTGCTCTCCGTGTCTGATTACTACGCCATTATTCCACAAGTGATAGCTCAATGAGTCCGAAATTTCATCATCTAAAAAAGACAGTAAACGATCACGAGTGTTAATTAAATCTACTTTAACGCCCAACCCTCGAAAGATAGACGCATATTCACTGCCGATAACCCCTGCACCATAGATAATAATAGAACGAGGTTCATGCTTGAGTGAAAGGATAGTATCAGAGTCATACACTCTAGGATGATTAAAATTGATATCACTAGGACGATAAGGGCGTGATCCTGTCGCAATAACAACCTTTCTCGCTTTGAGCATTTCAACTGAACCATCAGGTTTGATTATTTGAATTGTATTAGCATCGATAAAAGAGGCTTCACCTGTCAATAACTCAACTCGATTACGATCGTAAAAGCCACTTCGCAACTGTACTTGTTTACGAATAACGTTAGAAGAGTGTTTTAAAATATCTGCAAAGGTTAAATGCTTAGCTTTATCATGTCCGCGAAATAACGGGTTGGAATTAAAGTCTATTAATCGGCTGACACTTTGGCGTAATGCTTTTGAAGGAATAGTGCCCCAATGAGTACAACCACCGCCTACATCTTTATAACGCTCAACAATAGCAACTTTTTGCTCCTTTTTTGCTAACTCCATGGCGGCTCCTTCGCCGCCAGGGCCCGTTCCTATTATTATGACATCGTAATCAAAATCAGTGGCAATTCCTGATTGTTTTGTATTTTTTTTTCCCAAAATATTTTCCTCAAACGCAGCTAGAATGCACACACATAACTCAAAATGTAACTAAGAAAATTTTAGCAGGATTTATCGTTAAAGGTAATAGGAGAGCTATTTTATTCTATTGACTCTTAGGCAAGTCTTGCGATTAACAATTGCCAGCTTTTTTGTTGCTCGGATAATTTCAGCTTCAATTCTTGATATTGTTTCATCAACTCTGAACGCTCAACATCTGCCAATACTTGCTTGCGCTTGCTAGTGAATAAGGCCTTGCGTACTTGATAGTAGGCATTGAGCTTGTTAATCAACAGGTCATATTCTTGTTGTAATTGTACTATTGTATGCTCGGCATTAGGTAATTGAGATAATCGCTCCTTGCTAGACTTTAGAACCATGGCTAGGCGCATTTTTTCAATTTTATCTTCAGGGCTAGTACGTAAATTTTTCGTTAACCCAAACCATTGGCAGCTTTTAATTAACCATTTGGTTGGATCAAATTGCCACCAAAGGATGCCGTTACGATAGTCATTCTCAAAAATATGATGATAATTATGGTAACCTTCACCAAACGTTAACAAGGCTAAAAAGCCATTATCTCTAGCAGAGTTTTTATCTGTGTAGGTTTGTTTCCCCCAAATATGCGCCAAGGAATTAATAAAAAAAGTGGTATGGTGGTTTAACACTAAACGTAAAAATCCAACTAATAATAAACTATTAATTAAATTTCCGTGCCATAAACCAAAAGCAATAGGAACACCGAAATTCATGAGCAAGGTTAAATGCAAATAGTAGCGGTGTTGCCACATAACAATTGCGTCTTTTTGTAAATCACGTACATTGTTGTAATCGTGATAGCGATGTGCTTGATATTCACGGCACATCCAGCCTATATGTGAATACCAAAACCCCTTCTTAGCCGAGTATGGGTCAATATCATTATTATCCACATGCTTATGGTGTACTCTATGATCCGAAGACCAATGTAAAATACTATTTTGTAGAGCAAAAGCACCACCGATAGCGAAAACAAGGCGTAAACTCCAATGGGCTTGATAGGTTTTATGGGCCCACAAACGATGATAACCGGCAGTGATTGACAGACCGCAATAAATAAAACACAGCAATGCAAACAGCATTTCTGATAGATCAAAGCCTACAGTTATTGCGCGATACGGTACGGCCAATGCAGCCACTAAAAATGTTATTAAAAACACAGAAACATTGAGCCAAATTATTGCGGGTTTTTTCATGTTAATCTCAATTAGACAAATAAATATTTTAGCGTACAAGTGTACGCTGTTGTAATAGTCTAACTCGATCATCAGACCAGTCAAGCCTATTAAGTAATATTTTAGCTATTTAACTCACCTGACATTAATTCAAGATTACAGTATGATAGCCACAGTTTTTATTAAGTGAGTGATTGTAATGAGTGGTGTTCGAGCCCAACAAAAAGAGAAAACCCGCAGGTTACTCATTGATGCGGCGTTAAATCAGCTCAGTGCTGAGCGAAGCTTTTCTAATTTAAGCTTACGTGAGGTGGCCAAAGAGGCAGGGCTTGCGCCAACCTCATTTTATCGACATTTTACTGATATGGACGAACTTGGTCTTACGCTAGTCGATGAAGCAGGCTTAACACTAAGACAATTGATGCGCCAAGCCCGTCAACGTATCGCAAAAGGTGGCTCGGTTATTCAAATATCGGTAGAAACATTTATGGAGCTGATTGAAAGTAACGGCAATATTTTTCGTCTACTGCTACGTGAACGCTCTGGCACATCTGCTGCATTTAGGGCGGCAGTTATACGAGAAATTCGTTATTTCACTATGGAGCTTTGTGATTATTTGCAAGAAGCGAAAAATTTAGACTCAGAGGTTGCTTACATGCAAGCAAATGCAGCTGTTACTATTGTTTTTAGTGCTGGTTCCGACGCATTAGATATGGACGATAAAGCAGAAAGAGCGCAGTTATCAAAACAAACTATTCAACAACTACGTTTTATTGCCCGCGGTGCAGCAGAGCTGAGCGACCGACGCAAAGCGTCTAAAAAATCATAATTTGATTATACAATATAAAGGCACTGATTATTTTCGTATAAGTACTATGCCTGTTTCAATATGATTTGTATAAGGGAACTGATCAAACAAAGCAAACTTATCAATCACATGGGTTTTGCTTAACTCGTGTAGGTTGTCTTTTAAAGTGTGTGGATTACATGAGATATATACAATTTTATTAAAACGGCTTACCAGTTCCACACTCTCTTTGTCTAAGCCTGCCCGTGGTGGATCTACAAGCACAGTATCATAATTATAAGTGGTTAAATCAAAACCTTCTAAACGTCTGAATTTTCTTTCTCCGTTCATTGCTTGACTAAACTCTTCACTCGACATACGAACAATATTGATATTATCAATATTGTTCGCTTTGATATTTATTTGAGCTGATCTCACTGAGGTTTTTGATATTTCGGTTCCCAAAACACGATCAAAGTTTTCTGCTAATGCAATGCTGAAATTACCATTCCCACAGTACAACTCTATTAAATCGCCCCTTGCATTGAGCGTCGCTTGTTGCGCCCACATTAGCATTTGCTCATTTACACCACCGTTGGGCTGGGTAAAACTATTTTCAACTTGTTGATATACTAAATTACGGTTGCCAACTCGAAGAGACTCCATGACATAATCTTTATCGATTATAATTTTTTGTTTCTTAGCTCGACCTATAATATCTACTGGGGCAATAACGGATAATTCTGCTTTAAGTTTTTTAGCTTCTTCTTCCCATATTGGTTCAAGAGGCTTGTGATAAAGCATACTGATGAGTAATTCGCCGCTTAATGTTGAAAGAAAATCAACTTGAAATAATTTAAAGCGAAGTTCTTTTTTAGTTTTAATCGATACTAATAATGCTTTCATTGCTTGATTGATTAAAACACTAGCAACAGGAAAGTCATCTACTCGATACTTTTCTTTAGTTTCACTATTAAACATAATGTAATAAAGATCATCACCTTGGTGCCAAATTCTAAATTCTGCACGTAAACGATAATTCAAAGGCTCTGAAGTATAAACTTCTGCCGTGGGGAAATTAAAGCAAGAAAATAGATCGGTCATTTCTTGTGTTTTATCCGATAATTGTTGTTTGTAGTTATCGGGATTAATATGACCAAACATAACAGTTTACCTTATTTTATACTAAAATGTGTGTGCAGAAGCTGAAGCTTGAAGAAACATGAGCATTGGAAGGCGCAATTTTAGCGTTAGTTTACGTTTTGTCTAGTATAGAGTGCTAGAACAAGGAAAAAAAATTGTTCAAGTTTTAATCACAATGGCCGATATCAACTTAATAACATGTGAAAATGACAGAAAGAGAAACTATTATGAACCATATTAATAAGCCATTTGGGTTTAATCCTATGGCAAACTCTCAGCAACAGTACTTTAATAAACAAGACAAAATTGGTAAATCAGAAGAATTAAGTGATATCAAACCGCTAGACAATATTTCTATTAATGAGCAGTCAGTAGTTGCGTTGAAAATAGTGCACCAATCAATATCGGCAAAGTTTTCATTAGTTGAAGAATTTAAAGGGGATATAAGGGATCCACAACCAGATAAGCCAAATATTTTTGATTTTGAAGCAGTAGCAAGTAATGTAATGTCGTTTGTTAATTCGAGCTTAGTTGCAGCTGAAACAAGAGGTGCAAGTTCTAACGAATTGCAGGAAATGTTAGGACAAGCGCGTCAAGGCGCAAATAATGGCATTGATGAAGCTATTGAAGAATTAAGTGAATTAAATGCAATTGACGCAGAGATTAATGAAGGTATAGAAAAATCTCGAGATTTAATTAACACGGGGTTAGATGAAACTGAACAGAAATTAACGGACGGTACTTTAGCTTCACAAATGAGCTCGCCAGTACTAACTTCTCGTGCAGTAGAAGTCAGCCGTAACAATTACGAATCACAATCAAATAGTAGTGATTTATCAATCACAACAGCAGATGGTGACATAGTTAGTATTTCGTTTAGCGCGCTAGAAGAAAATAAGTCCAGCGATAACTTAAGTTATTATGCTGGGCAAGATGCTGAGGGGATAAGTTATCAAAGTAGCTCCTCCTCATATTCACAAATGAACTTTTCTTATTCAGTTCAAGGTGATTTAGATGAAGATGAATTATATGCAATACAGTCATTGATTGCAGATATCAGTAAAATAGAAAATGATTTTTTCTCTGGAAATATAGATGAGGCCTTTGATAAAGCAGTTGAGTTAGGCTACGACGAGGAGCAACTCAGTTCATTTAGTTTAGAATTGAAGCAAACTCAAACGAACTATATTAGTCAAGCTTATACTGAAGTAGCAAATTATGATGCAGATGCAAATGAACAATTAAATAGTATAGTACAGCCAGTACTTGACTTTATCGGTGAGTTTAAAGAATTACGCGATAATGCAAATGAGCTACTTGATCAAGATGAAGATCAATTCAGTAAACTGCTAGAGTCGGTTTTTAATTCCGAATTTGATCAAAACCAACAATTGTTATCACAATTTACCCGTTTTATTGATAAGTTGTCATGATTGGTTGATGGTATTATTTAACCAATAAAAAACCCGATGATTATCGGGTTTTTTTAAAGCTAAAAGATAAGTAGTTTGTTATTCAGTAGTTTCAGCATGTACAGGACGATCTTTGGCTTCTCTAACTTTTAGTGTACGTTGTTGAAATTCAGTATCATTTAATCCAGCAATAGCCTTAGCCAAATCAGTGGCAGGCATTTCGACAAAGCCGAATCCCCTTCGTTTACCGGTATGTTTATCTTTCATCAATCTTACGGATTCAACGTTACCATAGTTAGCAAATAATTCTCTTACAGCGGCTTCATTGGCGCGGTAAGGTAAATTGCCAACATAGAGAGTTTTAATTTCATTATCTGACCCCGTCACTACAGGCGTAGAATTGGTATTTTTTGCAGAAACATCAACTAAAGTTGCAATAAATACACTCACAAAAACAAAGATAGCAATGAGTGGTGGTGTAGCAGACATATTACTAAAAATAAAAAAAGCAATAATAGCAAAAACGGCTGCTATGATTACGGTTGAAATGTTCGGAGACTTCATAATGGATACCTAATTATTATTGTATTATTAAATTATATGAACGGAATGTAAAAAATATATTCACAATTCTATGTTACCCACCTTTTATAAGAGTGCAACAATAAGTGTGAAAAACATGCAATTTAACAGTAGATCGGATAAATTAGCGCGATATACAAGCG
>NZ_BAABWO010000011.1:0-156371 GCF_040362745.1 Colwellia sp. KU-HH00111 | reverse complement strand
CACATTTTGTCATAGGATTAAGCTTTGAGTTCCTATGAAAAACATACACTCTCCTTTATTGCTTAACAGCGACAACACCGGTCACGTTACCGGTTCCTGTATTGATTAGCTGAAGTCCTGGTGCAATAAATTCATTACCAATAGCGATAGCAAAATTTTTAATATCTGAAGATGATGCAGCACCATTTTTTTTGCATATAGATTGATCTATGGCGTATAAGCCCAAAACGCTGTCATTCCCTACGTTTTGAATTACCGCATGAGAAATATCTGAACGATCAAGAGCAATAGCATGTACACTCAGGCATTTACCTTCTGATAAATCGCTCAGTTTATCAAAGATTGTTTCCGCTAGTTCGGCAGCAGCCATAGCAGCTAGTTTATTGGCATGCGCCAAATTAGCATTTAGAGACAGTGCTAGTATTGAGATCGCTAGAGTTTTATTCATAATATATTCACCTTTATAGAGCCTAAGCTTTGTAAGTTAAGGAATACGCCTTAGGTATTCCTAAAGCGTACGTACATTATGAATAAGTTGTTTTATAGATCTACGCACTAAACGTGACGCAGGTATGTGAAGTGCTATTACATGAAACTTAGTGATAATTAATACATTCCCGTTCTGATATTTGTTCACGGGTTAACATCGGAAGGAAGAATCTTTTTCTTTCCTCTGCTGATAAACATCGTTTGTTAATTGGCAGTTTATCTAAATTAACTTCAGAATTTTTTAAGACAGTTGAAATAGGTACGCGCCAAAGTAAATTTGAGTAGGTGATATCGAGATTGTCATCATTAATAGCTAATGAGTAATGCCTAAGGTTATGGTTATTAAATTCGCTAAAAATAGAGGGTAGATAAGCAATCGCTTTACCATCAACAGGTTGAACTGCGGCTATATAACCATCACTTTCTAGTGTAAATAAGGCTGCACTATCAGGAGTAAATATCGGGTTAATACTGTCATTTAACGTATATAGCTCCTCTAAGTTAGAAGTACCATATACTGTAGTATTACTTTTTTCTATATTACTTAGTGCAATATATTCACCGTTTGAACTAAATTCTATTTCCACTGAATGTATGTTCCTATTAAACGCAGACTTATTAAGCTCAGCTCCCGAAGAAAGAGACCAAAGGGTAAGTTTAAAACTACTTGTAGATTTATTATTTATTTCAACATCAGAAACAGTCATGAGAGTGTTTTTTTGAGGGCTATAAAATAACTTTAGTACTTTACCTGGTAAAGTCAGTGTATGAATAACTTCCATAGTTGAATAATTCCTAAGTTTTAATTCATTCTTTCCATTTGTGGTAATTAATGTGTTGTCATCAATAAAAATCAACCTATTTAGTAGTAACCGTGAATAATTAAATGTATGTAATAGTTCCAATGATTTAGCATTCCATACCTTTAATTGAGCATTATTGCCTGTTGTGATTATATTTTGACATGTAGAGTCAAAGGTTATTTTAAATATTAACCTGCCACTTGAACGTTCATCATATGAAGACGTTGTATCGTGTAATAATGTTTTTGTTTTTGAATAATTATCAATAGGCCAAAAATCAACAGAGCCATTATTTTTTCCTACGCTAATATATTCATCACCATTTTTACATTGGTGTATTTGAGGAGCATTAACACCAAATGCCAGTTTCCCTTTCACAAAGTTTGTTTTGTATAATTCTTTACCTGTTTTAGAATCTAAAACTTGAATATTTTTATTAGAGTAATTAACTACAAATTTGCCACTTGGACTATATTGCCCGCTAGCAGACTCTCGATATTTACTTTCAAAGATTTGTCCTTTTTGTTTAGGAACATTTAACTTCCACACATAGACTTTATTATCTCTTATCGCTAAAATTTTATTGTCATTCGACCATGCTAATGTCACCTTTTTTGTTTGACTTAATGAGCGTTCAGTTTTATTGCTCCCTAAAGAGTGAGTACTAAGTAAACGCATTGAGCTAATATCCCAAGTCGATATGAGTTTACCGTTATGAAAAGCAATCTTCGTCTTATTGGGTGATAAGGCATAATTGTTAAAACTGCTTGGCAACCTGATGTGTTTCTCAAGTGTTAACTGATCATTTTCATCAATAGTATAAAAGTTAAGTGAATTACCGATTGTTAATAAAGTCCTTCCGTTATTAATAAATTCAAGCCCCCTTAAACCATAGCCAGGATCTACGACGCTTGTAATATCTCCATTATGAATATTTAATAGCTTAACTTGCGGTGTTGATTGACCATTAATTGTTTCATTTACGTACACAGAGAGTAAATTATTCCCATCGTAAGCGATTAATCGATTTCTCTTTATTTCTTTAGAGATAAATGACTTTTTTAGGCCCGTTTTAATGTTGACCTGATGAACGTCTCCTGATGCCGATAAAGACACTATCTTATTTTTACTTAAATAACTCTTGAATAATTGTTCTGGATTACCGCCAAACTTCTTTTTAAAATATTCAATATCGTTAAATTTGTCTAATGTTTCAATATCCCAAAGGGTATGCCTTTCCATGTGTGTCGCTACAATATATTTACTATCGTCACTAATGATTGAGTCTAAGATAATAGATGAACTTTTTACAATACGATCATTGTTATTCGGTGGATTCATATCAATAATAACTTCTTTACTAGCACCTTTACGTTCACCACTTTCCTTATAAACTTTGATTGTTTTATCCGCAGAAATCGCCACTATAAATTCGCCGTTTCTACTTTGAGAAACATTCATAATGGGAAAATTTTCATTCACCTCAAAGTTTACCTTATTTGAAAGAAGCGAATAATTACCAAACCCTCGTTGGTTTACTATAAATATGCTATCGCCACTTACATCAAAAAAAGCATTTTTAATTTCTTCATCTGGCTCAAATACATAATCAGGTAATATAGATGAGTAAGATTTTAATAGTACTGAATTATCTTCAATTACAGGTCGTTCACCACCATAAATACCAGGGATTGCATTTAGACCTAATAATGTAGAAGTAAGATAATTACCACCCTCAAACTCTTTATTGGCTTTTGCCATAAGACCTTGAGAGCCAAGTTTTAGTAGTTCATGTGTTTTTTTATCTGCTAATCTTTCATTGATTTCTGCAACTTCTAAACTAGCTTCACTTTTATTCCACATTAAAAAAGCAATTCCGGCTAGTACCATCATTACAACAGCCATTCCTGCCACGAGCCTGAACCTATATTTCTCTTTATTTGCTTTGTCAGTTTCCTGCTGCATTGATTGAGAAAGGTATTTAACCACCCACTTATTATGAATTGTGCACTTTTCTTGTATCTCCTGAACGCGAGCAATGGATGCTGTATTTAAAAGTAAATCAGGGGTGACTGTACATAATCTTTCGTGACTGAGCCATGATAAATATTGCTCTTCTATACTGATGAACCATTCCAAGTAATCACAATATTCACCACAATATCTACTGAGTTCTTTCCATGAATTATCATCAACATTAACTAGTACATCATGAGTCAGCTCAAAGTAAACATCATTATTTAATCGGGCTTTAATCATTAGTTGCTTATCAACTAAAACTTCAAATAGTGGCAAAAACTCTTTATGTGCAATTTCTAGGTACTTTTTGTAAGCTCTTTTTTTTCTTAACTTGCCATCCCATATAGCAACAACTAACTCTAAAAATAGATTTATATTCATCGCCCCGTTATGAGCGCTAAACTCATCTACCTTCTCTTCGAGTACCTTGACAATCTCATCTTTCAGTCCATGAGATGTTTCCCCATTCCAGTACCTATACAAATAGAATGATAACTGTGGCAGAACATGTTCTAGGTGAATTGCTTCTTGCTCTATTTTATCTACTAATTCTTGGGGAAATGGCTTACCTAATTGCTCAGCAGGCTTTTCAATGATTTCTCTTATATTTAATGCCCGCTGTTGTTTGTTGCTATGCACTTCATAAGCGAAGTAATAATTTTTATAAATATGCTTTATGTCATCGCTTCTCATGCAAATAAAAGCATAAAGTTTATCTGGCAGGGCATTGGAAAGAGTTTTTAAAAAGCTGAGTACACTTTCTATTTCGGTTTGTTTGAAATCAGCACTAGTTGTTGCTTCTTCAAACTGGTCGATACATAAAAAAACAGGACTTTCTAGTTTCTCGATAATTTGTATTAATTTATCTTCCCAAACTTGGTTTAAGCAAAGTTCGGGCAGATTTAAAGGTTGTAGCTCAACTATATTGAGCAACAATGCTTTTATAAGTTGTAGTGCTTTGTCGTTTTTACCTTTAACTAGATTTGGCGTTATAGTACTTTGGTAAAAAATTTGACCAATATTTTTTTCAAGGGCAGGCAGTACACCAGCTTGAACAATAGACGATTTACCTGAACCTGAATGGCCGTGAATCATAAAAAGACTATTGGGATGTTTATTTATCTCGGTAATTGCATTTTGTATTTCTATGTCTCTGCCAAAAAATAACTCCTGATGTTCATATCTATAACTGTGGAGCGATCTATAAGGGTTTTCTATTTTTGAGAAAAGATCATAACCCATAATTTCTAATGCTTGCTGAATATGGCTTACAGGGTGTAGCGTGATGGTTATTTTTTTTGATTCGGCTAGTGCTTTAACCCTATCTCTAGTATTCTGCTGGATATCATCATTATTTATACTCGGAAAGAAAACACGATAGGGGCCTGGTAAGTTTTCTTGCCCTTCAATAAAATTACATGTGTTATTAATTTTATTGTCAAGCTCATTTATTTTCTCTATTAAACCCTCATCTGTGACGATACCTGTAAAAAAATGCGTACCTTCATTCGGTTTCTTCAGTGTGATTTTTTGCAAAAAGTTTACGGCAAGAGTAGCGGCATAACTTAACCCTGCACTTTTACTATCAGCAGTAAGCCCTCCATTTATAGGTTTATTCGTTTCTACATTAAGGAAGGCTTTGATAGACGGAAATGCAACTTTATGTTTATGCAATAGAATGTGATATGCAGCATTGGTGGCCTTTTTTAAGACTTGAATTTGGACTTCGTCAATATCTTTTTTTGCAAAATATCGCTCGGTCTTAACTTCAAAGTCAGATTGACCACCTTTATTACCATATGCAGCTTCGGTATCATCATTGCCAGTTGTGACCGTATATAAAATACCGTCATCACCTGTCACCATCATATAAAACATAGATTACACCTTCGATATCATCAGTCTAAGATCATCTAAATTAGGAGACTCTTCAAATAAAACAACACCGTAACCAATAGCTGTATAATTTGGTAAAACCTCTAGTGTTGCTTTTATGACTACCTTGTTATTCGACAAAACCACCACTTTAACTGGTTGATCTAAATATTTTTTAAATTTTATCTTAAGTGTCTTTTTACCTACTTCTTCATCAGGCCTAATTGAGATATGTACCTTATTTTCATTTCCTCTTGGCGTAATTTGAATTCGAATACCTTGGAAGTGGCTAACAATGTTGTACCACTTTGCTTTGTTTTCAGATGAAGCTAATTTTGCAGTAAAGCTAAAGCATTCTTCATAGTTATTTATTTTATCTATGTATTCTTTAAATAGATTTGATAAATCAAATAATGTAGAAGTTAACTCTCTATCAAAATACTCAAATGATAAATTAGTAAACTCGTCGTATACCACTGTAGATAGCTTTTCTAGTGTCTCTTTTGTCTCTTCATCCTGAAGAATATCAGCGGTTTTTCTTTTATATTGAAAAGCATTTTCGTGATGTATAGCGATATGAGCAAACTTTACATACCAACTTGTAATAAGTTGGTAATCTTCAGGAAGAGTTAATTGATCTATTTGGTTTAATTCTAATTCAGCATAGTGTTTGAACTTAAACTTTGAGAAAAGGGCTGCCAGTTGAATAAGTAAATTAAGCTTATCTAGATTTGAGCATGCGTAAACCTTAGACTTATTTAGGTTACTTAAGTACTGGCCACACTTTTTCAAGTCAAAATTTACAATATCTCGATATAAGTCTAATTTAGATGTCGCAAGGTAATGATTAAAAACTAATTCGGAGATAAAAGTGTTTTTTCCACTTTTATCAATATAAAAAAGAGCAAAGTCTAATCCTTTTCTATTGAGAAAATAGGCATTCGTTCTTCTGTTTAATTGCAGTGCCAGCTTAATAGCTTGTTCAATTAAAAATAAGCCAAGTAATGCATAAGTCTCTTGCTCTAGTGGCTTATCGCCTAGCGTTTTTATTTTTGCTACTAACACCCCAGTTAATGATTCAAGTTCAAATAGGTGACTAATACTTGTACTTGAAGTTTTCGATAACTGGCTTAAAACATGGTTGGTACTTTGTAAAATTTCATTACTCTCAAGCACTAAATGTGCCTGCTTTGTTTCAGTTTTGTTCCACTTAAAATAAAGCAAACCGTTTTGATTTTTATTATGTATATGTGAAATTTCAGAACTACGTAGGTTAAATATTTTCTTGCCATCATGATTCAAGGTAAGTGAAAAGTCACAACACTCCATGGCTTTAGATTCAATAAATGAGTTTGCTGTAGAGAAGTTTTCTAACTCAGCTTCAGCAGCTAATTTTACTATATGTTGTTTAAAGCCATTTTTGTACTCAGTAGATAAGTAATCTTTACTTTCGTTAATGCAATGTATATTAAGTAACTGAGCACTAATAACCTCAGAAGCTGGACTCTTGTTTTTCAGCATATCATTTGCAGCGACTACTTCTGGTATAGTGTTGTAAGGAATGATTGAAAAACTATCAGTTAACTCTGCGATTATTGATCTAATTTCATGATTTATACCATCATCAAGTAAAACAATATGCTGCTCTGACTCTATTGCTAATTTTATTATCTTTAATAATGAGTCTTCGTCAGTAAACTGTGCAAAGCGATAATCTTCAGCATTTGACCAGAATTTATTTAGACTTTTATTTAAAATAATCAACTCTGGCTTTATAAAAAGCGTACCATGCGCATTTGATGTAATGTTGTTAATTTCTAGCATGTTAGTACCTTTTCGTTATTCCATTTGTTATTTTGTTTAGGCTTGATTACAAATGGGTTTTTATCTTCTGGTAATTGACTTTCTGTTATCACACTCTTGTATGAACCATTACTATTTACCCAGCTATCAAAATAACTATCAAAGGATTCTTTCAACACTTCATCCATTAACACTAAATGTTGAGGTGGTTCATTAACGAAGCTTCGGTCTCTCAACGCTTTTAAAAATGCAAGCCAGTAATCATGATAGATATCAGCTGAGCTTTTAAAAATATAATTAAAAACATTAGTAAAACTCTGTTCTATTGTAGGGTGCTTATTCAAGTACTCTGCCAGAGACAATTCAAACCAAAACCTATGTTCTGGGTTCATTCTTCTGATATTGTCTGAAATCATTGTGATTTTGCCACTATAACGAAGTTCCTGTGGCTTAAAGAGTTCATCTGAATTGTTACTACGTCTGTTTTTACCATAGGGCTTAAACGTTTTGGTTAGCTCTGTTTCATCTGGCATTAATATTGACTTGATAACGGTTGGTAAAGTCGGCAATTCATTGTTATGTAGAGCAAAGCCTGTGTCATAAATGTCTATTTGACTACTATATTTATCTAACAGTGATTTTACTTTTCCTGTCAAATTAACAATTTCATTTTCTAACAAAGAGCTATTAGCAGCCCATTCATCTAAAAAGCTTTTCTGTTTTTTTAATTGATGATAACCCAATATAAAATTGGGAATGCGACCTTCACCATTTTTATCTTTAAATATTTTATCTGAATAATCACTCTTTTCTTTTATCTCTCTCAAACCTGCAATATCTTCAACCGTTATATTATACCTATCAACTAACTTGTTTAATTGAGAGTAAAAAAAGCGCTCTTTTTTATAGAGGGAATCTTCTATTTCTTCTATTATTCCATCGAATATATCCTTTATTGCTCTGATATCGTCACCAGATAATGGGTCAATTGATAATTTCTTCGTGCATTTCTTCGAACATTGGTTATTCCATAACAAAAACGTTTTATGCGCTAAACTACCTATCCTTTTCTCTACCTTAAGATCGTAACCAAATAATTCTTTATGCTTTTTAGTTACAAAATTCTCGTCTATTTTTAGCTCTCCTTCTGCAAAATATAAATGACAATGAGCAATCCAAGAGTGCAATATTTTTATAAAAGTATCTTTATCCATTTCACATAAATCTTGTAGCGCGTTATATACTTTTCTTACTGAACTTTCTTTATCATGCAGTTTTAACTGTGTTAAATAGTCCCCACCTAATTGCACTAATTTATTTATTAATTCAATTGAAGCTTTTAATAAATATCCGTCAAAGTTTTTTTCTTCTTTCAAGCTTTCGACAAGTAATTTAAAATCAGGCTTAGTAATTTTAAACCTTCTTTCTTCACGTATATCAGAACGAAATTCAATTTTAGAGAGCGCAGTCAGAGCATCATCACTAGTCTGTTCCTTTAACAGTTCAGCTAAAATGCTTTGTATATAATTATCCACGTCTTTAATGTGTCTTTTCTTAGACAATTTGTAAATTTTTTCTACGATTTCGATTGAATTATGGGCAGTCATTTATTTATCCCTAATAATTTAAGTCTTTTGTCATATTCATTCTGGTAGCCAGAGAAGTAATAAAAAATACAATACTCCATAGATGATTATTAATAATTTTGGGATAAGCTTGGTTCAGTTTATAAATCAATTTAAGCAATAGGTTTCCCATCAATTTCATTAAATTTAAGTTATCTTGTAAGAACTAATAATGATCTATATAGCATTTTATTTTAATACAATTATTGGTAAAGTATTTTTTACTCCAACTATTAAAAACATGAAAGATAACAAGAAAAAGATAAGTTAAATATACATTAAATGTGACGTGGGTGTAGATTCTTTGATTTGCTTCCTCTAAAAAGAAAATAATTTACCTTATTGAAGCCTGTGAATTTCTAGAAATAAAAAATATTAATTGCAAACTTATTAAAATATTCAAATTACAGACAAACAATACTCTCTTAAATTAGTTTGTTTAATAAAGGAGATAGAGAATTTTGTTTTTTTCACAATTTATTAAAACTATAGAACTCAAATTATTTAATGAAAATTCAAGAAAAGTATACTTAAAACACACGATATTGCATTGAATTAAACAGGTTATTGATAGTAATAATTGTAAAATAACAAGGGTTATTTTAAGGAATTAAATAATTGAAAAAGATATAGTATTGACAGTAGACCTTATAAAATAAAGCCTTTAGTTTGGATTGACCTTCGGCTTTAGGTCAACCCAGACTCACGAAGCCCACCTTTGCAGCGCGATTTGATGATGGCTGGTCACTTGCTTGAGCATTACTTTGCGCTTCAATAATCTTAACTGGCGTTTCAAGCGTTGTAGTTTGCTTAGCAAAACTTTGTTTAGAAGCTGCATTAGCTGTGCTTTTGGGGTCGAATTGTTCTACGGTCATGGCTCTCTCAACTTGAACTTTACAGCGTTTGCCGATGCCTTAACTTATCGTTTAATAAGCCATAGCAACGTCATAAATGGTGGTTTAACTGCCTTTATTGCAAAGTCAGGGTCTTTGTAAAGGCTTTAATGAATTGGGCGAGATTATACAGGAGAATATATTGCTTGTCTTTTGTGTTTTAATTGATAATTACAGCTTTATGAATGGTGGTTTTAGCTTATTCATTATTTAGTACAGGTTTTCTTTTAATAAGGGAAGATAAATTCAGATGGGCTTAATCTAACCCATCTGAATTCGTTCTCATAATACCTTACGAAACTATAAAGCAGCAACTCATAACAACTATCGAAAGTATACCTAATATAAGCCCACCTGTTTTCAGCAAAGAAAATTCTTTCTTATTTATTTTTTCAATATCTGCAATAAGTATTTTCACTTCACCACCAGAAATGGCATCAGCATGAATATCAGTAATAGAAAGTTCATGTGTTATACCTTGCTTAGTGATAACAATAACCTCATCACCTACTTCTAGGTATTTTGTCAGCTCAGCATGAGAATTAACATGAACCGTGTCAATGGCTTTCATAGAAGAGCATCCCCCCAGAATAAACACTAACAACGCCGTAAATAAAAGTTTTGATATATTCATCGCTATTTCCTTATGGTTCTATATTACATGGTGTGGATGGACACGAATTAACATAAAATGATTCATCAACAATTATGTAGTCTTTGCCGTAAGTACTATCAACTCTTAAATAACCACTGATATACATCATACCACCAGCAAGAGGTGTCTGTTTACTAATATCTTTATCGAATTCTTCTTGATGATTGTGAGCCATATGCCACTTATAATTAACTGGCTGACCTTTTGATAATGAACCATCTAAAATAAATGCTGAAGTCCACCCACGAACCGTTACTTATTGCTTATAAAAGATAGCTTCAGGCCCAGAAGTATTTAGGTAATTGCTTTGAATTGAAGCAATCACAGAGCTTTTCCAATTAGTGTAATCATTATCAGAATCACTCTCATTTAGTAAGTATAGATTGAGTAAGTCAAATTCCTCTGCTGTGGTTGGATTTCTCCCTACACGAGAATTAAATTCACTCTTAATGTAATCAAGCATACCTGAATTATATCTGTCAGTATACTTAGGAGTCGTAACACAGCTTTCAGTGGTTATATTGCTTTCCGCTTGCCCTGCAAATGAGATAGCAGTATTTACGCCGTAATTATAATGATCAATGCCATTGGCTTGAACCGCTTCAACAAAAGTGTCAGCATACACCTTACATAAAGGGTCAATTCCACATTCATCATAAAGATTTTCTCTAAACTCATGGTCGCATGTTTGTTGCGTTTTTCCTACCGTTTGATAACAGATATCATGAGCATTACAAGAAGGAGTAAAGTCTCCTGAGTATGGAGATGCTATAACTTCGGCAATAGATTCAACAAATTCACCATAATTCACCCCTATATCATCAAATGAACAACCATTTATCACTTTAGACGTCACTGGACAAAGGTGAACTGTAGCCATAGATAGGTTTGAAAAACTTAGCAAAACGGCAAACAGTATTATTTTTTTAACATACAAAATCCTTGTTTTTATTTTAAGTGAACTAAATCAGTTCGAGTTTATATTTTTAATCATCGCCAAAAATACCGTTAGTGCAAAAGCACAAACAGTTACGGTGATTTAATTTAATTTGATTTGATTATAATACTCCTTTACTTCAAGTAGTTGAACTTGAAAACATCCTGTTTCGGTAGATATATTACAACCCACTTTGTATATAGCAATACAATTATATTTTTTAGTTGGCGAATAATCAATTCGGTTGCTCTAACTACCTCACCCAAAGTAACTTGTGCTTATTGTAAGTCATTCAAAAAGGAAGTAGATGAAAGTATCAAACGATTCAATAGTTAACATTGTGAACCATTCACCAAAAATCATTTTTCAAAGTTCGACAATCACTATGTTAGGCAGGTTGTCGAGTATCTAAATTATTACCAGGATTAACTGCCCATATTAATAAAACTCAGCAATAATACTCACTGGTTCATGCCCTCTCTTTCTATCTATATAAATTAAAGAAATGTTATAGCTATATTCGTTGGTCAAGTGATAAGCAATCAGGTGGCACTACATTAGCTCGTCAGTTAAAGACAGCTTCGGATATAGCCCATGATAACGAGCTTGAGCTTGTTGAAATGATTGGTTGTAGTATTAGTTTAAAGCCACTTTGTTAGCACATGAGTTAGCTTATCTACTGCTTGCGATTTTTTATCCATGCTCATTTTATTAATGTTAATCAATTTCCACTGCACCGCAGGTAAATTAGCAATATTAGTATCTGGTGAAAGTTCCCAGTTTGGCTTGCCTGATTTAAACGACAGCAGAAAATCCAAATCTTGCTTGGTAAAGTGAGTTTTTAGCGCTGCTATTAATTTGTTTGGTATGACAATGAGTTCATCAACAGTTACAGCCTGTGTTGTCATACCATTGAATTCTTGAATAAATGAGCTTTCGATATCTTTAAGCCTAGGAGACATTACTTCAGCTATAGGTCTTGGGTGACTTAACAAATACGCAATAAAACCTTCAAAAATAGCTCTATCAATGCCCTGTGACAAGCCTTGATGTTCAAGAAGTAACTTAATGTCAAAAAGATCTCTTGGATGCTGCCTATCAAGTGCGGCACAAATTTTACCACCATATAAATCAGCTAATGACACCACGCCAATGCTAGCATAACCAAATTCATCTTCTACAGACTCAATAAGATCCATTTCAATAGCTGGCTTTAAAGTGCCTCGCATTACCGGTGATACTTCAATTTTTATTTGTGCTTGTTGTCCTGACACAATGATACGCATTTCATCAGGTCTATTGAGTTGTAACTCGGTTTTTGCTATTCCTGAATTACTTATCTGCTTAGCTATTCTGCTTAATGCACTTCTGACATTAACTATAGCTTCATCTCTTTGTTCCAATAACATATAGGCCAAATCAATATCGACTGACAATCTAGGGAAGTTTTGAATAAACAAGTTAATTGCCGTACCACCTTTTAACGAAAAACACTTTTCCTTAGCGACATAAGGCAATACAGAAATCAACAATTTTACTTGTTTGTAATAAGGGCTATTTTTATCCATTTTCTAACTCTCCTTGTTTAAATCTAATTGGAACAGTGATTAGATAGCGCTTATCGACATAACCCCCTTTCACTATTTGACGGTTACCAGAGCCTAGAGCTAATTTACTCTCATCTATGCGCTTAAACCAAGGATGTTGGTAATATTGTGCTAGAAATAAAAAAAGACGTTTCACTTTCATAGAAGGTGATCTTTCCAATAATGATTGCAGCTTTCTAGGTCTTAACGATGTGAAACCTTGGAACATTTGAACAGCAAATATAAAGCTACTTTCATCTGTTACTTTCTCTAACATTTCTAAAACCGCTAATTCAATTACGCTAGCTTTGACTGTTTGGCTATTAACAGCTAATTCGATTAGATCATTCTCATCAATTTGATCAAGTACTTTAGAACACTTAACTTCTATCTTCCAATGTTGAGAAAATAACCATTTGGGTAACCTTATGGCCTTTATAGAATTAAAATGGATTGTTTCACTACCCATGGCGAGGTAATGAGATATCCCTTGCTGTGCTAGACTTGAAAGCCCTGAAAGATGTAACGAGCTGGCTTGTTGATATTGCAATGCAGAAAGTGCCGAACTCCACGATATGGTTGCATTTGGCTTTTTATATACACCGCCAACAACTACTTCTAACCAACCACTTTTCAAATAATTTTGCACATGCGAACGTGATATACCATGTTGCTTCAAATATGGCATTAAGAGTAGTTCAAACTGTGATAATTGATCATTAAGCCATTTGAGTTTAGTTGACATTTTATTTACCAAAATACAAATAAGTACACTTTAAATGTACGTTATCGCATTTAAGTAAACAAGGTGTTTTTAATATTAATAGATGAACTTGTAAAATAACGGAGTTGTTTTAAGGGAACAGATAGTTGAATAAACGGACGGTATTAACAGTGGTCCTATAAATTAGGGGGTTACAGCTTGGGTTGACCTTCGGCTTTAGGACAACCCAGACTTACGAAGCCCACCTTTGCAGCTTTTTCAGAAACAAGAGTAGACACTTTATTTGAGTTAACAACGTCGTTATGTTGCTCTTCAATCATTTTAGACGGAATGTCTAACGTGGTCGTTTGGCTTTTATTTGAGTTACTTGTGCTTGGGTCGAATTGTTCTACAGTCATCTCGTGCCTTTATTAATCAAAGAGATTTAAGGAAATTTTAGTGCGCGGATTATACAGGAAAGAAGCGCTTTAGTGAATTAAAGCACCTTTATTAATCTTTTCTTTTTCTAAACAGGCTTGAATGATTAATTGATTACCTTTAATAATATATTATAAGCATTCTGCAGCAAATATATGTGAGCTTACTTAAAATAGTGAGTATCAGGGTTGAAGTTAAAATAAATTAAGGCTGATGAGCTGATAACAACGCGGTTAATTCTTAAAATTTACTTTAATAATATCACCTTGGGGTCCAGATGCTTCACGTAATAAATATAATGCTTTTTTTCCATGTGCATCAATATCGGAAAAATGCGATTGCACTGGGAGCTCAGTGACATATGAAGTGTCGCCATTCGAGACATTAATTTTCTGAATGTTATATTCATTCTCTCCGCGTAAAGCAATATACAAGGCTTTGTTTTTAATCATAGCTTCACCAATGGTCAAGTTGTTGAGAATGTTGAGCGGCGTAAAGTTTAGAACTTCACCTTTATCACTTAACGTTTTAATCCCCTGACTGACATAGTCAGCAAATACTATAGTATTGGCTGCATCATTTAGGTTCACAAATAAACCGCCATTTGCTGCAATTAATTTAGTTTTACTAAGATCGCGAGAGGTTTTAAAAAGGTTTATATTATCTGAATATTCACTGAAATATAGTGTCTGCTTGTCTTCAGACCAACCGAGCGGAAATCGCTGATTATCAATTTGTATATTACTCTCCTGTATGTTGCGTGTTAAGTCAATAACCGCAAAGTGCTTGTTCTCTTGTTCAAACGATACTGCAACCAATTCGCCATCTGATGAAATTACGGGCGGATACATTTTTCTTGCATTGAAGTTAGTTATCCGTTCAGCAAAATCAGTGTTTAATTTGTAATGCCATAAATCGTAGCCTCCGCCGCTATTAGAAATAAACAATATACTGCTTTGATTATCGATAAATTTTGGATGCAATTCGTTGTAAGGGGTATTTATTGTTTCTAGCGGGAATGACTTTCCTTCATTTAAAAGATAAATATCAGTATCAAATTGATAGGTTGAGTAAAATAACTTGCCTTGATGTAATATAGCTTGAGCTATTTCCAGTCCTCCAGTTGCCGAAAGCACTAAACTTTGTTCATTATCATATAAATTAACTTTCCATATTCCACTAGCTGCATCATTTTGCCCGGTCACTAGCAAAGTATGCTCGTTAATTACATCAATATGTAAGACACGTGTGAAATTACTTTGTAGTGGGTGCAATTGTTTGCTGCCAAGTTCAAATAACATCAGCTGACCACTTTGATCTGATACAAACAAACGGTTTCCACTTAAATCGACTGCAAAAGAAGAAATATAGTCAGGTAATTCGGAGTTGTTTTCAGACAAGTTATCCACTTTCCCCGTAACTAAGTCGAGTGATTTTAAACTAGTTTTTCGCTGCCCTTTTGAACTAGACTCTTCGGTAAAAAAGAGTTTTTGCTTGGTTTGATTAACCCAGTAAATAAAATTCTGTGTTGAGTATAAATCTTCTTGCTTGCCTGCCAAATTCTGACGAGTAATTGCATAATCATTTCGTCTTGCTTGTATATATAAAAAAGTATCCTCATTTAACCATTTTGGAGAGCGTTTTCTTGAATGACTATCGGTGAGTTGTATAGGGACACCCTCTCCTTTAAGCTTAAAAAACAACTGACTACTGCTATTTGTTACATGCACATATAGCAAGTTATTGGTTTTGAAATTGATATTAAAGTGCCGCTCTAAACCAGCTTTATTTGTAACCGATGCAACTTCTGAGATTGTACCTGTGTATAACTCATTTTTGTTGATGAATAGACTCATCAGTGACGTTATAACAAGTGACATCACAAAGGCCAATACTAGAAATTTGTATTTTCTGCCATCTACTTTCGTTTTAATAACGTCTGGGGCAACAAGTAGACGGTAACCTTTGGTTGGAATAGTTTCTATAAACTTTGGGTTTTTGGCATCATCACACAAGACATTTCTGAGGTTAAAAATCAGCCGGGTGACAGCTTCATCACCTACTACGACACCCTGCCATAAGTTAGTCATAATATCTTCTTTAGTGACAACTCTGTCAGAATTTTTTGCCAGATAACACATAAGCAACATAGTTTTTGGCTTAATACGTTTTTCTTGCTTATTTACAATGATCGCATTGCGTTCAGGATTAAAGAGTATATCTCCTATACAAAAACTTTCTTTCAAATACATCTCTCTAAACTGCTGTTATTAAAGGGGATAAAAAAAGGATTTAAAAACTATCTTATAAAAATAGCTTTTCATCATACTTGAGAACAAATTGATTTGAAACTAACTTGGAGCTTCTAATGAAAATAAAATCATTTCTAATATTAAGTACTATTTTGACCAACCTTCCAATCGCTGTCTTAGCACAAGAGGTAACTTTAACACTTGAGATAATTGGTAAAGGAAAGGTCAATATTGAATCTAACAATACCTTTTGCACTGAAACGTGTCAGCAGAAAATTACGAGTGATTCTATCGTTTCTTTAAACTTTGAAGAAACCTCCGGATATAAATTTAGTCACTGGGAGTCTGGTAGTTGTGATGCTGGTGAAGAGGTATTAATGAACCCTGATAAAAAGCAACTCATTGCTCAGGAGTTTCGACCGAAAGAGGTAGCATTTGCAGATTTCAATGGTGATGGGTTACAAGATATAGCAACCATTTCATTGTTTAGCAGCCAGTTAACCGTCAGTTTTTCGTTAGGAAACGAGCAATATCAACTTGCACAAACATTTTCCGCCCCAATTTATTCAAGCTCCATGACTACTGCCGATTGGGAAGGCGACGGTGATACTGATATTTTTGTTGTCGATTACAAAGCCAACGCTATTTTATCGTATATGAATGATGGTAATGGTAATTTTACCTTGACTGATATGATTGAGATCGCCAATGAACACCCCTATTCATTAGCGATAGCCGACATCAATCAAGACGGTTTAAATGATTTGTTACTAGGAAGCTTTAGTGCGAATATTTCAGCAGATAGTTTAAAAGATATTGTAAATTCTGTTACTGGGCCTAGCTTGAGATGGTACGCCAACGAAGGCGATAACCAATTTTCTTTATATCAAGATATCCCGACTGAAGGAGCTTTCTTCAAGCTGGCAGTAGGGAAATTAACTGGTAGCAGCAATTTTGATATCGTTGGCACCGCAATTAATTTAAACAAGGTATTAGCCTATCGTTTAACGGCTTCTGATTATATCGAATCAACAATTTATGCTGATAACTATGTTTACGGTGTGGCACTTGGAGACATTGATCAAAATAATCTAACAGATGTACTTGTAACTTCCTATTATGGGCAGGATGTGGGGCTATTAACTCAGCATCAAGATGGAAGTTTTATTACAGATATTGTACATCGAGCTAATGATGGACTAACTTCTGTTTCATTTGCTGATATTGATTCAAATGGTATAGATGATATTGTCTGGGGCGAATTTGACAATAGAGTAGTCAACTGGATTCCAACAGACAGTTTGAAAACTTGTGTCGTTAACATGAATTCAAACAGAACCGTCGTAGCTAACTTTATTGAGAGCTCGTCTGACGACACAATTAATAATAACAATGTAACTGCTCCACCTTCGCTTCAAGAACAATCTTCTTCAGGTGGTAGCTTTGGTTTATCAGGTTTACTAGTTCTCTCGATCTATAATTTTAGAAAGAGATTTATTAACTATGGAAGGGTTTCACACTGTAAAGCTACACTTTAGCTGCTTTAGGCAGCTAAGACTCACGAAGCCCGACTTTGTAGCGCGAGTAGATTAGTGTATAACGTGGATGTTTAGCTTACGGGTTGAATTGTTGTAGGGTAAACGCTTAACTTGTTCTATACACTTAAACTAGTGCTGTTACTAGTATATGGTAGCGTCATAAATGGTGATATAACTGCCCTTATCGTATTCTCAGGGTTTAGCTAAGGCAGTTGTGTAATGTGCGGAATTATAAAGGAACGTTTTGCAAAGTGGTCATAATTGAATTTATTAACTAAAGGCAATTAATAATTATGCACAGCGAGTGTCCAATTACTTTACATCTATTGATTTCGGTGGTTTATAGCGGAACCTAAACCTATGAAAAAAAAGAGTATATATGCTTTGGAATGATTTTTGTATATATCATGCTTCCAACAATAAAAATACCATTCTCTTTCAATGAATGTATTACAAAGGAAGATACAATGAATATAAAAATGTTAAAAATGGCCTTAGTTGGTTTGATTATATCTATGAGTGGCTTAGCGAATGCTGGATTGATACTTAACCTTGATGAGTTAAATGGTGATGTAGTAATTAGTTGGAATGGTTCTCTTGACTTAGGCTCTGCAGTCTTTGATGCAACGCGAAATAGCAACTCCAGTAATTTATGGACAGCTGGAGGAGTTGGAGATTTACAATCTATGTTCGCTTCTGGCAGTGTTGACGACTATGATTTAGCAGCATTTACCAAAACCCCAACACTAGCTGCATTTACTGGTTCGTTATCAGGAGGCATTATCGCAGGTGATAACTTATTTATCGACTTTTCATCTTCTTTTAGACAAATATGGATGCCAAATGGGTATCAATCTGGTCAGGTAATATCAGGCAGTGGAACTTTTGCTGGTGCAACCTTCGCATCATTAGGCGCTAATGTTGGAGCCTACGAATGGGCATGGTCAAATAATATAGCATCAGATTCCCTAACTCTCATAGTAGGAAGCCCAACAGATGTCCCTGAACCCTCTTCTCTTGCTATCTTCGCATTAGGCATTATGGGATTAGCATCAAGAAGATTAAAAAAACAGTAATCAGTCTGATTCTCAAACATCTAAAGCACCATTCGTGGTGCTTTTTTTTCCTTGTTATTTGCCAATTAAACCAAAGAACAAAGTGTTGCTATTAAGTGTATAGTATTGTTACTTCACACTTGTTAAAGTATCTATTCCCTAAGCTTAATATTCTTTTAAATAAGCATTTTTCACCAACGAACATGCAATGACCATAAAACGCAAAACCCTTTTTTGGAAGTTATATCCTTCCTTTTTAATTATTTCATTTATTTCACTACTTGCAATTGTGATGATTGCATTATGGTCATTTAAATCGTTTTACTATCAAGAGCGTGCAAGTGATTTAGAAATAAGAGCTAAAATACTAACACCTGAATTTGCTCGTCTGCTTCAAACCAAAAAATACCAAGAAGTACAATATAAGGCTCAACAATTAGGTGACGACTCATTCACGCGGATCACAATTATTTTACCTTCTGGTGAAATTGTTGGAGATAACAAAAAAGATCCTACCACAATGGATAATCATAAAAAACGTCCAGAAGTTGAGCAAGCTATTCTTAGCGGTAAGGGTTTATCAATACGTTACGGTCACACGTTAGCAATTGATTCAATGTATTTTGCTATGCCAATTTTAGCGCAAAATAAAATGATAGGCGTAATGAGAACTTCAACGCCGTTAAATACACTACAGAATGCGCTAAGAGGCATATATTACAAGGTATCTCTTGGGTTTATTATCCTAACCATCATAACGGCATTTGCAAGTTGGTGGATGTCTAAAGCACTTGTGAGGCCTTTAGAAGTTATGAAGGTTCAAGCACAACGTTTAGCCAAAGGCGATTTTTCTAGTCGTGTACAACTCAGCTCTAACGACTCGCTTGAATCCGAGCAGCTAGGGCAAGCGTTCAACGAAATTGCTATCCAATTAAACCAACGAATAGAAATAATTCTTAACCAGAGAAATGAACAAGAAGCGGTATTTTCCAGTATGGTTGAAGGCGTTATTGCAGTAGATAATAGCGAAAATATTTTACGCATTAATCAAGCGGCTTATAATATTTTAAAAATTTCTGAAAATAATATCGAAGGTGAAAAACTTAAAGATGTTGTTGAAAATGTAGAGTTAAACCATTTAATTTTATATGCCCTCAAGCAAGACCAGCCGGTTGGGCAAGAAATTATTATCCATAACGACATTGAACAAGTACTTTTCGCCCAATCAGCGCCATTACTTGATATTCATAAAAACAAATGTGGCACTCTTGTGGTGTTTAATGATATCACCCAATTAAAAGAGTTTGAGTTACAAAGAAAAGAATTTGTTGCTAATGTTTCACATGAACTTAGAACGCCATTGACTGCAATACAAGGGTTATCTGAAACATTAATTGAATTTCCTAACTTAACCCAAGAGAAAAACGCAGAATTTATTGATATTATTCATACTCACTCTATTCGTCTAGAGGGTATTATAGAAAACTTATTAACCTTATCTAAAATAGAAAAAGAAACAGAAATTAATGAAATAGATTTTGTCGATGAGTCTATAACCTTAGCTTTAAGCAATGCTATATTTCTATGTAAAGACAAGGCATTAGAGAGAAACATCGACATTATTTTGAACCAAGCCGAAGATATAACCTTTAAGCATAGCCCCTCTTTAATTGAACAAGCTGTAATTAACTTACTCAATAATGCAATAAAATATAGTGATGGCAACAGTGAAATAAAACTTACTGTGATCAAAAATTCGCACGATATTGAAATCAGTGTTGAAGATAAAGGAAGCGGAATTCCAGAAGAGCATTTATCACGATTGTTTGAACGTTTTTATCGTGTAGACAAAGCTCGCAGCAGAGCGTTAGGTGGAACAGGGCTAGGGCTATCTATTGTCAAACACATTGCGCTTGCTCACAAGGGCTCGGTGAATGTAAAAAGTGAAATAAATAAGGGCAGTATTTTTTCAATCACTTTACCGTTAAGTTAATTAATATATTTCCCATTCTGCGATAATTCAAAGACACAGAGGCAACCCATTGATTAAAAGCGTATTTATAACCTTGTCTACATATCATTGCTGATGTTTATTTCTTTCAATGATAACATTGCTGCACTTATCTTTTGCTCTGCTGAAAGTATATACAATGCAAGGAGATATGTTAAACTTTACTGATTACAGTTAGTTAGTTCAATATTAACTCACTTTCAAGCAATCATAGATAAATAGGATAGATAAAATATGTCTGATCACGCAAAAAATGAAAATCACTCTCGTAGAACTTTATTAAAAGGCATACTTGCTACTTCAGCAGTTGTAGCGTCAGGTACGGCATTTTCTGCTCAAGATCATTCTCATCACCATCACCCAATGACAAAAATAAACAAAGCACTGGTAAGCATCGCGAATGAATGCGCTCAACATGGTGATGAGTGTATCGATCATTGTATAGAGTTGTTTAAATCAGGTGATACCAGTGTTGCTCGATGTGCTGAAACGGTTAACGAAATGATAGTGATGTGCCGAGCACTTGCCAAAATGGCCACTTATCAATCAGAGCAATTAGTAGCAGTTGCCAAAATTTGCATAGACGTTTGTCAGGTTTGTGCTGAAGAATGTGGTAAACACTCGAAACACCCTCAATGTAAAGCGTGTGAAGAATCTTGCTTGGAATGTATAAAAGAATGTAAGAAAATCATTTAATTCAATGCTATTGATATTTATACAAAGCCTATTTAAAAGCATCTAAAAAAATCATTTTTTAAGATGCTTTTAATTGTTCCAAACCCCTCCCAAGCATATTAAGTCTTATATTTTTTCTTTAAGCTCAACAACTTTTCAAGAGCTTTGCCTGAGGTAATTTTTCTTTGTTCAATTTTACGATTAGCCAAAGCGTGCTGTTGTGTAAGAAATAGAGCTTCAATATAATTAACATAGATACCATCTATAACATTTTTGTCACTAACCGCTTTAGAAAAATAAGTTAATGCTTGGTGATATTCTTTTTTAGCCAATAATATTTGCCCCAATGTATCAAGTACATAGCTGTTGCTTGGCTGTAATTTTAAAGCTTTCTCAGCAAACTCTTGTGCACGTTCTACTTGACCTTTATCAAGGTAAAAAGAAGCAAGGTTATTTAAAGCAATAAAATTGTTAGAATTTATCTTTAATGCTTTTTCATAATTATGAATAGACTCATCAATGTTAATATTAATCTGTAAGGCAGCCAGTTGCAGCAAACTTTCCAAATCATTGGGATGCATTTCAACATGTTTCTTTAAAAATGCATAACTTTTGGTAGCTTGTTCTAGCCCGTAATAGCATTGATAAATCAGTTGGACATTTTGGGTGTTGGGGAAGTGCTCATACGCAATAAACAAATTAGCTAAAGCGTCGGAATAATTTTTATCATGCATCTGAATTTGGCCAGCAAGCCCTTTTGTAAAGGGTAAATCAAGCAAAGTTTGAGCTAGCTGAGCATAGCTTAGTTTAGCTGCGTCAAAATCACTTACTTTTATTAAGAAATGTATATGCAACAGTTCTAACCGACTATCACGCCCTGCTTTCTTAAGATAATTGCTCGTGAGCAATACGGCTTCATTGTATTGATGAAATAAATCCATTAATACCAAATTACCTATCAAAGCAAAAGTATTGTGGGGTTTCTCTTGCAGCCATAACTTATAGTGCTTTTTAGCTTGATTATACTGATGTAGTTGCATGTATGCTTGACCAAGAATGTCCCAGTACGCGTCACTTTTATTAGAATGTTCTGCAATGGGTAAAAGTAAACTAACACTTTCTTGGGGCTGTGCTTCTGCGAGTTGAATTTTCGCCAATGCCAAAATTAACTCAGTGTTTTCAGGCACTGATTTTAACTTAGATTGCATTAACGATATCACTTCGTTTTTATTAGCTGAAAACAAGTATAGTTTAACTAACGCTGGGACATAAAATGGATGTGTTTCTAACAACTGATTTAGATCAGTTCTCGCTTTACTGTATTCACCTAATTTATCTAACACGTCTATTAACAATAATTGAGCTTTAAGATTTTCCGGCGCAATTGCCACTAATTGCTGAAATTCAAGCTTCGCTTTTGCATAATCAAGTAACTTTACATAAGCTAAACCTGAAACTAAATAAGCTTGGCTGTCTTTACTATTTTCTTTTTTCCAACCCTCTGCCAACGTTAATGCCTGTTCGAATTGTTGGGTCTGTAAATAGGCGGTTGCTAAAGTTTGTTTGGTTAGACTATTACTCGGCGTCTGTTGGTGTGCAAGCTCAAGATTTATAGTATCAGATACTTCGTTCATTGAGAGTTTCATGATTCCCAAAAGCATTAAATCTTCACTATTGCCTTCTAAAGGCGAAGCGTTGAGTACTTCTTTAGCTTTTACTATCTCTCCCTGATTAATTAAAGCGAAGCTAACCATAGAAAAAAGTTCCGCATCCGGGGGACTAGCTTCATTAATTAAACTGAGCGTGTTACTTGCCGCTATACCAAACCCTAAATTAACTTGGCATATAGCTAGGAGTCTTAAGGCTGGATGATCATATGCTAGTTTATCAGCAATTATAGAGAGGTGATTGTAAGCAGTATTACAGTTTTTCAATTGATAGGCACTATAACCTGCAATTAATCTTAATACAGGTTCGCGTGGATTTTTCAGGATTGCTTTCTCAGAATATGCTAACGCACTGGTATTGTCTTTAGCATGGTAGCGAGCAACCGCTTTAAGTTGATTTAATAACGCATGGGTATTATATATTTCAAGTAAACCATCAACTATCGGCTCAGCCTCTTTTGTTCTATTCATTACCGTTAATAAACGTGCTAAGAATAATTGACTCGCTCTGTCTTCTGGGTATGCTTTTAGATATTGCTGGTATATTTTTACTGCTGCTGACTTTTGATCTTTTTTTAATAACAGCATCCCCTTCAGTTTTAGCGCATCCGCTTGAGTAGGAAACTTTTCTAATAAAAAGTCAATTTGTGCTAACGCGTTATCAAAGTTTTTATTGGTCGATAAAACGTAGCTATTCGCTAACGTTTTAAAGGGTGAAGTTGTTTTATATTGACTTATTTTCTTTAACAGCTTTATCGCTTCTTTCTCTTGCTGCAACCGTAAGTGGGCTTGTGCTTTGTGAAAACCAATTTCGGCTTTTTGCTCTATGGATAATTGTGTGTATTTATGCTCGAGAGAAAGCAATGCTAAATCATCATTAGTCTTATGGTATATTTTTGATAATAATGGAATAACTTGATTAGCCGGGTGTTTTAGAACCAGCGCTTTGTTTAGTTCTTTTTCAGCATTTTTATATTGATGTTCATGGAAATATAACTGCCCTAACATAAACCTAGCAAGTGGTGACTTTGGGGATATTTGGATGGCATTTTTTAACGATATGATGGCCTTAGCCGTATTGTTGGTGGTGATTTGCTGATTAGCGTCAGATATATATTCATCATATGTTTTTTCACTACAACCGATAAGTAAAACAAGTATCAAAACAACCCATATTTTTATCACGCTTTTCATCCTAACGTTAATGTTTTCATTAGTTAAATATAAAGTAGTTTGATAGTTCATACCAATCAGACTAGTGCTTATCCATTACCAATAACACTCCTTAAGCTTAGCCTAATAGAATTGAGAAGCTATCCATAATAATATCTTTTCCATAGCCTTGATTATTTTAACAACGATTTCCATCGTTCTAGCTCGCTAATTTCTTCCTTGAGGTGTTGATATTGACTGGGGTGATTGAGTTGATAGAGGTTTGTACTATTTTCTACCGGCTGTAAAAACCACAGTCCAATTTGTCCAGGTTCAAAAAATAGCATATCACTGCTGATTGGCAAGTTAGGATCATGACCTTTAAGAAAATATAATGGTTGATTTTGTTTACCTTTGAGAACTTCAAAAGTTTTTATTACCCCTAAATTGGTTAAAGAGGAATTTGCATCAATGTTAACAGGTGAGGTTCCAATATATTGCCCGTAAACAATAATGGGGTAATTCAATAACGCTTCCTTACTCATTTTTGCCCAGTACGCCACGGCATTCTCACTTAATAGCAAGCAAAACAACACAACAACATACTGGACAATCCATTTTTTCATAAGCTTTTTTTTCGTAAACTTTTTCGTAAACTATTGTAAGTTAGCGTGTTGGTTTTTCTTATGACCAAAAACTAACAAAATTACCGCTAATAATAATAATACAACGCTCTTAGGCTCAGGTACGGGTGAAACTGTGTTAGCGGGGCCATAAAGATAAGTCATACCGGCAATATCATCTGCTTGTGGACCGCTATAAGCTTCAGTATAAAAAGGGTTCATCAGTGAACTAGCAACAGCAGTATGATTTAAACCTAAGGCATGGCCTAACTCATGGGCCATAACTTGAAAAATATCAAACCCTGTACCACCGAAACCGATTTTCCATGTTTCTGCCACGTCAAAATGAATATCACCCGCTGCAGTTCCACCATTAGCAGGTGGATAAAAACCATGAGCGAGTGTACCAAAAGGACCATCAAAACTATGCCCCCCTATTCTAATATCACTAACGCCTGCACCTGGGTCTGCCCAACCAACACTAGGGTCTACAACTTCAACAAAAGTTAAATCTGCGACAGCGCTCCATGCAGAAAAAGCCGCAGTAATAGCCGTTTTAAATCCAGCGGGCATAAATGAGCTTAACGCAACAGAAGTACCAGAGTCAGTGGCTAAACCTGCCCCCATTAAACTCCACGTTACAGTTGCCCCCGTTCCAATTGTTGAAGGCCCCCACTTCCCTGGAGTCGTAGGGCCAAGCACATAGGCTGAAACTTGGCTAGAAGCAAACATCAAGAGTATACAAGATAGAAGCTTGAACACTCTTTTATTCATTTTAGATTTGTGCATATTAAAAAGTCCTTATCTCATGTTGTGCATTTGCAGGTGAATAACAAAGCAAAAAATTTACACACCAAAGTTTATTTATTTATCAAAAACAATTAAGCATACAATGTACCATTAAAAAAAACAGGCCAATATACAATCAGTTGAAGTTTTGCCTTCTTTCATTCAAGAAAAAGTGTAAATATACTTGACAGTAACACTCACAAATCTCATTCATGCCCAATCAACCTCAAAATGCAGTATGCTGGTAGAATAAGAAACATGTTTTTGCAATGTATTGATAATAGCTAAATTGTTTCACCACTTTGATCAATTGCATTAACTTGATCACCATTAGGGTCTTGTGCTTCATCATCCTCTAATAGCCATGGCTTCATACATGCTCGGTCTGTTACACAGGGATCAGATAACGCATGAAGAAACGCGACTAAATCATCAATACTTTGTTGTGAGAGTTGTAAGTTTCCCCCCTCAAAATTAACATTATCAAAGGCTGCTGTAGCGTAAGTTGCTGCCATATCGATATTTTGCATACCGGGTTGTTCCATGGCAATGTTATGAAAATTTTGGATTGACTCTTTTGCGTTAACAGAATGTTTAACCGTATCAACAAGGGTTGTAAAAGCGCCAGAGTGCATCCAAGGACCTGTATTAGCAACGTTCAATAAAGTAGGCGTTCTAAAAGCAAACTTATCCGCTTGCACTTGAGTTTCTCTATAGCGACCAAAATCTTCGTGTCCTGAGTCTCCATCACCTTTACCGTGGCCTAACTGTGGCGTAGCTATATTATGAAACTCTTCATCGGTAAAAAAGTCTCCTGAATGGCAAGAAACACAATTTGCTCCACCTTGTTCTTCACTACTATAAAATAAAATAGCACCACGTTTTGCCGAATCAGTTAAAGCGTCAGTATCTCCTTGGATATAATCTGACCATGGATTGTTAATAAAAACTTGAGATAACTCATATTGGGCAATTGCAAATGAGATATTTTGCTCGGTAATAAGCTGCTCTGCACTCGCATTAGGCTGCTGAAAGGCTTCTTTAAATTTATCTAGCCAAAAGTTATGATCACTTAATTCTGTCTCGGCTTCGCCGTACCCACCAATACGCTGCGCTAAATAGTCTCGGATTTGTTGATTCGTTTTAGTTAAATGATTAAAACCTTTCATTTCTTCGTTAGAAGTCACTGGAAATCTAGCTTGAGCATGAGTTAAAGAACTGCCCGCTTTCGGGTCAGCTATACCCAGTAAGCTGTCAGGAGTTCGAATCCCCAGACCATCATTACCATTTTTCCCGACGGTTTTGCCCATACTTTCAACACGACCATCGTGAAACATAAATTTATCCCAACCACCAATATTAAATGTAGTAGGTGCGTTTCTTGGTACAGTAGGACCACCGTCAAAGTTTGGAGCACTGGTATCATGTACTCTGCCTATGCCTAATAAGTCAGGTGACAAAGCATTAGCGCCGATAGGTAAACTTAGGTTATCTCCCCCTCCTAGCATAGGATGATGACACGATACACAAGCTGAGTCTCTATCCCCACCTAAGGATTTAGAGAAAAACAAGTGCTTGCCTAACTGCACAATATTGCTGTTTACATCCGGAATATCGCGGCCATTAAAGTGATCTCCTGTTAAACCGTTAGTTGAAATAATTTCACTAAGTTGGCTATCTATATTATTTTCCGGCTCTTGTGTTAACGGATCGACATTTTTATCTGAATTACAAGCAGATAATAGACAAGCTAAAACAACACTACTGTATAAGTTACGCATATTATTCCTTTATTGATTAATCTGCCTGCTTTTTATGTTAATTTTTGTGCTATTACTTAGCACGTTCAACAGACACTTTTATTTAACGCTGTAATATAAAACATTTTAATAAATGACACCATGTAAAAAATTTACAATCACTGCAGGGCTTGTCCAACAATAAGTTCATGAATCACTGATCAACGTTTGCAGCCACCGTAAAGCAGAAGCCTTATTTTTAAATGTTTTTGTTGTTTGAAGTTTTATTGCTGGCGACAAATGTCTAATTAATTCAGTGGTTATTATAGTTTCAACCACAACTGCCTTAGCTACCAAATTGGTGTGGTTTAACCATTGATTATACTCTTCAAGTACTTGGTAGGCTTCAGGTGTCCCCCCTTCCATTTTGGTATTATCAACCAAAATAGCATACTCTTGTCCTTTCAAGCTTTTAACAATATGTTTAATTCCTTCAGTGTATTGTATTGCACCTTGTTCATTGAATGCGCCAATAAGTGTTGCCCTTATTATGTTGTTTTCATAACATAATTGCACCTCGCCATGTTGGTCAATCATCGAAAGAGCCTCCAAAAAAATCTTACTGTATGATTATCACTCAGTGTTGCAATCATGCCAAGGTTTTACCATTAGACCAAATCACCTTGGAAGATAAAACACCATCACAGTGCAAAAGATGACAATGGCCCAAAACGCTTTAACAAAAAAACTGATTTTACTCTTTCTATCTTCAGGGTGCTTTTTAGGAAGCGTCATACCACAATGCTGACACGTGTCAGTATCAACCGTGTTTTCACCCTGACAAAATAGACATTTGTTTTGTTGATTACTCATATCAGCATTCCTATTGAGCGGTTAATTGATGATAAAGTTGTGGCAAACGTAAAGGCAACTGTTCCGGCCTTAAAATAACAGTAAAACCATCACTACCAAACAGGTAAGGCAAATAGTCCTGTGCATCAGTATCAATGGTGATACAAAAGGGTTTTATACCCAAACGCTTTGCTTCATTAATTGCATTTTGAGTATCTTCTATCCCAAAACGCCCTTCGTAATGATCAATGTCGTTAGGCTTACCATCAGTTAAAATAAGCAATAATTTCTCTGAACTTTTTTGCTCGTTAATAACTTGGGTAGCTTGACGAATAGCTGCGCCCATGCGCGTATAAAAACCAGGATTGATCGCTTGAATACGGCCTCTAACATGGTCGCTGTAACTTTCATTGAAGTTTTTCAACATAGTAAAACGGACATTATGTCTTTTTACAGACGAGAAACCATACATTGCAAAGTTATCTCCAACAGCTTGTAATGCCTCACCAAATAACAGCATACTATCTTGCACCACATCAATAACACGGTTGTCATTGTCTAAATGTGCATCGGTAGACATTGATAAGTCTGCTAATAGCAAACAAGATAAATCACGGTTGTTACCACGAAATGATTGATATAAGCCTTTTTCAGCACTTGGTGCTATTTTGCTCTCTACATGAAAATCTAACCACGCACTTAGATCTAGCTCTTCTCCTTGTGGTTGTGCTTTTAACCAATACCTGACACTGCGTAATTGTTCAAACTGGGCTTGAATAGTTTTGGCGGTTTTTTGTAACCTCACGGGCAATTTTTCTGCTTTTGCATCTTTAGGTAACATTGGTTGCAATAAACACCGATCAGCTTGAAGGGTCTGTGTTTTATAATCCCATTCTGGTAATTTAATGCCTTCTCCCAAAGGAATATCATCTTCAGAGGCAGAAGGTAAATCTAAGTCTATTTTTATATTCGCGCTTTTTTGCTGCTCTTGCTGCTTTGCTAAAGTGATTTTATCTAAATCTTCAGCCGCTGAAGAAGTATCCTCATCGTCATCACTATCATCACAACCTCGGTCTATTTTAGAAAATTCACTCCATGAAAATAAACTCTCAAGACGAAAGATCATCATGCCTTGTTTTTCATCGGGAGAATCGACACGCTCGGCTTTTTTTCTACTGGTATCTGACTTTTGAGTTTTACTCTTATTTTTGCCTTCGTCTTCATCGCTTTCTTCAAGCTCCTGAAATTCTGCAGCAACAACCTCATCAGACAAAGCTGACGGATATAACCATAAATACACGGCTTTAGGCGCAAAGTTAACCATAGGAAACTCGGTGATAGAGCCGGGTTTGATAATAGCCTCGACAATTGCACGTTCCATTGCTTGCTCAGCTTTAGGTAATTTATCAATATCAATTCGGCTACTAACAAACGCTTTAGCAAGCCTTGCATAACGAGAACGTAGCGCTGGAAATGCCTCTAACACCTCTACCACTAGCTTTTGATTATCTCTCGCCCAATGCTTAAACTGGCCACCATGATGCGCAGCTAAAACGGCTAGCCAGATATAGAGATCATAGTTAAGCGCTTTATCATCAAAAATGGCGAGAGACTCTGGCAAACGTAAACTTTCATCGTCTTGCCACGCCAAGCTAACCAGCTGGGTATCACCTGAAATTTTTTGTAAAAAACTTTTACGGCTTAGATACTCTCGACCAGTGGCCGCTTCAATACGTTTGACTGCATTGCCACCGAGAGCCCTAAAAATCATACCAACTGATTTAGCTACTTCATCAAATGAAACTCGGGCATGATCATATTCAGGGTTAGCCTTTCGGGTAATATATTTATGCCAAATTCCACCAACCCACTCTTCCATAACCTTAAACCATATAACTACTTAAATAATAATTAGATTGTATCAGATGCAATGACAGTTAAAGTGATTTATGTCAATAACCCTAGATTTTTTTAGCGTGATTTAAGCGATATAAACTGGGAAAAAGCAGAAGCTCTAAACAGGCTTTGCTGACGTATTAACAATAAAAGATTAAAATACCGGTAGTTTTTTTGCCATAGCACGGGCCAAATTCAACATACCAATAAGTACAAAACAAGCATGTAAAGTAACAAAATAAAAAACAGTAATCATTACTGAAACATCAAATTCTGCTGAATATAAAATATAAAAAATCGGTGCTACGCCAAGCATTATGCCCGCTAACACCGATATTTGAATGCTTCTATACAAGTGAATTCTATTGAAATTAGTGAGTATTTTTGGCGAAGCCCTATGGGGTCGAGCTTGATACAAATAGTAAAGTAAAACCAGCACGCTACCCAGCGGAATAAGCAACAAATTAGATAAATAAAGTGATTGGTAAATAATTGCAGGCTTGTTGTCTTGATTAGATTTCATACGTACTTCACCTTTAAAACCCATTATTAACGCAGGCTTTATAGTAAATAAATAAAGCCTATTATGATAGGTAGCAACACAACATAAGCTAATAACAACCTGCGCCACAACGTTGGAGCATGTTTCAGCTCCATAAAAATATCAATAATTTGCTGTCCTTTAAGAAAAACAATAAATAAAACAACCAGAATAAACAAGCTTTTTTGCTCAGTGAAAAAGCCAAAAAGCACATCAATATAGGTAGAGACTACTGTTAGCAATAGTAACCATAGCCAACTATAGGTATTTTTTTTATTACTACTATTGAAATCAAATAATTTCACTTCTAGGCTCCAGTATTAAGGACTTAAATAATATAAATCAGAGGAAACAAAATAATCCAAAGCAAATCAACCATATGCCAATAACTTGCACCCGACTCAAACCCAGAGATATTGCTATCATTGTATTCATTTTTAGCTGCCTTCAAAGTAACAAAGACAAGAATGACCATACCTAGCAATACATGCATTAAGTGAAAAAAGGTAATCATAAAGTAGAGAGTAAAAAACGTATTGGTCTCTATATCAATACCTTGTTCAAATAATGACAGGTATTCCCATACTTTGACGCCAATATATATACAGGCAATCAACTTGGCAATTACCAGTAATTGCGCTGCCTGTTTGCCAAACCCTTGATGCATTTTAGTTAAAGCAAGCGCGACAAAAAAACTACTGGTGATTAACGTTAGTGTATTTATCAATCCAGATATTTGATGTAGTTGAGCTTTACCCTCATTAAACATATCAATATTTAATTGCTCCGCAACAGCGAAACCAATAAATAATATGGCAAATACCGTTAACTCAGCCAAAATAAAAAACCACATCGCTAAATCACCCGGTAGGCGTTTTGATACAGTAACGTCAGTTGTTGAGTGTTCCAAGGTTATCTCTGCTGGTATTTTGGCAGCAATTGCATTGTTCATTATTACTCCACTACGTGTAAATGGTGCAAAAGTTATTCATCAAAATAGATCTTAGCAACATCCATTAAAGCTTTTACTGTTTGCGGGTCATCTGATAACGGCTCTGCCAAACAGCATCGACAGACATCAAGTGCATGCATGCCTGAAGAAATCATTCGGGCTGCATAGATCAACAAGCGTGTTGAAGCCACTTCGTCTAAATCATTTTGCTCTAATTTACGAAGTGCATTAGCTAACTCTACTAGTTTAAACGCCAAATGTTCATCAACCCCTGTTTCCTTGATCAATATTTGTTGTTCAACCTCCGCCGTAGGATAATTAAATCGCAAGGCAACAAAACGCTGTCTAGTACTAGGCTTCATACCTTTAAGTAAATTTTGATATCCAGGGTTATAAGATACAACTAACATAAAACCGGGCGCAGCTTCTATTAACTCTCCAGTTCGCTCTAATGGCAATACCCGTCTATCATCCGCTAAAGGATGTAACACCACAGTGGTGTCTTTACGTGCTTCAACTACTTCATCTAGATAGCAAATGCCCCCTTCCCTAACTGCTCTAGTTAAAGGGCCATCTTGCCAATAAGTACCTTCCGGCCCAATTAAATGCCGACCTACTAAATCTGCTGCGGTTAAGTCATCGTGGCAAGCAACGGTATATAAAGGTTTATTTAATTTTTGAGCCATATGGGCGATAAAACGTGTTTTACCACAACCTGTAGGCCCCTTGATTAAAACGGGGAGTTGATGTTCAAAGGCGTGATTGAATAAATTGACTTCATTGCCTTGCTCTTGATAAAAAAGTTCATTGGTTGACATGGTATTTTATTAACTCGATAAGTTTCAATAAGCGTAAAGTACCTTGCTCTGGCTAAAAGTACAAACTAGATCGAGCGCTTAGTTGATAAAGATCACAAACTATTTAACTTGCTAAATATTATTTCCTTTAGTTATAAGCTTTAACTATTAATAGCAGAAGAGTTTCGATAGAATTAGTTTTTTGTGAATCCCCTACCTAGTTGAATAATCTACTATGCACGCAGTCTTTGAATACGTCCCACTGATCATCTTTTTTGTTGTCAATAAATTTGCCGATATTTACTGGGCTACTGGTTCATTGATTATTACCTCGGCTTTACAAATCCTTTATTACTTTATAAAAAAAGAAAAAGTACCAACGCGCAATTGGATATTTTTTGGCTTAATAGCCGTGTTCGGTGGATTAACGATCTTTTTACATGACGAAAGTTTTATTAAATGGAAAGTCACCATTATCAATGAGTTTTTTGCTCTTGCCTTACTGGTGAGCTATTACGGCTTTGGAAAAAACATCATCAAACAATTTTTGTCTGAATCATTAACATTACCAGAGCCTATTTGGGTCAAGCTAAACCTTGCTTGGGCTGTATTTTTCGCCTTTTTGGGCGCGTTAAATTTATATGTTGCCTTTAATTATGAATTAGAAACCTGGGTGAATTTTAAAGTATTTGGCCTTACCGCTATTACACTTATATTTGCCGTTGGCTCTATTTTTTCACTCTACAAATACTTGCCAAAAGAAGAGGAAGAAGTAGTAGAAGCACTTGAAGATAGCATAGAGATTACTTCAAACGTAATGAGTGAAAACCCTCATCACTCCTCAGCTAACGATAATGACAAAACAAACACCTAATCATCAGGCTATAACCAAAACTAGGAATCCCCATGTTCTACTTAATTTACAGTGAAGACGTTGAAAACAGCTTAGAAAAAAGATTATCTGTACGCGAGCACCATTTAGCGCGTTTAAGTGCTTTACAAACTGAAGGACGACTATTAGTTGCCGGGCCTTGTCCTGCTATTGATAGCAATGCACCCGGCGATGCAGGCTTTACCGGCTCTTTAATTATTGCTGAGTTTGCTAGTTTATCAGCCGCCCAAACATGGGCTGATGCTGATCCCTACATTGGTGCTGGTGTATACAAAAAAGTAACCGTTAAACCTTATTTAAAAGTTCTTCCAGCATAATTTAAACATTAATCAATTTGTACTAACCCGCTTAACTATTTTTAATGGCTATTTTAGACTAACCTAATAGTTAAGCGTGAAAGGTAAATATTAAACAAGCTGATCTCAAGCGCAGCACCTACTTATTTTACTAACAGTAACTCTAATATGAAAAAAAGTTTATTTACATTAAGTGTTTTAATTTTAGCTCAATGTTCATTCTCTGCGTATGGCAATACGGGTGAAATCGAAAACATATTAGCTAAATGTGAAAAATTTGAACAAAACACCGATGAACACTCACGCTGTTTAGATAACATCAAAGACTCGCTCGAACGCGAACTACAAACGTGGCTCAATCACCACACGTTATTGTTAGAAGAAAAAGTGTTAGTTAATGGTCGACATTCCGCTTTAAAATTATTCAATCGCTCGCAAAACAATTTCATCACCTACCGTGATAACAATTGTCGCTGGCAATATCTTGCAATTGCACCTCAAAGAGGCGCAGAAACCGCATACAAACAATGTGTTATACGCATGACGCAAAATCGTATAAAAGAGTTGAGTGTCATCCAGTAACCTGCTTTAATTTTTTATTGGAGCCACTACTTCCTTAGCTTCTTCTTCTGGCCCAAGTAAAATACCTAGCCAACGTGTTTTATCGTTAGTGTCTAATGCTATTTTGATCATCATAGTAAGTGGTACAGATAAAAACATACCAATGACACCAAAGATATATCCCCACAAAATCAATGAAAGAAAAACAACAAATGCTGATAAGCCAAGCATTTTACCCATTAATTTAGGTTCAAGATAATTGCCAATAATATTATTTATGGCAAAAAAGCTTATGCCTGTCCACATAACGCCTATAGGTCCTAATTGTATCAGCGCTAAAATAACAGGAGGTAAAGCGGCAAGCAGTGAACCTAAGTTTGGTATGAAATTTAACAAAAAGGCCAACATTCCCCAAAGAAATGGGTAGTCAACGCCGATAAATAGCAGTGCTAGCGCAGCTAAAATACCCGTTAAAAGGCTAGTCGCTGCTTTAATCGCCAAATAATGGCGTATTTTACTCAAGATATTATTTACATGAACCATTTTATCTTGAGCATTAGAAAAAGCTCTAGAGAACTTGGCAGGGAAACTGGTTGTTTCTGCTAAAATGAAAATAACACACAAAAAAATCAAAAAGAAATCACTGAATATATTCCCTACACCACCTAAAACCATTGTGACTAAAGACATTATGTCTGCTTTCTCAAAAGCGGCGGCGATATTGACATTTTCAATAGGTACCCCATGCGAAGTAGCCCAATTGACAATCCCTCTCATTCGAGATCCTAGCTGTTCAATATAAAACTCTTTATTGGCATTAAACGCATTAATTGAGTCTCCTACTAACGCAACTATTACATAGACAAACGCTAGAAAAACCGTAAGAACAACCACAATAGCGAGAGAACGAGGAACTTTATGACCTTCCATCCAACGAATTGACGGCATACAGATTATTGCGATAAACAACGCCATCAAGAGTTGCACTAAAATAGGTGCAGCGACCTTTAAACCAGCAATAATGACGATGATAGAGGCAAGTGCAACTAAATAGGGTGTTGCCTGCTTGGATGGATTCATATTTATTATTATTCCTTATGATGAAATATGGTATGTTTTATCGTTGTTAGTAGCTTTCTACTGCAATTGCTAACCTGGGTTAATCATATTGTTTTAACTCGATATAACAACCCGGTAGCTTATCATACATTTTTTAAAACATAACATTATACCATTAACTTGATTAATGCCTTTTCCTCTCTGCGAGCGTTAAAAGGCCTAGAGATAAGACACTGATTAGTTGAAATTAATGCTATTACATCGTACGGCGAATTAACGCGACACTCGACAAGTTCAATAACCGCCAACAGCTAAGTACCCCCACTAAACCAACAAAACCACCACCTGCTAAGATACCTAGCAACCAGAACTCAAAATGAAAACTAGTTTGCATATTAAACAAATAATGTTGTAACAGATAAACCGTTAACTCCATGGCAACACTCGCCATAAGGCCTGCAATAGCACCCAAGGCTACAAACTCTAATAGAACACTATTTCTCAATAATCTGCCTTTAGCGCCAATGGTACGTAATATTGCTATTTCACGTTCTCTTTCTTCCATACTCGCTTGTACCTGTGCAATAAGCACTAAGCATCCAGCAAAAACGACTAGCACTAAAATAAACTCTACCGCAGTTGATACTTGATCTATAACTTTCCTTAATTGAACAATCATCGCATCAACATCAATCACACTAATGGTTGGGTAATCAGCTAAAAAGCGCTGCATGCTTTTTTTCTTATCCAGTGGAACATGCAAAGATGAAATATAACTAGCAGGAAAGTCTGACAAGACTTGAGGGCTAAAAATCATGTAAAAATTAGGCTGCATTGACTGCCAATTCACTTTTCGAATACTCGTTACTGGCACGGTAAATTGTTCACTGCCTAATTGAAAGGTTAGCTTATCTCCTAGACCAACATTTAAACGCTTAGCAATACTTTGTTCGACAGAAACTTGCGCGGTATTGTCCTGCCACCAAGCACCCTGTTCAATAGTATTTTCATCCGGTAATTGCGCTCGCCAAGTTAAGTTAAGCTCGCGCCCAACCCCTTTTCGACCATTATCACTGCCATCACTGGCCTCTTTTGACACTTGTTTAGCAATTTTATCTTCATTAATTGCCGTTAAACGACCTCGCACCACAGCATAAACATCGCTTGCCACTAGGTTTTGCTGCTTCACAAATTGTTCAACTTCGTTAACTTGGTCTTGAGCAATATTGACTAAAAAGGTATTTGGGGCATGCTCTGGTAACTGTGCTTGCCATTCACTTAGCAGGGCTGTTTTGATGACGATAATCATTAACAACAGTTTTATTGCGATAGTAAAACTGACCAATTGCACACTATTTGCTTTAGCTCTACGTTGTAAGTTTGCCAAAGCTAAATGCCAAGCTGCCCCCGATTTACTGCCAACTGAGCGACTAAGTTGCATGAGTAATTGCCCAAAAGCTAATAAAATAGCAGAGGCTATCCCCCCTCCGATTAATAAGGCAACGCTTAAGATAATATCTTTACTGAATAAAACTAATAAAGCGAACAACGCTGAGATGGGGGGTAAATAATAGATAGCTCGGGCTGTAAGGCTGTCACCACTACCACCTAAATTAGCAGAACGGATAACCGTGAGTGGTGATGTTGCTACCAGCTGTTTTAATGGCGTCAAGGCAAAAGCAAATGAGCACAAAATACCAGTGATAATAGCCATGAATAATGGATAAAAGCCGATTGGCGTTAAACTATAACCAAACACAACCAAACTAGAAGCAGAGGTAGAAACCTTAACAGGTAAATAATCCTCAATAGCAAATAACCCTAGTTGCGCAAGTATATAACCACAGAATAGTCCTAAAGCAATGCTGAACAAGCTTAATAATGTCCAGTGCAAGTAATACAGCTTTTTAATATATGATTTTGATGCTCCCATTGCCTTATATACAGCCACACCGCTTTGATGTTTTTCTGCATAGCGTCTACTTGCAACAGCAACGGCTACAGCAGCCAATATAATACCTAGCAAACTAGCCAGTGAAAGGTATTTTTCAGCTTTATTCAATGCGTTAGCTAAAGGTGATTGTTTCGACTGAATATCAAACCAACGCTGACTATCATTAACTTGTGGCGACAGCCATTGATCAAGTGATGCGATATTGTCAGTGTCCCCCGCAAACAAATATTTATAAGTCAGCCTACTGCCCGGTTTAACCAACTGTGTTGCATCGAGGTCTTTAATATTAATCAATACTTTAGCACCTGAAGTAAACACACTAAAAGACGCATCAGGAATCTGAGTTGCAACCCCCTTAATAACAAAAGTCGATTCACCAATATCTAGGGTATCGCCAAAGGATACATCAAGCAAAGCACGTAGTTTTTCTTCAATAAAGACGGTGCCTAATTCAGGGGCATTAACAACCTCAGAAGTCGTTAGGTTGTCATCAAAGCTAACTAGTAGCTCACCTCGTAACGGATAACCATCTGAAACAGCCTGAATTTCAACGAGTTGCATATTGTTTTCAGCAAAAACCATTGATGACATTAATACCTGTTGAGCTTGCTCAACCTCAAGTTGTTCGCTTTTTTTGTCAATCGCTTTACGGGTTAATAATTGTTTTTCGCTCGTTAAGTCTAAGGAGCGGCTTGTTTGTAAAACACGATCCGCAGCAATAAAACTAGTGCTTTCATTAATCAATGCTTGTTTAATTCTATCTGAAAAACCTGCTAACGAAAAAACACTCGTCACACCAAGTGTTATTGCTAAAACAACTATTGTTAACTCACCTCGCCTTAATTCATGCTTCAACAACCGTAACGCTTGTTTGGCCCAATTTTCCTTTAAGACATAGCTAAAGATATTCATGCGGTTTGCTCTGTGCTAAACGTTACTTCAGTTGATGATAATTGTGGCTCACTTAATTTTCCATCTTGCATTTGTACTTGCTTTTGGCAGCGCTGAGCTAAAGTTAAATCATGAGTAACTAATACTAATGTAGTGCCAAATTGTTTATTCAAGTCAAACAATAAATCTGTTATGTAGGTGGAAGTATTTTTATCTAAATTGCCTGTTGGCTCATCAGCAAATAAAATATCAGGTTGCGTTATAAACGCTCGAGCAATAGCCACACGCTGTTGCTCTCCTCCAGATAATTGTGATGGGAAATGATTGACTCGTTCACTTAATCCCACTTTTTCAAGTAAGGATAGTGCTAATGCTTGTGCGTCTTTGTCATTCGCCAACTCAGCCGGCAACATCACGTTTTCTAACGCCGTTAAACTATTAATCAATAAAAACTGCTGGAAGATAAAACCGACGTGGTCTGCCCTAACCTGGCTACGTTGCTCTTCATTTAGTTGGTGCATAGGTTGGCTTTTAAGATAAACTTCACCACTAGAAGGTAAATCTAAACCTGCTAGAATAGACAACAAAGTTGTTTTACCTGAACCCGAAGAGCCAACAATTGCAATGGTTTGCCCGGCTTCTACAGTAAAATTAACATTGTGCAATAAATCTAGTTGCTTACCCTCAATTGTGACAAACTTAGCAAGTGACTGGGTTTCTAAAATAATTTCGGAATTTGAATTCATGATTAAAAAGCTTTTCTTTTGTTTAATAATAACTGTAATTACTAGTATTAATATATTTTCTATTAGTGCAAGCCATGCACAAGAAAAGGATAATAGTAAACCTAGCACTATTTTAATACTAGGTGATAGCCTTAGTGCAAGCTTTGGGATGAAACAGAATCAGGGCTGGGTATACCAACTAAACCAGGCATTGCAACAGCAAAATGCGGGGTACATTCTACAAAATGCTAGTATCAGTGGAGAAACGACAAGTGGCGGTTTGACTCGTCTGCCGAGAATTTTAGCTGAGCAGAACATCGATTATTTATTAATTGAATTAGGGGGCAATGATGGCCTCAGAGGCTTCCCACCTAAGTTAATTAAAAACAACTTGTTACAAATAATTAGTCTCGCGCAACAACAAGGTATTAAGGTATTGCTCATGGAGATAAAAATTCCGCCAAATTATGGTGCACGTTACAACAAGCTATTCAATCAGGTATACACCGACGTTGCAGCGCAAACTCATGTCACCTTGTTACCCTTTTTTATGGAAAAGATAGCCATTAAACCCGAATTGATGCAAACAGATGGTATTCACCCGAATGTAGCTGCACAGCCAATTATTGTAGATTTTATGAAACAGCAACTAAGCAACTTAGTTGCCCCCTAGCTCACTATAAATTACGACTCTCACGATAGGAAACCGAAATAGAATTATGGATTTTATCTGGATATTTTTTGCTTTCACCTGCGGTCTAGCAGTAAAAACTGTTAACCTTCCACCTTCAATTGGTTTCCTAATTGCAGGTTTTGCATTGAATTTTCTCGGCTATCAAGCCGATGATAGCCTGAAGATGTTAAGTGACTTAGGCATTACTTTAATGTTATTTACTATTGGTCTAAAGCTTAACCTCAAAAGTTTATTTAAAAATGAAGTCTGGTTAACTAGCTCTCTGCACACCATCATGTGGATGTTAATCACCTTTGCTATCATCAAAGTATTGGCCATTGTTGCCCTGAGTTATTTTGCTGAAATAGACTCAACCACAGCCACTTTAATCGCTTTTGCGTTAAGCTTTAGTAGTACTGTATGCGTGATCAAATTGCTTGAAGAAAATGGTGAAATGCGCACCCGCCATGGCAAATTAGCCGTAGGTATTCTCGTTATTCAAGACATCGTTGCTGTCGCTTTTTTAGTGTTTGCTACCGGAAAAACCCCATCGATTTGGGCATTTGCCTTACTCGCTTTGTTTTTTATTAAACCTATAATAAATCGACTTATAACATTTGTTGGTCATGGTGAATTAATTCCCTTAATGGGTTTTTTTATCGCCTTAGGCAGTTACGAGCTATTTGAGCTGGTGAATATAAAAGGTGATTTAGGGGCCTTAATTATGGGAATATTTTTAGCTTCTCACCCTAAGGCCACGGAGATAAATAAAGCTTTATTGAGTTTTAAAGATTTATTCCTTATAGGCTTCTTTTTATCCATAGGTTTTAGTGCAACACCTACCCTAGAAATGATAGGTTTAGCCCTATTATTGGTATTAGTCATATCAATCAAGTTCGGGTTGTTTTTTGGGATTTTATGTTTGTTGAAAATACGATGTCGTACCGCCTATTTGACTGCGCTTGCATTAAGTAATTTCAGTGAGTTTGGCTTAATTGTTGCTGCAATCAGTGTTGCCAATCAATGGTTAAGTAATGACTGGCTGGTAATATTAGCATTAGCTGTTGCTATTTCTTTTGTGATCACCAATACCTTATATCGGTTTGCTCATAGCTTTTTTAGCCGTTATAAAACCTTTTTCCATCAATTCGAGCGTCAAACCTGTTTAGCAGAGGATACATTTTGCCAACCAACACAAGCACCTATTGTAATTGTAGGTTTAGGACGCGTTGGCATGGGAGCATATCGAGCAATCCGCGAGCATGGTAACACCCCTGCATGGGGGTTAGATGCTGAGTCAGAAAAAGTAGAGCGACTATCTGAACAAGGTATCCAAGCATATTGTGGTGATGCTGAGGATGCTTTTTTCTGGGAAAGAATTAACCTAGCAAAACTTGAGTTAGTGTTACTTGCTCTACCTAAGGTTATTGATAGTATTAGCGTCAGTACCCAGTTGAGATCAGCTGGCTATAAAGGAAAAATAGCCGCCATTGCTCGCTACGATGATGAACGAACTGAATTAGAAGAGTTTGGTATTGATAAAGTCTTTAACTTCTATGCAGAAGCAGGTGTTGGTTTTGCTGATGAAAGTATGGAGTTACTAACATCGAACAACGGCTTAAATAGTTAAAGACAGACTGTGGATATCCTGTGCTTAGCTTGTGATAAACCACTTCACAACCCCTGACAAACCTGTGTTTAAAAGCGCCTTGAAATATCAAAAATCAAACCCTTAAACATTTATTGGCAGTAAGCAATTGAAAGTATAGACAAAAAAATTTATTGAAAATAGTTCGCATTTATAAAAACTTGCACTACACTTAATTAATACAACCAAGGTACAGAGTCGGAACGTTTGACATAAAACCAACACTGTAATTCTTGTTTATAATGCTCGCTGCATAAAAGTACATAGATGTTATGTACGAAATTGTTTATTAGTCGTGTTCAACGCTTATTAGCGCAAGGCTCAAACCCCTTTGAGCCATTTTTAAACCCAAACCTCAACCGTTTGGGTTTTTTTTATCAAAAAAATCGTTAACCTTTACCGTTTAAAAAGGCGATTAAAATTGTCTGTAGACAATTTAGCAATGGTTTCAACAGATTGGCCACGAATACTGGCTAAATGCTTAGCGACCTCAACAACATAAGCGGGTTGGTTTTCTTTTCCTCGGTGAGGCACTGGCGCTAGATAAGGCGCATCCGTTTCAATTAGAAACTTATCATCAGGTACAAGCTTAGCTACTTCTCTCAATGCAGCGGCATTTTTAAATGTAACAATGCCAGAAAAGGAAATATAAAAACCAAGTGCCAATGCTTGCTCTGCCATGTCCCAAGATTCTGTAAAGCAATGTAATATACCGCCAACACTCGCTGCATTTTCAGCTCGCAACATATCTAAAGTGTCTTGCTTTGCATCACGGGTATGAATTATTAACGGTTTATCTAAGGCTTTAGCCACCTTGATATGTTTTTTAAACGAATCTAACTGCAATGCCTTAGTTTCAGGCGCGTAATGATAGTCTAAACCGGTTTCACCTACAGCAATAACACGGGGATTATCAGCCAACTGTAATAACTGTTCTACATCCACCGCATCATCTTGATTTAGGGGGTGCATACCACAGGTCAATAGCACATTGTTAAATGCTTTTGTTTGCTCTGCCATTGCAGGAAAGTCTTTTAACGTGACGCTAACACACAAAAGCGTATTTACTTGGGCATCGCTTGCAGCTTTTACAACATTGGCGAGGTTATTGTGATGAAGTGATAAATTCAAACGATCTAAGTGGCAATGTGAATCAATAAACAACTGAAACTCCAATTATAAAACAGTAAAAAAGCCCTTATAGAATCTATAGAGCTATCAAAAGATGGCAATAAAAAATAATAAACGAATTGTAGTAAAAATTACATGGTTAAGGTTGGCTCTGCTGAGCTTAGCTGACGGGCAATAGCTTTTTCAATTTGGTGACGCATTTTATCAGGATCAACGGTAAAAGTAACGCCGACACCTGCTGGTGTGCCATTTTGAGCCCCTATAGGGGTTAACCAACAGACAACCCCCTTAACAAGTGATGGCTCAAGAGAGTCTGGCAACAAAATATTTAATTCAACTTCCTCCCCTAAGTCAAAAGGTTCAGCGGTACGAACAAATAATCCCCCTTCTTTTAAAAACGGCATATAAGCCAAGTAAAGATCATGTTCTGTTTTAAATTCGATATTAATTGGAATCAAACTTGCGCTCCCGATCCTTAACCTAGGTTTGTTCAACCTCTTCACTTATCACCATAATAAGTTGCTCACAAACAAACTGCTGATTGGCTTGTGTGTAGGATTTTATCATTCTGTTAGCGTTGATTATAGCACAATAGAGCGCATTAAGCAGAGTTGTGCTAATCGTATACCGTTCGTCCAAATTTGCAGCATTAAGATGGCGTTCACGCAGTAAATTTACAGTTATTTGTTCTAACCACCTTAGTGCATGCTCATTATCTAATAACTGTTGTAACAATGTTGCTTCAGCCTTTTCACCTTTAAGAACATTGATATAGCACTGCTTAACATCATGAAATGCTTGATTTGTTGATGGGTCGGTCAATTCAGGTAGTTGAGTTAAGTTTATATAATGTTGATTTTCAGGGGTACTTGTTTCAAGGCTGTTTGTATCAAGACTATAACTTTGTTCAGATAAACTCTGCAGCAACGCCTGGCCTACATTCGGCCTAATATTTAACACCCTACACCTACTCACAATCGTGGGCAATAGTCTATCAATATCATTGGTTAACAACACAATTATGCTATTTTCACTGGGCTCTTCTAAGGTTTTTAGTAATGCATTTGCTGCTGCATGTGTCATTATTTGTGCCTGTTCAATGAGCACAATTTTGTATTTACCTAAATGCGCAGTTTTTTGTAAAAAAGTATTAGCCCGTCGAATATCATCAACCCCTAAACTATTTTTTTCTGCCACCAAAGACAGAAAATCAGGGTATGTATTACTGTTAAGCAACAAACATGATTTACACTGCTCACAACCAACTTGATAGTGAACTCCGGCATTTTCGATTGTCTGTGGTTCACTGCAATTAACCAACCGCACTAACCACTGGGCTAACTTGTATTTACCAGCACCCGTTACCGCATTGAATATGATAGCATGAGGCAAGGTATCATCGTGATATTGACGACTGAGTAGCTGTCGGTGTGAAATCAACCAATCATTCATGCTATTGATGCTTTGCAAGTAATGCATCAATAACCACAATAACGTCGGCTAAAACTTGTTCTTTAGATTGAGATGCATCGATCACTGAAAATTTATCCGGATGTTGTTGGGCTTGTGTTAAATAACCATTACGTGCGTTGATTAAAAAGTCAGCTTTCTCATCTTCTAAACGGTCTAGCCCTTCGCCACGACTCTGTACCCTTTTTAAACCTTCAACGGGGTCTAAATCAAGAATAATATTCATATTGGGACTAAAACCAGCTAGTGCTAAATCATTGATTTTAACTATAGTATCTAAATCAATACCACGTGCAAAGTGTTGAAAACTAAAAGTGGCAGCATCAAACCTATCAGATATTACAATTTTCCCTTGTGCCAACGCTGGGGTTATTTTCTCTTGTATGTGCTGAGCACGACCAGCGCCAAATAGCATCAGCTCTGTCATAAATGACATTTCAGGCGTAGCGGGATCTAAAATAATCTCGCGGATTTTTTCGCCAATGGGAGTACCTCCCGGCTCTCTAGTTAACAAAACATCAAATCCTTTTGATAACAGATACATTTCAACACTTTTGATGACAGTGGTTTTTCCTGCACCATTACTGCCATCAAAGACAACCATAAACCCTTTATTCATATTTTTCTCATACTCAACGACTTTAAACTTGCTGTTGAAACTAAAGTTTATTGACATAAAATGCTAATTTGAAGCAATAGTATCTAGCTTTAATAACAACAACAACATTAAATTTTTTGAATTATTCTCCGTTACTTTAAAATTTCTTACTTTGCTGATTAACCTTAGCGTGACAAACTAATTATTACGGGGAATATCAGACAATACAGCTAACTTCATTATAGACCCCTAATGTTTATAAAATAACTTCGGTTATGACTTTTGTTTTCACTGAGTTGGCAATAAAACATTGCTGATGGGCTTGATGGTGCATTTTCTCAAGTTGCGCTAGCGTCGGTAGTTTCTCACCAGAAAAAATAGCTTTAGGTTTTAGCGTAACCTGAGTCATGGCGATATTGCCATCACAATCTTCACTCATCAGCCCAACGGCGCTATCACTATATGCATCCACGATATACTTTCTCTTTGCAGCAATAGATAAGAAAAAAAGCATATGGCAACTAGACAGTGATGCCACAAATGCCTCTTCTGGATCTACATTTTCTTCAATTGAATAAGGCAAAGGTACAACATGAGGAGATGATGATGCTTGTACCGTGATGCCACCATCAAATTGCCACTGGTGTCCTCGGCTATATTTGTTATCAATATAATTTTCAGTGCTTTGTCTAATCCAATTTACTGTCGCGAAATATTCAGACATTTCGAGAAATCTCCATAAAAGTCTAAAATTTAATCTTTATTTATTGATTTTTGCTTTGCCAAATAAGCCCTCACCGCCTTATTATGCTCAGCTAGGGTGGTGCTAAAAACATGTTTTCCATCACCTGTGCTAACAAAATAATAGTAGTTACTCGTTGCAGGGTTAAGCGCCGCTTTAATAGCTGATAATCCCGGCATAGCAATAGGTGTTGGTGGTAAACCGTTTATTCTGTAGGTATTATACTGTGTTTTTTCTCTTAAGTGCGCACGGGTTATATCACCCTGATATCGATCACCAAGCCCATAAATCACGGTAGGATCGGTTTGTAGGCGCATTCGTTTAGCAAGCCTATTGATAAAAACTGAGGCAATTAATGGCTGCTCGGGTAGATAGCTCGTTTCTTTTTCAATGATTGAGGCCATAATCAAGGCTTGATACGGTGATTCATAAGGCAAGCTGCTCGCTCTAGTTTGCCACAGTTTGCTTAATGTAGTCTGCATTGCACTGTGGGCTCGTTGAAGTAATTGAAGCTCATCTGTACCTTGAGTAAAAGCATAGGTATCAGGAAAAAACCAGCCCTCAGGATTAGCCTGATCAATTCCTAAATGCTTAGCAATAACTTCAACCGGTAAAGATTGTAAACTGTGCGTCAACTGCGGCTGACTTTTTAATCGTGTCAGCCATTGCTTAAACGTTGTGCCTTCAACAAACGTTAACTGAAACTGGTGTTCTTTACCACTGGCTACTAACGCAAGTAAATTTTGTAAGTTACTGTGAGCTGGCACCTGATAAGTACCTGCTTTAATTTGTACTTTGGCTGGATATAAACGTGCATATGCTCTTAGCCAAAAGCGACCATCAGCCCAGCCTTGGTTAACTAACGTTTGTGCAAAAGTACTAACTGAACTGCCTTTAGCTACTGTGAATAGCTGCGGTTTACTGATAGGTAAAGGTTGTTGTATATGTTTTTCGAGTAACAACAAAAATGACAATACGATAACAACAAAACCCAGTAATGCCGTTAGTACAAGCTTTTTTATCGTTGTGTTAATCATACAAACTCTCTGTTGGTTTCAGGGAGTCTCGAATCACTGTGACCTGTTCAATGGCTAGTGCACGATTATTGAAACGACGAATTGGCATGACACCCATCACACAATTGCAAATAAACATTGCTTGTGCATCAGCAATTTCATTTAAAGTTAATGATTTAACTAATGTGTTTGGATATTGACTTAGAATAACTTGTCGCATAATACCATTTACGCCACTTTGACTGACATCTGGAGTCTGTAATTGCCCATCTATCATAAAAAACACATTGGCACTTGTTGCTTCAATAATTTCATTGTGGAGGTTGGTCACGAGCAAGTCATCTTCTGAGCGCGATGAAAGCTCTGCTCTTAACAACACTTGCTCAAGCCTATTCAAATGCTTTAACCCCGCAAGCATGGGGTTAAGTCCTATTTGTTGTTGACTTAGCCCTAAGTTAATTCCTGTATTGGCCATATCATCATAGTGACTAGGATAATCATGCACCATGATAATCAAGTCGTGATCATTACTCGTTGCCCGTGCGTAACCTCGCCCGCCACTTTCTGCCGTGATGATCACTTTCAGTACTGCAGATGAATAATTTGCTGCTACCGTGGTTAACTGCTTGGCTAGTTCGTTTTGAACCGGTGGCACCATACCTAATGTTTTACACCCCATCAACAGACGAGTGATATGTGCAGATAAGAATTGAATATGACCATTAACAATTTTTGCTGTAGTGAATAAACCATCACCATAAGCAAGGCCTCGGTTTTCAATGTCGATCTGATGTTGAGGTTTGCCATTAACTAAACAATATTTCATAGTGATATCACATCAGTAATAAAGAACAATTCAAATAAACACCCATTGATAAAAGATAAATCCATAAAAACAAAAAGCCTGAATACAATAGCACAGATGCTAAGTATTCAGGCTTAATCGAATGATTTCAAGTGTTAAATGATTTAAGTCTTTTTGAAAATCAATGAGCCGTTAGTACCACCAAAACCAAATGAATTACACAACACATAATCTAAATTAATATCACGAGCGGCGCCTGCGATATAATCTAAATCGCAACCTTCACCTGGATTATCTAAGTTTATTGTTGGCGGCACAGCATTATTAACTAAAGCTTGCACGCTAAAAATGGCTTCTATCGCTCCAGCAGCCCCTAATAAATGCCCGGTCATAGATTTTGTAGAGCCCATCAATACGTTATAAGCATCGTCACCAAATACTGATTTTACCGCGTTAGTTTCCGCAATATCTCCAGCAGGCGTCGATGTGCCATGTGCATTAATATAGCCAATAGCACTAGCATTTAACTGGGCGTCATTTAATGCATTTTGCATAGCACGAGCACCACCAGAGCCATCTGCAGGCGGTGATGTCATATGATAGGCATCACCACTCATACCAAAACCAGCTAATTCAGCATAAATTTTAGCACCACGCGCTTTAGCATGCTCATACTCTTCAACCACCATTACACCAGCGCCATCGCCCAAAACAAAACCGTCACGGTCTTTATCCCATGGTCGAGAAGCTGCTTGAGGGTCGTCATTACGCCTTGAAAGTGCACGTGCGGCACCAAAACCTCCCATACCTAAGGTGGTAGAGGCTTTTTCAGCACCACCAGCAACCATGACGTCTGCATCGCCATATGCAATCATGCGAGCAGCATGACCGATATTATGCACGCCACTGGTACAGGCTGTGGTAATTGAAATATTTGGACCTTGAAGGCCGAACATTATGGATAGATGACCAGAAATCATGTTGATAATAGTTGAAGGCACAAAAAAAGGTGATAACTTCTTCGGGCTACCTAGTTTTATCATTTTTTCATGATTTTGTTCAATTAAGCCCAAACCACCAATGCCCGAGCCAACAGCAACGCCAATACGTGGTGCATTTTCTTCAGTCACTTCAAGACCTGAGTCTTTAATTGCTTCTACACCTGCTGCAACCCCATACTGAATAAAAAGATCCATTTTTTTGGCTTCTTTTCTTTCCATATAGTTTTGTGCATCAAAGTCTTTGACCAAACCGGCAAACTTAGTGCTGTATTCTGTTGTGTCAAAATGTTCAATATTACTGATGCCACTTTTACCCAGTAATAAGTTTTCCCAAGTTGCCTCAGGTGTATTGCCTAATGGGCTAAGCATACCAAGACCGGTAACTACAACACGTCTCATCGCTTCTCTACCTCATAAAAAGTCAAATAGGAGATACAAAAAAAGCGGCCACTTAAATGATAAGTATACCGCCTTTTTTTAATTACATTGATGACTACATTTTACAATGCAATCAATAATGACTAGTCAGCAATTACTGATTAGCGTTAACGTAATCAATTGCAGCTTGCACTGTAGTGATTTTTTCAGCTTCTTCGTCAGGAATTTCAGTATCAAATTCTTCTTCTAACGCCATTACTAATTCTACAGTGTCTAATGAATCAGCACCTAAATCATCAACGAAAGATGAATTAATTTTAACTTCTGCTTCACTAACACCTAGTTGCTCAATAGTTATTTTTTTTACGCGTTCTTCGATAGTACTCATTTTTTTTCCTTTACTTACTGAAAGTGCAATTTATCAAATTGCGTGTAGTTTATTCGTCAACAGCTCGCCATGCAAGCTCCATGTTATTTTTTTTAAGTGGTCTAACCTCTTAAAAACAATTAGTTTACTATAAACTCATCATAATAGAAGTTTTAAAAGCCTTTAAAATTAAGGCTTACACCATGTACATACCACCATTTACATGAATTGTTTCACCGGTTATATAAGCAGCAGCATCAGACGCTAAAAAAGCAACTGTGCTGGCTATTTCTTCAGGTTTACCTAAACGGTTTGCCGGAACTTGTGAAAAAATGCCTGTTTTTTGTTCATCGGTTAACGTCTGTGTCATATCGGTATCAATAAAACCAGGTGCTATGGTATTTACGGTAATACCCCGTGAAGCAATTTCGCGTGCCAATGATTTAGTAAAACCTAACAAGCCAGCTTTAGCCGTAGCATAGTTTACTTGGCCCGCATTACCCATAGTGCCAACAACCGAGCCAATATTAATTATGCGACCATTACGCTTTTTCATCATTGGGCGTATTGCCGCTTTGCTTACTTTAAATACCGACGTTAAGTTAGTATCAATGATGTCACTCCACTCGGCGTCTTTCATACGCATAAACAAGTTATCACGTGTAATACCGGCATTATTGACCAAAATATCAACGCCACCATAGGCTTCATTGATAGCCGAAAACATGGCGGCAATTGAGTCATCACTCGTCACATTGAGCACTAGCCCCATACCTTGTGCTGAGCCTGTATTTAAATACTCTGAAATTTTTTCCGCGCCTTGCTCTGAGGTTGCAGTGCCAACAACCGTTGCACCTAATGATTGAAGCTGTGTCGCAATAGCTTTACCAATACCACGACTTGCGCCAGTGACTAGGGCTACTTTTCCTGTTAATGAAAACATATAATTTCCTATTGTTTACTTATTATAACTTTACAATCGAACTAAAATAGCAATCTAACTCTCACTTACTTGGGTCAGCTCTCTTGCTTTAACTAACGTATCTTGCGTGTTAAAAGAAACACAACTGATACCTTTATTAATGCGCTTAACTAACCCTTGCAAAACTTTTCCTGGCCCTACTTCTACCATTTGAGTAATGCCTTGTTCGCCAAGTTTGCTGATAGTTTCACTCCAACGTACAGGGCTATATAATTGTTTAACTAAAGCTGCTTTTATCGCGTCACCACTGGTTTCAATGGCTACATCAACATTGTTAACTACATTAATTACCGGCGTATTAAACGTGATATTAGCTAAGTCAACAGCCAGTTTATCGGCAGCATCACTCATTAAAGCGCAATGTGAGGGTACACTCACAGGTAAAGGTAACACGCGCTTTGCACCTGCCGCTTTACATAACTCACCTGCACGCTCAACTGCAGCTTTATGTCCGGCAATAACAACTTGGCCTGGTGAATTAAAATTAACCGCAGCAACCACTTCATCAGCTTGTGCTTGAGCACACGCATCAACAATGGCTTGATCATCTAAGCCAATAACCGCCGCCATTGCGCCAATACCTTCAGGAACGCATGTTTGCATGTATTGACCACGTTTTTCTACTAATTTAACACCATCGGTTAGTGAAAGTACCCCAGCACATACCAGTGCAGAATACTCGCCTAAACTATGACCTGCTAATATTGTTGGCTTAACGTCAGACTCTTGTTGCCATACTCGCCATAAAGCAACACTGGCAGTTAATAATGCCGGTTGAGTATGATGTGTTTGGTTTAGTTTTTCAGCTGGGCCTTGAGCCACTAATTGCCATAAATCGTAACCTAAAGCATCAGAGGCTTCTTTAAAGGTACTTTGTACCGTGTCATTTTCGGCAAAGTCATCTAACATAGCGATTGCTTGCGAACCTTGACCTGGGAATACGAAGGCTAATTTGCCTTGTGATGATATATTTTGCATTTTATTTTTTTACTCTTTTTAGTATAAACAATACTGTGAAATATTATTGGGGCGACAAACCTTGTTCTAAAGAGCTTTTTATTTTTTCAGGTACTTGTCGTTCTACCTCTTTCACCGCTTCGATAATTGCTGAGAAAAAGGCGTTGGCATTTGCATTACCATGGCTTTTAACCACAATGCCGCGTAATCCTATCAAACTTGCGCCATTGTACTGGTCGGGGTTCATCGATTTAAACACTTTTTTTAAGCTAGGTTTTAGTAAGAAAGCCATGATTTTCATTAAAAAACTTTGACTAAATGCGCTTCTAGATTTTTCGTATACTAAACGGGCAACACCTTCACACGTTTTTAGGGCTACATTACCCACAAAACCATCACAAACAATCACATCTGCTTTGTTTGAGAAAATATCACCACCTTCGATAAAACCAATATAATTGATTTCTTCGTTTTCACTTAATTCTAAGGCTGCCTGTTTAATATGGTCACTGCCTTTAATAGCTTCTTCCCCCATATTAAGTAGCGCGATACGGGGTTTATTTATACCATCAACTTGTTCAGCCATAACTGAGCCCATCACGCCGAACTGGTATAACACATGAGAGTCACAAAACACATTTGCGCCTAAATCAAGCATAAATACATGTTTGTCGTCATTATGGGTAGGTAAAGATGAGATCAGTGCCGGACGTTCCACTCCTGGCAATGTTTTTAGTACAAAATGCGCCATTGAAAATAAAGCGCCAGTATTGCCTGCACTCACACATGCTTGAGCTTTACCTTCATGTACTAGGTCTAATGCTTTACGCATCGAGGAGTTTTTCTTAGTTCGAAGTGCAAAAGCTGGCTTATCATCCATAGTTACAACTTCAGTGGTAGCAAAAATAGATAATTGTGGATGCTTTACTAGACTTTCTTTGGAAATATTTAATCGAGCAAATTCTTTCGTAATGATATTTTCATCACCACAAAGAATGAGATGCAAGTTAGGCAGTTGTTTAATTGCCATTATTGCAGAAGAGATCGTTACTAGGGGGCCTTGATCGCCCCCCATAACATCTAACGCTAGGGTTAAATTTCTTTGACTATTCAAGCTTAAAATTCAACAGCTTAAAATAGATGCTTAAAGTAAAGTCGCTTACTTAGCGATTACTTTAACGCCTTTGTAAAAGCCATCAGCTGTTACATGGTGACGACGATGCGTTTCACCTGATACTGGATCTACTGATAAGTTTTCTGTTGTTATAGCATCATGTGAACGGCGCATGCCACGTCTTGAGCGAGACTTTTTGCTTTTTTGAACTGCCATGAGTTACTCCTAAATCGGTTATTAGTTAACTGCGAACTGCGGTTTAACTATTTGAGTTGTTTTAATACGTCAAATGGATTCGGTTGCTCAAGCTCTTCCGGCAATTCACCCCAAACACTGTCAGCATCGGCTGGGCAGTCTTTGAGTTCATGCCTTGGAATTAATGGGATCATGAGTATTAACTCTTCTTCCACTAACTCTCGCAAGTTTACTTCACCATCTTCATTTAATTCTACCACATCATAATATGATGGAATATTCATCGCGGCTTCTTCATTTTTTGCTGGGCTAAAAGTAAAATCTACTTTCAACTCAGTATCAAAAAGTTCATTACACCGCTGACAAGTTAATGCAACTAATGCCGATGCTGTGCCAGACATTACTGTCAAACCACGTTCATCCACATCAAACTTAACACTAACCTGAACATGCTCGCCGCGCATTTCGCTAACAGCAAGCAGTCTAGTCATTTCCGATAGATTAAAAACACCTTCACACACAAGTCTACGTTGCGCGCTTCGGGTTGGACTAATTGTTATCGGAAGTTTAAGATTCTGCATAAGGCGCGCATAATAAAGCCCCTAGAGGCAAGTGTCAAAAGAAAATTAGCATATTTCGTTTAAAATCTACGGATTGCCCTTATAATAGCAGTTATTGAATAGCTTTTGCTTAATTGTTCATCACAACAGAACAATTATTCTACATTTATAGGATCCTCATGAAAACCTTAGTTTTAGGCTCTACCTCCCCTTTTCGCAAAAACATCTTAGAAAAACTTAACTTACCTTTTGATTGTGCAAAACCTGATATTGATGAAAGTGCGTTGCCCAATGAAACGCCGCAAGCCTTAGTTGAGCGTTTAGCCATTGAAAAAGCCAAGGCAGTTGCACCTCAGTTCACCGATGCACTTATTATTGGCTCAGACCAAGTGGCGGTGTGTGACGGTGAAATTTTGGGTAAACCCCATAACTTTGACAATGGGGTCAAACAACTGAGTAAATTCAGCAACAAAAGCGTTACCTTTTATACTGGCTTATGCGTATTTGATACAACTAACAATAAAGCCCTTTCATTAGTAGAGCCTTTTGTTGTTCATTTTAACCCGCTTTCTTCGGCGGAAATAGCAAACTATTTAACCGCAGAACAACCTTACAACTGTGCTGGCAGCTTCAAAAGTGAAGGGTTAGGTATCTGTTTGTTTGAAAGACTTGAAGGTGATGACCCAAATACTCTGATTGGCTTACCTTTAATTAAGCTTGTTACTTTATTAAAAACTCACGGCCTTGATGTTTTAGCGCAGCAGAGCTAGATCTTGTTGTGCTTATGCTATTAGCCTAAACAAGCGAATAGGACAATTATAATCCATTTTAGTGCAAGAGCCGCCCGTGCGCATTGAAACATGTGCACTGGTGTGGGCTCAATGCTAAAAACTATCAGTGCACCCGTTTATCTAAATTGATTATTCGACACATGCATGGTTTTTTTTCCTTGAAAATCTGCAAACAGTTTTTCATGTGCAACCTTTGAAAAGGTATCTTGTCGCGCAGTATATTTTGTTATCCAATCGATTAACATTTCTAAGTTTGCATCCTGAGCCTCTTTACTTTCATACTTATGAGGCTCCCACGGACGATTTTTAGCATTTTCAATACATGCATTAACGGGTAAATTTAGAAAAATGACTTCGGCTGCTTGCTCAATGACAAGTGATAATAAATCAGCATAACAACCCTCAACAACCCAGTGACTTCTTGTTGATAAAAAATCATTTATCGATTTACCTGACTCTGAAATAGGCAAACGCTCTGGTGGCGAAATAGGTTTCCATGCCACAGTATCAAGATCTAAATGGGCTAAGTTATGTTTCAACGCCAACTCTTTTGCTAGTGTTGACTTACCAGACCCCGAATTTCCAAAGATAACAATTTTACTCAAAACTACCCCCTAAGTGCATAACGAGCTTTTAGAAACATCCCAACACGACTTGCCCCTTGTAAAAGTACAGCATCAGAAAAGCCTGCTTCAGTTTCATTTACTTTTACAGGGTGCGCAGTAACAGGCTTGTTCAACAACTTGATTAAGTGCTTTCCCATTCAGCGAAAAATTTAACCAAATTTATGGTATTACTATATGTTTGCATCCTTTATTTTAATTAGTTGATTGACGACTTCAGGTAACTTTTGAAAAGCGTTATTAGCATATGCAATCACAAAGTAATCATCTCTCATTTGATTGAATCCCAAAATTTTATTTGTGCTGGCTACATTGCTAAAATAAGCATCAACCTCCAATTGAGAAATCTTTAACTCAATTGAAATTCCATAAACACCACCATAAAGCTTTTCACGCTTAATGTTGCCGACATTCTCCCATTTCACATCGAAGAATGTCGGCTCTTCATTCGACGACGATGCTAATGGAAAATGTATCCCGTTATCGTCAGCTGTAAAATATACCCAGCCTTTCCAATTTGTTGGCTTGAGTGATACAACTAAGAATACCAAACCTAAAATCAAGAAGGCATACTTAAATCCCCTTGGGGAGTTGTCAGCCCAACTTTCATAAGTAGCGTAAGTTAGAAAAAGTGCACCGGATACTAGAACGTATATCAAGCATATTAGTTTAGCGCCCCATGCAGGAGTTTCGTATTTAAATACTCGATTCATTTATAGTTAACACCTATGCAAGAGAAACATATACCGAATGATATGCACTCCCTGATCAAACGGCATCTGTGTGCCATATTGAAAGGTGTTGATGAACATAGCAAGTGCAAATTAAGTAAAACGGCTAAACGAAATTGTTATCAACTGGCTATTGTCAGATTATTGTTATTCTGACAAAGAGAACACCAATTAGCTACCAAGGTTAGCATCCATTCTGTTACAAGCAATCAACTCAACAATGTAGGTTAGAATTCATTCTGACAAGGAATATTAAACCTCTCTTTACTTTTGCTTAGAGTAATTATGGGTGGCCTGATAACTTATTGTTATTCTGACAAAGAGAACACCAATTAGGTACCAAGGTTAGCATTCATTCTGTTTCAAGCAATCAACTCAACAATGTAGGTTAGAATTCATTCTGACAAGGAATATCAAACGCCCTCTTAACTTTTGCTTAGAGTAATTATGGGTGGCCTGATAACTTTTTATAACTTTGATAACAAAAAAACACCGCAAAGTGACAACCCTCCGCAATTTTATTTACTTATAAAGAGTACACATCAACAACGGGCTTGTTCAACAACAGGATTAAGTTGCGGCAAGCGCAACCTATCCTTTATTTATTATATTTTTATTTACAACACCTTACAGGAATTTATAGTGTTAGTGCAATATGAACGATAAATATTAAAGGACAAACAACTACAATAATAAAAGTATGCCAAAGCATCGATTTTTTAGTTAAGGTGAAATCCTTACGAGTTAAGTACATTGAAAAGAACACAGGGATAATTAAAGTCAGAACAAAGCCAATACTTTGGATTGAATTAGCTCTATCTAGATAAAATATATCAATGACATTTAGAACAAAAACGCCATATAAACAGATGATTAATAATTGGGGGACTTTAGATTCAGCTAGCTTCATAACCTAACAAAAATATAACAGCTTTATTAGCAAGATAACCTTCATGTTTAAACATGAAGGTTATCCTTTTTTCATGCAATTGGTATTATTCTGAACAAAACTGATTTTTATACAGTATAAAAAATTTATCATGGGTGGCCTGATAACTATTATAGTATTATTCTGAACAAAACTGATTTTTATACAGTATAAAAAATTTATCATGGGTGGCCTGATAACTATTCCTGAGTGAGGATTTTATTTATAAGCGAAAAATAAGTGACAAAAAAGAGTTACATGTCGATATTGCTCAACTAAACTGAGTGATAGTAGGCAGAATCAGCTTGAAAAAAACGACAAGAAAACACAGCGAAGAGACAACCCACGCAATTTTATTTATTTACTTACAAAGAGTACACAGCAACAACAGGCTTGTTCAACAAAAGGATTTAGTTGCGGCAAGCGCAACCTATCCTTTATTTATTATATTTTTTATACCATAATGTATTATATATAGGTACTTATGAGATTTTTAATTATGGCTAAAAACACAAGTGTGACACTAGGTGAACATTTTGATCAGTTTATAAACCAACAACTTAACACTGGTCGCTATGGCTCAGCAAGTGAAGTTGTTAGAGCTGGGTTAAGAGCATTGGAAGATCAAGAAGCTAAACTTTTAAATTTACGTAACATGTTAATTCAGGGCGAACAAAGCGGTGTTGCTGAATACAGCTATGAAAGCTTATTGACAGAATTAGATAAAGATAACCATTAATGAATAAGTTTGTATTATCTTCGAAAGCCAAAACAGACTTAATGAAAATAGCTAAATATTCCCAAATAACTTGGGGGGGGTTCTCAGCGGAATGATTACTTAAAGGTATTGGATAATACGTTTAGCATATTATCTGATAAACCAGAACTAGGTATCAACTGTGGTTATATTAGAGAAAGTTACAGTAAATATCCTCAAGCAAGTCATGTAATTTATTACAAAGGATATAAAAATAATCAGATTTATATAGTGCGAATATTACACAAAAGTATGGATGTTAACTCAGCTCTTTAGAAAAACAAAGTTATCACCAGTTATCAGGCTACAAGTTATCAGAATTATCAGGCCACCCAGAGTTATCAGTTATCAAGCCACCCATAATCAAATTACATACTAAAACATTAGTGTGCAATGTAAATATTTAGGTGAAGACTTTATAAATTACCTCAACTGCTGAAGCTAAAAATCAATCCTTCCATTGTTCTTTAATTGCCAAAATTTTATCGAGTTGTTGTTCAAAACATATGACCAACTCTGGATCAAAATGCTTACCTTTTTGACTATGAATGTATGCCATCGCTTTTTCTATTGGCCATTCATCTTTATAAGGGCGTATGCTAGTTAATGCATCAAAAACATCCGCTAAAGCAACAATTCTTCCTTCTATTGGTATATCTTCACCTTTGAGCTGGTTCGGATAACCCGTCCCATCCCATTTTTCATGATGTGTTAGTGACACTAATTTAGCTAGCGCAATTAAGCCTGAATTTGACTCCCCTAATATTTCCGCACCTATTTCAGGATGCTTTTTCATAATAGAGAACTCTTCATCTGTTAGTTTTCCTGGCTTCAACATTATACTATCAGGAATACCTATTTTGCCTATATCATGCATAGGCGCAGCATTAAAAAGGTTATCAGCATTCGCTTTTGAAAAACCATACGCTTCAGCCACAACACGAGAATAATGGCTCATACGCATAACATGCATACCCGTCTCATTATCTTTATACTCTGAAGCACGCCCCAAACGATGTATAACTTCTAATCTACTTTTTTTAAGTTCTTCAACATCAACCAAGGATAAATGGGTTTTCACTCTCGCCTTTACCACCGAAGGTGAAATCGGTTTAGATATGTAATCAACAGCACCAAGATTTAACCCTTCAGCCTCATCAGTTGGATCACTCAACGCAGTAACAAAAATTATAGGAATAGATTTAAATTCAATATTTTTTTTTAATTGTTCACACACGTCATAGCCTGTCATTTCGGGCATCATAATATCAAGCAAAATTAAATTTGGCCGCTCTTTTTCTACCAAGCGCAAGGCTTATTGACCACTTTTGGCAAACACCAATTTATAAGTATCATTTAATACTTGATTGAGTACACGCAAATTAGCTGGCTCGTCGTCCACCACTAACAAAAGTTGCCGATTATCTGGTTTTTCTTTCTCCATCACTTCTTCCATCACCTATTGATTAGCTCAATTTACTTAGTAATAAATTTACTAATGTACTCGCTTGTTCAAATTCAAAGTCATTACATTTATTGATAATTTGATCTATTTCTTTGGGCCTAACAGTTTTTAAAGACTGAAGTTCATCTAAGAGATCCTCATCAAACTCATTATTTTGGACACAACATTCAAGCTTTCGTAAAATATCAATTAACGCTTCGTTACGCCCATCATTATTAGGGAGAGCAGTTGGAAGGACTTTATTGTCTTCATCACTCATTGTATTCAAGCAATTTTTGATAATAGTAAATTCTTCTGTAATGTTTGCAATGTTTATTTGGCTGGTTACAACATTACGTTGTTGCGTTGACAACTCTAACGATTCAATCATCTCCATAAGGCTTATCAAAGCAACATTACCGGCACTGCCTTTATATTTATGCGTTAAATGTGCTAACTCTTGCCAGTTTTCATCTACCAAATATTGATTAAGTGTTAACAATTCCACTTCTGCATGTTCAATAAAACGGCCTATTTCAGCATATAAATTAGCTTTTGAGCCCCATAACGCGATGCCAGTGTCAATATCTATTTTCAATGTCGATTTATCAACCAACCCCCCCGTATCTACGGAGCTATTCTGTAAGTTAAGTACACTAGATATTTCATTGAATAGTTTTGGTATATCTATAGGTTTATTAGCAAAGCCATCCATACCAGCTTGTTCAGCAGAAAGTCTATCTTGTGGTAGTACACTCGCGGTTAATGCAATTATAGGGACTCTTTTTATAGCATTGTCCAATTCAAACTGTCTGCGTACCTTAGCTGCAGTTAATCCATCCATAACAGGCATTTGAATATCCATTAATACCACATCAATGACATTATTCTCCAACTGTAAAAGCGCTTGTTCACCATCTCTTGCTTCAAAAACACTATGTCCTTGGCGTTTGAGTATTAAAGAAAGTAATTCAATATTTTGATCAATGTCATCAACAACTAGTACTTTAAGTTTTGGCAATGCTTTGTAGTTGTGAGCTTCTGGTCCTTTATCCATAGCTTCAATTGGTTTTAAAGGTAAGGTAAAACTAAACTCACTCCCTTCTCCTTCTTCACTAGTCGCCTTAATTCTGCCGCCCATTAATTCAACCAGCTGTTTACTTATTGTTGTACCAAGTCCTGTTCCTCCAAAGCGTCGACTCATGGATTCATCTGCTTGAGCAAAGGCATCAAAAATGGTATCTAATTGCGAAGAAGTCATACCTATGCCGGTATCTTTTATTACAAATTGAATCATTTCATCAGTTATTGCATCTATTTTAATATCGATAGTGCCTTGTTCTGTAAATTTTATCGCATTGCCTAATAAATTAGTTAATACTTGTCGAATTCTATCAGGCGCACCATTGTAATAACCTTGAACTTTAGGGCTGATACTTAGATTAATAACAATTTCTTTATTTTGAGCTTCTAACCAAAGGGTAGACACAACTGCATCAATTTCTTCAACCAATGAAAAATCTCTTAATTCTAGCTGAAACTTCCCTTTTTCTAATTTAGCACTGTCCAACAAATCATTTAAAATATGTAATAATGATTTAGCTGATTGATTAATTGTATTAAGGTGTTTATGTTGGTTATTATTTAAATCACTATCTAGAAGAATATCGCTAAAACCAATAATAGCATTCATTGGTGTTCTAATTTCATGGCTCATGTTAGCTAAAAATGATGCACGTGTTTCGGCAGCTTTTTCAGCTTTATTTTTGGCCTCCACCATGTCAGATTCCATTTTCTTTCGATCACTGATATCCATAATAAAACCATCGAGATAGTAATCATCACTGTCTTCTACTTTTGTGGCACGACCATAGCCCAACATCCACTTTACGGTGTTATATCGATCAATAAATCGAAACTCAAGTTGATAACCGTTAGGATGACGTAAATCTGCCGCTTCTATGATGCTAAAGTCATCTGGGTGAACAAAATCTCCTAAACTTCGTTTAGGATCCGGTAACAAAAAATCTTGTGCAGGGTATCCTGTTATTTTTTCTACTTCATCATTAATAAACAAATTAGGCCAACCAGGTATATCAATGCAACGATATGCAATTCCGGGGATATTAGTTAACAGCGAACGAATTCTTGTTTCATTTTCACGTAATATTGATTCCATTTTCAATCTATCGCGTAAATCAGAAATAAAGGCAACAAACATATGTTGATCATTTAATTTAACGTGTCCAATACCAAGGCGCATAGGTATTTTTTCACCACTTTTTGTTAAGGCTTCCACCTCACGCCCCTTACCAATTATTTTGGCAACTCCTGTTTGTAAGTAATTTTCTATATATTGGTCATGATCATGTTGATATGGCATAGGTACAATCATTTTTACATTTTTACCCAACAATTCTTCACTTTGCCAACCTAATAATACTGTCACCATTTTATTAACGCTAACAATAATTCCTTTCGCATTAATGGTTATAATTCCATCAACAGCTGTTTCCATGATAGCAGAAAGTCGTCTCTCGCTTTGCAGTGCTTTCGCTGAGATATCTTTATATCTAAAAACCAAATTAACAGCTAAAACCACTGAAATAATAAAAACAGTCGTAGTGGTTATTCCAAGGGCCAAATAAAAAGAAATATCATTAGTTTGTTTAGACAGCTCAAAACCTGGTGGTAAAACAAATCGAGCTGCTAACATGCCTGTATAATGCATTCCAGAAATAGCCATCCCCATTACGCAACTTGATATTACAACTTTTAGTGTTTTATTTAGCTTAATTTTCCCTACAGTATCAATTCCAAATCTTACCCAAAGAGATATTATGGCCAAAACAACAGCTACTAAAATTGATACCACAAACATGCTAAAATCGTAGCGAAGTAAGGGTGCCATTTCCATTGCTGCCATACCAATGTAATGCATTGTGCCAATTCCTGCACCAACCAGCACACCCCCAATAATTAATTGAACACTTTTAATATTTTTTTGTGTAATTAAATTCAAAGCCACCCATGAAGCTGACACTCCCGGTAATACAGACAACACAGTTAAATCAAATTGATACGACACAGCAGTACAAAGCTCTAAAGCTAACATACCAATAAAGTGCATTGACCAAATACCGCACCCTAAAGCTAAACTGCCTATAAATAAAAAAACATGTTTACGTAAAGAAGTCGTTTTACTCGCTTGAGCAGCAACTTGAAACCCCATATAAGAAGCAAATATTGCAATAAGAATGGATAAAACAATTAGGAAGGGATTATATTCTGAAACCATTAGAAGATTTGAGTCAGAATACTGGAAAAGCTCAAAATAAGATTTCATCATAAATAAACATTAACTTTTCTTAGTAGTTGAAATATAAAGAATACTAGACAAGGAGTGTGTTAAAATTTTTAAATCACTTTAACACACTATAAAAAACCAAATTAATGCTATATCCAAATGATTTTTTATCGTATTTTACAACAATAACACAGAAAAATTGTTAATAATAATTAGACAACATTATTTTGACAATTTTTTCCAGCTAGGTCCTCGCGTTAATGTTTAGGCTTGATGTTAAGCTAACCATGATGAATAAAAATGGAACAAGTGCCCGCCTGTCAACCTATCCTCTATTTATTATGTGAAAAGTACACCAAACCAATTAAATAAAAGTAATATTAAGTTTGTTGGTCTTTATTTATAAGGATTAATGACATATAGGCTAAGGCAGGTAAAAGTATTAGCGTGAGTAATTGCGGGGCGTCAAGAATAGCCGACGACAAAATTGCAGAAGCCCATAGCAGACTTACACCTATGCTTTTCTTATTACATTTTTTCATAATAGTCCCCAATTAATTTTTAAACGGATCTTAGTTATAGTAGCAGATAAATTTGAAATAGCACATAACGAATGATATGGACTCCTCTGACAAAACGGCATCTATGTGACGTATTGAAAGGTGTTAAAACATTCAATAAAAGGAGAGTCCATATGCATCCAATTAAAGCAGTTGGCATCGATTTAGCCAAATTAAATTTAGTATTCACGGTGTTGATGAACATAGCAAGTGCAAATTAAGTAAAACGGCTAAACGAAATTGTTATCAACTGGCTATTGTCAGATTATTGTTATTCTGACAAAGAGAACACCAATTAGGTACCAAGGTTAGCATTCATTCTGTTACAAGCAATCAACTCAACAATGTAGGTTAGAATTTATTCTGACAAGGAACATTAAACGCCCTCTTAACTTTTGCTTAGAGTAATTAAGGGTGGCTTATTTAATTTTGTTTAACTTTGCTTATTTAATTTGATAAAACAAAAAAACAGTGGCAACCAAAAACAGGCAAGTACCTGTTTAACGCCGATAACCTGGCCAAGGTGTTTCGTGGTAAATTTATCGCACTGCTGTGCGACTCGGGGTATTATCTACCGACTAACACCCCAACCTCATGGGTGGCTGACTGTCATCATGTGGGCAAAGGTGACAGTGCATTAACCTACCTTGCGCGCTATCTTTATCGTGGGGTGATTAATGAAAACAATATCTTATCAATACACCATGACCAAGTAACGTTTCAATACCAAGACAGTCAAACCAAGCAGTATAAAACCATCACTGAGCACGCTACCGCCTTTTTATGGCGCGTACTGCAACATGTACTGCCTAAAGGGTTTCGACGAGCGCGCAATTATGGGTTTTTACACGGGAATGCTAAACGTACATTAAAGCGCTTACAGTTAATGCTTCACGTGGTATTGCCGCCCATAGCTCCAGCCCCCAAACAAGGGGTTTGCTGCCCTCAATGTAAAGCGTACATGACCCTATACCTGATGCGGCGGGCGCAGAGTGTGATTATTGGTTACCCGATTTAGAACAAGGACGTGCCTAAGCAAACACAATTGTTGCGCCCAGCATATTCACTGAGTGAGGATTTTATTTATAAGCGAAAAATAAGTGACAAAAAAAGTTACGAGACGATATTGCTCAACTAAACTGAGTGATAGTAGGCAGACTCAGCTTGAAAACAACAGCTAGAAAGTCCCGCAAAGAGACACCCCACCTCAGTTTTATTTATTTACTTATAAAGAGTACACATCAACAACGGGCTTGTTCAACAACAGGATTAAGTTGCGGCAAGCGCAACCTATCCTTTATTTATTAGGCAACTATTCGTATGATTCAGATGTTCCGTCTGTGTAAATAATATTTTGAACGTCAAATTTAAAAGTCATATCTTTTAAATCAGTTGATAACATCCATTTATGAGAATCTTTAAATTGATTAAAATCGAATCCAACACCTGTTTCTGTCATAGGCTGGTTTGGAGATAAAGGTTCATTTATAGTTTTCTTAATTTGAAATTTAGATTCACCAAATATATCAGCAAAGATCAATATACCTTTGATAGCTCTAGTAGGTTTTTTAAGCTCAGATGTGTCCCATGTGATATCAAACCAAATATTTTCATCGTATTTTTGTTTCTCAAAACGTTTATTTGAAATTGTAGGGGAAACGAATTTTGGTTTTAAAGCAGTTTTAATATCTGCTACTTTTTCTTCAATAAAGCTTTTTTCATTGTTGGAGGAAAACCCATTTTTAATGCTTGAAAAAGCTCCTTGCATAGAAGATCTCACCTCGTACTTTAGGTGTTCTCGTCCAGCAAAATAACCTAAAACAAGACAAATAAAGCCAACAATTAACAACTGAACTTTTAAATTACTGTTAATTTCAGGCCTAACCTCTTTAGCATTACTTTCAGGTGGACGTTTTTTGCTTGGGGGAGTCATATTTTGAGCTTTTACATATGCCACACCGCACGAGGAACATTCCCACTCTGGGTTGATGTCTGTTTCTTGTCTTTCGTAACTACATTTGGGGCAGATTGTCATGAGACTTCCTTAGTTGCCTAATAGCTTTATTAGCAGGATAACCTTCATATTTAAACATGAAGTTCATCCTTCTTTCATGAATTTTTCAAAACCTACAATACGCTAATTACATTGTTTCATCAATAACTTAATGCTAAACCCTTTAACTGGTTGACGAGTGAAAGGTTGGTTAAATCCTTTTTTATGCAATTGGTATTATTCTGAATAAAACTGATTTTTATACAGTGAAAAAAATAAATAAAATTATTATGGGGGCCTCAATTATTGTATATGTCTTCGATATCCCGTATTACCTTGGTAGCTTTTTGATGTTCTATTTGTCAGAATAAATTCTAACCTACATTAGATTGAAGCCCTGTAGGGCGTAATTCATTGCGCCAGTGTCAGAATAAATTCTAACCTACATTAGATTGAAGCCCTGTAGGGCGTAATTCATTGCGCCAGTGTCAGAATAAATTCTAACCTACATTAGATTGCAGCCCTGTAGGGCGTAATTCATTGCGCCAGTGTCAGAATAAATTCTAACCTACATTAGATTGCAGCCCTGTAGGGCGTAATTCATTGCGCCAATGTCAGAATAAATTCTAACCTACATTAGTTTGCAGCCCTGTAGGGCGTAATTCATTGCGCTAGTGTCAGAATAAATTTGCGATGTTATTTTTAAAGTTATCAGCCCCCCACATAAACTTAAAGCAATGAATCAAGCACCTCGTAACCTGTTAATACTAAAACGTATATTCGATGTATTTATTTGAAACTGTCACAAAAAAAGTTATCACATAAAAAATAAACCAATCAAAACAACCCTAATTGTTTGCCTGCAATAGATTCAAAATCCTTAGCAATAAAAGGTAAAATATCATTTGCTATTGGTTTTAGTTGTTTCTCAATGTAAAAATCATAATCTAGGGTGTGTTCGTTAAACGCTAATGGCTGTACTCCTTCAAGTGTCATAACGTATAAAATGGTTTTTCTATGTTGATATTCTGGCTTTTTACCTTTGTTTATAAGCTTATTGTTAGCAATTATTGCTGCTTTAATATGGGGCGGTGTATTTACGTAGTCTGTTAGTTTTCGTCTGATCTTTTTCTTATAGACTAACTTACTATCATGTAACCCTGCCCTTAATTCGTTGATAATACAATTAATATAATCTTCAATAGGTTGTTCACTGAAAATAAGTCGATATAGCTCTTGCTGAAAATTTTTACTTAACTCAGTCCAATCACTTCTAACAGTCTCTAACCCTTTAAACAATAACTTGCCATTTACAATGCCCGCATACCGTTTTTTTGTGCCAATATTTTTTTGTCCTTTAATCATTTCTTGGCCACGAATGGCTGGCATAAAAAACTTTGTAAAATGCGTTTCAAATTCAATCTCCAATTCACAAGATAAATGAAATTCATCGGCGATATAACGTTGCCATTTTTTATTGATAAAATCCTGTAGTTCTTTTCCTAAAGTCATACATTGAATAGCCGATTGCTCATTGCCTACATGCACAAAAATAGAATCAGTATCGCCATAAATGACTTGGTAACCTTTGGTTTCAATCCAAGCTGTAGTGGTTTTTAATATTTCATGGCTACGTTTAGTGATAGCGCCGGATAAGCGCGGATCGAAGAATCGACAACCGGTAGAGCCTAAAACGCCATAAAAACTGTTCATTATAATTTTTATCGCTTGCGACAAGGCTGCATTCTTCTGTAGCTTGGCTTTATCGCGCTCTAACCATAGCGAGGTGATAATATCAGGTAAAAAGTGTTTATCTCTTGAGAAATAAGCACCATCAAAACCTTTAATAGCGCTTTGCATTTCTGTATTGCTATCATCTGCAACTTGCTGCATTCCTTCAATTAATCCCATAGGATCAATTTTAAAAGTGCGAATGATACTGGGATATAGCGATTTAAAATCCAGCACTAAAACATTGTTATAAAGTCCGGGAACAGAGTCCATAACAAAGCCACCAGGAGAAACTAGCGTTGATTGACCATCGCCCATATTAGGTGCCACGTAACCATTGCGGTGTAATTTAGGTAAGTATAGATTGGTAAATGCGGCAACCGAGCCACCAATTCTATCAATAGCAAGGCCGGTTAACTGTGCTCTGAGCTGTGCAAATTCTAGTAATTGTGTTTTCTCAAATATTAACCATACCAATCGACAATCTTCTAAATTATAGGCGGCTAAGGCTGGTTTATTATGTAAAAAATTAGTCGTTATTTCTGCAACTCTATTATCAACATCAACCACTTTCTTGCTTAATCCTAATAGCGTTTTTGCAACATTATCGAGAGAAAAACTAGGAAAACTGTAGGTGGCTGTTTTCAATAAATCGATACCATCAAGTACAACCCGCCCGGCTATTTCAATAAATTGTTGTTCGCTGTTATTACTATTTGTCCGCCATCTTGGAGCACTAGCATCACGACCTACAGCAAACTTTACCTGATGAATGTCCATCCGTTTTTGTAATAAACGAAAGTCAAAATTAATGACATTCCAACCAATAAAAATGTCGGCATCTATGGTTGCAATTTGATTAATAAGCTCAATGAGTAGCTGTTTCTCATTATCTAGCCAAATAATATAAGGCTCTGCATCCGCTTGAGGCTCTCCTATCATCAATACGCGTTTAATTTCACATTCGTTGTTCGCATAAAGACCGATAGAATAAAGTTCGCCTGTCATTGAACATTCAATATCAAGCGATAACATACTCAATTGAATCGCTAATTCTTGAGAAGATTTCCTACATTTAACCTGTTGGTCTTCAACAAAATCAATGTCCGCAGTTATAAAACGCTCCATCAAATATCTATCGTCAGGACGAATATCATCTTCATAACATTTAATTTGTTTTGACTTAAGACAATCACGAGCGCGATAAAACTGCGCAAGCGTTGAAAAGTAAAAACCATGCACCGGCTTTTGACCAAACGTTTTTAGCGATAACGCTTGCTGCTTCACTAGAGTTATGCCTTGTTGCTGCAACAACTGTGTGGCTGCATTAACTTGAGTTTGTTCAACAAAAAACAACGCCAATTCATTATGAATAACCAGTTTTTTAGCCCCCTCACTTGTTTTTAACCACAGTGTTATCTGTAAGCGATTGCCATTATCTTGTACTTGGCGGCTTAACAAAAAACCACTTTTGATTGGTTGTAACAAGGTAGTTTGCATATTTGTAAAAATTTTACATAATTATAAGGAGAAAAACAGAGAACCTGTTATTATATACAGCAGTGTACTTTATTAAATCCCTTTTGGAAACTGCTGCCAGATGTTAACTGACAAGTTAAAACAAGTGATCCGTCAATCATATAAGGCTATTGGCGAAAACTTACCTAATTTCAATCCGCGCAAACAGCAAACGTTACTCATTGCCGAAATCGCAAAAACACTTGCAGGTGAGTACAGTAAAGACAGAAAAATAATCACCTTAGAAGCTGGAACGGGAACAGGAAAATCCCTTGCTTATAGTTTAGGCGCTATTCCGCTAGCTCTCGCTCAAGACAAAAAAGTATGTATTTCAACGGCTACCGTTGCACTGCAAGAGCAGTTAGTAGATAAAGACTTACCCTTTCTGAAAAAAAATGCGGGGCTAACGTTCGACTTTGCCTTAGTAAAAGGCAGGCAACGCTATGTTTGTAGACAAAAGTTAACTCAAGCAGTCGCTACTGATTCTCCTCAAGCGGGTTTTACCTTTGCAGAAAAACCTAAAGCCGATGATATTCGTACCTTAAATGCCATGCATAAAGCATTAACTGATGGCTCATGGCATGGTGACATAGATTCATGGAAAAGCCCTATTGCCCACCATATTTGGTCTCAAGTACAAAGTGACAAGCATAGTTGTTTAAAAACCTTGTCTGATCATCAGCATTGTCCCTTTCATAAAGCACGCGAAACTATGGAGCAAGCTCATGTGCTTGTGGTCAATCATAGTTTGCTATTAGCAGATCTTGAATTAGGGGGAGGTAGAATTTTATCAACGCCAGATGAAACCTTTTACGTGATTGATGAAGCACATCATTTACCCAAAGTGACGCGCGATCACTCAAGTGCAAGCATTACCTTACGTGGGGCTATCGACTGGCTAACCAAATTGAGAGAAACTGGCGACAAAATGGCAAAGCTAATCAAGTCACAACGCGCAATTTCTCCTGCGTTAAAGCTTAGTGATGACTCTCAAGATTTGCTAATAGAAATGCAGAAAGTACTGACTTTTGTTACTAACAATGCCAGTGTTTACTTTACGCCCAATCATCATGATAATAACCGAGCTAACCAAGCAAACTATCAAACTAACAAGCCAGACGAGCCCGTTTATCGTTTCGACAATGGCATTATCCCAAAATCGCTAAAAGATTGGGCAGAAGACTGTAATGAATTGAGTAAAAAATCGTTAAGCCATTTAAATAAACTCTACAGTGCATTAATTGAAGCTGTCAAAGATGGTGATACCCAAATGTATCTCGCTGAGCCAGTATTAGCTGAAGCCGGTTTTATGTTGCAGCGCTTAGAAAATCTGCAAGCACTGTGGCATATGTACGCAAAAACCGACAGCGACAAAGCAGCGCCTATGGCACGATGGTTACAACAACAAGCGCCAACTAAAGGCAGTGCCCGTCAAGATTATTTGCTATGCGCTTCACCGATTGAGGTGGGTTTTACCCTTGAAGATAAGCTCTGGAGTCAATGTGCTGGTGCTGTGTTATGCTCGGCCACCTTATTAGCATTAAACTCATTTGATCACTTTCGCTTTCAAGCGGGATTAAAAAACAATGATGGTAGCCAATACCAGCAAGTTTGCTCTCCCTTTGATTATCAAAATAATGCACAGTTAGTAGTCGCCAATATGACTCATGAGCCCAGCGCTGTACAGTTTACTGACGAACTCATCAGTAAACTGCCTCGTTACTTGGCCCAAGGCAGTGCTAGTTTAGTGTTGTTTTCTTCTTATTGGCAAATGCAGAAAGTCGCGCAAGCGCTCAGAGACCAACACCAACTTGAGATCGCAGTGCAAGGCGAACATTCACGCCAACACATTATAGAAACCCATAAAAAACATTGTGACGATAACAAGGAAAGTATTATTTTTGGTACACAAAGCTTTTCTGAAGGGCTTGATTTACCAGGTGACTACTTAAATAACTTAATCATTACTAAACTGCCTTTTTCAGTGCCAACCTCTCCTGTCGAGCAAGCTCAAGCTGAATATATTACTGCCAAAGGTGGTAATCCGTTTATGTCGTTGTCGGTGCCAGACACGTCTAAGAAGCTCGTACAAGCCTGTGGGCGATTGCTGCGTAATGAGCTAGACGAAGGTGTTATCACATTGCTAGATAAGCGCGTGGTAACCAAACGTTACGGCAAGCAACTACTTGATTCTTTGCCGCCATTTGAAAGAGTGTTTGAAAAATAATTTATTTTCACCCTAACAACTTAAACAACTCACCTTTACTACCAATATTTAGCTTTTGATATATGCGGTATAAATGGTTTGAAACTGTAGAAGGTGATAAAGCTAATTCGCGCGCGGCTTCTTTAAATGTTAAACCTTGTGCCAAGGTTTGCACTATCTGCCGCTCTCTGCAAGACAAACTATCAAGTGGCCCTTGTGGCCAAATTTCAACCAGTATTAAATCATTAAATGGCGTTAGCTCAACTTGTAACCCATCAACTTCATAAGCCTTGTGAGATATGTCTAGCGCAAAAGGTAACTTTAATAAACTATTTTTAACCTGTTTATCTTTCGCGTAGTTACGCGCGATTAAATCAATAAAGCTGCTTTGTACTTGATGAAAATACCCGTGTTTGTCACAAATCGCCTTATGACTATTTTTGGGCGTTTTCTTTGCACCTTGCTCGCTATGCTCAAGTTGTAGAAATAGCGCGTGATTAGCTGCGGTCAGTAAATGAAATAACACTTGTGTCTGTATTTGTTTGTCTTGGTCTGAAAAAGGCTGATCACGCTCAAAACGATACAAGGTTAGCACAGTAAACAAGCCTGTACGTTCATCAAGGTGTATAGAAGATAATATTCTTTCTATGCCGAAAGGTTGAAAACACTTCAGGTATATTTGTGAATGATAAAACTCATCATCACTCATTAAATCGCGCATATCAACTGGAGCACCTAAGTTGTCAAATAAGGTATCAACGATGGGATTAATTGATAAATGTTCTAACAAAGACTGAGTTAACGATTTAGGTACATTAACTAAGGTATGATTATGAAACTGTTCTGTTTGTTGGTGACCATTGCTCCAAATAGCCCCATCAAAAGCAATCAGGCTTTGCAATTGCGCTAATGCCCAATCACGGTATTCAGCTAATTCTATTTTACTGGTAGCAAGGTATAGCTTACTAATAAAATGATGTAAATTTTTAAGTGATAAAGCAGGTAAGTGCATTTCATTTAATTGTTCAACAGAATGTGTTTTTGTATAAGCCATTAGGTAATTTTTACTAGTGCGTTAAAAATATGACGAGCTATGATAATGCTATGAGAGCCTAATAGATGCAATGCTTATGTCTGATTATCAAAATCTAAATCATAGTAACAGTAATAGAGAAAAACAATATGATGTCATCATTATTGGTGCTGGTATTGCCGGTTTAACTGCCGCTTTAGAGTTAGCCAAGAAGGATAAACAAGTATTAGTACTCGATGCTCAAGATGAAACTAAGATCGGCGGTTTAGCCCGCAGCGCTTTTGGTGGCATGGCGCTTATTGGTACTCCTGAGCAAAAACGTAGTGGCATTACCGACAACGTAGAAATCGCACTAAAAGACTGGTATGGGTTTGCCAACTTTACCGATAGCGATATTCTGCCAAAACAATGGGCAGAGCTTTACGTTAAACAAAGCTATCAAGATATCTATTGTTATGTCAAAAAACTCGGCGTGAAATTTTTACCTGCTGTCAACTGGGTTGAACGTGGTTTGTATGCTGGAGGGAGCTCTAGTGGTAGCACAGGCGGTAACTCAGTGCCACGTTATCATGTTATGTGGGGAACCTCGCTTGAGCTTGTGAACAAAATGCTTGACGCCATCGCCCCCTTTAAAGATACAAACATTCATTTTAACTTTAACTGTAAAATTAGCCAGTTGCTCAAATCACAAGATAGCGTAATTGGTTGTCAAGATAGCAACCATACGCAATATTTCGCTAAAAATACCATTGTTGCCTCTGGCGGCTTTACTGGAAATTTAGCAAAAGTAAAAGAAAACTGGCCGAAACGCTTTGCCCCAGCTCCAGACAATATGCTTAATGGCACGCACCCAAGTTGTGATGGCGCTATGCACGATGAAGTTAGCAATATTGGCGGCAATATTACCCATTTAGATAAAATGTGGAATTATGCTGCCGGAATTCCGCACCCAACACCAACATTTAAGCAACAAGGATTAAGCTTGATCCCTTGTAAATCTGCACTTTGGTTAGACAGTAACGGTAAACGTATTGGCCCAGAGCCACTAGTAACAGGTTTTGACACCAATGACTTATGCCGACGTATGTGCGAGCAAACACAAGGCTATGCATGGCAAGTGCTAAATTGGAAGATAGCCAGTAAAGAATTTGCCGTATCAGGCGCTGAACATAATCCAATGATCCGCGACAAAAAATTCTTTACTATGCTAAAAGAAACATTGCTTGGTAATCACAGATTAGTTAAACAAATGCAGCAAGAAAGTGATCATTTTATCGTTGCTAATTCGGTCAGTGAGTTAACGACTAGCATGAACAAGTTAACAGCAACCACAGCCATTAAACTCAATGTTTTACAACAAACTTTAGATGATTACGATGCGATTTTAGCTAGACCTTCTTCGCAATGGAATGACGACCAAATAAGACGCATTGAACAAGCTAGAAAATGGCGGCCAGACAAGTTACGTACCTGTAAACCTCACCCTATTCAAGATAAAAAACACGGCCCACTTATCGCTATAAAAGTTGCCTTAATTAGCAGAAAAAGTTTAGGAGGTATTCAAACAAATATAAATGCGCAAGTTGTTGATGCAAACACAATGCCCATTCATGGGTTGTACGCAATAGGTGAAGCTTCTGGCTTTGGCGGCGGTGGTGCAAATGGTGAAAAATCACTTGAAGGCACGTTTCTCGCTGGCTGTCTACTGACTGCACAACAAGCAGCAAAAGCCATCACTACTAATAAATAGACATATAACATCAAAAAACTCAGACATAAGGACGCTAAAAAATGAAAAAAACTGCTGCATGGTTAACCCGATTCGCGTTAGAGCAAATTGGCGTAAAATTTACTTTTGGCATTCCCGGTGTCCATAACACAGAGCTTTACGATGAGTTAAATAACTCAGAGCAGATATCGCCGAGTTTAGTGATGCATGAAGGTCATGGCGCTTTTATGGCAGATGCTATTAGCCGAGTAACTGACTCTATTGGCACCCTAGTGATTGTACCCGCCGCCGGTGTTACCCACGCAGCAAGCGGAGTTGCAGAAGCTTACCTTGATGGTATTCCTATGTTGGTTATTACTGGCGGTATCCGTAATGATTCAAAATTTGATTATCAACTCCATGAAATGGATCAGCTTAAATTAGTGGCCGGTTTTACCAAAGCCGCCTTTAAAATTAATCGCCATGAAGAGGTCATTGAGACAATTTATCAAGCGTACAATATCGCTACCTCTGGTGAGCCGGGGCCTGTATTTATTGAATTACCCGTTAACTTACAACTTGATAAAGCCCCAATTGAGCACTTGCCAAAGTATCAAACGCCCGTACTGCCCCCTTTAGCAAGCAAAACGCTCGAGCAAATACAAAGCGCAGCACAAATGTTAATGCAAGCACAGAACCCAGTAATGTTTGTTGGTTGGGGCGCCGTTCATGCAAGTACTGAGTTAATAGCCATTAGCGAACAAATTGGTGGCGCAGTTGCAACCACGATGCAAGGGATTAGTGCCTTTGCTGCAAACCACCCTTTGCATACAGGTTTTTGCTTTGGGCCAGCCGCGGTGCCCGCAGCGCAAAATGCTTTTAACAAAGCAGATTGTGTGTTGGCGATAGGCACACGTTTTGGTGAAATTGCTACCGGTAGCTTTGGTGGGCAATTACCTGAGAAGTTAATTCATATCGATATCAACCCAAAAGTATTTGATGCAAATTTTAAAACTGCTATTGCAATTGAAGGTGACTCAGCACTCATTTGCCAGCAATTATTAAGTGCCCTTAAATCAATAGGGCCAGCTAAAGATTCAAGCTCGCTCGCAAACCAAATTGCCGCTGATAAACAAGCCTACCGCAATACTTGGTATCAGCATGACTCAAAAAACAAAGTGAACCCTGCCCTGTATTTTGATGAACTCAGAGCACAGCTCAATGACGATGCTCACCTCATCGTAGATGATGGCAATCACACCTTTTTAGCCGCAGAGCTCATGCCTATTCACAGTGCTTACGGTTTTATTTCACCTACCGATTTTAATTGCATGGGATACGCCACACCCGCAGCTATTGCAGTAAAAATGGCAAAACCAAACAACGAGGTGCACGCCATTGTTGGCGATGGCGCTTTTATGATGACAGCCATGGAGCTAGCGACAGCAGTTGCTCAAAACCTAGGCTTAGTGATCGGCGTTTTTAATGATGGTGAGCTGTCGCAAATTGCCCAAGCACAACAAATACCTTATAACCGTAAAACCTGTACCGTTCTGCCTCAAACTAAGTTGAAAGGTTTAGCCATGGCGACAGGCGCGGAGTATGTTCGTATAGAAAACAATCAAGATATCAAAACAGGTTTAAGCCAGGCAAGAGCATTAGCTTCAAATAACAAAACGGTGATTTTAGATATCAACATAGACTATTCAAAGGCAACTGCTTTTACCGAAGGTGCGGTTAAAACTAATTTAAATCGTATGCCACTACCCACGAAAGTACGCATGGTAGGTAGAGCATTAGTGAGAAAAATGACAGGGTAGTATTACACTGCTTTTTGATCTAAATCACAACTTTGTCCATATTTCAAACAGCCATGGTAAAAAAAATAACGTATCATGGCTTAGTTAACGAAGGATTGACCACAACTTAACGGAATGAGTAATCACTCTCCCAAAGCAAAATAATAATAATTTTCTTCAATACCCCCCCCAAACCAGTGGTTTAGTTAAGAGTCATAGCAACAAGTCACTGGCTACGCGTAGCGTTTTATTCAACTTGTGAAGGTTAAGCTGTGTTTGATTTTAGTTATAAAAGTAATATTAGTGCAAAGCTCAATGCTTTTTTAGTTTTACCTATTATCACCTTGCTGTTTTTCGCAAGTATCACAATTTATGATAGATATCAAAAACTAGAACAAACAGAACATGCATTACAATTTTCTCAGGTTATTAAGAACATTGTGGTGGTCGTTTATAACCTGCAAAAAGAAAGAGGCCTTAGCGCAGGTGCTATGTCTATTAACGATCTAAGCTTTAAACTGCAACTTGCCCAGCAACGCAAAATCACTTTAGCCGCCTATTCAAAGGTTTCAGCAACTTTTTTGTTACCGCCGCATTATTTATCAAAAAAAACAACGAGAAGCTTTGAGAAAATTGTCAGTAAGTTTGAAAAGCTTAGTGCTATTCATGTCAGTGTTGATAACCAAGTAGACAATAATTATTTTGAATTTTACAGCGATTTAATTTCTCAATTGCTACAGCAAATCAATGTGCTCCACGCTATGGTGACTAAACAACAAACAAACGATAACGTTTCATCGCTAATTTATGCTTTAGGGGTTGAAGAATATGCGGCAATAGAGCGTGGTTTAATTTATGGTGTGCTCAACAATAGCACGCACAGTATAGAACTTATAGATAACCATATGTTAATCAATATTGTTAATCATATCGCTAGGCAACAGGCTGAATTGACACGGTTCTATAATGTAGCCTCTGAAAAACATTCTACTTTAATGTTAGCAGCCAATAACGAAACAAATAGCGCCACATTTCAACAATATCAAAAATCAACGCTAAAAATGCTTGATAAACATCATAGAAAAATGACTGCTGCTGTTGCTCCAATATCACAAAGTCGACAGAGTGCCTACTATCAAGAGGTATTACTATCATCAGATTTATGGTGGCAATTAGCTACTCATCGCCTTAAGCGCTTACATCAAGTCAGCTCAACCATTATAGCCGATATCATTACTTTAGAGATGGCAGAAAACCAAAAATTTAAAACACCGCTAGTCTTCTATACGCTCTGTATCTTGGCAGTTTTAGCTATTGTCTATTCCTTAACCCAAGTGCTTAAAGGTCGATTGGTTGATAAAATTATATACATTGCTGACTTTATGAGAACAGCTCGCACTCGAGAAAATGATAATAAGCGCCTTAATATCTCTGGGCAGGATGAGATTGCTGTCATGGCGAAAGAGTTTGACCTACTGATGAGCGAACGCAAAAAAAATGAAGAGCAATTAAAATTAGCTGCACAAGTGTTTATTGAAGCCCACGATGGAATTTTTATTACACAAACTGACGGCACTATTATTGATGTAAATCCCGCTTTTTGTAAAATCACCGGCTATAAACGTGCTGAAATATTAGGTAAAAATCCCAATATATTGAACTCGAAAAAGCAGAATAAAAAATTCTACCGTGATATGTGGGAATGCCTGCTGACCCACGGTTATTGGAAGGGTGAACTATGGAACCTTAAAAAAAATGGTGAGCTCTATGCCGAACTACTCACCATTTCGTCACTCAAAGATAATAACGGAAAAACGCTGCATTATATGGGGTTGTTTTCTGATATCACTCAAATTAAAAATCAAAATCATACGCTTGAACAAATGGCGCACTATGATGCATTAACATTATTACCCAATAGAACCTTATTTATCGACCGCTTCAATCAAGCGATTATGCATGCAAATCGCAGTAAAAACTCATTAGCCGTTTGTTTTATCGACCTAGATAAGTTCAAACCAATTAATGATAATTATGGTCATGAAGTTGGTGATACCCTATTAGTGGAAGTTGCAGAGCGGATCAAGTCTAACTTAAGAAACGGCGATACGGTATCAAGACAAGGAGGCGATGAATTCACCTTATTATTAAATGATGTAGGTACTTTTTCTGACTGTGAAGATATTCTCAGCAGAATTCACTACTCACTCGCCCAACCTTTTGTCCACCAGGGTGTTTGTCATACAATAACCGCATCAACTGGAGTGACCTTGTATCCGCATGATCAGGGTGATCTAGACACTTTAATTCGCCATGCTGATCACGCAATGTATCAAGTAAAACTATCTGGTGGTAATGGCTACCGTTTGTTTAATAAAGAGCAAGACCAGAAAATAATAAGAAAGCAACATAAACTAAACAAAATTATTACGGCATTAGAACAAGGGGAGTTTACGCTTTACTTCCAACCTAAAGTTAATATGAGAACTGGTGAGGTATACGGTGCTGAAGCATTGATACGTTGGTTCTCTCCCGAAAATGGTTTGATTTCACCTGGAAGTTTTTTATCTACGGTAGAAGGTACAAATGTCGAAATACAATTGGGCCTTTGGGTCATTGAAACCGCGATAAAACAACTCGCTCATTGGCACCAGCAAGGTTTACTCATTGAAGTAAGTATTAATATTTCCTCTTTTCACCTTCAATCAGCTACTTTTATTGAGGACCTAAAAAACATACTCGCTAAGTATAAGCAATTAGATACCCGTTACATTCAACTTGAGATATTAGAAAGTAGTGTCTTAGGTGATTTAAACGCAATTAATAAGACATTAAACATGTGCCGTGAATTGTTTGAACTTCAAATAGCACTCGATGATTTTGGCACTGGTTACTCATCACTAACACATATTAAATCACTCCCGGCTAATACCATAAAAATCGATCAGTCTTTTGTCATTGATATGCTGGACGATGCTAACAACTACAGTATTATTAATGGGGTACTGAGTTTAGCAAAATCTTTTTCAAGAGATGTTATTGCTGAGGGTGTTGAGTCAACCAAACACGGCTTAATGCTATTAATGATGGGCTGTGACAAAGCGCAAGGTTATGGCATCGCACGTCCCATGCCAGCCAACGAATTTGATAACTGGCTGAAGTCATACCAAGCCAACAAAGTTTGGCTAGCTTGGGCCAATGAAAACCTTAACCAAAATGACAGTGAGGTCAAGGTTTTTGATGTCGCATTGCAACACGAGTTTTCAGCATTATCAAATGATATTGATACGCCCGTTCTCACTTGTGAAGATGAATAAGCTTGATTATTTGTATTGCACGATTAACAAGCTCCTACTGATTTAATTGGTGAGATATTTAATTAGTGATTATTCACCATTTGGTTACTGCTTAGCTGTTCTTCTTGATGTAACTTTACTACGACACGGCGATCGTAAAAGCTCACTTCACGTTCGTTATTTGCAACCACAGGCGCAACTTCACCAAAAGCATAGGTCGCTATTTGTTCTGGCTTTACGCCTTGTGCTAACAGCAATTTTTTGACTGACTCTACCCTAGCTTGAGATAATGTTTGGTTCAATGAGGCGGCTCCGGTTAAATCGGTATAACCGGATAAATCAACTTTCATCGTCGGTGAGTTAATTAAAATATTCGCCAGTGCCACCACTTGCTCTTGATAATGATGTGCGATGTCACTAGAGCCCGTAGAAAACTGTAAACTCATCAACAGTTGTTCGACTGGTTTTATGCTAGCGTTTTTATACTGATTTTCTAACTTCATAAGCTGGCGTTGATATGTGTTTTCTAACTGCTCTACCCTAGCTTGATATTGATTTTGTAGTTGTGTATTAATACGCTGATTAGATTGTGTTTTTTCGGTTAACACCAAAGTTAACGCGTCATTTTCATCATTAACATTTATATATTTAGCAAGAAAAACACCGCCCATGCCAGCGACAAAAGCGCCAATTGGCCCTGCAACAATGCCGCCAATCAATGCGCCGGTGCCAAAACCAATATTTTCATTTTTGGTTGCAACGTTTTGTTGATTTTCTAATGTTAACGGCTGTTCATTGCCGTGTTCATAAGCAGATACCGATGTACTTGCAATTGTGGTTATTACTAGCGTAGCAATTATCATTTTCTTGGTATTAATGTGTTTAATGGTTTTCATCATATTTCCTTTACTATTATTTATATGGGTTAATAAGCGATTGACAGCCGTTATTAAACCGCAGTAAAACGACACTAAAATGCAGTGAACATGGCAAACTGATGAACAATTGTGGCAACAATATGACAATTTGAGAAATAAGGCGCGTTCAGGTAAAAATTTCGATATAGTCAACCGACACACAAAGCCACCAGAAGAAAAGTACCAATAAAATGTCAAAACGTATTGCTATTGTTGAAGATGAAGCCGCTATCCGTGAAAACTATGCTGATGTTTTGCGAAGCCAAGGTTATCAAGTACAAACGTATGCTGATAAAGAAAGCGCAACTCAAGCGTTTAAATTACGTTTACCTCATTTAGTAATTTTAGATATTGGTTTAAATGAGGACTATGATGGTGGCTTCGTTCTGTGTCAGCAACTGCGAGCAAAGTCAGCAAGTTTACCTATTATTTTTTTAACGGCACGCGATAATGATTTTGATACCGTTTCAGGGTTACGTATTGGTGCTGATGATTATCTTACTAAAGATATTAGCCTGCCACATTTGACCGCTCGAATTTCAGCATTATTTCGCCGTCAAGAAGCCTTTAAACTTCCTGTTAGCGAGGAACATATTACCCAAACAGGTAGATTAACTTTAGATAGTCAACGCATGACCATAAGCTGGAAAAGTCAGCCAATTGATTTAACCATTACTGAGTTTTGGCTCGTGCATGCATTAGCAAAGCACCCAGGTCATGTCAAAAATCGTAATCAATTAATGACGGACTCAAAAATTTATGTTGATGACAGTACGATTACCTCGCACATTAAACGCATTCGTAAAAAATTCATTAAAACCGATGCCAATTTTGGCTGTATCGAAACAGTTTATGGTATGGGCTATCGTTGGTTGAACCCAACTGACACTATGAGTAGTCATGTCTAGTAACGTTAGAACTAAAGCCTTTCATATACGTTTTGGTTTAAGGGCTAAACTATTATTGCTATCAAGTTTCTTATTTGTAATACCTTGGTTTGGTTATCAATATGTTTGGGAAATGGAGAAGTATTTACGTTTTGGCCAAGAGCAAACATTAGTGGGTACCGCTAGGGCACTAGCTACCGCATTACATGAACGTAAAAACTTATTTAATAATCAAGCCAGCTTCTTACCCAACGTAGAACAGGGCAAAGATTTATATGGCTACCAATTAACTGAAGCAATCCAGCTTGATGGTTTACACCAAGACTGGCCAAATTTCTCCCAGAGAGCGCACTTTTATGATCGCCACCAGCAACTATTTAGCGACAAAGTACCCAGTTTAAATTTTAAAGCAAGTGTGGGTAAATACGACAAATACTTGTACTTGTTTTTTCAAGTCGTTGATAACAAACTTGTCTTTCGTGGAAAAAATAGTCGAAGCATCACTCAAAACGATCATTTAGCCTTATCGTTTACCGATCAAAACAATCAGTTAAATCGCTTTATTATTAGTAATAAGCAAAGCGGTTGGATTTCAGCTTTTACAGTAATCGACTCAACAGAAACCATGCCCATACCTGCGCCACATATACAAGGCCATTGGCGGGTAACACCGCAAGGATACAATATTGAACTACGTGTGCCCCTTGAAGCTTTAGGCGAAAAAATCGCCTTTGCTTTTTATGATGTTGACGTTAGTGGTGACAACCCTAACTCAGCAATTGGCTCGGCAGATCCCAGCCAACAGGAAAGCTTAGGCACTATTGTCGTACCGTCACCTGAAATCGAGCGTATTGTTAACGGTATGCGTTATACAAATTCGAGTATATGGGTGGTAGATCAGCACCACAGAGTACTAGCAAGCGCTGGCTCGCTAAAACAAGCCGGCGGTGTATGGCAAAGTAAAAACGAGCTGAAAAGTTCAAATGCAAGTAATAACTTATGGTATCAATTTAAACAGCAAGTATTGTTGCCTTTGTATTACCAAGTATTAACCAAACCACCCACAGATTTTATTGACAAAATTTACGATGCTAGGCATTTGAATGGAGCACATATCGTTAGCGCTTTATCGGGTAACGCTAAGTCTCAGTGGCGCTTAACAACTGACAAACAAGCTTTAGTATTATCAGCCGCCTACCCTATTTATATTGATAATAATGTACAAGGAGCGGTGATTGTTGAAGAAACGACTAACGGCATTCGCACCTTACGAAATCGCGCCCTAGAAAAATTGTTTTCGGTGATTTTGGCTATTATGATACTCGGTGCATTCACTTTTATTATTTTTGCCACACGAATATCTGCACGCATTCGTGACTTATCAAACCAAGCAGAACATGCTATCGATAAACAAGGGCGCATTATTGGCAAAATGGTTGCTTCAACCAGTAATGATGAAATTGGTGATTTGTCTCGCAGCTTTACCACCGCAGTTAACCGGTTAAGTGAGTACAACCATTACTTAGAAAATATGTCTTCGCGTTTATCTCACGAATTACGAACACCAATTGCCGTAGTAAAAACGTCTTTAGAGAATCTTGCTTTGCTTGAAAAACAGCGAATAACATCAAACAAAGATTGCCAAGAATCCCCTTATATTGAACGCGCTCAAACAGGTATTAACACGTTAAATTTAATCTTAACTAACATGAGTGAAGCTACCCGCCTTGAGCAAATGTTAGCAAGCACAGAAAAAATAGAGTTTGATCTAAAAACCGTAGTAAGTGGCTGTATTGCTGGGTATCAGCAAGTTTTCAGTGAGATGACTTTTATCTTAAAAACTGAACTCAATGCACTGCCTTTTTATGGCTCGCCCGAACATATTGTTCAACTGTTAGATAAAGTGATAAACAATGCAGTTGAGTTTAGCCAAGACAAAATAATAACCCTAGCATTAAACCAACACAATCAAGAGGTTGAGTTGCTAGTAAGCAATAATGGCCGCTTATTGCCTGAGCAATTAAATGAAAGCCTATTTGATTCAATGGTTTCACTGCGAGCCCCACAAGCATCACTCAATAAACAACAAACACAGCCCCATTTGGGCTTAGGTTTATATATTGCTCGTTTGATTTGTCATTTCCATCACGGAACTATTAGTGCCACCAATCATTATTCACCTGATGGTGTCACTTTAAGGATTGGGCTGCCCACCAAAGTCTAATATCCCCTATAGCTTTTGATGATTATATTGACTAAAGATTAATCACCACAAAATCACAAGGCCCGTTTATTAATTTAATCAATCCCCTACTTAGCAAAAATATTTATGGTGATATCTCAGGCGGTTTAACCGCGGCCGTTATTGCATTGCCACTGGCACTAGCGTTTGGCGTGTCATCTGGCGCGGGCGCAATTGCCGGTGTGTATGGCGCTATCTTAGTTGGTTTTTTTGCCGCACTTTTTGGTGGAACTGCAACACAAATATCTGGCCCTACGGGACCAATGAGTGTTGTTATGGCATTAGTGCTAACCCAAATGATTGCCCATAATCCTGAGCATGGTTTGTCACTAGCATTTAGCTGCGTAATTTTAGCCGGGCTATTTCAAATAGCGTTTGGTTTATTAAAACTCGGTAAATATTTTGTTATGGTGCCATATCCGGTTATTTCTGGGTTTATGAGTGGCATTGGCATTATCATCATTGTATTACAAGTCTCTCCATTGCTTGGGCTTAGTGCTGATAGCAATCCAGTATCAGCACTAACCAATATACCAGACAACCTCAGTTACCTTAATATTACCGCCGCTATTCTTGGGGGTGCTTCCTTGATTATCATGACGTATTGGCCGAAAAATCTTGCTAGGTTTATGCCAGCACCTTTGTTTGCACTGGTGTTTTTAACCTTGATTAGTGCCTTATTGTTACCTGATAAAAATATTCCTACTATTGGCGAAATCCCAACAGGACTTCCTGAGCTTATTATTCCGTCATTTTCAATTGACGCGCTCTATGATATTACCTACTTTGCCTTTTTGTTAGCTGTATTAGGCGCTATTGATTCGCTGCTAACATCTATGGTGGCAGACTCAATGACACAAACACATCATTTGAGTGATAAAGAATTAATCGGCCAAGGCATAGGAAATAGTATTGCTGGACTTTTTGGCGCTCTACCCGGAGCAGGTGCAACCATGCGCACTGCCATTAATATAGGTGCTGGTGGAAACTCTGCGCTTTCAGGTATAACCCACGCAATCGCTCTGTTATTTATTACGCTATGGGCCGCAGACTACGCTCAATATGTACCTCATTCGGTACTAGCCGGCATGTTGCTTAAAGTAGGCTTGGATATTATTGATTGGCGTTTTTTAAAAAAAATAAACAAAGTCGGGCTGTTTTCAGCCTGTTTAATGTTGCTAGTGTTGTTATTAACCGTATTTGTTGATTTAATCACTGCGGTAGTAGTCGGGATGTTTATCGCTAATTTAGTCACTATAGACCGTTTAACAAGTACGCAGCTAGATTGCATCAGTTTTACTAAAGGCACGGCAATAAAGTGTGCAAACAACCTAGTTGTGCCAGCCGATAAGCTAGCACATACCTTACTACTTAGCATAAATGGGCCAATAAGTTTCGCTGTATCTAGAGAGTTGTCGCGACGGTTTACTGAAAATATGGACTTTAGCGTGCTCATTATCGATCTTTGCCAAGCTAAACTCATCGGCACCACAACTTCAGTATTGATCATAGACTTGGTCACGAGAACCCAAAACAATGGTAAACGGGTGTTGGTTATCACCGGTGAACATGGTTTGAACCAGTCGTTAGACAAACTTGAGCTCAATAGCTTATTAGGGCCGCAACAGCTATTCAGCAGCAAAGAACAAGCGTTATTGAGTATATAAGCCCTGCTTTATTCAGTATTTAATGAGAAAGCTTCCCAGATAAATTTTTTTAGTTGATGACAATATCAACAAGTTGCTTATTTTAGCTACCATCTTTTACCAAAATAACTATTGATATAAAACAATAGTTTATATTATTCATAAATATTTCTAGACATAAGCACGATTTTAATTACAATCACCGCCTTATCATTCTGATAAATATTAAATTGTCCTGGAGAAGTAAAATGAATGTTGATCAACATATTAAAGTAGCACAATGGCACTTAGAGCAAGCTCGTTTACATAACATTAGTGATCATACTTGTGGTTGTCCTGCAAATAAACACGACCAACGCGCAATTGATGCCGTTGAAGCCGGTTTAATCGTAGAAGAAAAAGCCTGTACTTTAGAAGCAAAAGAAGCACGTTCAGAAGCCTAGCTTGTAAAAACGTCATAGGCCACGCATATAAGCGCAAATTAATGGGCAATACAGACTATTGCTCATTCGTCCCTCATTAAGTATTTTCTGCCATATACTCAATAAGTTGTTTACTGGCAATGGGTTTACTAAATAAAAACCCTTGCACATATTGACAATTATGATTAGCTAGCACTTGATACTGCGCCTTACTTTCCACGCCTTCAGCAACAACTTCCAGCCCTAAACTTTCTGCAATTAACAATATAGCAAAAACTAATGCTGCATCTTCACTATTGCTATCAATGCCTTTGATAAAAGAGCGATCTATTTTTAGTATATTGACAGGAAAACGTTTCAAATAACTTAATGATGAATAACCCGTACCAAAATCATCAATAGACAAACTAATGCCTAATTCCCTAATACTTTGTAATTTTGTTAAGGTTTGCTCGCCTTTTTCAATTAGGTAACTTTCGGTTATTTCCAAGGTTAATAATTGTGGAGATAGCTGGGTTTGCTCTAACACCTGTTGTAATTTATCAATAAAATCAGGACAGTGAAGTTGAATACTTGATACGTTTATAGATATTTTGGGCGAACAGGTAAATTGTGTTTGCCATAGTTTTGCTTGTTTACAAGCTTCCAATAGCACCCAATCACCAATATTGACAATGAAACCAATATCTTCAGCCAAAGGAATAAACTCAATCGGCGGGATTAACCCCTTGGTTGGGTGTTGCCATCTTACCAGTGCTTCAGCAGCAACCACTTTCTGAGTTTTGAGATCATGTATTGGTTGATAGTGCACAACCAGTTCATTATTAATAATTGCTGTGCGCAATTCAACTTCTAGGCTTCTTCTTAGCTGTGCTTTAGTATCCATTTCTTTGGTAAAAAACTGTACGTTGTTTTTACCTTTCTCTTTTGCCATATACATAGCACTATCAGCTTTGGCTAGCAATTCATCGGTAGATTGACCATCATCAGGAAAAATAGCAATACCAATACTAGCTGAAACATAAGCATCTTTTTCTGATAGCTGAAAAGGCATAGCCAGCGTTTTTAGCACTTTGGCTGCTACTTTTTCATTACTATATACGTCATTGTCGTTACAAAGCATAATGGCAAATTCATCACCACTTAACCGAGCAACCGTATCAGTGGTTCTGACTGAATGTTGAAGACGTTCAGCTGTACTTTTTAATAATACATCGCCATTAGCATGACCAAAAGTATCATTGATATTCTTAAAACCATCCAAATCAATAAACAATACCGCAAGCATTGTTTTATCACGTTTTGCTAGTGCTAAGCTTTGCTCAAACCGATCAATAAAGAGATCTCTATTTGCTAACCCTGTTAATGAATCATAGTTCGCTTGATGGTATATCTTATCTTCAGCTTTCTTCCGTTTGGTAATATCACTAAATATTGAAACATAAGACTCTAATTGGCCTAGCCTATCTCTAATCACAGTAATAGAGAGCCACTCATAATACACTTCGCCATTTTTGCGCCGATTACAGATTTCGCCTTGCCATTTACCATTAATGTTTAACGCCTCAGTCATTTTGTCATAAAAATCATCCGAATGATGACCAGAGCTTAACAGCGTTGGCGCTCTTCCGATAACTTCATCTTCTTCATACCCGGTAATTAAGGTGAAAGCCCGATTAACTGCAACAATATTTCTGTCTGCATCTGTCACCATCACAGCCTCGGCTGCAGCTTGAAACACAGTTGACGCTAACCGTAGCTGTTTTTCATCTTCTTTAAGTTGAGTTATATCTTCTTTCATTGCAACATAACTATTAATGGTATTTGTACTATTTTTTAGCGGGTAAATATTGGCTCGTTCCCAAAAAACCTCTTCATTTTTTCCTTTATTGCATAACTCCCCTACCCAAGGCTTACCGGCACTAATGGTTGCCCATAAATCGCGGTATAAATCATCATTATGAATGCCTGATTTTAATACACTGGCTTTTTTACCAACCACGTCTGAAGCCTTAAAACCGGTGCGCTCAAGTAAACGCTGATTAACGTAGGTAATCACTCCGTCAGTATCAGTAGTTTCAATAGAAACAGGGCTTTGTTCGACTATTTGAGATAGAACAATACCTTGTTCTTCAACCATTTTTTTACGTTTTAATAAAATAATCAGCACTACAACTAATGCCGATAAAAAGAGAATACCAAACAGTAAAATTTGTATACGTTCTTTCTTACTTTCATCTAACGCAAAGACTTGTTCATCCACTAAGGCTTCAAGATTACTTTGATAGTGCCATAATGATTCTTGAAATTCCCTTTCAGCAGAAATGTCCTGAATAACTGAAAACAATACATCACTGCCTTGAAAAACAATGGGAATAGAATAAACGGCAACCGTTTTAACCACATTGTTTGCCGCCTTATGTCTAAATACAAAATGATTTCTATTTTCCGCCTTGGCTTGTGCTCTTTCTAGGGCAACTTGCTCTGCACTCAACATGTTAATATCTTGAATAAAAACCGGCGATAATTTGTTTTTATCAAAACCATAAAATCGTTGTGCTGCTATGTTACTATCGATTATTTGACCCGTTCTTGGTTCAATAATTAACATAATGGCACTGTGTTTAGAAAAAATTTGCTCAAAATTGCTATTAGCTGCATTAGCAAAAGCACTAGAGCTGATTAAAAACAACGCTAGACTTATCAAGCAATGTCTAATGGCACGCGGGGTAAAGGCTAACGACCTATACTTGTCTTGTTTGGTTGTAGTTAATGGATTAATGATGATCATCGAAACCTATCAATTTCATTCGCTAGTTTGAAATAACACAATAGAGTATTACACCAAAGCAACGATTGTATAACCTTCCTAAGTCACTGCTGTTTAAGTAATATCTGTATTTATAATCTTTGTTTATATAATGCGCTAAACATTTAATAAGCGCTATTTAATCATAGCATTATTAATCAACAATAGTGATAAAGTACAAAATTAATACTGATTTGTAAGGAGTTAGTAAAGAATTGTAAAGCTATGTCCTATCAGTGAACTTCCTTTTAAAATCCTACTCTACCTGCGAGTAACAACAAAATCACCTCGTTATAAACGTTAACAATGAGTCATAACGTTAAGGGCTTTGTTCGACCTAAATTTATCTATTAAAATCAAGTTCACTAAAGGAACGCTAATGAAAAGTACCCCCTCTTTTTTCGCAACAGCACAAAGCCTAACGCTATTTGCTTAAGCTTAATTACATCTATGTGCTTTTATGGCTGTAATAGCGATGACTTTAGCTATATCAAGGTCTTTTTTGTCAGAAGTGATGAAATTATTGAAACTGCGGATCAATCGTTAACTGCGATATTTGCAACGCCTAGCAAGGTTGAGCTAATTAATAACACTTATAAATTATATGTTGTTGGCAAACTTGATAGTAGTGAGCTTATTCTAGCATCTACCGAAATAACGCTAAATGAAGACAGCCAAGACCAATTTATATTATTAGAGAAAGATTTTGGCTCAGCGAGCGGATACAAAATGACGTTTGCTAACCAAACTAGCGATTAAAAAACACTTAAAAAACAAGCCAACATTGAGCATAAATGTTGGCTTAAACAGCTATTAACCCTGACTAAACAGGGTTATCAATATCAACAAAAACAGTTTCTATACTAAAGTCTTTAGCAATTTGTTGACCTAAGGCTTTAACACCATAACGCTCGGTTGCATGATGACCGGCAGCAAAAAAGTGAATATCCATTTCATGTGCAATATGTGTGGTTTTTTCTGACACCTCTCCTGAAATAAACGCATCAATACCCTGCTCTGCTGCAAGTTCAATGTAGTCTTGACCACCACCAGTGCACCAAGCTACCGTTTTAATTGACTTATTCGACGGCGGCGCAATATGCAAACAGGTGCGCTGCAGTTGCTTATTAATAACATTGGCGAGTTCAACACCAGTATATGCTTTAGGCAATTGCCCTTGAATTGCAACGCTGAGTGGATTGCCTATTTCTAGTGGCCCAGTTACGTCAATGTTTAGCATATTTGCCAATTGTACATTGTTACCTAACCTAGGGTGAATATCTAATGGTAAGTGGTAGGCAAACAAATTAATATCATGCTCAAGCAAAGCTTTAATGCGTTTATGCTTCATACCTCGAATGACATATGATTCATTTTTCCAAAAATAGCCGTGATGAACGATTATCGCATCCGCTTTTTCTTCTATCGCTTTGTCAATTAATGCTTGTGATGCAGTGACCCCTGTCAGTATTTTAGTTATTTCCTCACAACCTTGGATTTGCAAGCCATTTGGCGCATAGTCTTTAATTTGAGCTGGTTGTAATAGGTTATCTAAATAGTGTTCCAATTCAATACGATTCATTTGTGATAAAAACCTTAGAAGTTAATATAATTATGATACGTGATTATTCACTTGTTTACATGAGATTTCTAATATAACGTTAATAAAAGCAGGTAGCCAATTGCCAATGAAGTAATTGAAACTAGTAGTTTTTGGCTAATCAAACGTCTTATATAGTGAACGCTAAATTTTTATGGGATATTACAATCTAAAATAGTATTAAGATTGTGTGTTTTTTTGCAGGGTTTAAGTTCCCCTAAAATTAAAACCTTACGGATGTTATTGTGAATTTAAAAAATAAGCCAACTCAAAATAATAATAAAGAAAGCTCTGTTGAAAATATTTTAACTGTATTTAAACGTTACAGAACTTCGTTAAAATATTTTATTTCAGGTTATGTCATTAATCCTCAAGATGTCGATGATGTTTGCCAAGAAACGTTCTTAAGGACATATAAATCTTCTATTGAAAAGGAAGTACAAAAGCCTAAGTCATTTATGTTTAGGGTTGCCAAAAATTTAATTGTTTCAGATTTGAGACGAGCTTCCACACAATTAAATGAGTATGTTGAGGATATTGATGTTGTCGACTCAACAATTGAGCTTGATAATTTGGAAAATAACGCCTTAGCACAAGAAAAAATAGGTATTATGTGTGAAGCTATAGCGGGTTTACCCAACAAATGCCGACAAGCAGTAGTGATGCGCAAAGTATACGGGCTTACCACTAAAGATATCGCTAAACGAATGAATATAAGCACCATTACTGTTAGCAACTATATAACCCGGGGAATGTGCGCTTACCACGATGCCGTTACACAATACAATAATGAAAACACTCATGTCGACAAAAAAAATGCATCCTTTAAAAAAGAGGGGGCATTATGAATAGTAATGTAAAAGGTTTTACCAATAAAACTATTATTAACCAAGAAGCGGCCCAATGGCTTGTGCTACTTGAAGATACGCCAAAGCTTTCTAATAAACAAATAAAAGAGCTAAATGCATGGGTAGCAACGAGTGACATTCATCGTGAATGCCTTAAGTCTATGGCTAGTTCATGGCAAGAGATGGATTTACTGTCTGCAGTGATGCTTCCTCAAGAAATGCAACAATCATCATGGGTGTCAGTAATACTGAGTAAGCTACTAACACCGGTTACTGCCCCTGTTCATTTTATCACTGCACTTATTAGACAAAGTAAACTTACTTATTTACCCGCAGCTGCTACCTCATTATTATTATGTGTATTGATTGCCGGAGGCGTGTTTATTTCACAACCGCTAAATGAAAGCCCTGGGGTTCTATTTTCTACTGATATGGGAGAGCACTTAAGTCAAACTATGTCAGACGGCTCGATTTTGTGGTTAAACTCAAACACCAAGATTCAAGTAAACTATAGCAACTCTTTTCGTCGTATAAAGCTGCTTAAAGGGGAAGCCCACTTTGAAGTTGCAAAAGATGCGGCTCGCCCGTTTGAGGTTTATGCTGATGATAGGCTTGTTAGAGCTATTGGCACAGCATTTTCAGTACATAAACTAAAAAATAGTATTGAAGTACTGGTCACAGAAGGAACAGTTGAATTAGCAATTATTGATAATAGTTTACTGGTTATTCCCGATGATTATGGCGCCATTAAAATTTCTGATAGCTCGGTAATAACTCAACAGCTAGAGAACAAAGTTGATGCTAAGGTTCATTCTACCAATGTGAGGAAGAAGTTAGGTAAATTGACCGCAGGGCAACGCACTGTCATCCCTGTTGAAGATGAAGAGCTAAGCGATGTTATTGAAGTTGATACCAGTGAAGTAACTCGCTTTCTGTCATGGAAAGAAGGTAAATTAGTGTTTGCTGGCGAGTCATTAGAAGAAGTTGTTCAAGAGGTTACTCGTCATACGCAAATAAAAATTGATGTTATCGACCCTCAACTAAAATCTATGCGAATTGGCGGACAATTTCAAGTAGGCGAAACCGATACCTTATTTTATGTATTAGAGTCTGGCTTTGGTATTAGCGTAAAAAAACTGAATGACCATCATGTTCAATTACGTGTTAAAGAAAATTAAATTCCGCATATGAATAGTAGATTTTCATTTCTCATACGTCTTATTAAAAGACAGGTTAATAAGTCACTTATAGTTATTATTTTTTTGAGTCTTTTTTTGCTATCACCTAGTTTGACAGCAAAAGAAATTTCTAAGATAAACAGAGAATATGAATTCAATATTCCCGTTCAATCATTAGGTAAATCTCTCAATAAAATATCCGATATCGCTAAGATATCATTTCTATTCCCTTATGACCTTGTCGAAAATAAAACAGGAAACTCGGTTCAGGGTAAGTATAGTGTTCAACAAGCGCTAACTATGTTGTTGCAAAACACCAACCTTGTAGGAGAACTTTCTGCTAAAAGAGCTTTTTTAATAAAGCCTTTAACAACTAATAACAATTACAATGTCAAATTAGGGAAAGATCAAATGAAATCTCAAAAAACACTCCTTGCAACTATATTTACATTGCTTTTTTCTTCAACGGGTAGTGCAGAAGAAGCCGTAAATAATGTAAATAAAACAGAAGAAGTAGAAAGAATAGAAGTCACTGGCTCACATATAAAACGTGTTGATATGGAAGGCCCATCACCCTTAACTAGTTTATCTCAAGATGATATTCAAAAATCGGGTGTTACTGACCTTATTAGCCTTTTTACAAAACTTCCAATTTCTGGTCAAGGGACATTTTCCACTCAAGCTAATAGCAGTGATGACACGGCCAATGGTGGCTCTTCAGTGTCTATTCGCGGTTTGGGTGCTGACTCAACACTAATTTTAATAAATGGCCGTCGTGTCTCAGTATCCCCTTTTGCTAAAGGTATTGATACTGCTTTTGTTGATATTAACAACATTCCGCTTTCTGCAATAAAACGCGTAGATATCCTAAAAGATGGCGCATCTGCTACTTATGGCTCTGACGCTGTTGCCGGTGTAATTAATATTGTCTTACGTGACGATGTTGAAGGAGCCGAAATATCAGCTAAAGTTGGCTCTACCGCTGATGGCGGTGGTGAAGAACAAAGTGTAAACTTGGTTTTTGGTAACAACACAGATAACTCAAGTCATACGTTTGTTTTAGAATACTTTAATCGTGATGAAGTACTTTATGCAGACAGAGACTACTCGGCAACAGCCAACCAACTTGCTCGCACTGGCGATCCAGACGCAACAGATTTTAGAAGCTCTGCCGGTATACCTGGCACTATCGCCTTAGCAGACAATGCATCAAATCGTTTAATTGATATGTATGGTTTTGACACGTGCCCAGAAGCTGATCGAGATTTTGCTAATAATCTTTGTCGTTACGACTATGCCCCTCCTATGACCATGATACCAGCAGCAGAACGGTTTAGCTGGAACTATATGGGTAAATATGAAATCAATGATGACTTAAGAGCTTTTGCTGAACTAAACGGTCAAAACTCTAAATCTACCGTGCGCGGTGCAGGTAGCCCAAGCTTTAACGAATTATTTATGAGTGGTGACAACCCCAATCATCCCTTTGCCGACATGCCACAACATGAGTTTTATGGTCAAGACTTAACCATGCGCCGTAGAACCGTTGATATAGGAAACCGTGAAAAACGTGTTGACTCGACTTACCATCGTGCAGTATTGGGCTTACAAGGTGAACTTAAAGACTGGAGTTGGGAAGCGGCTTATAGTTACATAAAAAGTAGCTCTATTGAACGTGGTGTAGATGGGTTCCCAAATTCTCGTCGCACGCAAGAAGCAATTGACAGCGGTTTATGGAACCCATTTGAACCGTCTTTTAACTCTCAAGAAGCTCTAGATTTTATTGAAACTACGACCACGCGTTTTGGTAAGTCAACAATGAAGTCGTTTGATTTTAAAGCGTCAGCCCCTATTCTAGAAATGAAGCATGGTGATATGTTTTTAGCCCTAGGTTGGGAGTATCGTGAAGAAACCATTAGTGACAACCCTGATGATCAATTTTTACGTGGTGAGGTATTTGGAACTGAAGCAACACAAGCCAATGGCGATCGTGACAACGTGGCAATATTTGGTGAATTAGCCATTCCTTTTCTTGAAAACCTAGAAGTTCAAATAGCGGTACGCCATGAAGAATATAGTGATTTTGGTACCACAACGGACCCTAAAATTTCATTTTTATGGGCTCCATCAGAAGATTTGAGCATACGTGGTTCATACGGAACAGCATTTAGAGCACCTTCGCTTCACCAACTCGGTTTAGGCCGTACTGATGAATCACCAAACCTAATTGATTTACCTAGATGTAATGCAATTGGCAATCAAGACAGAGCTTGTGAGCCACAAGAATATACAGCAATATTTGAAGGTAACCCTGATTTAGGGCCAGAAGAATCAAAAAGTTACAACTTCGGCGTAATCTATAATGTTACAGATGATTTAAACTTTACACTTGATTATTATAACTATGACATCACCGATATTATTGACTCTGATACACAAAACTTAGTGAATACTTTAGGTTTGGATCCTACTGTGGTTGAGCGTCGCCCAACTGCAATCGCTAATGATCCAGGTGAAATTGTTTTCATTTATGATGGATATCAAAATATCGGTGATTTACAAACTTCTGGTATTGATTTTGATTTACGTTACCGATTAGCAACTGATTCAGGTGAGTTCAAGTTTGGCTATGTGCTTAACTATGTATTAAACTTTGAAGATTATAAAAACACCAAAGAAGGTGGTTTTGAACAACCTCAAATGCGTTGGACTGCATCTGTTGATTGGATATTAGATGATGTCAGCGCTGTTGCTGCAATCAACTTTGTCGATTCTTTTGAACAGGAAGCATCACTTAACTTAAACAAAGATGTGGACTCTATGACCACACTTGATCTTTCTGTTAACTACTTTGGCTTCGAAGATTTAGTACTTACCGTAGGCGCTACCAACTTAACTAACGAAGAGCCGCCATTTGCTTACCATGACTTTATGGGCTTTGCGGTAAACGTACATAGTGGTCAAGGTCGTTTTGCTTACGCACAAGCTAAATATAAGTTCTAATAGGTTTAAGCTCATTTAAACCAACTCAAAAAAGCCGCAGATTGCGGCTTTTTTTGTTTATTGTTTATTGCTTGAATGTGCATTCATGCTTGGCACTTTCACCGGATTAAAATTAGCTCTTATCTTCCACTTAGGCTTTATGGGTGTTAACGGTAAAACTCTTTTCTTAGCAATTATGATGTAAACTGATCCTAAACTGGTGAGGTACTTACTCGCAAATGATCTTAAATAGTTGGTGATACCACCTTCATTTATTTTGCCGACTAAACCACTGTGCAAACAACGCTCATCAGCAAGAATTTCATAGCCCATTAAATGTAACCAATCTTTAACACGCATAGGTGAAAAGAAATGCTCATTCCAAGGTGGATGATTTCGTCTATAAGGTACAAGTTTATTTAGTCCGGCGAGAGACAGAGGGTTAAAGCCCGTGATAATTAAATATCCATTAGGGATAATCACTCTATTTGCTTCACGAATAACATGGTGAGGATCTAACGAAAACTCTAAAGCATGACTTAATAAACAAACATCAACACTATGTTCAAGTAATGGTAAATCATCCAATTCACCAATAATGCTAGCATGGCAATCACTGTGCCCACCGGTAATAGCACGGTTAACGTAACAACTTACCTGATGTTTTATCGGGCTTTCAATACATGAAACTTCATGACTTAACGCCCCTATTTTCAATAAATGATAACCAAAAAATTTTTGCCACCAAGGTTGTAAGGCTTGCTCAATAGTGGTCAAAATAGCTTGACCATTAGGCAAGTCTTGCCATGACTTTGGATAATGCGGTTGTCTAAAGGCTAAAGCAGGTTTCATAGTTTAGGGTATATTGCCTGATGCTTTCATTAATAAACTCAGTATAATTAACTCATAATCTTAAGCAAGTTGGAACTTACAAATGCATTCAATTAAAACAACTCCATGGGCGGTTAATGTTCAGTCAATCAAGGCATTTTCAGACAATTATATCTGGGCACTTACTTCCAAAGAATCTCAGGCATTAGCGTTAGTTGACCCAGGTGATGCAGATAGTTGTATTGCGTTTATTGAGAAAAACCAACTGGTGCTAACAGCTATCCTGATCACCCATCATCATGCTGATCATACTGGCGGTATCAATCAATTACGTCATTATTGCCAAAAAAAACAATGGCCTTTAACCGTATATGGACCTGCCAATGAGCTTATACCACACTGTGATGTAAAGTTAGATGAAAGTCATACCGTACATTTATCAGCGCTTAACATTGAACTAGAGGTGATTGATTTACCCGGACATACTGCTGGACACATTGCCTATTTTACCAGGTGCAATACTCAGCCAATACTATTTTGTGGAGATACCTTGTTTTCTGGTGGCTGTGGCCGGCTGTTTGAAGGAACTGCCAAGCAAATGCTAGCATCATTAACTAAGTTAACCCACTTGCCTGATGATACCCAAGTGTATTGCGCCCATGAATATACCCAAGCCAACCTAAAGTTTGCCCTAACTGTCGATCCCAAAAATCAAGCGCTAATTGATTATAACAACCAAGTAAATCAGCTGCGTGCTAACAACCAAGCCACCATTCCAACCACCATTGAAACTGAAAAGCAAATAAACCCTTTTTTACGAAGTGAGGAGTTATCAGTACAAGCGAGCGCCATTGCATTTAAAGCCAGTACTAAAACCAACAGCCTTGATGTTTTTACCACAATTAGAAGCTGGAAAGACCAATTTTAACGTGTTAATCTTGGTTGTTATTGCCTTAAAAAATGCAATTACCCTTATATTTCCTTTTACATTATCATTGGTTATTCATGAAATACTTTTTATTCCCTGCTTTAATTATGTTGAGTGGTTGTCAAAGCACAATACTTTCTCAAAATAATGCTGTTGAAGCTGAAAACACTTACATTACACCCGATTTTATCGCTTCTTCAGCCGATATAAATCAAGCCTTGCTGGCAGATGAAAATATTGATGTTATTCACCCAGTAGATGACGTTAACTTTTCATTAAAAAATAAAGCCCTAACCACCAGTAATGATGTATGGCAACGTATTCGTGGCCAATTAACCTTTAATATTCCTGAAAACAACCGTTTGAAAGTTCAGCGAGATTGGTACATTAAACACCCCAGTTACCTTGATAGGGTTGCTAAACGCGCTGAGCCTTTTATGTATTATATTGTTGAAGAGCTCGAAAAAAACAATGTTCCTATCGAGCTTGCGCTATTACCCATAGTTGAAAGTGCTTTTGACCCTTTCGCCTATTCTCACGGTAGAGCTTCTGGTATGTGGCAGTTTGTACCCAGCACCGGAAAACGCTTTGGCATGAAACAAAACTGGTGGTATGACGGTCGCCGTGACGTAATCGCATCAACAGCAGGCGCGATAGCTTACATGAAATATTTACATAAATTCTTTGATGGCGATTGGTTACTTGCTTTAGCTGCCTATAACTCAGGTGAAGGTCGCGTGAGAAGAGCCGTTAGAAAAAACAAAAAACTGGGGAAAAACACTGATTTTTGGTCGTTAGATTTACCTAGAGAAACTAGAGCCTATGTCCCTAAACTTCTGGCATTAGCTGATATTATTAAGCGACCTGAGCAATTTAATTTAAGTCTTTATGAAATAGCCAATGAAGAAGTTATTAGCCAAGTAAACATAAAATCACAATTAGATTTAGCAAAAGCTGCAAGTTTAGCTGAACTATCTTTGGCTCAATTGCAACGGTTAAACCCGGGCTTTAACCGTTGGTCGACCGATCCTAAGGGGCCACACCGACTGGTGTTACCTAAACATAAAGTTAAACATTTTGAACAAAGTCTAGCAAAACTTGATAAAAATGACCGTTTAGCTTGGCAACGTTACAAAATTAAAAGCGGTGATAACTTAGGTTTTATTGCCAATAAATTTCATACCAGTATTGATTTAATTAGCCAAGTCAACGGTATTAAAAATAATCAAATCAGAGCAGGAAAGCATTTACTCATCCCTGTAGCGGCAAAATCGCTTGATAACTACATTCTCTCTCAAGATCAACGAATAGCAAAAAAACAGGCTAGACCGCAAAAAGGCGTTAAATTAACCCATACGGTTGTAGCAGGTGACAACCTTTGGGATATTGGCAGACATTACAAAGTTAACAGCAAGAATATTGCAAAATGGAATGGCTTTGCCCCACGCGACACTCTAAAATTAGGGCAAAAGCTAGTCATTTGGCAAAAGCCTGCATCATCAAACAAAAGAGCTAACACCGCAAGAGCCAGCGCTAACATCGAGCAAGCAGTAATGCGCAATATTACCTATAAAGTTCGTCGTGGTGATTCTTTCGCCCGAATTGCCAGTAAATTTAATGTCCGCATTAGTGATATTGAGCAATGGAATAGCTTAAAGCGCAGTGAATATTTGCAACCTGGGCAAAAATTGAAACTATCGGTTGATGTAACTAATAATATTTAATCTATGCCCAATAGCATTAGTCAAACAGCAGCGATTAAGTCGCTGCTAGTACTATAAACGCTGACTATCAAAATCGATAAAAAACTGCTGCTGTTCAACTTGTCCGTTCTTCACTATTTCGACCTGTACCCAAAGGCGCCAAGTCATTATTTCTTCACTGCAACTAGCAAGTAGTGAGTGAGCAATCCAATGGTTTTCAACTGTTTTTTTTTGTTCGAAAAATATAGGTATTTTACCCATAAACATATCAACTCCTTCAAGGTAACTAGAGATACGCTTTATTTGAACACTTGCTTCGCTTGGCACAAAACTCAATGCAATACTAAAAGGTAATTCTGTTTTTATTCTTCCATGATCAACTTGTCCTGAAAAATGAAGAGTAAAATCACCATAAACGAAGCTGAGTTCACATTCATTTTGGCTTGATAAGCAAATAAAACTCGGTGGTTCATCCAAATTCTTTTTAATGTGTGCTTGTTCAACTGGCTCGCAAGCACAGATCAACAGCGCACATAGTAGTACCACAGTAAATTTAATCATTATAAATTTCTCCGTTCAAGCAATTGTTATTATCGCCTGACTCCCTTAAACTAATTAGCCTGAATATAAGTATGTTAACAAGTAAGTGATAATTGTGCCTAGTCAAAGTAAATCAAAAATAGACAAAAATAATTATGTGAATTGTGGTGATTGCTCCATGAATTCAGTTTGTCAGCCTGTGACAGCCTTAAATCAATCAATTGATTTAGCTGACAGTTATTTACACCGCAGAATTGTTGCAAAGAACAGTGAAGTACTCTTTCAACAATCAACCCCCCTAACGGATATGTATGCTGTAAGCTCAGGTATCTTTAAACTTTGTCAGCAAAATGATGGCGATGATGAAAATATTATTGGTTTACGCTTTCCTGGCGAGCTTATTGGAGAAGATGCACTCTATTTGAAAACCTACAATTATACTGCTGTTGCCATTGGTGACAGCTCGGTCTGTAAAGTATCCATTGAGCAAATGAGTGCTTGTGGTAAATTAGTGCCGGTTATTCAACAAAATTTTATTGAATTACTCAGTCGACAAAGCCATGTCAGACAACGTAACTTTCAAGCTTATATTGGTAAAAAATCAGCTGATAGTTTATTAGCGGCATTTTTATTAAATATTATCGAAAGAAACGCTAGTTATACCGGTAGTGACGACTCAATTCACTTGCCGCTAAGTCGAAATGAGGTCGCAAACTTTTTAGGCTTAAGGCGTGAAACATTAAGTCGAGTTTTCTCAAAATTTCAAAAAGAGCAATTGATTCAAGTTGATGGCAAAAAAATTCAGCTTATTGAAATAGATAAACTTACCAAGTTGGCTGATTTCTAATAAATAGTCTATCTTGTTAAGTGATAATAAACGATTGGTTTTTATTCGTTTTTTTCTTCGACAATGTACGACTAAAGTCTCAAAAAAAGTAGTTATATCCACAAGGCTATTATGGTTAAGTGAGGGAAACATTGATCCATGTCAAATATAAATAGTAACCACGGTTGATTTATATCATGCTCAAAGGGTAAAATTACCTTGTATATGACACCTTTAGCCCTACTTTTGTGACATATATCAACACTAGTAAAGAAACACACGAAAATAGTTTTGTTGTCGTTTATTTTTTCTACTAAAAATAGAATTATCGTTAACAAAAACTGCTTTTATTCATAACAACACTGCGGAATTCATAACATGACCATAAGTAATACGTCAGCAGTAGACTACAACTTCAACGTTGTCCGTCAATTTACTGTAATGACTGTAATCTGGGGTATCGTTGGTACATTTGTAGGTGTACTTATCGCGGCTCAATTAATTTGGCCTGCATTAAACTTCGATACACCATGGTTAACCTACTCTCGTCTTCGTCCATTACATACCAATGCGGTAATTTTTGCCTTTGGTACGAGTGCGTTATTTGCTACTTCTTATTATGTAGTACAACGTACCTGTCAAACTCGATTGTTCGGTGGCAAATTAGCCGCCTTTACCTTTTGGGGCTGGCAAGCGGTTATTTTGTCTGCCGCCATATCGTTACCTTTGGGTTATACTTCATCAAAAGAATATGCTGAGCTTGAATGGCCTATTGATATTCTAATTGCTGTTGTTTGGGTTTCCTATGCCATAGTCTTTTTTGGTACGCTCATCAAACGCAAAACCTCACACATTTATGTGGCAAACTGGTTCTTCGGTGGTTTCATTGTTACCGTAGCCGTACTTCATATTGGAAACTCTATGGTAGTGCCTGTTTCAATGATGAAGTCATACTCTATCTATCCTGGCGCTATTGATGCCATGATGCAGTGGTGGTACGGTCATAATGCCGTTGGTTTTTTATTAACCGCTGGTTTCTTAGGTATGATGTACTACTTTGTCCCTAAGCAGGCTGAACGTCCCGTATACTCATACCGCTTATCGATAGTTCATTTTTGGGCATTAGTTTCTTTGTACATTTGGGCTGGTCCGCATCACTTACATTACACCGCTTTACCTGATTGGGCTCAATCAGTAGGTATGGTAATGTCTGTGGTTTTATTCCTGCCATCTTGGGGAGGCATGATCAATGGTATTATGACGCTTTCTGGCGCTTGGCATAAACTTCGTCATGATCCTATTTTACGTTTCTTAATCGTGTCTTTATCTTTCTACGGTATGTCTACCTTCGAAGGACCTATGATGGCAATTAAATCTGTTAATGCGTTATCACATTACACTGACTGGACTGTCGGTCATGTGCATTCAGGTGCATTAGGTTGGGTTGCTATGGTATCAATCGGTGCCTTATACCATTTGATTCCTGTTTTATTCAATCAAGGTCGTATGTACAGTATACGGTTAATCAATATTCATTTTTGGATACATACCACAGGTATTGTGCTTTATATCGTTGCTATGTGGATTTCAGGTGTAATGCAAGGTTTGATGTGGCGTGCGGTGAATACCGACGGTACCTTAACCTATAGCTTTGTTGAAAGTTTGACCGCCTCTTACCCATTCTACTTTATACGATTTGTTGGTGGTGTTTTAGTAGTAACAGGTTTTGTACTCATGGCTTATAACATGTTTAAAACCATCGGCGCTAAAGACGGAAGTCTTAAAGCTGTTGAACAAGCTTAAGGAGATTAAACATGCAAAACAATTCTCAAAATAAACATGAAAGTGTTGAAAAAAATGTAGGTTTATTCTTTCTATTTACCATTTTCGCTATCAGCATTGGTGGCTTAGTAGAAATTACCCCGTTGTTTTTTCAAAAAGAAACAACGACACCGGTTGATAACTTAAAACCTTATACCGCATTACAAATGGAAGGCCGTGATATCTACATTCGTGAAGGGTGTAGCAACTGTCATAGCCAAATGATCCGTCCATTTAGAGCTGAAACTGAACGCTATGGTCACTACAGTGTTGCTGGTGAACATGTCTGGGAGCATCCGTTCTTATGGGGCTCAAAACGTACAGGCCCTGATCTAGCACGTGTTGGTGGTCGTTATAGCGATGATTGGCATATCGCCCATTTGATCGATCCTCGTTCTGTTGTGCCTGAATCAAACATGCCTTCATTTAAGTGGCTTAGCGAGACTAAGCTTGACGGTGAGCTGACAGCCAAAAAACTTGAAACCTTTAACTGGTTAACCCGTAATCGCAGCCACAAAGATGAGAATGGCAATGCTATTCCACTCTACTCGCAGGCTGAAATCGACGGTGCAGCTGACGCAGTGAGGGGTAAAACTGAAATGGATGCCATGGTTGCATATTTGCAGTCACTTGGTCATGCCTTGAAGTAAACTGATGGATTACGGAACACTTAGAGGGTTATTCGCCCTCCTAATATTGGCGTTATTTATTATTATCGTGGTTTGGTCCTATTCAAAAAAACGCAAAGCATCATTTGATGATATTGCAAATTCTATTTTTGAAGAAGATGAACTAAAGCAAAAAAATAAATCGCGCCATCATGATACAGATAGCAAACAGGAGACTAATAATGTCTAGCTTCTGGAATATATGGGTTTGGGTTCTTACCCTAGGCACCTTAGTAGGTATGTACTTATTACTGCGTTGGTGCTTAAAGAACTTTGCAGGTGTTGAAGAAGGTGAGTCAATGGGTCACACCTTTGATGGCATTGAAGAGTTAAACAATCCACTACCTAAGTGGTGGAGCACATTTTTCTTATTAACTATTATTTGGGCTTTTGGTTATATTGTTCTATACGGTTTAGGAAACTGGACAGGGGTATTAGGTTGGAAAAGCTCGAATCAAGGCATTCTAAATATTGCTGAGTCTAAAGCTAAAACAGCCCAATATTTGGCCAGTGATTCAGGGGTGTTAGTTCAGTATGATCGTGAAGTAGCACATGCTGAAGAAAGATACGGTCCCATTTTTGAAGCCTACGCTGCTCGTAGTATTGAAGATTTAGCAAGTGCTAAAAATGTTGAAATTGACTTTGATACCAAAGGGGAATTAACCGCTCAACAAAGTGATTTGTTACAAGCAAAAGAAGCCCTTAAAGTTGGCCAGCGTTTATTTATACAAAACTGTGCACAATGTCATGGCTCAGATGCTCATGGTACAACGGGTTTCCCAAATCTTGCTGACAAAGATTGGCTTTTTGGTGGCACACCTGAAGCGATCAAAGAAACCATCATGAATGGTCGTATAGCGGCAGGTATGATGGCTTGGTCTGGTGCCTTGGGCGGTGAAGCTGGAGTTAAAGAAGTTGCAGCCTATGTGATTAGCTTAAGTGGCCGCTCTGTTAATGCCGAGCTTGCCAAAGCAGGAAAAGCCAAATTCGGTCTTTGTGCCGGTTGCCACGGCCCTGATGGTCAAGGGAGCTTAGCGCTTGGTTTGCCTATGGGAGCTCCAAATTTGTCTGATAATATTTGGTTGTATGGTGGTTCACAGCGTGCTATTGAAGCATCTATCCGCAATGGCCGTGCTGGCGTTATGCCACCATGGAAAGATATTCTAGGTGAAGAGAAAGTGCATGTCATCAGCGCGTATGTTTACTCGCTTTCTCTCGACTGATAGTTTAAAAGACCTCGTTATTGATAATCAATCTGATATTCTTTAACAGAAGAAACACAACCCTAGCTAACACCTTGTTAACTAGGGTTTTTTATTATAAAAAACCCATAAAGAAAACTAGCTCAAAATACATAAAAACGCTATAATATCTGTCAATTTGATTCAATCGAATAATGATTTAAACCTTATGAAAACATCTTGGTATCGTGAGCCTTGGGCTTGGTTAGTTTTTATTCTGCCCTTTACTGCGGTTGTGGCAGGAATAACCACTTATATTATCGCTAATACTGATGCAGATACTCTAGTGGTCGGTGATTACTATAAAACAGGTAAAGCGATTAATTTACAAGTAGCTAAAGTGAAACAAGCGCAAAAGTTAGGTATGCGCTTTGCGTTAAAGTTTTCAAACAATGAACTTGTCATTAAGCCAACAGGCATTGAAAAGGTATTTCCGTTACTTAATGTGAGCTTTTTCCACCCTACACTCGCCGAGAAAGACTTTTATTTAGCCTTAACCCCCGATGGTAATGGTTATTTTAGACAAGTTTTTGATAAAACTATTACTGGAAAATGGAAAATAACGTTAACACCTTTTGACAACAATTCCACCGATAGTTGGAAAATTCAAGAGACCATTTACTTACCTCAATCTGATTTTATCGACATAATTCCTGATCCAACAAAAGCACAGTAATATGTCGAATACCTGTTTTCATTGTGATCAGCCTATACCTCAAGGCATCAACCTTACGGTTACTATCAATCATAAAAAACAAGCTATGTGCTGCATTGGCTGTCAAGCAGTTGCACAAACCATTGTTGATAATAACCTAACACAATATTATTTATATAGAACTGAACCAGCGCAAAAGGGTTTAGAGCTAGTTCCTGAGCAGTTAACAACCCAACTAAAGAAAAATAAATTACTTGACCAAGCTGCGCTTCAAAGTGAATTTATTTACCAAGATCATGGAGTTAAAGAAGCAATATTAACCGTTGATGGTATCAGCTGTGCCGCCTGTGCTTGGTTAATTGAAATGCAACTAACTAAATTAACCGGGCTTGTTTCAATCAGTGTTAATGCGACCACCCAGCGCGCAACGGTAAAATGGCAAGATGACGTCATAAAGTTGAGTGCCATTCTCAACGCTATCGAGCAAATTGGCTATCAAGCGCTGCCTTTTAAAGCCAATGAAATAGAACAGCGAAATAAAGTAATGGGAAAGGTGTTTATTAAACGATTAGGTATCAGTGGCATTTTAATGATGCAAATTATGATGATAGCTATTGGTTTATATTTTGGCGCATTTTCTGGTATGGCAGAGCATAATAAGTACTACTTGCGCTGGGTTAGCTTTATTTTAGCAATTCCTATCGTATCTTACGGCGCTTACCCCTTTTATGTAGGGGCAATCAACACCTTAAAAATAAAACGTTTGTCTATGGATGTTCCGGTATCTATCGCTATTATTTTAGCTTTTAGTGCAAGCGCATGGGCTACCGTGACCGCACAAGGTGAAGTATATTTTGAGTCTGTTTCAATGTTTACTTTTCTGTTACTCATTGGCAAGTTTTTAGAGTTTAGAGCACGATCTCATGCTGCTCAAGTTTCCGCCAACTTATTGAAACTGATGCCAATGACAGCAACAAAAATAGCACGAGTGAACGACACTCAATCTAAAATCAACAACGAAGCATCAAAAGAACTATTAGTTGCAGCCAAACAATTAGTCGCAGGTGATTTAGTGCTAATTAAGCCAGGTGAGGTGATACCAGCTGATGGTTTAATTATCAGCGGTAGTAGCCAAATTAATGAAGCAATGCTCACTGGCGAGCAAACTCCGGTAAATAAAGCCACTGATGATACAGTATTCGCTGGCACTATTAATAGTGATGGTAATCTAACCGTGCAAGTAACGCAGCCTAGCAACCAATCATTTTTAAGCCAATTGATCCGCTTAAGTGAACAATCACAAGCGCATAAACCTAAACTAGCCCAGTTTTCAGATACGGTTGCGCAATTTTTTGTTGCTATAATTTTAGTAACCGCGATAGCCACTGCTATTTATTGGCAGCAACACTTACCTGAAGAAGCTTTTTGGATAACCTTATCGGTATTAGTTGCCACCTGCCCTTGCGCACTATCTTTAGCCACCCCTACGGCATTAACGTGTGCAACAACACGATTAAATAATGAAGGCATTATGATTAAATCGGCACATGTAATGGAAACAATGCCAAACATCGAGTGTTATGCTTTTGATAAGACAGGTACATTAACTACGGGAGAGTTTACCCTCGCCAAAGTTGATATAATTAACCATGCTGAGCATATAAATAGTTATTCCACAGCACAAGTTTTAGCTATCGCCGCCGCATTAGAATCCTACTCCGAGCACCCTCTAGCTAAGCCTTTTGCTCAGTATCGTGATTTTAGTTTACCCATCAACACGGTAAAAGTTTTGTCTGGCAGAGGCGTTATTGGCACAGTCAATGGTCAATGCTATAAAATCGGTAAAGCAAGTTGGCTATTAAACGCTAAAGCGCAAGTAAAACAGCCTGAGTATCTAAATGCATCTTGTTTATTAGTGGCCGAAGATAAAATCATAGCAGCCTTTTATCTGGTTGATAAAATACGTTCTGACGGGCACTCCCTCCTTGAGCAATTAAATAAAAGTCACCGCACGATAATGCTCTCAGGTGATAATCAATATGCCTGTGAAAAATTAGCAAAACAGTTATCAATACCTCAGTGTTATGCTAATTTAAGTGCCAAAGATAAAATGACCGTGTTACAGCAACAACAAAGTGAACAAGGGGCCACCGTTGCCATGGTTGGCGACGGTGTTAATGACTCGCCAGTATTCGGTGCTGCCCACGTCTCTATTGCTATGGGTTGTGGAACTGATATTGCAAAAAGCGGCGCTGACGTTATTTTATTAAATAATAAACTGAGTAGTATACTTACCTTAGCGAACATAGCAGCTAAAACCAAGCGCATCATTTTTCAAAATTACCTGTGGGCGTTCGGTTATAATGCTATTGTGCTACCTTTAGCTGTGAGTGGTTTTATTACCCCATATTTAGCTGTTATAGGTATGTCTGCGAGTTCTATTTTAGTTATTACCAATTCACTGCGCTTACTGAAAAAGTAACGCTAACCTTTACAGCGTCTGCTGGGGTTTATTGTAAGAGTCAAAGTAATGAGCATTATTTATATTTTAATTCCAATCGCGGTGTTATTAACAGCCCTTGGGGTCTATCTGTTTTTTTGGGCGGTGAAAACTGAGCAGTTTGATGATCTAGAAAAGCAAGGGATGAGTATTCTATTTGACGAAAAAGAACAAGGTGACACTGAACAAACAACGAATAAAGCGATTAGACATAACTCTGAGGATGAAAATCCAAGCAAATGAATATCGATATATTCTCCGCTTTTCTAATTGGTCTGGTTGGCTCAGGACATTGTATTGTTATGTGTGGTGGGATTACGACTATGCTAACTTCTGCCCTACCTACAACGATTAAAGACCCACAGCAAATTCCAGTAAACAATCAAAAAATTAGCTCCAAAAAAGTTAATAAAACCGCGTTGATTTTTTGCTATAATTTTGGACGTATAGCTTCATATAGCCTTATTGGCGCTATTGTTGGTTTTACTGGCTCAATTGCCGCCAAAAATATTGGTATACCATTAGCTGGGTTAAGAATGTTTTCTGCCTTATTTCTTATATTGCTTGGCTTATATTTAGGTCAGTGGCTAATGTGGCTTAATCATGTAGAAGCGCTAGGTAAAAAACTGTGGCAAAAAATTTCACCGTTAGCAACAAAAGCCATACCTGTAGACTCCCCAACAAAAGCATTAACTTTAGGGGCAATATGGGGTTGGTTACCCTGTGGGTTAGTCTATTCTACATTAACATGGGCTTTAGCTAGCGCTGATATCGTCACAGGTGCAGGTATTATGCTCTTTTTTGGTTTAGGCACCCTACCTGCACTATTAACCTTATCCATCGGCTTCAATAGCATAAAAAACAACCTAGTCAAGCCGGCTTTTAGAAAAACAATGGCTTTAGTGCTTATTCCTTTAGGTATTTATAGTTTTATTGTTGCATATCAACAAATGTTTTAATACCATAGTCAAATACATGAAATAAGAGTAACTACTTTAAAAGTTACAACAGCTATTTCTTCAAAAGATGAGTCTCGCATGCCTAATAAGAGTTGCCCTGGCACACAGCACATTAGTTGCCAAAATTGTAGTATCAGTGAGCTTTGCTTACCTTTTACGCTAAATGAACAAGAGCTAACTACCCTTGATGATATTATTGATCGGAAGCGCCCTATTCATAAAGGCGATAAACTTTTTACTGATGGTCAGGAAATGCATGCATTGTTTGCCATTCGTTCCGGTACTTTTAAAACCTTTACGGTCAATGAACAAGGTGAAGAACAAATCACAGGCTTTCATTTAGCCGGTGATTTACTTGGGTTTGATGCCATTGCAGATACAGAGCACAAAAGCTTTGCTCAAGCGCTTGAAACGTCAATGGTCTGTGAAATACCCTATGACAATTTAGATACCTTATCTAACACTATGCCAAAACTTAAAAAGCAGGTGTTACGTTTAATGAGTAATGAAATACGTACTGATCAAGAAATGCTAACATTGCTCAACCGAAAAAATGCTGAGCAACGAGTTGCTACTTTCTTAGTGAGCTTAAGCGAACGCTATCACGCCCGCGGTCTTTCTCCTGCCGAGTTTCGCTTAACTATGACACGCAGTGATATTGGTAATTATATTGGCCTAACAGTTGAAACTATCAGCCGATTATTGAACCGCTTTCACAAAAACGGCTTAATTAACGTTGATGGCAAGCTAATCAGTATTTTAGATATTGATCAATTAACTGATTGCGCTGAATTATAATTCTCCTCCTTATAGCTGATATCGATACACCTCGATATCAGCGTATCTAAAGCCTACCTAACCCATAGAAAATTGATTTAAAACAAGCATTAATTCCCAACCTTTGCTATAAATTAACTAGAGTATAGTTTTATAAACAAATAACAATGGGATTTATCATGGAAACTTATCAAAATATATTGGTTGTTATCGATCCAACAACGGATGAACAAAAAGCGTTAAAAAGAGCAATAGATCTAGCGACCAGCATCAAAGCTACTGACAGACAAGTTAAAGTAAGCGCCTTTTTGAGTATTTTTGATTTTTCTTACGAAATGACCACTATTTTATCCAGTGATGAACGCGATGTTATGCGCCAATCTGTCATTAAAGATAAAGAACTTTGGTTACAAAACATCATTGATGAGTTAAAGCCAACAATTGAGATTAATTGCCAAGTAGTTTGGCATAACCGTCCTTTTGAAGCCATTATAGAGCGTGTAATTAAGGATGATTATGATCTTGTCATCAAAGGCACTCACCAACACGATAAATTAAAATCTGTGGTTTTTACTCCCACAGATTGGCATATCCTACGTAAATGTCCTTGTCCGGTATTACTAGTAAAAGAGCATGAATGGCCAAATAATGGAAATATTCTTGCTGCACTTAATGTTGGCAGTGACGAGGAAGAGCATCACTCGTTAAATATAAAAATAACTAAAGAGGCCAAACAGCTAGCTGGGCTTATTCAAGCCAATGTGCATTTAGTGAATTCTTTTCCTGGCACCCCAGTCAATATTGCCATTGAAATTCCTGAGTTTAACGCTAACGAATATAATGACACTATGCATAAACATCATGAGCAGGCGATGATTTCACATGCTAACCAATTTGATATTAGCGTCGCTAACACCCATGTTGAAGAAGGCCTTCCTGAAACAGTAATAGAGCAAGTCGCTAACAAAATTGATGCAGAGCTTGTTATTTTGGGTACAGTGGGTAGAACAGGGTTTTCAGCGGCTCTCATTGGCAATACTGCTGAACATGTTATTGATCAACTCAATTGTGACGTACTTGCCCTTAAACCCGACGGTTATACTTCACCCTTGCAATAGCACGACGGCGAATATTGAGATCACGAACAACGGTAAGCTTAATAGTTAAACTTACCGTTTTTCTTTTGTTCTGAAAAACCTTATAGCGTTAAAAATGCAAAAGCCCTATAATGCGCGGCAAATTAAACGCCACTGAGTTGAACAAAAATCATGTCAGTAACTGAAATACCCAATCAATCTCTAGATATAATCAAACTTGAAAAAAAACTAAGACGCAATGTAGGTAAAGCTATTTTTGACTACAATATGATTGAAGAATCAGATGTGGTAATGGTAACCATCAGTGGTGGCAAAGATTCATTTACCATGTTGGATATTTTATTAAAATTGCAAAAAGCAGCACCGATTAATTTCAAAATTATTGCGGTAAATTTGGATCAAAAACAACCTGGTTTTCCAGAAGAGGTTCTGCCTCACTACCTTGAGTCGCTAAGTATCCCATATTATATCGTCGACAAAGATACTTACTCAGTGGTAAAAGAAAAAATATCTGAAGGAAAAACCACCTGTGGTCTTTGCTCTAGATTACGCAGAGGCACATTGTATTCATTTGCCGAGAGTATTGGCGCTACAAAAATAGCACTTGGTCACCACATGGATGACATTGTCGAAACCATGTTTCTTAATATGTTTTATGGTGCGAAGCTTAAAGCGATGCCACCAAAACTAAGATCAGATGATGGCAGAAACATTATCATTAGGCCGCTTGCCTACTGTAGAGAACAAGATATTATTGAATTTGCCAGCGCTCAAGAATATCCAATTATCCCATGTAACTTATGTGGCTCACAAGAAAACCTACAACGACAAAATGTTAAAGCCATGCTCAGCGAATGGGAGCAGAAAGTCCCCGGACGTGTGGAAAATATTTTTAAATCACTTAAAAACATCAGCCTGAGCCAACTCGCAGATACCAACCTTTTTGATTTTTCCAACTTAACAATTGATAGAACTGAAGAAAGAGCAGCCTATGAGTTTTCTGGTGAAACGGTTTCCTCAACCAATATCGATGAATCGCTTTTTATTGATGTGACTAACGTTTAATCAGCTATTCAGCAACAATTATTGGTTGTCTATCATTATTCTCTGTTAAGTATTGCCGGTTATGTCTTAGCATATTAGTGATTTCAATAACATAATCGGCTCCTCGCTCAGAGTAAGGTAACAAACCTGTTGCAAGTATTTCAGCGCTTAATTCGTGTCCCTGTTCACGTAATTCAGCGCGGATTGTCCGAAAAACACGATAGGCTTTATTAGAGTTAATATTGTATAAGTAGTGAGCAACTGCGTCGTCTAAACTCTTAAAAGCCGCAACTTCATGTTTATCACCCTCAGTGCGACCATTTGGTACCATGCCGCAACCTGGGGTATAACACCAAATGCCAAAGAAGTTTAAACCTATACGCGAAAAGCGTGAAGTGCCCCACGCTGACTCGTTAGCCGCTTGTACTAACACCAAAGGCATAGGCACAATATCAACACGTAACAGTAATTCATGTAATTGTACTAAGACTGAAGCGTGTTTTTTCACTTTATACTTGCTCGTTAATTGCGCTAACGCTTGTTGCTCTTGCTTAGTTAAAGTGTGCTTTTGATTTATTTTATCTAGCCATTGAAGGAGTTTAGCTCGTTGTGCAAGTAGATGCTGATTCTGCTTATTTACCGCAGGCTTCATATAGTTAAAAAAGTGCTTCTTTTTTTGCTTGGTATCAGAAATGGCAGCAAAATCAGGCAAAGTCATTTGATGCAAAGGGTTTTCCGGCAGTTTTTTAACTACTGGTTTGCTTTTAGTCCTAGGTGCCATAGTTGCCAGTGGTTTTACTTTTAGCGCAATTTCTTTTCCCAATGGTTCTAGCGGAGTTGTTGATGGTAATTCAACGGTTGTAGCTACTATGTCTTCTTTTAAGAAAGTAAATGGCGCTATCATAGCCAACGTGACAACTAACGAAAGAACCAGCTTGATCAATTGTGTGCTTTTCATAAAAAATCCCATATCAAGCTATACAGGCTTTGACTATAGCGGCTTATGTTAATGTGACGTAAACTATTGCGATTAAAGCAAAGTATCAGAGTTAATTTCACTGATTGTAAATTCATTTTACGCGGAAAATGTATCATCAGAATCAGTATTATCTTGTACTGAATTATCAGTAGTTGCACTTGAAGTGTTATCAACACCACCATTAGTGGCTAAACTCACCCCAAAAATCTCACGATATACTATGCCTTTTACATTGTAAAACAAGGGTGCAAGAAAAGAGCAGCCAAACAAAAAGATCATAATTCCTAAGGGTGCAAAGCTTGATTCTAGCAATAATGCTAGCGGTAAAATCAACACCAGCAATGATAAAAGTAAAATAAAATATAACACCAACAGAGACAAGAATTTAAAACGTAAGGTTTGTATTGACAACACAATCGCTTTCATTGGCGTCATTTTCTTTTCAATCACCAATGGAATGGTCAAAGATAAGGTCACCGCAAGAAAAATGCCGGGTAAAATAAAAAGTTGAAAACCTAAACTAATTAATATGGATGTCAACAGCGCACATAACACCACCCAACTTGCTCGCTTTAAGAACCCAAAGGTCATTTTAGGGGCTGTTTTCAAGCCCACAGCATTTAGAACCCCCATCATTTCAACACCAGCAATAAATGGCCAAACGGCAATGGTAACCACGACATTGAGTAACATACTCGCTTCTGGATCAGCTAATACCGACTCAATCCCACCTAAGTAGTTACTGACCAATAACGAAACTAAAATGCCCAGTATTAACGAAAACAACAAACCTAAATTGATTGCAAGGCGAGACTTTAGCGTTTGTTGCCAAGATTCAGTTAAAATGGCCTTAACATTGATTTGGTATTCACCCTTAAGTGCACTTTCAATGTTACCGCCTACCTGTACGATAGTTATTTTTTCTGACAAACTAATAATCCTTCTAAACTTTAGCGAGAGCCTAGCACATAAAACCGGTATTATACCCGAATTGCATCTGAAATGTTTACAACGCAATCATGTGTTTAAATCGCTTAATATAAGCTGCACTGCAAGTAATAACAAAATAACACCCATCCCCCGATCAAGCAGATAACCTCTAATTTGTAAAAAATAGCGAATTTTAGGGTGGGTGAGTAAATAAGAAAGGAACACAAACCAAGCAGCGGTCGCTAGTGTCATATATAAACCATAACTCAACTTTATGGCAAAAGGCGTGTCTGGTGCGATAATAACTGAAAATAAACTAACAAAAAACAAGGTTGCTTTAACATTTAAACCATTTATCAAAAAACCAGTAAAAAATGCTTTTTTAATCGATGGATAATCCCCGTTTTGTTCACTCGTTTCGTCACCGCTAGATTGCTGTTCTTGCTGGCTTGGCTCAGTTTTTTTTGCTCTTAAACTGTGCCAAGCTATATAACAAAAGTAACTCGCCGCAATATATTTAAGCCCGGTAAATAAACGCTCGTCACTGGCAATTAGCAACCCTATTCCAACCAGCGAGTAAGTAACGTGCAATAAAATACCGGTAGCAATGCCAAAACTTGTATAAACTGCTATTTTACGATCATAACGAATACTTTGTTTTAAAATAATCGCAAAATCTGGCCCAGGGCTAGCAACGGCTAATAAATGGACAACTGCGATAAGAAAAAACTGCTCTAAATAAGACATAAAAAACTTCTATTTGTGGTCGACTGAATGAGGCAAAATGCCCTGTTGTTGAATTCGAGCTAATACTTCCTGAAAAAAAATAGCGCCTTTCTCATGAGCTAAAGCAATGTTATTTTCTGGAATTTTCTCCGGTTTAGAATATACAGATAACACTCTCGCCATACTGGCTTCGCGAATTATATGAATAATAGGAAATGGCGAACGATTAGTAAAATTACTGGCATCATCAAAGTCTTCATCGGCAAAACAGTACTCAGGATGCATACTTGCTAGCTGAAATATACCTTCGAAGCCCGAGTCTACTAACAACTCATTACCATAATCAACCAAGTCTAAATACCGCTCAAAACTGCGAAAACCACTGTTGTAGATGATCAGGGTAGTTTCTAATTCATCATGCGCTTGTAAATAGCGACATTGCTCAATTAACTCATGCAAAGCAGCTTTTACTTGCTCTGTCTCAGTTTCGTGGTAGCAGATGGTATTATTTACAAACTCCTTCTTAGCAAAAGGACAAAAATTAAGATCGATGACAATTTCTTGCAACCATTGTTTGGTGGCTAACACCGCATGACTTTCAAGATTACCATCGCCTTTTTTACTGGCTTTAGTATTAATAGTATTCATCTATAACGTTACTTAGCTGACTGCTGTAATTGCCACATTTTACTGTACTTCCCTTGTAATGCCAGTAATTGTTGATGATTACCTTGTTCAACAATTTCACCTTCATCCATAACAATAATATTGTCGCTATCAACAATGGTTGACAGACGATGGGCAATAACTAAAGTAGTACGGTTTTGTGCTACTTCATTAATTGCAGTTAAAATCGCTTGCTCTGACTGACTATCCAAGGATGATGTCGCTTCATCAAACACCAGTATCTGCGGGTTTTTCAAAATGGTTCTTGCAATGGCAACACGTTGTTTTTCACCACCTGAAAGCTTTAAACCACGCTCACCCACCATGGTTTCAATGCCATCAGGCAAGCTAGTAACAAACTTGTTTAAATGCGCCATTTCAATAGCTTGCATAACCTGTTCTTTGCTCGCATCAGGAGCACCATAATTAACATTAGCAAACAAAGTATCATTAAAAAGCACGGTATCTTGCGGTACGATACCAATATGTTGTCTAAGGGAGTGTTGAGTCACATCACTAACATTTTGCCCATCAATGGTAATACTGCCAGAATCAACATCATAAAAACGAAATAACAGTTTGACTAAAGTTGATTTGCCTGAGCCACTTGTGCCCACTACCGCAACTTTCTCACCGCCCTTAACTGTAAAGGAGATATTATCAAGAATGGCTCTATTGGGGTTATATGCAAAGCCAATGTTATCAAAAGCAATTTCCGCTTTAGTTAAAGTTAATCTATTGGCATTAGCTTTATCTACAACCTTGGGTGTTTTATCTAGCAGACCAAATAAGTTTTCAATGTTGGCTAACGAGCCTTTGATCTCGCGGTAAACAAAACCTAAAAAGTTAAGTGGAATAAACAGCTGCATCATAAAGGCATTAATTAAGACAAAATCACCTAACGTCATTTTACCTTCACTAACATGTACAGCCGCAAGCGCCAACATTGAGGTCATAGCAATTGAGATAATAAACGCCTGACCTCCATTTAAAGCAAACAGTGACAAGCGGTTTTTTATTTTAGCCTGCTCCCAAGTACTTAGCTGCTGATCATAAGCCTTGGCTTCATAGTCTTCATTGGTAAAATATTTAACTGTTTCATAATTGAGTAAGCTATCAATAGCACGCGTATTACTCGAAGAGTCCGCAACATTAGCAGCACGCACGTACCTTGTTCGCAATTCTGTGGCATAAACAGAATAGGCGACATAGGCGACAATTGAGCCTAAGGTGATTAGGGCGAACCACACACCATAATTAACAAACAAAATGGTAACCACCATTACTATTTCAAGCAGCGTTGGCACAATATTAAACACCATAAACCGCATTAAGAAACTAATACCAGAAGTGCCACGGTCAATATCTCGCGATAAGCCACCTGTTTGACGATTTAAATGAAAATCTAAATCTAGTTGATGTAAATGTCGAAATACGTTCAAACCTATCCGGCGAATAGCACGTTCGGTAACTCGACCAAATAAGGTATCGCGCACTTCTGCAAAAACTACAATCGACAATCTTACTAATCCGTAGGCCGCTACTAAACCTAAAGGCACGACTAAGGTTTGCAATTTTTCTGGCGCTTTAGCATCTAACGTATCAACTATATCTTTTAAGATAAAAGGTAAATACACACTAGCAATTTTGGTTAATACCAAACAAAAAATTGCCAACACAATACGTACTTTAAACTCAAACAAATAAGGTAGAATCAGCTTGAAAGCTTGCCAATTCAAAGTGGTTACTTCGTGTTCAGGGTAGCTAGAACGGCGCATAAAGTACTTCAGGTAGAGGGTTAGAAAAACCGTAAATTTTAAAAAGCAAAAAACACACTAACGCCCAACGATAGTGTGTTTTATATAACCTTGATTAGCGCTTAATTTTCGAGGCTAGCTAATAGCTTAGCTAGCATATCACGTCAATTAATAAAAATCGGGTTATTTACTCGCTGTTACCATCTTCAACTCGGCTTTTTAATTTTTGCCCGGGTCTAAAAGTGACCACTTTACGGGCAGAAATTGGAATATCTTCACCAGTTTTTGGGTTACGGCCTGGACGTTCGCTCTTTTGACGCAAGTCGAAATTGCCAAAACCAGAAAGTTTAACTTGTTCACCACTTTCTAGTGTTTCACGAATTTCTTCAAAAAAGATTTCAACCATGTCTTTTGCGTCGCGTTTGCTTAGCCCAACTTTTTCAAATAAATGTTCTGCTACTTCTGCTTTGGTAAGCGCCATTGCTTAGTCCCTCAGTGATGCATTCAACTCTGTTTGTAAGGAATCAACGACTCGATCAATAACATCTGTGATGTCTTTTTCTTCAAGCGTTTTATGCGTATCCTGTAATACTAAGGCTATGGCAAGGCTTTTATAACCTTCTTCAATACCTTGACCTTGGTATACATCAAATAAGTTTAGATCAATTAAATGATTTCCGCCAACCTTTTCAATAAGTTGTAGTACTTTTTTTGCATCCACATCTTCTTTTACTACTACTGCAAGGTCTCTTCTGTTGGCAGGGAAGCGAGATATAGCAACGGCTTCAGGGATTTTTTGCGCTAAAATTTCAGTCAACAATAACTCAAAAATTAATGTTCTTCCGTTTAATCCTAATTTTCTTTCTAATTCAGGATGTAAGGCACCAACATAACCCACTAATTGTCCCGCATTAGTAATTTTTGCTGTTTGCCCTGGGTGTAAAGCACAAATTTCATCTTTTGAGAATTCAAATCCGCTCACATCGCCAGTTAAAGCGAGTAACGCTTCTACATCACCTTTAATATCATAAAAGTCGGTAGCTGCTTTTTCCATATCCCAATGTTCATCAACGCGTTGACCACTGATAACACCAGCAATCATGTTTTGTTGACGAACGCCATTTTCAGCGGTTTCATCAGGTACAAAACGTAAGCCTGTTTCGAATAAACGCACTCGTCCTTGTTGACGGTTTTGGTTGTAAGCAACCGATTGCAATAGACCTGTCCATAAACTTAAACGCATCACAGACATTTCAGATGAAATAGGATGCGGCAATGTCATTACTTCTTCATTTGGGTGCAGTAAACTTTGTACTTTAGGATCAACAAAGCTATAAGTAATTGCTTCTTGATAATCACGATTAACCAATGTTTGTTTTAGTTTAGCTAAAGAAAGGTTAGCTTCTTTTTGTGCAACCATTTTTAACGTTGCTTTGGGAGCAATATTAGGAATATTGTTATAGCCAAAAATGCGCGCAACTTCTTCAATCAAATCAACTTCAATTTTGATGTCGAAGCGGTAAGCGGGAACAACAACTTGCCACACTTTGTTATCACCTTCACCATTCTCAGTAACATCAAAGCCTAAGCGCGTTAAAATTTCAGATACCTTGTCGTCTTCAATATAATGACCAATGCGACTGTCGAGTTTTTCGCGACGTAAGCTAACATCTTTAGTTTGAGGAATGTTTTCATCAGATCTAGCCTCAACAATCGGACCAGCTTGACCACCAACAATGTCTAATAACAACGCTGTTGCACGCTCCATTGCTTCATGCTGTAAGGTTGGATCAATACCGCGCTCATAGCGATGTGATGCATCGGTATGTAAACCGTATTGACGTGCTTTGCCTAAAATAGCTAACGGAGCAAAAAAGGCACTTTCTAAAAAGATATCCGTTGACGCACTTGTTACACCAGAATCAAGACCACCAAAAATACCAGCAATAGCTAATGCCTTACTCGAGCCTTGATCTGGTGCATCAGCTATAACTAACGTTTGTTCGTTAAGCGTCACTTCATTTTCATCGAGTAAAGTGAGTTTTTCATCTTTATTCGCATAACGTACGCTAATGCCACCATCTATTTTTGCTAAATCAAATGCATGCATCGGGTGACCAAGCTCTAATAACACATAATTAGTGATATCAACAACCGGATCAATTGAACGTGTACCACATCGACGCAGCTTTTCTACCATCCATAAGGGGGTTTGCGCTGTTGAGTTAATTCCTTTGATAACACGACCTAAGTAACGAGGACAGGCTTCACCCGCATCAATGGTAATAGCAAGTTTATCATCGATACTTGGTTTTACAGAGCTTATTGCAACTTCTGATACTGAAAGAGAGTTAAGCACGCCGACTTCGCGTGCTAAGCCTTTAATGCCCAAGCAATCGCCACGGTTTGCGGTTAAGTCAACATCAATAGTGACATCATTTAAATCTAAATACTCTCGCAAACAAGTACCCACAGGAGCATCTGCGGCTAACTCCATAATACCATCTGAACTGTCACTTAAACCAATTTCTGACTCGCTGCACAGCATACCAAATGATGGTGCACCTCGTAATTTGGCTTTTTTAATTTTGAAATCACCCGGTAATACAGCACCTACTGTAGCAACAGCAACTTTTAATCCCGCCCGACAATTAGGCGCTCCGCAAACAATATCGACTAATGTTCCGTCACCATAATCACCAAGGTTAATTTTGGTTACTTGTAGTTTGTCAGCATCAGGGTGTGGGCCACATTCAACCACTTCACCAATAACAACACCACTAAATTCGCCCGCAACGGGATCTACGCCATCGACTTCAAGACCAGCCATGGTGATTTGATGAGTTAATTCATCAGATGAAAGTGCAGGATTTACCCACTCACGTAACCAAGATTCACTAAATTTCATTTTTGGTATTTCCTACTTGAACTGTTTTAAGAAGCGAAGATCGTTTTCAAAGAATGCACGTAAATCATTTACGCCATAACGCAGCATAGTTAAACGCTCTACGCCCATACCAAAGGCAAAGCCTGTATATTCTTCTGGATCTATACCAACACTTTTAAGTACATTGGGGTGCACCATCCCGCAACCGAGTACTTCTAACCATTTACCGTTTTTCCCCATAATATCAACTTCAGCCGACGGCTCAGTGAAAGGAAAATAGGATGGACGGAAACGAATTTCTACTTCTTCCTCAAAAAAATGATGCAAAAAGTCATGCAAAATACCTTTTAGATGAGTAAAGCTAACATCTTTATCAACCATTAACCCTTCTACTTGATGAAACATTGGCGTATGGGTTTGATCATAATCGTTACGATATACTTTGCCCGGAGAAATAATACGCAAGGGTGGTTTTTCCACTTCCATGGTGCGAATTTGCACTCCTGAGGTTTGTGTACGCAACACTAATTTGGGATTAAAATAAAAGGTATCATGATCTTGACGTGCTGGGTGATGCTCAGGAATATTCAGCGCATCAAAGTTATGATAATCATCTTCTACTTCAGGGCCTGCTTTGACTTCAAAACCTAAATTGCCAAAAAAGCTTTCAATGCGCGCTATTGTGCGTGTCACCGGGTGTAAACCACCGAGTTGTGTGCCGCGACCGGGTAAGGTTACATCAATTGACTCCCCAGCCAACTTTTTAGCAATTTCTTCAGCGCGCAGTAACTCTCCACGTTCGGTTAATAGTGATTGCACTTGTTGCTTGGCAATATTAATGATTTGACCCATTTTAGGTTTTTCTTCTTTAGGTAGTTTTCCTAAGCCTTTCATTTGCTCAGTAAATAACCCTTTTTTTCCTAAAAAATTAACCCGTACTTGATCAAGTGTATTGGGATCTGTGGCTTCACGAATAGCACTTTGTGCCTGCGCTACAATGCCATCTATAGTGGTGGTGTCTAAACTCATGATTTCCTCTAAAACGGGACTAAAAACACTTATTTTTATTGATAAAATAATTGTTTAGTAAATAGACTTAAAAAATGCAGATGATTTTACACGAAAAACAATGTTTATGTAGGGAAAATAGTGGTTTTAGCGTAAGTTTTTAACCTTTATCGATAGATTTATCTGAACTTGCTTGTTGTTCTGCTTCACGTTTAACAAGCAGGAAGGTTAAATACATTTTGGTCGGCAAGGAAAATATCAGACCAAAGGCGATAAAAACAGCACTGATAATAATACCCTTAATACCTAGCGAGTGCATATAGTCGCTGAAGTTATGTAGGTATATACCGACTAAAATCAAACATAAGCCGATAACAATAGATATTTTTAATAACTGAATTAAACGCTGCTCTGACATAAGCTATAGTGACTTTAATCAACGATTAAAGTCACTATAGGCTTGTTATCATAACAATTGTTTGTGGTACATCAAACTTACTTTAAAATTGCAACTAATGCCTCAACGGGGTGTCTAGCCTTTAGCTCAGTTAAACGCTTAACTTGCGAACGGCAAGAGAAACCTGTCGCTAAAATTTGTTCCGTAGACAATGATGCCAATTTAGGTTGCCAACCTAAATCAAACAGCCCTTTCGAGTTTGCTAAATTCGACTTTTCATGGCCATAAGTTCCAGCCATACCACAACAACCGACACTGACTTTTTCTAGGGTTAGACCAAAATATGAAAAAATATCAACCCACTCGTTTTCGCTATTTGCTAAAGCCGTTTTTTCTGTGCAATGTGCAAATAATTTATAGCTAGGCTGAGTGAGGTTATTTTCAAGGTTAAAGCTGGGATCATTTTTGATAAATGTCAGTAACCATTCGTGCGCTAATAACACAGTAAAATCACCACGCTTTTCGCCCAAAATTTTCGCGTATTCATCACGATAACAAAGCACCATTGAAGCATCCATACCTACCATGGGAATATTCAATGTTGCCAATTGATTTAAAAACTCACTTGATGATTTAGCTGTGTTAGCAAAACGCGCTAAAAAACCTTTAACATGTTGTGCCTTACCGTTGGGTTTAAAAGGCAGTAAGATAGGCTCTAAACCAAGTTTACGAATTAGTGTCATCATGCTTTGTACTGTATTGGCATCATAAAACGAGGTAAAAGGGTCTTGGACAATCAGTACATATCCTTGACGTTGTTTGTCGGTTAATGACTGTAGCTTGGTTAAATCAAAACCAGAAAACCCTGCTTGTTTGACTTGGCTTTGTAACGTTGGCACGCTTAGTAAAGGAGTATTAACATAGCCAATGGTTTTTTCTGATAACTTGTCATAAGCTTTCAGGCTTAAAATTCGATTTACCAGCTTTGGCGCTTTCGCCATAAGTGGCGCTAAAATTTCTACATTAGCCACTAGATGATCTTTTAGTGGTCTAGGGTAGCGTGAATGATAGAGGTTAATAAAGCGACTTCTAAAGTCAGGTACATCTACTTTAATTGGACATTGACTAGCACAGGCTTTACAGGCTAAACAGCCTTGCATTGCTGCCATTACTTCATGAGAAAAATCATCTTTGTTGTCGTTTTTTTCAAGAAAAGTGACTTTAAATTTGCTTATAGTACTATCAAGCAACTTTTTCACTGACCAATGATTAATGTCTTGCTCTAGTGATAAAACATCCACCCCTTGTTTTTCTAATAAGCGTAACCATTCACGCATTAACCCAGCACGACCTTTCGGAGAATGGCGACGATCTTTAGTTATTTTACTCGACGGACACATCGGGCTGCTAGCATCATAATTAAAACATAGTCCGTTGCCATTACAGTCCATGGCCGCGTTGAATGAATCTTTAACTGTTAATGGTATTTGTCTATCAAAATAGCCACGTTTGGTATCATCAACACTAACTAATTGCTCAGTTGAATCTAGTGGAGTACATATTTTTCCAGGATTCATTTTATTTTTAGGGTCGAAAACCGCTTTGATTTTTCTCAATTCAGTAAATAGTGTTTCACCAAAAAATTCAGGCCCATACTCAGAGCGATAACCCTTTCCGTGTTCTCCCCACATTAAACCGCCATATTTAGCGGTCAGTTTTACCACTTCATCAGATAAGGTTCTAAGCAACTTCTCTTGCTCAGGGTCACACATATCAAGAGCGGGGCGAACATGTAATACACCTGCATCAACATGACCAAACATGCCATAGTGCAAGTTGTAGCTATCAAGTAACGCTCTAAATTCAGCAATAAAATCTGCAAGGTTTTCAGGAGGTACCGCAGTATCTTCGGCAAAAGCTAATGGCTTTTGACTTCCGTCAGTGTTTCCTAAAAGTCCAACTGCTTTTTTACGCATTGCATAAAGCTTATTGATACTGCTTAAATCAGAAGTCACCTGATAGCCAATAACTCCGCTTTCTTGGTTAGCAATAGTTTCATCTAACCCTGCTGTTAATAGCTCAACTTGCACAGCCAGTGCTTCAACGGTACTACCATTAAACTCAACAATATTGATACCATCCATCACTTTATCAGGTACATCGGTTATCAAATCACTGACACTGTGCCAAACAATATCTTGCTTAGCGAGATTAAGTACCTTGCTGTCTATGGTTTCTACAGACGTTGCTTTGGCATTGACTAAAAATGGTGAGTGGCGCAGCGCTGAGTCAAAGCTATCATATTTGATGTTAATGAGTGTTTTTGCAGGGCTAATTGGCGTGATATTTAGTTTGGCCTGACAAACAAACGCTAATGAGCCTTCAGAGCCGGTGATCAAGCGGCTTAAATCAAAGGTATTTTCTTCATCTTGGAGTACATTTTCTAAATCATAGCCCGTTAAAAAACGGTTTAACCGCGGAAATTTTTCTAAAATAAGGCCGCGATTATCAACACTTGATGCGAGCACTTGTCTGGTTATTTGGCCATGACTACTGTCTTGCTTGGCTAAATCTTGTGCTTGGGCCATTGTCATCGGCTCGGTATTGAGTACATCACCATTAGCTAGTACCGATGTCAGCGCCAGTACATGATTGGAAGTTTTACCATAAACTAACGAGCCCTGACCTGAAGCATCGGTATTTATCATGCCGCCAATTGTAGCGCGGTTGGAGGTTGACAAATCGGGGGCAAAGAAAAACCCATGGGGACGTAAATAGTCGTTTAGTTGATCTTTTACCACGCCCGCTTCAACTTTTACCCAGTTTTCTTCCACATTGATTTCTAGCACTTTATTCATGAACTTAGATAAATCAACAATAATCCCCGGCGTTAAACTTTGGCCGTTAGTTCCAGTGCCGCCGCCTCGGGCACTAAATTTAATCTCACTAAAGTGTGCTTCACTTGCGGTTTGTGCCAACACTACTATGTCTTGTTGACTACGTGGATGAATGACTAATTGCGGTAACTGTTGATAAACACTGTTGTCGGTAGCAACCGCTAAACGCGCACTGTAGCTGGCATTAATATCGCCGGTGAAAGTTTTCGCTTTTAATGCACTAACAAAATTATCATAAAGAGGGGTAAGGTGAGTTTGATGATCAATACGCGGTAGCATGAATATTTTTCTGTAAACAATGATGAGTTAAATGGAGTATACCACGGCAAAATTAATTGTTTAGCTATAGCAAGGCACTAGTCATAGTATTTTAAAGAAATATTAATACTATTTTATTACTAGTGCCTTTGCTTAGAGCATAATAATTTATTTTAAAATGGCTGCCACTTTAGTTTTAAACTCACTATGGCAGCTAATACAGCCGCCTATCATGGTTTGAAAATTTTCTGCTATGGCTTTAAGGTCTTGCTGGTTAGCATTTTTAGCCATGGCAACGGCTGCGCCATGGACGACATCGTCATTACTTTTAAAGTTTGCCATTTCCTTACCCATTGCTTTCATCAAGGTCATACGGGTTGCCAAACTAGGTTTAGGGTGGTTGGCAATGTTGTTCGCCAAGGTTTCAATGGTTTTAAAGTCTTCCATTAACATCGCTTTGGTTAGTTGTTGCGTATCTATTAATAAGCCCTGCATTACTTGCTTTAAACTTCCTTCTTTAGCTTGTATTAGATCAGTATTATTTGCTTGTAATGTATTGCTAAGTCCCGTTAAAACCAAAAGCGAACTGATGACGAGTGTTTTTTTTAAGGTAACCATTATTTTCTCCAGTAATTGTTTTTATATTGTTGGGTTATTTACGGGTAAACTGTTTTTAGCTTCATGCACTGTTAGCTGACTCTCTGCTAACTTAGGCTGCGCTGCTTTGGCAATACCAAAATCTTCTAATACACTGTATAAACATGGAATAACAAATATAACTAACAAGGTTGATGTTGCAATACCAAAGACAATACTAGTAGCTAACGGTATTAATATTTGTGCTTGTGAGCTGGTTTCAAATAACAATGGTGTCATACCTGCAATCGTTGTAATTGATGTTAACAATACCGCTCTAAAGCGATCACGGCTTGCTTTAACTGCTGCTTCATGAACCGTTAAACCTGTCTGAACGCGCTTTTTAACAAATTCGACTAACAAAATAGAATCGTTAACAACAATACCAGCCAAAGAAATAAATCCCATCATCGAAGGCATGGTAAATTGTAAGCCCATGATTAAATGCCCCCAGATAACCCCTATTAAGGCTAAGGGAATAGCAACTAACACAACGAAGGGTTCAACATAACTTTTAAATTGAAATGAAAGCAGTACAAATACACCAAACAAGCCAACGACAAAAGCGCGCACCATAGACAATTGTGTGGTGCCAGCATTTTTAATTTCACCTTCATAGTTCAACGTTAATTCAGGGTATTTTTGCTCAAATTGAGGTAACCATCGTTGACTAATATCTGCTAGCACTTGTTTAGTATTATTTTCATCGACATCAATATCACCATAAACTGTTACGGTGCGTTGATTATTAACTCGACTAATTCGAGCAAAACCTCTTGATGATTGGACATTAGCAACACTGGTCAATGGAATAACCGCATTAGTTTGCGGGTGAACAATTGGAAAAGTATCAAAATCAAGATATTCATCACGAGAGCTTGAGGCAAGCTTTACGGTAACTTCAAAGGTGTTTAACCCGACATTTGTTTCTAACACTTTAATGCCCTGAAATGCACTTCGCATTTGACTGGCGATAGTTTGCGCATCAATTCCAAGATTTGCAGCACCAGCCTTTAACGTAATAGAAAACTCGGGCTTGCCTGGCCGCAAATCATCAAACACATTATCAACGCCATCATATCCGGCTAACCACTGTTGCAATTCAAACGAGGCTTTTGATAATGTTGCAAAATCATCACCTTTAATGCGAATTTCAATCGCCTTACCACTGGGCCCTATTACTGGCTCTTTAAACGATATTGTCTGTGCCTGCGCAATTACTCCTGCAGCCTCACGCCAATAATTAATAAATGGTTGAGTACTAGTGTTTCTAGATTCAGCTGTGAGTAAGTCCACTTTGATAGTCGCTAAATGTGGACCAAGCTCATAGGCATCATCATTTTCATTATAGCTAACACTGATCGCACGAATAAGAGGGGCTTGTTCAAACTGCTGAAAATGCTCTGCGGTTTTATCTAAGGCTGATCGTAATTGTTTAACAACCGCTTCAGTTTGTTTTAATGGTGTACCTGAAGGCATTAAAATACGTGCTTGAACCATATCCCCTTCTATATTAGGAAAAGCAGAAAACTTTAAAACACCTGAAACTAACATACTCAGAGAAACTAAAAATAATGCGATCACACCCCCTAAAAAGGCATAGCGAAAACGAATAAGTTGCTTAACCAAGTTAGCGGTTTTATCGCTGAATCGTTCAAATTGATAGTTAAATTTAACTCGAAAAGGCGAGGCAGCCTTTGTATCAACCTTAGACAATGAATGATTCAAATGGTGTGGCAAGATCAAAAATGCTTCAATGAGTGATACTGAGATAACCGTTAGTAACACAATTGGAATTACCTTGAGTACTTGTCCTAAGTCACCTTCAATAAAAATCAATCCAGTGAAAATACAGGCGGTAGTTAAAAATGAAGAAATAACCCCACGAGCCACAATTTTAGTGCCTTCGATAGATGCTTTCACCGGCGACAAACCTTTTTTAATCTGGCTGCCGATTGACTCCGAGATAACGATAGCATCATCCATTAAAATGCCCAATGACAGTAATAACGCGACCATGGAAAACATATTAATAGAGATACCGAAATGATTTAAAAAATACATACTGGCAAGGAAAGAGACCGGCAAGCCCATAACCACCCAAAAAGCATAGCGGAAAGTGAAAAACAGCCACATTACCGCAAAAACCAGAATCAAGCCTTGCCAAGCATTTGTAGATAATAGTTTTATTCGGTCTTTAACAATGCTGGTTGCATCTTGGGTTAGTGTTAATCCAACATTTTTAGGTAATCGCTCCCGTTCTTTTATCAACATTTCTTCAACTGCTTCAAGCACACGTAGACTGTCATCGGTGGTGTTTTTACTAATGGCTAGAACAGCCGCATTTTGGCCATTAAAGCTGAGTTTCTCTTCGGCAAGTTCAAAAGTGTCACTGATTTTAGCAATATCGCCCAACAAAACATCGTTACCATTAGCCCCACTCATTACAACAATGCTAGCTAGATCTGCTGCGGTTCTTCGTTCATCAGAAAAACGTAACTGCGTTTCTTGAAAGTGAGTTTCAATAGTGCCTACAGGTAAATCAACATCTTGTTTAGCAATAATACTCGCAATATCTTGCATGCTTAATCCATAGCGCCTGATATTGTAACTAGGCACAGAGACTAACAATTGACGGTCTGAAAATCCTTGGATATCCACTAAAGGGATGTTGTCATGACGCAATAACCGCTGCTTAATTTGCTCTGCTAGCGTTTTTAATTCAGCGCGTGGTAATTGCGCGGTGAGGGCTATTGAGATAACACTTTGTACACGCCCCACTTCACTAACAACAGCTTTTTCTGCCTCAGTTGGGAAATCACTAATACCATCTACAGCGCTATTAACATCATCTAAAAATTTGGTAAAGTTACCTTGTTCATACATTTTTACCGTCATGATGCCGATATTTTGCCGGGCCTGACATGTTTTTTCTTCAACAAAACTAATACCATCAAGCGCATCTTCTAAGGTTAAACAAATCCCTTGTTCTACATCTAACGGAGTTGCACCCGGATAGGGTACTTGCACTTGTACTGAATACGCTTTCACCTGCGGAAATGTTTCTCGTTTGATTTGCGGCAGTGTAAGCAAGCCAATCGCCAGTAATATCATCATTAATAAGTTAGCAGCGGTTGGATGAACCGAGAAAAAACGGATCATAACTTTTCTCCAGCCTTATATTCATTTGCTGATTCAGCACCTAACCATAGTGCCATTTGCTTACTCACATTCTGATCAAGCATGGGTTGGACAGGCATTGTATTTACCGCAGGGAACACATCTGAGGTAATGACTTTATCTTGCGCTTTAATTGCACTTAAATTTGCAGGTTCAATCAGTAATAAATCACCATGGTATTGCAATTGCTCAAGCATAACTCGTTGCAATCTGTCCTGTTTATTGACCATAAACAGCTCATTACCATGGAGTGCGAACCGAGGCAAAGTTAGCATTGGTTTGGGTTTTCCTGATAACACCACCTTCATATACATACCTTCAAGCAATGGCGGCCTGCTGCCAGGAAGAATATTTTTATAGCTATCGGTAACACTAACAATTAAACCAACTGTTCGGCTTTTAGCGTCTAAATTATCACTAAAGCGCTCTACTTTGGCTGGCCAAGGCTTAAAAAAACCACTTGGGTCTTCAACCATCACGGTTAAACCTAGTGACTGCAACACAGATTTCATTTTGAAGGGGATATCATTACTCGCAGTTACTTTGGTATTGGTATTGGTATTGGTATTGGTATTGGTATTGGTATTGGTATTGGTATTGAAATTTTGTGCAAACAAACGAAATTGTGCCAACGGAAATTGCGCGTTTATAATCACTTTATTCAAACTAAAGGCATCAAATAACTGTCCAGCTGTTGCCAGCCCCCCTGCACTTACATATTGATTAAGTTCAGTGTAAACATTACTGATCCTGCCATTAAAGGGCATCTCAATTTTAGTACGAGCAAGGTCTCGTTGGCTTTTTTCAAGTTTTGCCTTTGCGATCTCTAGTTGCGCTTTCATTACCTCAAGCATTGAAGGTAAAGTCGTTTTTTTATTTTCTAGTTGTTGTACTTCTTGTTTTTGTCTGAGCAAATTCTGCTTTTCTGCGTTGAGTGATGATTTTGAAACAGCGCCAGTTTTATTTAACTTTTGCATGCGCGCATATTCTGTTTCACTCACCTGTAATTTTTCTAATGCTAAGTCTAGCTCAAGCTTATTATTGGCAATGGTCAGCGTCATCTCTTGCAAATTGGCTTTATTTACTAATAAGTCAGCTTGCGCCTGCTTTAATTGTAATAAGTAATCTTTATCGTCAATTGCCAATAATAAAGTGCCTTTATCAAATATCTCTCCCTTTTTAAGTTTGGGATGAATATAAGTGATGCGCCCAGAAACTTCAGCTTTGGCTTGCAGTGAAACATCCGGTTTTATCACGCCAAAGCCAATAATTTGTGGCGAGATAACATGCGAGATAACCTCCACATAATTAACCGGGGTGACCACAGAGGTTGCTAGCTCATGTTTCATACTAGGTTGAAGTTTGATAATGGCAATCATGATAATTAAGCCGATTGAGGCGATTATGGGTAAAACAATCTTTTTAGTTAACATCACCTTGCTTTTTGGCTGTTCGAGTTTATTCATCTGCCGCTCCTTTGGGACACTTAGCCCCTGCAAAACCCTCAAGGGAAACATCTTTTTTTATCGCTATATTGTGTTCAAATCGCTGACAGCCAAAAATAAATTGCTGATAAATATGCTCAGCCCAAAGCGGGCTTTTGAGCTCTTCATCACTAATTCCCCAAGCTTGTTGACGAATTGACTTATTGATAAATGGGGTAATCAGCATAGTTACCAAAGAAAAGGCAACATACTTAGCCGTGCGCTCATCTTCAATTGAGGTATGCTTTTTGATCAACTGAGGTATAAAACTTGCCATTTTTCGAGGGAATTTATCGATAAAGGCATTACTTAACATAGAGTTTCCTGCTAAAAACTCATCGTGGATTAAACGCGCCAACCCTTTATGCTTATTTAACATGGTTAATATTGTCTCTATGAACGTCTTTATTGGCTCCGGTGAATTAGCGATAGTTTGCATGACAACAAAATGCTTTTTCGACATTTCATCCAGTAAAGCGATAAATAAACCTTCTTTATTAGTAAAGTAATAACTCACCATCGCGGAGTTAACACCTGAGTGTGATGCGATTTCTCTGATAGAGATATTAGCATAGGGTTTCTCGGCAAGTAGTACTTCTGCCGAGCTTAATAATTTACCCTTTTGAATAGCTTGTTTATCTATATCTATTGGCCGACCTTTCGTTAAATTTACTGCTGTCATTTGCCTACGCCCATTTAATTAATCAACCGATTAATTAAATAGTATAATCTTTAATTGATCAAGTAAAGAAAAGTAAATATGCTAACTTTGGCTTGGCTTGGCTTGGCTTGGCTTGGCTTGGCTTGGCAAAAGAATAATTTTCAATTGTCAAACTGATACAGTATATTTAGTAAAAAATAGCCAAGGACTTTTTATGGATGTAATCGGTGAAACCGAGAGGTTAACTGTCAGACAGATTAATAGTTATGATGCTGAATTTATTATTCAGTTATTGAATGACCAATCTTTTATCCAATTTATCGGTGATAAAAATGTAAGAACAACCCAGGACGCCGTTAATTATATTAACAAGGGGCCAATTTCAAGTTATAAAAAATTTGGTTTTGGTACTTATATCGTTAGCGTAAGTAAAACTAACCAACCTATTGGAATGTGTGGATTACTTAAACGATCAACGCTAGATTTCCCTGATCTAGGTTTTGCTTTTTTATCTGAATTTTGTGGTTACGGTTATGCCGCAGAAGCGACTGAATTTATCATAAAAAAAGAAATTCACACTCATAACTTAACAACAATATTGGCTGTTACTCTTCCGCTTAACTTAACTTCAAATAAGTTATTGAGAAAAATGGGGTTTACTTTTAAAAGTACAATGGAGTTTAATGGTTTAGAAAATAACCTTTATGAATATAACGTATGAACAACAGATAAGCACTCTCGACTTCAAAGTGGTACTTGTTAAAAAATTACAAACAATGTTGTTTGTAATTTTTGTATTTAAATCCGCTTTTATTTGCTCTATTGAATTAGTTAATCTATTAATTTTTTAACATCTAAGTATAATTCACAATTGAAAGATCAACATACCCTATATTTTTCATTCCCAAATCAGAGCCTAATTGATGAGTTACCTCCCACTAGAACAGTTAAAAAATGCTTGGATCTTTAAACATAAAAGTTTACCTATTGCCCAAAGCGATTTAGCCAATATAAAACCCATGACTAAAGAGCGCGCGAATGTGGTTTGGGATACCTTTATCAGTCGGCAAGTGGATCATCCTGATTTTTTCAAAAAAGGAGATTGGCCGTTTGATAAAAGTAACTGGCAAGAGCAAGGAAAATGGGAAGGTATCTGGGATAGTAATGAGTCCAGTCTACCTGAATTAATCAGCAATCATTTAGCATGGGATAATAATACGGTTGTTTATTACTGTAGCGCTAGAGATAATGTAATCGAAACCACTTGGACAACATTTAAACGGTGTTGGAAAAATTTTCTATTTATGGATGATGGCCCTATCCTAATGGGGAAAAAACGACAACAAGTAGTACAGTTTACCAGTAATGGCTATTTTAAAATTGGCGAAAAACCTAAATAATGACAACCAAAACAGCCTTGCACCCTCGTAACAAACATCGCCACGGTTACGACTTTACTCGCTTAATAAAGTCTTATCCTGCTTTATCAGTGCTCATTAAAAAAAATGAATTCAACCAAAAGGAAACCATAGACTTTAGTAATAGCGAGGCGGTAAAAGCCTTAAATAGCGCCCTGTTGAAATCTTATTATGGCATCAGCCATTGGGACTTCCCCCAAAGCTATTTATGCCCCCCCATTCCTGGTCGGGTTGATTATATTCATTATTTGGCTGATCTCTTAAAGCACTCGGCTACTAATCTAGCCGCTATTAACATGCCGAGTAAAGTTAAGGTACTTGATATTGGTACTGGTGCTACCTGTATTTATCCTATTTTAGGAGCTACAGAATATGGCTGGCACTTTGTTGCTTCTGATATTGATCCCGTTTCAGTCAAAACGGCTTCTGTCAATGTTAGCGCTAATAGCCATATTACTAAAAAAGTACAGTGCCGATTGCAGGAAAACGCTAAGCACATTTTTCAAGGCATTATTAAAGCCGGAGAGTTTTATCAATTAACTCTGTGTAATCCCCCTTTTCACAAGTCCATAGATGACGCTACTGCGGGTACAACACGCAAATGGCACAACTTAAATAAATCTGCTAAAAATTTTAATAAGAATACCCTTAATTTTGGTGGACAAAGTGCCGAGCTTTGGTGTCAGGGGGGGGAATTAGCGTTTATCAGACAAATGATTAAAGAAAGTATTGGCTTTCATAAACAAGTATTATGGTTTACTTGTTTAGTTTCAAATAAAGATCATCTCTCTAAAATAAAGCTTAGCCTTAAAAAAGCCAAAGTATCACAGTTTAAGGTAATAAAAATGGCGCAAGGACAGAAGATTAGCCGTTTTATTGCATGGAGCTTTTTTGATACTAACCTGTGATTATAATAGCAGCAATAGACGGTATCAGTTAAACAGGGTATGCTAAACCGTAGAATACTTAGAATACTGATTTGGCAAACCTTAGCTCTGTATGCAAAGAATGAAAATAATACTACCTGTCATAATTACCTTACTATGTGTTAGTAAGCACTGTTTAGCTGACCAATCTCAAATAACCTTGGTAACAGAGCATTTACCTCCTTATCAAATGATCCATCATGATTCATCTGTAACAGGTTTTGCCGTTGACGTTGTTAGTGAAGTATTTAACCGTGCCAACATAAGTTATACTTTGCATGGCTACCCTTGGGTGAGAACTTACAATATAGCTCTAAAGAAAAGTAATTACTGTATTTTCTCTATCGCTAAAATACCCAGTCGTGAAGCATTATTTAGCTGGATTGGCCCAATCACTGAAAAAACGAATGCGGTTGTTTATGCGTTAAAAAGTAATGAAAATGGACGTAAAATAACCACCCTTGAGGATTTAAAAAAATACACCACTGCTGTCAATAAAGCAGATGTCACTCATACCGGCATGTTAAATATTGGTTTGACAGAAGACAAAAATCTCTATGTGCTTCATCATTCAGAATCATTGATAAATTTACTGGTTACCCGACCAGAAATTGACTTTATAGTAGTCGATGATATTACCATCCCACACAGGGCCAAACTTGCTGGAATTTCTATGTCGCTACTTCAGCGAGTTATTGAGGTTGAAAGTTTACCACTAAATTTTTATCTCGCTTGTAACATCAACACGGATAAAAGCGTTATTGATAAACTTAAAACCAATTTGGACATGGTTCATCAAGATGGAACTTATCAACAAATTCTATCCAAATGGACCGGTGATATAAAACAAGTAAAATAAGTTAGTTTATTAAGTATCACGACTGACTCATACTAGCAGGCATGAGCACCGCAATAACTTGACCTTTTGCACAAATAACGTCATTGGCTGATAAAGTTATATCAACAATAATTTTGCGTTCTTTGACTTCACTAAACTCTCCTATCAACTCTAACTCTACACCTTGGGGAGTTGGCGCTAAATAGCTAACATTTAAGGCACCAGTAACAAACCGCAACGCGGGCAAACTACCCATTTCACGGTTTTGAGACAAATAAGCCATAGCTGATGCACTGCCTGTGCCATGACAATCAATGAGTGAGGCAATCATGCCACCATATACAAAACCTGGGATAGCAGTATAGATCTCACTGGGGGTATGATGCGCAATAGTGCGACTATTTAATGCTGTTTCTTTATCAATAGTTTGCCAGTAGCTTTTCAGTTGATGGCCTTGCTTGTTATTTTTTCCACAACCAAAACAATGACTCAGCTCTTCTGGGTAACAATCTTGAAATGCCTTTTGCTTCATAAGTATTCCTTTTATTAATGATGATGTTCTCTAGACAAGTTTATAACCCTGTTTAATTACTGGAGCCAAGCTCAAGCTGGTTTGGCTATACTATGCAGGGATGAATTTATTTAACTATTTCACTATGTGATTATTGGACAAACATCCAACCTCTCATAATATTTACTAATCAACAGGACGAAGATCATCTATCACTTTGCCATCATCAGCTAATGATGCTAAGGCAACAAACTCAACAGTTCCTGTTAGTTTGGTGATTTTTTTTAAACTGGAGCTGATATTTTCACTAGCGGTATCAATTTCAGCTTCCGTAAGCGCGCTTGTATCAAATTCGCATTGTAAGTGCATTTGATCATTATAATTAGCTTGGCTGACCGATAGACGCATTTTAGCAATACCGGGGTAACTTTGACGAACTTGTTCAATTTGTTGTGGGTGAACAAACATACCTTTAACCTTAGTAGTCTGATCAGCACGACCTAACCAGCCTTTGATACGCATATTTGTTCGACCACAAGCACTTTCTCCTGATTTCACAGCAGACAAATCCCCGGTAGCAAATCTAATCAGGGGGTAGTCGACATTAAAACTAGTCACGACCACTTCACCAATTTCACCATCGGCAACCGGCTCTAATGTGCCCGGTCGGACTATTTCTACTAATAAGTCTTCGGCAATAATTAAGCCATCATCCGCTTGAGATTCAAAGCCTATTAACCCTATATCAGCTGTTGCATATGCTTGAAGTGCTTCTATACCTGCATCACTAAACGTTTGCCTTAGTGCTTTGGGTAGAGCCTCTCCGGTCAATAGAGCTTTCGTTATACTGGAGATGTCGCGCTGCTCGGCTTTTGCTTTATCAAGTATAATATTTAAAAAAGACGGGGTTCCGCTGTACCCCATAGGTTTTAAGTGCTCAATGATATCTAGTTGTTGCTCAGTTTGTCCTGGCCCTGCAGGAACAACCAAACAACCACAGGCTCTAGCACCTGAATCAAGGATGAAACCACCAGGAGTTAAATGATAGGATAAGCAGTTTTGAACAACATCACCGGCTCTAAACCCTGCAGAATAAAAAGCTTGTCCCATTCGCCACCAATCATCACTTGTATTTTCAGGATCATAAATAGGCCCAGGTGATTGAAACACTCGACTTATATTTGCAGTTTTAGCATTTAACCCACCAAAAGGAGCATTTTTAGCCTGAAGCTTTAATAAATCTGATTTGCGCGTAATGGGCAATTGAGCCAACAATGCTCGCGTTGTGATTTCTTCAGCATCTATATGTTGTAAAATTTGTTCATAATGCTGGCATTCTTGTTTGGCATAATTAATAAAAGCGGGTAAACGTGCCAAAAGAGACTGCTCACGTAATTGCGGATTTTGACACTCTCGTTCGTAAAAAAAATTTTTCATGATAACTCGTTAATTTAGAAAGCAAGTGGTTAATGGTAACCATATGTAAATTAATAACTTATTGTGGAAGCACCCTATTTATAGAGTAAAGTATTAGCGATAATATTTAGCGTTTTTTATAACCAACGTTTACGACGTTTATACGATTTCAAGTTCTTGAAGCTTTTGCGCTCTTCATTGCCGCCACCTAAATAAAACTCTTTTACATCTTCGTTGCTCAATAGCTGCTCTTGGGTACCATCAAGTACAATTTTACCTGATTCCATAATGTAGCCATAATCTGCAGCTTTAATTGCATAGTTAGCATTTTGCTCAACGATCAACATAGTAATACCTTGATCTTGATTGATCTTTTTAATTATACCAAACACTTCTTTAACGAGTAATGGCGATAAGCCCATAGATGGCTCATCTAAACAAATCATTTTAGGGCGTGCCATTAATGCACGGCCAATGGCCAACATTTGTTGCTCACCTCCCGATAGATAACCCGCTAAACCTGTGCGCTCTTTTAGCCTTGGAAAATAATTAAATACCATTTCAATATCTTGGTTGATTTGTGAATCATTACGGGTATAAGCACCTAATTTTAAGTTTTCAATCGAGGTCATATCTTCGATGATTCGACGACCTTCCATCACTTGTATCAGACCACTTCGAACAACATCTTCACCATTTTTAGTATCAATACGTTCACCCATAAAGGTTATATCACCTTTAGTGACTTCACCATATTCACTACGCAGTAAACCTGATATTGCTTTTAGTGTTGTAGACTTACCCGCACCATTAGGGCCAAGCAAGGTCACTACGTCACCTTCTGGAACGTCTAATGATACGCCTCGAAGCACTTGAATAACTTCGTCATAAACCACCTCAATATTATTAACTGATAACATTGGCGAGGCTGTTTGAATTTTTACTGCCGCCTGTGACATATTTATACTCCGTTGAGCCCAATACTTATCGACTAAGAGCGTAAGTATCGACCTTCTCAATAATGGGTTTAGCAACATGTAAGCAACGACAACTTTTATTTGTAAAAAATCAGTTGTCTATTGCTTCATTGCTTGCTTGCTTGCAGCGAATTAATCGAAATAACACATTAAGTCGATCACGCCGCTGCTATTTCTAAACAGTTAACAATTAGTAACCTAACCAATCATCACGACGTTTGAGCGTAACTTGTGACTCTTGCTCAATTTTAATATCGCCGCCGTTATAATTACCTTTATAAATGTTCACTTGGTTAATACCTCGGTGATCTTCAAGGGTCCAATTTGCCGCTAAACATACGCCTTCAAGTCCTTTTGGCACCCAATTTTTGTTAGCATACATACCTTTTTTGACATTCTCACCAGTAATACCGCCATTATCTTTCGCCCATTCCATCGCTTCTTTCATAAAGTAGGTTGAACAAACACCGCGCATATAGTGATGAACGCGCTCTTTTTTACCAGAGCTATCTGACATTTTTGAAATTTCACGTACTAACTTCATCCCTGGTACATCATCATTCCAAAACGGTGTCATAGTTGGGAATATGTAATTTTTGATGCCCTCACCTGCTGCTTTAAATACATTTTTATCGCCGCCCCAAATATTTGACATAAATTGAATATCAACGCCTACGGTATTACATGATTTAACAAGTGACAGAACAGAGCCACCTAAATTACCAATATAGCCATAGTTTGAACCAGAGCTTTTAATGCTTAAACACTGTGCTTTAAAGTCACCTGGTTTCATAGAAATAACCACCGGTGGTAACACATTAAAACCTAACTCAGTTGCATACTCAGCACATGCTGCTTTTGGTGCGTTAGGGAATGGGTGGTTTGCGCCAATATGAGTAAATTTAGGTTGGCCTTTAGCGCCTTTCTTTTTCCAATCATCCGCCGCCCACTGTACTAAACCACGACAAGCGTCTGAATAAGATGCACCGTAGAAAAAATTATAAGGTGCTGGTTTTTTTGTATGCGGATTTTTGCCGGTAGGATCAGTTAAGTGACCAGAATATGAAGCAGAAAACACTGGGGTTTTATCTCGGGCAACAAACGAAATTAACGCTTCAGTATCAGCTGTGCCCCAACCTTGCATCGCAACCATTTTTTTACGCGACTTCCATTTTTTATATGCCGCAATAGCTTGTGGAACTTTGTACGCATAATCAATAGTTTCTGACTCAAGTTTAGTGCCTTTAATACCACCATTTGCATTAATATAAGCAAGTGAGTCACGGATGCCATCAGCGTAGTTTTTACCAACAAAAGCAGTTGGACCTGACATATCAGCTAAATGACCTACAAAAACAGAGTCTTGAGCTTGAACTTGACTCGTTACGCTTAACGCAATACTCGCAGCAACTGAACTTAGTAATAATTTTTTATTGATAACTTTTCTCATGTGAATTCCTCAACTTGTTATTTAGTTATTTTCCCTTTTTACCGATATAACTAGGTAATAAAGGGAAACGTTATTGTTATAATTACTTTTTTACATTACACAGTTAGTTCAATCCTGTTCCCCATTTAACTAACTGCGCTTTATTCTCCCTACTCACTAACCCTTTGTTCAAAGGCTTAATAAGCAAATGGATAGAATTTCCAATAGTTTTTAATTTGCGCCCAACGATGAGCTAACCCTTCAGGTTCAAAAATTAAAAATCCAATAATGACCAAACCAATTGCCATTTCTTTTATATACGCTAAACCATCAACCACCATAGGAATATTGCCCCAGTCGGTCATTTTCATTAGGCCAACGCCACTTTCTAAAACTTCAGGTAAGAACACCATGAAGATAACGCCCATCAGGGTTCCTTTAATTGAGCCCATTCCACCAATAATGATCATTGCTAAGAATTGAATTGACATCATAATGGTAAACCCCTCTGCCGACACATAACCCAAATAGTGGGCATATAAAGCACCACCAATGCCAGCATAAAAAGATGAAATACCAAATGAAAGTAAACGATACTTGTTAAGGTTAACCCCCATAATTTCAGCTGATAAATAATGATCACGAACGGCAACAAAAGCTCTGCCATCTCGACTACGCATTAGGTTACAACCCCAAATAAACATAAATACTAATGAAAACAGTGCAACGTAGTAGAAGCTCTGATCAGTATCAAAAACAAAACCAAATAAAGAAATAGGGTCTGCCATAGAGCCTGCAGCACCACCAGAGAACCACTCAGCACGAGCAAAGAAATCTTCAATAATAAACTGTGAAGCTAAAGTTGCTATGGCTAAATACAAGCCCTTAATACGCGCGGCTGGAGCACCAAACATCATGCCCACACCCATGGTTAAGAAGCCCGCTAACGGTATACATAAAAACACAGGAATATTAAAACTGGTATTAAGCCAAGCTGAAGCAAACGCGCCAAAACCAAAGAATGCCCCATGACCTAGGGATATTTGCCCGGTATACCCCACCAAAATGTTTAATCCTAAGGCGGCAATACCCAGATAAGATATTTGAATTAATAAGGTAATAAAATAGCCATCAACCAATAACGGTGCAAAGCACAATGCGATGATGGTAAAGATGGTTACCCAACGGATAGTTTTTGTTTCAAAAATTGTATTATCTTGTTTATAGCTGGTGCGAAAATCTCCGCACGGTCGCATGGTTAAACTCGACATAAATCACTCCTAAATAATTGCTGATTTTTGTTTGTTAAAATGCGCTTATATACGCTCAATGTCTTTAGTACCAAATAAGCCATAGGGCTTGAACCAAAGAATAATTAACAACACATAAAATGGTGCGATGTCGTACATATTGCCAATGTGTAAATACTGGCTATCAAAAAATTCGGCTAAGTTTTCCAACACACCTATAGTGATACCGCCAACAATTGCACCAACAATTGAGTCTAAACCACCTAAAATTACCGCAGGGAATACCTTAATGCCCATAATAGAAAGCGAATCTGAAACACCATTAACCATGCCAATTACTATACCCGCAGTAGCTGAAACTGTTGCTGCAATGCCCCAACTCATGGCAAAGACTTGCTTAACAGATATACCCAAACTTTGCGATACTTGTTGGTCAAAGGCCGTAGCTCGCATGGCTAAACCATGTTTAGAGTGTTTAAAGAATAAATAGAAGGCAACCATGATTATTAACGCTATTACCGTACTCATTAAGTAGGCCATTTCAATATTTAACCCCAAAATACTAATAGATTGAGTATCAAACACTTGCGGATAGCTTTGTGGTGAAACACCAAATATCCATTTCATTAACGATTGGAAGAAAATTGAAAGACCAATCGTGACCATTATCACGGATATAATGGGCTCACCAATCATAGGGCGTAGCACTATCATTTGCAGCAGCACACCAAACGCAGCCATAAAAGCAAGGGAGACAATAAAACCTAGAAAGAAAGGTAACTCTAAATAAATCAGTGATGCCCAACAAACCCATGCACCAATCAGTAAAAATTCACCTTGAGCGAAGTTGACAATTTGTGTCGATTTGTAAACTAGTACAAAACACATACCAATAACGCCGTATAACAAGCCAACAATTAGGCCATTAACAATTAGTTGAGCTAAGAGTTCAAAATTCATGATGCTTTCCTCTGCGTTTGCTTAACTGCTGATGAAACAGCACTACCGTCATTTTCAATAACCGTAGCCACCTTCAGTTTGGTTTGAATACGTGAGCTACCACCATCTTGGAAAGTAACAACTGTATCGATATCAACCATATCTTTATTGTCATAAATTGACTGAATAATATCGCCATACTTGTCAGCAATAACCGTACGTCGTACTTTTCTTGTACGTGTTAATTCACCATCATCAGCGTCAAGCTCTTTATAGAGCAAAATAAACTTATTAATTTTTTGAGCTTCAGGTAAGGTTGCATTAACTTTCTCTACTTCTTTGCTAAGTTGTTCATAAACTTCAGGTAAAGCAGAGAGACTCGTATAGTTAGTAAAACCATAGCCTTTTTGTTCAGCCCATTTAGAAACAATAGAAAAGCGAATACAAATAATGGCACTTAAGTAAGGTTTATCTTTACCTAAAATTACCGCCTCACCAATAAAGGATGAGAACTTTAATTTGTTTTCAATGTATTGCGGAGAGTACTGAATACCATTGCTGGTTTTAGCAAGATCTTTAATACGATCTATGATGACTAGGTGACCAGATGGTTTAAAGTAGCCAGCATCACCAGTATGCATCCAACCGTCAATCACATCTTCGTCATAGGCTTCTTGATTATCTAAATAGCCCGTAAACATACCCACCGTTTTCGCGATAACCTCACCAACGCCTTCTTTATCAGCATTGATAACTTTTACTTCAGCGCTATCAAAGGCAACCCCTACACTGTCGTAATCTACATCATGTTCTTCATGAACTGTGTAAGCACCACATAACTCTGTTTGTCCATAAAGTTGACGCAGCGGAACCCCGATTGTTTGGAAAAATCTAAAGGTGTCAGGCCCCATAGCTGCCCCACCGGTGGCCGCTGATTTTAAATAAGTAAAACCTAATCTATCTTTTAAGGCATTCATCAGCAGAAAGTCGGCTAGCTTTGAACGTTTTCCTTGAGCTTGCGCCTTTTCTGCAATGTTAAATGCATAATCAAATATTTTTTGTTTGAGCGGTGTTGAGTCCATCATTCGGGCTTTAACATCGGCAAGAATACCTTCCCACACGCGAGGGGCTAACAACACAAAACTGGGTCCAATTTCACGTAGATCTGCCATCAATGTTTCTTGCTCTTCAACAAAGTTAACGATTTGGCGAGAAATTAATGCTTGGCCAACGGCATATACTTGTTCCATGATCCAAGGCAAAGGTAAAACTGACACATAATTGTCACCCGGTTGCCGAGGGTCTGCACGCAAGTAAGAACTACAGTGTTTAACGAAATTACCACCTCCTAAAAAAGCGATTTTAGGCTTAGAAGTTGTACCTGATGTTGTACAATAAATGGCAGTATCTTCAGCACGGGTTGAGTCTACATATAAGTCATAAAGCTCAGGAGATAAGGTTTCTATTTCTTTACCTTGCTTGTAAATATCTTCTATGCTGATTAAGCGTTTGTCATCATATTTACGCATTCCCCGAGGATCACAGTAAATGATAAATTTTACGTCGGGTATTTGATCGCCAAGTTCGAGTAATTTATCACATTGCTCTTCATCTTCAGCGATAACTACTGTTGCATTACTTTTGTTGAGTAAGTAAACCACTTCTTCATGTAATGAATCCTGGAAAATACCGATAGAGAAACAACTCATCGCATGGGCAGCAATTTCGCCCCACACCCACTCTGGGCGGTTATCACCTAACAAGGCAATTGCATCTTGAGGTTGTACCCCTAGCTTTCTTAGTGCTAGCGAAAGCCACTTAACGCGGTTTTGATATTCTTGCCAGTTAAACTCATTCCAAATACCAAATTCTTTTTCACGCATTGCAATATCATTTGGCCAGTTTTTAGCGTTGTGTCTTAAAATCTTAGGAAAGGTATCTAGTTCACCCATTTCAAAATCATCACTAGTCGTTACACTATTGGCCGTTTGTAAGTTTGACATTAGCTTGCCTCCTTTACTTCTTCATCATCTTCTATACCAAGGTAAGCACGTTTAACATGAGGATCAGCCATGACTTCATCAGGTAAGCCTGCCATCAGTTTTTTACCAAAATCAAGCACCATAACTTGGTGTGAAATGTCCATAACCACACCCATATCATGTTCAATCATGACGACGGTAATACCAAACTCTTCGTTTAAATCGAGGATATAACGCGCCATATCTTCTTTTTCTTCTAAATTCATACCGGCCATTGGTTCATCAAGCAGAATTAATTCTGGTTTTAATGCCATGGCTCGAGCTAACTCTACTCGCTTACGTAAACCATAAGACAAGGTACCTGCTACTGATTTTCTGATTGGAGAAATTTCTAAGAAGTCAATAATCTCTTCCACATATCTACGATGAGCAAGTTCTTCGGTTTGTGCCGGTGATGCCCAATATAAAGGCCCAGTTAGCCAATTGTTTTTCAATAAATGGTGACGGCCAACCATAATGTTGTCTAAAACCGTCATATGACCAAATAAGGCTAAGTTTTGAAACGTACGTCCCATCCCAAGATCAGCTCTATCGTTCGGACGTAAGTTAGTGACATTTTTTTCATTGAAGATGATATTTCCAGAATTAGGTCGATAACGACCGGAAATACAGTTAAGCATGGAGGTTTTACCAGCACCATTTGGCCCGATAATAGAAAATACAGAGCCACGGGGAACTTCAAAACTCACGTCTGTTAGGGCTTTTACACCACCAAACGCTAAAGAAATATGCTCTACTTTGAGTATTGACTCAGTCATACTCACACTCCTAAATTAATAAATATAATATTTGCGTTATAAAAAGGGAGGGGGGAGCTCCCCCCTCCAAAAACGTAACAAACAAAATGGGAACTGTTACGTGTTAAAGCCCTTGAAAATAACTAAAGAACATACTTCAATGACAATTGTGCGTAGTTTGAATCGGCATCTTGGTCGTCCATAATGAACTGCCCAAATTCAACACCTACTGATAATTGTTTGGTTAAATTATCAAACAAGTTAACGCTCCACTGACTGCGATCAGCACCTGAAACATCCGCTTCAGCGGCACCATACATTACCGTTGTTCTTAAGCTTTCATTCCAGAAATGACGGTAAGCGGCAAGATAAGCTGTGGTTTCTTCAACTTCTTCACCAACAACATCTTTAGCAAATGCAGCACCAACATAACGACCTAACTCACCTTGGTGAATTTGGAATCTAAAATCATCTTTACCTGAGGTTTTAATGCGACCAGCAATTGAAGCGCCAATAGCGGTTTCTGTGTTGCCTAAGGTGGTGTTTAATTGGCGAGCAAGGGCAGATACCGAAACGTTACCCCAGTCACCTTTCATGTTATAACGCGCAACCACATCAGGCATACTGTCATTAGCTGTATCACCACCCCATGTTTCAGGGTTTTCAACAGACACTTGGAAGTTACCAGCGGTATAGCGTACTTGGCCTTGACGAATAAACACTAAACCTGTGGTAGCACCAGCAAAATCAGCAGTTTCAGGAATAGCACTGGTATTCATAAAGGTTGTCCAAGTTTGGCCAGCCAGTACGTTTTTGTATTTAATAAATGCGTGTCGAATACGAGGATTTGCTGAGTTAGAGACAATTTCATTACCGCCACCGCCCCAAAAATCCATTTCAATAAAGCCCATGACATCACCATGGCTATACTTCATGTTAAAACGGGTTTCATTGGCATAAAGGTTAAATTGCGATGCACTTTCTTCTAGCTTTGTTCCTGTACCAATCCAAAATGGTCTATAGGCAACATCACCATCAACATAACGTGCATCAACTTTAATATAACCACCAAAAGAAATTTTATCTTGGTCAGATAGTTTTATATCGTAACCGGCGTTAGCTGCACTCGTGGCAGCAAGTAAGCTGGAAGCGAGTAATAATTTTTTTGTTTTTTTGTTAAACATTTTCTGTATCCCCTTCTTATATTATTGGTGTTTTTATTTTCATGGATGTTCTGTGTTTGCAAATTCATAATAATCCAGTACGCAAATGACACAATCGGCAATAAGACTTAGCACTCCAGAATTAGTCCTTTAGTCGTAGCTAGAGAAAAAATACAAGTACTAGTACTTAAGTTTTAGAAATGGAGGCGTTTTTTAGTAAAAAACTATGATAAATTTACGTTAAGAATAAGGTTTACAGAGACAGGTATGTTTTCAAATTGGTTATTGGTTACCGTAAGCATTGGCTACATTGGTTTATTATTTCTTATCGCCCATTTAGGGGGGAAATACAGACATAAACTTAAAACCAAACAGCAAACGATTATATATGCGTTGTCCTTAGGGGTTTATTGTACTTCTTGGGGATTTTTAGGTACCACAGCCCAAGCAGCCAATCATTCGTTTACTTATATTTCGGTTTACTTGGCGCCTATTTTACTGTTTGTTTTCGCTTGGCCCTTTATTCAACGCATTATTAAAACCAGTTTACAGCTTAAAATAACCTCTATTGCTGATTTATTGTCGGCACGCTTTGGTAAATCACAAAATTTAGCGGTAATTATCACCCTAGCAGCCTTAATTGGCACCATGCCTTATATTGCGCTGCAACTAAAAGCTATCATTTTTTCCTACCAAATTTTACAAGAAACACCTGATTTACCTATTTGGCAACTAGGCTTAATTGTCAGTATTATTCTCGCCGTTTTTACCATCATTTTTGGTATTCGTACTATAGATATAACCGAGCGTCATCCGGGTGTAATGATTGCCATTGCCTTTGAGTCGCTGGTAAAGCTAATTGCATTTTTGCTGGTAGGTTTATTTGTTTGTTTCGTTATTTATGATACGCCATTGACAATTTGGGAGTCATCTAAGAATCAACTTGATTTATCAAAGCAATTTGAGTTTAGTAGCCTTGTTGGCATGTTCGGTATGCTGATCATCGTTATGTCTGCTTTTTTATGCTTACCTCGACAATTTCAAGTCATGTTTGTTGAAATTAAGGAGCAAAAAAATAGTGCTCATGCCCGCTGGCTATTACCATTATATGTATTGATTTTTGCCTTTTTTGCCGGTCCTTTAGGCTTAGCCGGTAATTTAAACTATGGTAATTCACTTCAGGCTGATGCCTATGTACTTTTCTTACCCGCTCTAAATGGTCATGTTTGGTTGTCGTTGTTTGCTTTTTTAGGTGCAGTGTCAGCCGCTAGCTCTATGGTCATTGTCTCGACCATCGCTTTAAGTACTATGCTAAGTAATGAAATTGTTTTTCCTTTGATGTTTAAGTATGCTCGCCAACCTAATCATGATTTCAAACACTTTCAATCACAATTATTATTAATTCGCAAAGCACTAGTGTTAGTCGTTGTATTTTTAAGTTACGGATTACTATTACTATCTCCACCTGATACCTTATCTTCATTGGGCGAAGTTGCCTTTGGCGCAATCGCACAAATTGGCCCAGCGTTATTTGCTGCTTTCTACTGGCGAAAGGCAACCTTAGCAGGTGTACTTTCAGGAATTAGCTGCGGTTTTATTATTTGGATAGTATTTAATCTGTTACCACAACTTGGCGTTTACACTCATCCCCTAGCACACAGTGATTTACCCGGCACCACAGTGATAACGCTCATTGGGTTACTCGTTAATATAATTGCGCTGTTTCTGGTGTCTTTATTAACAAGACAAAGCATTCGGGAACAAATGCAAAGTAAATTCTTTTACAAGGACAGAAAAAAAGCACAATGGAGTTTACCTATTCAACCCAAAGTGGATATTGTTGAACTTGAATTTTTAGTGGCTAGATTTATTGGTAAAAAAAAGGCTAATGAGTGTTTTCGTGAGTTTCACAATGCCCGATACGCTAAAAATAACAAAGCCTTTAATGAAGCTATTCTATTTCATGCAGAAAATACCCTTGCCCGAGTATTAGGCTCTGCTTCAGCAAAATTAGTCACCTCTTTTGCCGTTAGTGGTCGAGGGATGGCTTTTGAACAAGTGGCTAAATTGGTTGAAGATAATTCCACCCAACAACTTGAGTTTAGTCGTACTGTACTCCAAAGTGCCATCGAGAATGTAAGTGAAGGAATATCGGTTATTGATAGCGAGCTAAAATTAGTGGCATGGAATAAACAATATCTCGACATATTTAATTATCCTGAAAATTTCATTTATATTGGCTGTCCTGCCAGCCAGCTAATCCACTTTAATTTGAGCCAACAAGGCTATTTTGTTGAAGATATTGAACGCCAAGTAGAGAAACGTATTCAATTTATTAAAGCCGGTAGCAAGCATAATTCTGAATACAAGCTAAAGAATGGTAAAACTATTCGTATTGAAGGTAACCCTATCCCTGGAGGTGGTTTCGTGATGATATTCTCCGATATCTCCATCTATCGCCAGACGGAAAAAGTACTAAAAGAAGAAAATACCGATCTAGAATCGCGAGTTCGATTTCGAACGGCTGAACTAGAGCAAGCTAATAAAGAGCTGGCTCTAGCCAACTGTGAACTAGCTCAAGCTCAAGCTAAAGCTGAACAAGCCCACCTAAAAAAAAGTCAGTACCTAAAAGCCTGTAGTCATGATTTATTACAGCCCTTATCTGCGGCGAGACTTTTTTCATCGGCAATTTCATTAAGCTCAAAAGTCAGCCATGAAGAACGAGAACAAATCAAACAAATAGATAACTCTTTAGAAATAGCAAATAGCTTATTGCTCGATCTTAATGAAATTGCCCGTATTGAAAGCGGTAATATTTCTCCGAACATTGCTGCTATCGAAGTAAAAGCTCTATTTACTATGCTTACCAGTGAGTTCAATGCATTAACTGACGAGTATCAAGTAGAGTTTCATTGTAAAACGAGTAAATTATATATCGCTAGTGATATCACACTACTAGCAAGGATTATCCAAAACTTCCTCAGTAACGCATTTCGTTATGCCCATACTGACGACAAAACCCATCCTAACAAAGTCCTACTGGGTTGTCGCAGACAAGGAAATGAGTTATCAATTCAAGTTTTTGATAATGGTCCAGGAATACCAAAAGACAAACAACAGCAAGTGTTTGAGCAGTTTACTCAATTAAACTCTAGTAATGCAATTGGCCCTAAAGGCTTAGGTTTAGGCCTTAACATCGCACAGAGTTTAGCCTGTTTACTCAAGCATCAAATTAACCTGAAATCGCAAGAAAACCATGGTTGTTTGTTTAGCATAAATGTTCCTATTTGCGATCCTCCCAACATCAAGAATATATCTACACCACCCGCTAGGATGAATTTGAACGGTGTTGGCGTGCTGTGTATTGATAATGAAAAAGCAATATTACAAGGAATGACTGAACTACTCACCGCATGGCAATGCCAAGTTTATACAGCTATCAATGCAAAACAAGCACGCGATATTTATGCAAAACACGAAGATAGTATTGATATTTTATTAGTTGATTATCAATTAACAGGCAGCCCACAAGATACAGAGCTATACGGCCAAGCAAAATACACTGACGACAACATAAATGGTATCGCACTAATTAAACAAATAAGAGCGATGAGCCAGCACTCATTACCAGCAATACTGATTAGCGCAACAACGGATGAAAAACTGAAATCACTAGCACAACAAGCAGACGTAGGATATTTGCGAAAAATAATTAAACCCATAGCACTTAGGGCACTGATGAGTTCATTACTCACTAAAGAACTAGAGAAAAATTATTCTCACCTACTGTAACGCTTAGTTATTAGATAGTGTGATTAGGTGTCCGCAGGTTGCCCAAACGTGTTTTGATTAAGTTGTAGTTCATTGAGTAAAATAACAGCTTGAGTGCGATTACGAACGCCAAGTTTTAAAAAAATAGTACTCGCATGACTTTTAATGGTCGACTCAGATAACCCAAGTTCATATGCGATTTGTTTGTTTAATAAACCATCAGCAAACATCAATAAAATTTTATGTTGCTTAGGTGTTAATGATGCAATTTTATCATCTGCATTACTCGCTTGTTCATTATTAGTAAACTCTCCATCAGGTGTCCATAGTTTACCATTGATGACTTCATTAATCGCTACAACCATCTCTGGTACTGGGGTTGATTTTGGTATAAAGCCGGCCGCTCCTAAATGCATGGCTTTGTGTATTGTTTCTTTATCTTCAAAACCAGAAATAATTACAACCCCCAAATCAGGATAAGAGCGTCTAATAGTAATTAAGCTATTAAACCCTTGCGCCCCGGGAATATCAAGATCAAGTAATAACAAGTCAGCACAACTAGAAGCACTTAAGTGCTGCTCTAACTCTGGTATAGTTTGGGCCTCGAACACTTCAACACCGTTAAAATTAGATTTTAACGTTATCGTTAATGCTTGGCGAAATAGCGGATGATCATCTGCTAATACTATTTTCATGTTTTCAAACATAGTTTTTACTCTTGACTTGGCTAATTTAAAAAAGCGTGCCGAGTTGGGTTAGATGTAAACTTTTATTATGGGTTACACAATACCAAAGTATGTACCAAGCTGCTAGCGAGATTTAGCAATTCCCTCTTTTAATCATTACAGAGGATCTAAACCAATGTGATTTCAAATTCAGGCATAGCTTGAATCACTTTTTTGACCGTGCAAGTATTGGCAGCAGCGACAATTGCCTTACGATATTTTTTAGGAAAGTTGTCAGGTAAAGTGACTTCAAGCGTAATTTTTTTCTTATAAGAATCTTCCTCACAAACATTTTCACTGAGTTGCGCCACGCTTAAACCTTCCGTGCTAATGTCACGTTGTTGACAAAATTTACGCATATAAAACGCCGCACATAATGCCATACTTGCTAAAAAGTAAGTAAAAGGCTCCGGGTGCTCAGCATTTCCTCCTACTGCAACCGCCTGATCACTGGTAATGTTATGTTCGCCAAAACTTGCTTGTAACTGTTGTCCTGCTAATAAACTAACTTCAATTTTCATTTTATAACCCGTTCATCATTATCAAGATTAAAAACCAACTCACCATATATTAGTATAATCTAATATTACAAGCAACAATCATTATTAACAACCTGATTAAACAAATTAATAAAAATGCTTGAATACTAACCAAAATAGATATACTGTACATCTATACAGTATATCTATTTTGGTTAATTTTTTATTCAAAGGAAATCGTTATGTTTAATGAAAACACTAATAACATCAGCAACATAAACAAAATAAGCAACTCTAAAAACAATACTGAGCAAGTTAATGCAAATTGGATAAAACATACAAAAGTAACTAACAACGTTGAGCTATCAACGCAGTATGCGCATGTTTGTTTACAGCATAAATTAGAAAAAAAATGGATTTTATTTATCAACCCTGAAGAAAGTTCAATTGAACTGCTCGCTAAAACACACGATATTGATGCTACAAAAGTGTTAATGGTGAATTTTAAACACCCTGTAGATACTAATACAAATGTCAACTTAGAACGTGTTAAATCCGTACTATGCCAAGGCAACTGTTCGGCGGTTATCGTTTCAAATTCGCACTTTAATAAAGAAGAGGTCACCCAATTACAAGTCGCAGCATCGGTTGGCAAAACACAGTGTATATTGTTAAGAAAGCGGGTATTACATTAATATTTAACTAACCTTTACTCACTCAACAATGCGCAATGTCTTGGTTATTTTCGCCAATAGCTAATTTAGCCATTTATAAATACAATAAATACGCTGTTCTTGCCTTTTTAAAGTTTACTAATTGCTTTTGCCAGCTGCGTTTAATTTCTTGTGCTGTTTTTCCGGCTGTGATTGCTTTTCTTAATTTATCTGTGCCGCTAAGTTTGTCCATAAAATCAGGACGGGTAAAAAACTCAATATTTTTCGCTTTAAATGCCTGGTGCCAATGAATAATAAAGCTTAAATCGAGCCCACCAACCTGATAGTTACGTAAATCTTGACCGTGCAACATCTTATTCATTAACTTGGGTGTTAGTGCTGCTCCTGGTGTTGAAATAGGCATAAAAGAAAAGTCGCCAAGCGCAATGTTATTATGGCCAATCACCTGAAAAGGAAAGTCTGTACCTCTGCCAATACTCACGGGGGTTGCCTCAAAAAAACCAAGTGAAGGGTATAAACGAATAGCGGTGTCATTAGGTAAGTTGGGGCTGGGTTTTATCGGTAAGCTATAAGGCAAAGTTCGATGATAGTTTTTAACCTTAACTATACTTAAATCAAGGTGTTTTTTTGTATTTAGCCATGACTCCCCTTGGAACATCAACGCTAATTCGCCCACGGTCATTCCATGCAGTAAAGGAATTTGGTGCATGCCAACAAAGGAGCTAAATTCAGGCTCTAAGATGGGGCCATCGACAAAAGCACCATTAGGATTAGGCCTATCAAATATCATCATAGCTACGTTTTCATCAGCTGCGGCCTCCATCACATAGTGCATTGTACTGATATAAGTATAAAATCGAACCCCGACATCTTGAATATCAAATATTATCACATCAAGGTTTGCCATGTGGTTAGCGGCTGGTTTACGGCTTTTTCCATAAAGAGACACTAAAGGTACACCGGTTTTACTATCAATACTCGAGCTAAACTTCTCGCCAGCATCATAATTACCACGAAAACCATGCTCTGGAGCAAATATCATTTTCACATTAATATCATGAGCAATAAGTACATCAACTAAGTGTTCATTACCCACCATTGACGTTTGATTCACCACTAAACCAACACGTTTATTTTGCAAGCTTGGCAAATAAGATGATACCTGCTCTGCGCCAACAATAATTCCCTGGCTTGGTTTTGCTACCACAGTTTTATTTGCATTCACTTCAAGGCTAAAAGTACATAACGGTATACTGATTAAGATTGCCACCATGAGCCGAGCAAATTGTTTTGTGAAGAATAATCTCATAAAAACTGACTTAATTGTTAGCTTGCTCAACCGCTTTTCGCAAAAAGCCATTATTGGTTGTCAAACTGGCCTTAGCCTCAGCTACATCTAGGCCTGTTAATATCATTAACGTTGCTAATTTAGCGTTATTATTGGCTTGAATTAATGCTTGTGAAGCACATTCATAGTTACAATCAGTTGCTTGCATCACAATGCGTACCGCTCTAGCATATAGCTTTTCATTGCTGGCATTCACATCAATCATTAAATTTCGATAGCTTTTACCTGAACGTATCATGCTAGCAGTACTGAGCATATTCAATATTAATTTTTGTGCCGTGCCTGACTTCATTCGTGTAGAGCCTGTTAAAACCTCTGCCCCCATCACAGCGCAGAGATTAATGTCATTGGCTAGCGCAAACTTTTTGTTTTCACTACAACTTATACCAACGACTGTCACTCCCACTGATTTTGCATATTGCATTGCAGAGATAACATAGGGGGTTCTACCACTGGCAGCAATACCAACCAATACATCATTTTTACATAGATTTATCGCTTTTAAGTCTGTAATAGCTAATTGTTGGTTGTCTTCTGCCCCTTCAACCGCTTTGTATATTGCTTTATCACCACCAGCAATAATACCAATCACTTGTTGCTCACAAACGCTAAATGTCGGTGGACACTCTACTGCATCTAACACGCCAAGCCGACCACTAGTACCTGCACCAAGATATATAAGCCGCCCCCCACAAGCAAATGCTTCAACAATTTTATCTACAGCTTTAGCAATGTCAGGAATAATGCGCTTTACTACGCCAGCCACCTTTTGGTCTTCAGCATTAATTTTTTCTAAAATGCCCATAGAATCAAGTAAATCAATATCTAACGTATCTTGATTTTGCGCCTCGGTAGCAATATTTTTTAATTCATCAATTAATTGAGACTGTGTATTCATCGATGATGTTGTCATAGTTAACCTTTAAACATGTGACTAGCTCAATATGCATATATATTGAGCTATTAATGATAAATAACCCATGATTAATTGTTTAAAAAAAATCTCAGGCAACAATTTTATAACCTATGAAACATGGTACACTGAAAATAAATGTAGTGCTGTTCAAAAATCAAATTATTCTATGAACTATCATTCAAGAAAAACCGTTGCAATTATCAACTTACCAGCGTTAGTGAGTAATTATAATGGTCTCGCTAATTTAGCACCACAAAGTCAAACAATTGCCGTGATCAAAGCAAATGCATACGGTCATGGTGCTATTGAAGTAGCCAAAACCCTAACCCCTTATGTGCCTGCATTTGCTGTCGCTTTTATCGATGAAGCAATAATTTTGCGTGAAGCCGGGATCACTCAACCCATTTTGATTTTAGAAGGTGCATTATCTGAAGATGATATTTCCCTCGCATTAAACCACAACTTTTGGCTAATGTTTCACAATTTAGGGCAAATTTCTTGGTTGAATCAACAGCCCTCACCCTACCCCGGTAAAATATGGCTTAAAATTGAAACTGGTATGAATCGGTTAGGTATTGCACCAGAGCATGCTGATGCTATTTTAGCCCAACTTACAAACCAACAATTGCAAAACATGGTGCTGTGTACGCATTTTTCTAATGCGGAGCAATTGGGCAACCCCAAAACATCTTCACAAATAAAATCATTAGCTCAAATAAACCAAGCTTACGGCCTTAAAAATAGCTTAGCCAATTCTGCAGGAATTTTAAACTGGCCCCAAAGCCACGGTGATTATAATCGTCTTGGTATTGCATTATATGGCGCCAGCCCAATACCCACATGCAACTTACCAGTAAAATTAAGCCCGGTGATGACGTTGCAATCATGCATCATTGGTTTGCGACAGATTAAAACAGGAGACTGTGTTGGTTATGGTGAAAAATGGCAAGCTAGCAGACCTTCTATTATCGCTACCATAGCCATAGGCTATGCTGATGGTTACCCGAGAAATGCCAAAGCAGGCACGCCAGTGTTTATTAACGGACAACTAGCCCCCCTCGCTGGTCGAGTATCAATGGATATGATTACTGTCGATGTTAGTGATATTGCTAATGTCGAACTCGGCGATACCGTGGAATTATGGGGTGAAAACTTACCCATTGAAACGGTAGCCGATTATATGGAGACCATTCACTATGAATTACTTACTAGAGTCTCGGCTCGCGTTCCAAAAACCTACATAAAATAATAACGCCTAATTTTAAAGACAGACCCTATTCTATCCCTAGATATTTATGAACCTGAACTGATAAACGCCAATTATTTGCAATACAAGTTTCAATCGCTAACTCAGTGGCTCTGGCTTTTTGGCTAATGGGCTGCAAATAAATAGGGGTGTTAGTAATACGGTGCTCTGCAAGTAGCGCTTTAAGATCATCGACATGCTGCTCTGTTGCTACTGGATGTTTAATTTCATTAGCGCGGTGCATAGCACTATGCAGAATAGCATAACCTCCCCGCATATTTATTTTAGGTGATACTGTCACCCAACACTTACTAGAGACCTTGACTTCAAAGGTACCAGAAGTTTCTACTTGAGTGGTATAACCTAGCTGTTCAAAGGCGTTGCACAATGGCGTTAAATCGACCATACAAGGCTCGCCACCGGTAAGCACTATATGTTTAGCTTGGTAACCACGTTCAGCAATTAGGCTGAGTATGTTTGCCACTGAAAAATTAGCCCATTGTGATGTTTCTTGTGACTTAGCTAACACAGCATCAGGACTCACTTCATCAGATAAAGCTATGTCCCAAGTATGTTTTGTGTCACACCAAGCACAAGCCACCGGACAGCCTTGTAAACGGATAAAAATGGATGGTTGGCCAGTAAACGAGCCTTCACCTTGTATGGTTTCAAATAGTTCATTGATTTTATATAGAATCATTTTAATTTATGCTTTTGCCTAAGAGGGTATTCAAGTAAAATACCTTGATATTAAAGTACACTGACTATTATACCCTAAGAGACAATAAAAATGACTGATAAAGTTGTTGTGATCTATTCTGGCGGAATGGATTCATTCACCGTACTAAACCGTGCATTAAAAGATGGCAAAGAAGTATTCGCATTATCCTTCGATTATGGCCAACGTCACGTGAAGGAGCTAACCTGTGCTCGAAATGTTTGTGCTTCATTGAAAGTAAAACACAAGGTTATTGATATATCTGCTATTAACCAATTATTAGCGGGATCATCATTAACAGACAATATTGATATTCCTGAAGGGCATTACGAAGCCGATAATATGAAATCAACCATAGTACCTAACCGTAATATGATTTTATTATCTTTAGCCGTTGGTTATGCAGTTTCAGTCGGTGCCGCTCAAGTCTATTATGGCGCTCATAGTGGTGATCACGCCATTTATCCTGATTGTCGTCCTGAATTTGTGCAAAAAATGAATGATGTTTGTCAAATTGCCAATTATGAAAGTGTCGATATTTTCAGTCCTTATTTAACGGTCAATAAAACGGCTATTTTAACTGACGGGCTAAGTATGGGATTAGACTATAGCAATACTTGGACATGTTATAATGGTAGAGAAAAAGCCTGCGGTAAATGCGGCGCATGCCAAGAAAGACTCGAAGCATTTGCTGAGAATAAAATAACCGACCCCATAGCATACGAACAATAATCCTAACCAAAAAAGTAGCATTATGTTTGATCAACAAAATGAAACAGTGAATTTACGCTATAGAACTTATCAGTTATTAGAAAGCGAAACTGGGGGAAGTTTAACGGCAAAAATTATTACTTGGCTTTTAATTTTGCTGATCGTTGTGAACGTCATGGCAGCCATTCTTGCAACAGAGCAAGATTTTTATCATTCATATAAAAACGCACTAATCCTTATTGAGTTAATCTCGCTGTCACTGTTTTGTTTTGAATACCTTTGCCGGGTTTGGTGCTGTGTAGAAGCTGAAGAATACCAAAAACTGTCTCACTTTAAAGCAAGGTTAAAATATATTTTTACACCGATCGCCTTAATTGATTTAATTTCGGTATTACCTTTTGTTATTGCCATGTTCTTTGCTATGGATTTACGGGCATTACGCTTAATCAGAGTATTACGGTTATTAAAGTTAACCCATTACTTTAAAGGCTTTAATATTTTTGTTTCAGTAATGATTAAAGACTCAAAAAGTATCATAGCGGCTATGTTAGTGATGCTGTTTTTAGTGATTATCGCTGCCAGTTTAATGCATACGATTGAAGGCACAATTCAACCAGAAGCTTTTGGTAGCATTATACAGTCTTTTTGGTGGGCAGTCGTCACCATGACAACAGTAGGATATGGCGATGTAGTACCTGTTACGCCAATTGGCAAAATAATCGCTACCTTTATTATGTTTATAGGTGTCGTTTTGGTTGCACTACCTGCTGCGATGCTAGCGGCACGTTTTAGCGAAGAACTAAGAGAACGTAAAGAAGATTTAGACTCACATATCCAAGGCGTGTTAAATGATGGTTATATCGACATAAATGAATACCAGACATTAGCAACACTGGCTGAACAATTAGAAATTGACCCAGAAGAACTACAAAAAAGTATTGCGCAAATAAAACAAGGACAGCAAAGTACCAAGTGCCCTCACTGTGGTAAATAAATTCACTCTATAACTAACTAAAGATTCTATAAGTGTTAAAAGCCTGAATTTCAATCACTAATAATACTATAGAATATTATCTTCCTTTGACTTTTTTTTAAGACAATCTTTATATAACCCAACTCTGTTGACCGTCTACACTTAATACGTGTTCGAAGAATTATTAAGGGTATTGTTATGAGTACACTGTTCAAAGACCAAGCAAGATGCTTAGGCCAAATGATTGATGCAAATAATGAAGCACAAGCACACCTTTATCTTGAGCAATTATTACTGCTCCCTGTAGATGTTCAAGATGATATTATTGAAGATGTCAGCCAATTAAAAAACTGCAATAGTGAGGCTATTGCAACAATTATTGGTCACCACACTATGATTGAATTAAGGTAATCACACGAAAAATAACGCAAAAGTAACTATTCACCTCTGCGTTATTTTTCGTTCTTAATCGGCTAAGCTAAGTAGCTAGCTGCTGAATTCTTAATTTTGCAATGTCATCTCGAATTGCCGCAGCTTGTTCAAATTCTAAGTTTTGTGCATGGCTGTACATAGTTTTTTCGAGCTGATCAATTTTCTCATCGATCTCTTTGGTTGATAGTGCTTGATAGCTAGCATGCTGCTCTGCAACCTTATCTAATTCACTTGCTTTACTAAAAGAGCCAACGTCCATAACATCAGTTATTTTGCGTATAACACCTTTGGGTTTAATATTATTGTCAACATTAAACTGATGCTGCTTTTCTCTACGTCGCTCTGTTTCATCAATAGCTTTACGCATAGATTTGGTGATTTTACTTGCATATAAAATAGCTCTACCATTGATATTACGCGCTGCCCTGCCTATGGTTTGTATTAGCGAGCGCTCTGAACGCAAAAAGCCTTCTTTATCTGCATCTAATATAGCCACTAAGGAGACTTCTGGCATATCTAAACCTTCACGTAACAAGTTAATACCAACCAATACGTCAAACTTACCTAAACGGAAATCGCGAATGATTTCAACACGCTCAACTGTATCAACATCAGAATGCATATAGCGTGCTTTAATGCCATGTTCATCCAAATACTCACTTAAATCTTCCGCCATACGCTTAGTTAAAGTAGTGGCTAATACCCGCTCATTTAACGGTAAACGTTTGTTTATTTCAGATAACAAATCATCAACTTGAGTTTCGACATCTCGCACTTCAATTTGCGGATCTAATAAGCCGGTTGGTCTGACAACTTGTTGCGCGACTTCACCTGAGGACTTTTCAATTTCATAATTACTAGGTGTAGCTGATACATAGATGGTTTGCGGGGACAATGACTCAAATTCATCAAACTTCATTGGTCTATTATCTAGTGCTGATGGTAAGCGAAAACCATATTGCACTAAATTTTCTTTTCGAGATCTATCACCTTTATACATAGCGCCAATTTGTGGCACAGTAACGTGCGATTCATCAATAATAAGTAGGCCATCGTCAGGTAAATAATCAAATAAAGTGGGCGGCGCTTCACCTGGCTCACGTCCAGATAAATAACGAGAGTAATTTTCAATTCCTGAGCAGTAACCTAGCTCTGTCATCATTTCAATATCAAATTGAGTGCGCTGACTAATGCGTTGCTCTTCTACCAAACGGTTGTTGTCTTTTAAGTATTGAGATCGTTCTTTTAATTCTACTTTGATTTTATCTACTGCTGCTAAAATTCTATCACGGGGTGTAGCATAGTGGGTTTTAGGATAGACAGTAACTCGCGCTAAGGTTCGTTCAACCTGCCCAGTTAGAGGATCAAATTCACTGATACGTTCAATTTCTTCATCAAATAGCTCAACCCGCAGGGCAAGACGATCTGATTCTGCTGGAAAAATATCAATGACATCACCACGCACTCTATAAGTAGCCCGAGCAAAAGCAACATCATTACGTTGATATTGTAACTCAGCTAAGCGGCGCAAAATGTCACGTTGGTTAATGATATCGCCTACACTGATATGCAACATCATTTTCAAATAAGAATCAGGATCGCCTAAGCCATAAATAGCTGACACCGATGCTATAATAATAACGTCCCGGCGTTCTAACAGCGCTTTAGTCGCCGACAAACGCATTTGTTCAATATGTTCATTTACCGAAGCATCTTTCTCAATAAAGGTATCGGTAGTAGGCACATAAGCTTCTGGTTGGTAATAATCGTAATAAGAAACAAAATATTCAACTGCATTATTTGGAAAAAACTCTTTCATTTCACCATAAAGTTGTGCAGCCAACGTTTTATTTGGCGCTAGCATCATAGTTGGACGATTGAGCTTTTCAACAACATTAGCAATGGTAAATGTTTTACCTGAGCCAGTAACCCCTAATAACGTTTGATGAGCTAAACCTGAATCAATACCTTCTAATAATTGCTTAATTGCTGTTGGTTGATCACCACTAGGCGTGTAACTAGATTCCAGAGTTAATGATCTGACGTTGTTTGCTTTGAAAACATTTTCTTTCAAGATAATTGTTCCTTAACCATTAAACTGTCATCGACAAATTGCTTCGTAAAAAGACGATAAGAAATGGCGGCCATCACTACATTTCCTATAAGTGCACCTACAAAGAAACCGTGTAAACCATAAAAATAACTGCCTAAATAAGCCAGTGGCACATAACATACAAATAGCCTAACAATGCTTAACACTAAGGCAACTAATGGTTTGTGCAAGGCATTAAATGAAGAATTGGTTAAAATAACGACGCCTTGAAACCCATATCCCAAAGGTAAAATCCAAATAAATAGCACTATCACGTCTGCAACATCTTGCTCTTTAGCAAAAGCGGCCGCAATCCAAGGCGCAGCAATAATGAGCACCACGTAAATAAGCACTTGCCAAATTAAAACAAATTTAATTGATGTTTTATAAGCGTGCTCAACACGGTGCATATAACCAGCACCAAAGTTTTGACTAATAAAGGGAGGTAAGGTCATCGACATAGCTAACAGCACGAGTGAAGCAATGGACTCAATACGAGAGCCGACACCAAATCCAGCGACCACTGATTCACCATAACTCGCAGCAATGGCCGTCATAATAGCAGCAGCTATTGGCGTTAACATATTTGCACCTGCCGCAGGTAAACCTATTTTCAAAATACCGCGACATGAGCGGACTAACTGACGAAAAGGTAACAAGTGGGTATGAATTAGTTTTTTCTGTTTAGTTAAAATGGTTAAAACAAAAACTAGACCAAACAGCCATGAAATAAAGGTAGCAATGGCTGCTCCTTGCAAGCCCATAGCAGGGATTGGTCCAAAACCAAAAATAAACACAGGGTCAAGTATGGCATTAATGAGTCCTGCACTTCCCATAACAATACTCGGTGTTTTTGTATCGCCAGAAGCGCGCAATACAGCATTACCTATCATAGGACCAATTAAGCAAACACTACCAAGATACCAAATATCGATATATTGATGAATCAAGGGTAATAATGAGGGTTTAGCACCAAGAAGTGTAAACAGTTCATCAGTAAACAAATAACCCACAAAAGATAAGCAAACTACAATGATTGCAGCTAGGTATATAGCAGCAGTTGCTGAATCTTTGGCTGCACTGTGATCATCACGGCCCAGAAACTTTGCAATTACTGCTGAGGTACCTATTCCTAAACCTATCATGAGACTAATGACAGTAAAAGTAACAGGAAAAGTAAAACTAATCGCCGCTAAGGGTTGTGTTCCTAGAAGACTAACAAAAAAAGTATCAATGAGGTTAAAGGTCATTAATAAAACCATGCCATAGATCATTGGGATGGTCATTCTTTTAATGGTATCTGCAACCGGGTCTTTAAGTAAGTTAACCGGCTGTTTTTTAGTTTTTGTTACTTTAATTGATGTCATTAATAAACTTTATAAAAGTGAAGAGTGAAAAACTTAGTGTTAAGCGAGCTCTATTGTAATCAAAACCATAAGAAATGCACAGCAAATATCCTTATGGTTAAAAATCACACCAAACAATCAATAAAACAACAAAAATACCGTAAGCAACTAATTCTAAAGGAAATAAAATATTTAAAGATTAACTATTGACTTGTCTACACGCTAGATAAAACGAGCCTGTAATGACTTATTACAAAATAACTAACATAGTTATCCACAACTTTCGTGGATAACTAGAGCTTAGCACCACTTTATCTTTATAAAACGCATGGTGCATATAAAACTATCAATAAATGCTGGCAAAATAACTTTAATGAACGGAATTTAAGCAAACGCACAAAAAAATGTTTTTTTTGTTATTTTTGTGTTGACACATTGGCAACAGGTCTTTAATATTCCGCCCCGTTAGCCAAGTTGGTTAACGCGCTAATCGAAAGAAAAGCAATTCCCCAATAGCTCAGTTGGTAGAGCGATGGACTGTTAATCCATGTGTCACTGGTTCAAGCCCAGTTTGGGGAGCCACATTTTTGTTGGCGACAAATACAATGCGTTAGAGCGATGGACTGTACTCTCTAATAATAGCATGTGTCGCTGATTGGTTCTCAAACCCAGTTTGGGGAGCTACATTGTAAAAATGAGTTATTACACGCTCAAGTAAAAGTTTATTCCCCAATAGCTCAGTTGGTAGAGCGATGGACTGTTAATCCATGTGTCACTGGTTCGAGCCCAGTTTGGGGAGCCACATTACTTCGGTAAGAATTAAAACCTACTTTATGTAGGTTTTTTTCGCCTAAAGAAAATTGCTGACAAAAAAGTTTACTCCCCAGCAGCTCAGCTCCCAG
>NZ_BAABWO010000010.1:0-162740 GCF_040362745.1 Colwellia sp. KU-HH00111 | reverse complement strand
GTCGATTTTTTTTGCCTAAAAAAACTTGCCTGTGATGCGCTTCTTTCCAAAGAACACTTTCTACACTTCCAGATAAAACCTAAAAGGTTTAAGCATTCTATGCTTTAACCCTTATACCAGTTAAATGACTACAGTTTCAGGTGCTTTATAAGCTAGCATGTATTTCAACCATCAATTTAAAATCCATACAAACTAACTATTTTCTAGAGTAAAACCTAATTAAATAATGTTATGATTCATAGAAATAGAAGATACAAAACGCTGTTACTATGTATGAAGAAAGTGACAGTGTTCGTGTATTAATAGCCAAACAAAAAATAATAAGGTTGACACTAAATGAAAGTTGCACTGATCACCGGGGTTACCGGCCAAGACGGTTCTTATTTGGCTGAGTTGTTACTGGAAAAAGGTTATGAGGTTCATGGTATTAAACGACGGGCTTCTTCTTTTAATACTCAACGAGTTGATCACATTTATCAAGATCCTCATGAAGAGTCACCTAAGTTCCACTTACACTACGGTGATCTAACTGATTCGTCGAACTTGATACGTATTTTGAATGAAGTTCAACCAGATGAAGTATATAATTTAGGGGCACAATCACATGTGGCGGTTTCTTTTGAAACGCCCGAATATACCGCTGATGTTGATGCTATCGGTACATTAAGGCTGCTTGAAGCAATTCGATTTTTAGGCTTAGAAAACAAAACCCGTTTCTACCAGGCTTCTACATCTGAATTGTACGGTTTAGTGCAAGAGACCCCACAAAAAGAAACAACGCCCTTCTACCCTCGCTCTCCCTATGCAGTAGCTAAAATGTATGCATACTGGATAACAGTTAACTATCGAGAGTCTTATGGGATATATGCCTGTAACGGCATACTTTTTAATCATGAATCACCAAGGCGAGGCGAAACATTTGTTACCAGAAAAATCACTCGTTCTATTGCCAATATAGCGCAGGGGTTAGAATCCTGTTTACATTTGGGCAATATGGATGCTTTACGGGACTGGGGACATGCTAAAGACTATGTCCGAATGCAATGGATGATGTTACAACAAGAAAAACCTGAAGATTTCGTGATCGCGACGGGTAAACAAATTAGCGTTCGAGATTTCGTTCGTTTGTCTGCCAAACAAGCTGGGCTAGAACTCGAATTTACTGGTTCTGGCATTGATGAAATTGCCACTGTAGTAAAAATAAATGGTAATAATGCCAATTCGGTAAACGTTGGTGATGTCATTGTCCGTGTTAATCCAAGGTATTTCCGTCCCGCAGAAGTAGAAACCTTATTAGGCGATCCGTCTAAAGCTAAAAAACTTTTAGGTTGGACTCCTGAGATAACAGTTGAACAAATGTGCGCAGAAATGATGGACAATGATTTAGATATTGCAAAGCGCCAAGCCTTATTGAAATCTCATGGCTATAACACTGCAGTAGTAAAAGAGAGTTAAACAAGGTTAATTAGGAAAAACGTAATGAAGCATACTAAGCGGGTTTTTGTGGCAGGACATCAAGGCATGGTTGGCTCTGCTATTGTCCGTCAATTAGAAGAAAAAAATGTAGCGCTTGTCCTACGTGATCGTCAATCACTGGACTTGTTAAATCAACAAGCCGTTGCAGATTTTTTTCAAGCAGAACAGATTGATGAAGTCTATTTAGCTGCAGCAAAGGTAGGTGGAATTGCCGCTAATAATAATTACCCTGCTGAATTCATTTACCAAAACTTAATGATAGAGTGCAATATTATTCATAGCGCTCACTTGGCAGGTATTCAAAAACTACTCTTTTTAGGCTCATCTTGTATTTACCCTAAACAAGCGCAACAACCTATGGCTGAAAGCGCATTATTAACGGGTTTATTAGAGGCTACTAACGAACCTTATGCGGTTGCAAAAATTGCCGGTATCAAGCTCTGTGAAAGTTATAACAGACAATATGACAGAGATTATCGCTCGGTAATGCCAACAAACTTATATGGGCAAAACGATAATTTCCACCCAGAAAACAGTCATGTTATTCCTGCGCTTATTCGTCGGTTTCATCAAGCAAAACAAAATAATGATGATGAGGTTATAGCTTGGGGATCTGGCAAGCCAATGCGTGAGTTTCTTTATGTCGATGATATGGCTTCTGCTTCTATGCATGTAATGGCATTAGAGAAATCAGCTTATTTGGCCAATACCCAACCTATGTTAAGTCATATAAATGTCGGGACTGGCATTGATTGTACAATTCGGGAACTAGTCGAAACAGTGGCAAAAGTGGTTGGTTTTAAAGGCGATATAACCTTTGATACTAGTAAACCCGATGGTGCTCCAAGAAAATTAATGGACACCAGTCGTTTAACGGCATTAGGTTGGCAGTTTAAAACGCCATTAGAAGAAGGACTAAAGTTAAGTTATCAATGGTTTCTAGACAACCAAGATAGCTTTAGACAATAGTGTTTCTCTGAATTTATTTTACAAACAAAGCATACTTTTTTGTTGTTGTGTATCAAAATCATAACTGTTCAACCAACGACAAGCTAGTTGTTCGACTTTATGTCTTTTAATAATAGTAATGGCTGAATGGGCAAATGGTGAATTTGCCTGCTTTAGCATTTCTTTTAAATGTATTCTCAATCCCTTGATCACTTGTACTGTGTATTGACTCTTATTTTGATACAAATAAAAGCCTATTTCTAACCAAGCTTGATGCACTTCCATCACATAAGGGCCATATTTATCTGCCTGTTTTAAATAGTCAATAAGCTCTTGGTCAATTTCACCTAAACGCCATTTTAGTATTGCAAGGGTAGCCCATGTTACTGGCCATGTTGGACGCAATGCTATTGCATCAAGATAATAGGACTTTGCTTGTATTAGCCGTTGTTGTTTTTGCTGTTCACCTGCAAATAAACTGGTGATTGCTCCCCACTCATATACTAAACCTTGGGTAACCATGTATTGAGGGTTTTGGGGGTGCTCATTATTAGCGCGTTCAATTGCTTGTAACGCAACATGATACTGATTCCGCTCTGTTAACTCATGTTCAAGCCAAAACTCGGTTAATTGATGTGTTGAGTAAAAGTTCAAATTCGCCTTTCCCATTTTTATTGCTTGCCAGCAAAAAAAAAGCAACATAAAAATTATCGCTATCAAGGTGGCTTTTTTAACTAGAACAGGGAGGTTAATCATGTAATTTCGACGCTTGCTAAGTGAACGCAGAAAATTTGCTTTCACTGATCAGTTTTGGAATCTCATAAACAAGTTGATGCGCCTTTTCTAGACCAACCAGCTCTGCTACCTTAGCTTTTGCCTGTGAAAGTTTCGGTGGTCTACGTTTAATGCTGTGAGCATCCGTTGCTATAATCGATACCAAATCATCTAAAAGTAGCTTATAACTTAATTGTTGAATCTTTTCTCCAAAATCACCACAAACAGAGGCTGCAGTTATTTGAAATAAACAGCCAGTCCTAGCTAATTGTTTAAATTTACTAAAATCTGCCAAAATGTCTCGATTACGCTCTGGATGTGCAATCATAGCGATAATGCCGTTCTTTTTTAACCAGTTGATCAGTTGCTCTGTACCTGCAGGGACGTGGCTGTGAGGCAACTCTAACAATAACACCTGTTGTTCCTGCCAAAGCCCGATGAAAGGTAATTTATTTTGTTTAGCTAACACCATAATTTCAGGGCAAAGTCTAACTTCTGCAGCAAAAGCTAGCTCGATATTGAGTGAGTGATGCGTTACTTGCTCTTTTAACTGGGAAAAGACATCCGTAATACTTGCTAAAGTATTATCGTAAATGCCTGGTTGAATATGAGGAGTACAAATTATACGCGTGATACCATCATCTATCGCGGCTTGAATTAAACTCAAGCTTTCATCCATAGTTTTTGCACCATCATCAATACCAGGTAATACATGGCAATGCAGATCTATCATATGTCTTTTGCTACCTTACTGGTTTTTTCTTCTCTATCTAAATCCGTTTGAGAATTATAACCATATTGATCATAGTACCCGGTATATTCACCGTATTTAGCTGCCGCTTTAAGGTCCACTTGATTTAATACTATACCGTCGATACGAACACCTGCTTGTATCAAACGGCTTAAACCCGCTTTAATCATTTTTTCGCGCGTACTATCGGCTTTAACGATATAAATTAATGAATCACTTTGCTTGGCAACAACTACGGCATCGCTTACTGCTTGGGTAGGTGCAGTATCTATTACAATTCTATCGTACTGATGTTTGATAGCGTCTATAAACTGATTAAATTGATTGGAAGCCAATAATTCCTGGGGGTTCGGCGGCAAAGAACCAGCAGTTATAATATCTATACCCGATTGCTCATCTTTAACAATACATTCGCTGATATCATGTGTCCCTGAAATAATATTAGACAAACCTGGTTGATAAGCAGGTAATTCAAAGGTTTTAGCAATGGAAGGTCTGCGCATATCAGCATCTATAAGCAACACATTTTCTAGTTGAGCTAAGGCAAAAGACAGATTAATAGATACACTGGTTTTACCTTCTGCGGGAACCGAAGAAGTGACTGAAATCACCTTAGCCTCATGCTCAATATTGAGTAGTAAAAGGCTGGTTCTCAAGGTTCTAATCGATTCACCGAAGCCGTGCTCTTTAGCATCAAAAAACAACCTTAAAGGCAAGCTTTGACTTCGAGCGACCTTCTGCAGAGGCAGCAAGCCTAACATGCGTTGCTTAAGCTTATTTTCGACATCATCAACCGAGCGGATACCATCATTTAATAATTCAAATATAAACGCTAATAATATACCCAGACCTAGACTGACAATAAAAGCAAGACCGATAATAACTTTCTTTTTAGGGCTAGAGGGACGTAACGGCGGCAAAGCCGCATCCACTAGACGAGCATTAGCTGATTGAAACTCCCCTACTTCTTTAGTTTCTTTTAATCGTGTAAAAAACGCACTGTACAACTGTTGATTCGTTTCAACTTCGCGTTTAAGTTCTTTCTGCTTACTATCTATGCTCGATAAGGCACGAAAGTATTGTCTTTTTTCATTAACTGCTTTGGCTAAACTCATTTCATTAGTTTTAGCACTCTCATATTCATTACTAATTCCCGAGAGTAGGAGCTTGACTTGACTGCTAAGGTTTTCATTAGCAGATTTTAATTCAGATTGAGCAGCAATCATCACCGGATGTTTAGGACCAAAGATTCCTTGTAATTCTGACACTTTTGTTCGTGCGATTTGAGCAGCTTCATTGACATTTTGAATTAATTTATGATTTAACACTTCAGGTAGAGCAATGAGTAAACCAATATCATTACCTTTACTTTGGACTAAACTATAGAGTTGTTCACTTTGCTTTAATCGTTGTCTAGCTTCTGAAAGTTGACGGGTGAGATCCTGTAATTCTTTAGCCTCAAGCCCCTTAATGCCGTCTATATCAACCAATTGCTCTTTATTTTGATAAGCTTGTAATTGAGCTTCAGAGCGCTCAAGTTTATCTTTTAAAATACTTAATCGCTCATTTAACCAACTTGACGCTTTTTCAGTCATATTCAATTTAGCTTCAAGGTGATTTTCTATATAGACTTCCGCCAATAGATTACTCACATCCGCAGCTAAAACTGGAGAGGCAGACACGAATGAAATATTAACAAGTTGAGTTTTGCGAATGGGCGAAATAGTTAGACGGGAAATAAACTCCTCAATCACTTTTCTTTTTCTTATGCGTAATTTGTCTTGTTCAGATAGCAGCTCTAATTGTTGCGGCAAAAAAGGTAATAACGCTTTTAGCTTATTCATTAAGCTAAACTGCTGAGGTTGTTTATCAGGATCAAATTCTGGGTGATCAACAATATTAAGCTTTTCGACTACACGACGAGCAATTTCTTTTGATTTTAAAATTTCGAACTGGGTGAATAAGTAGTCTTGTCGACTAGAATCAAACCCATACACTTCTTCGATAGAGACAACATTTGCTTGTTCTGCTTGTATCAATAAAGTAGCGGTAGCTTTATATTGTGGGGTAATAGAAAAAACAATAACTGCCGCTAATAAAGTGATAACACTTGCCAGACTAATAATTCGCCATTTAAATCGTTGAATAACCTGTATATAGTATTTCAAATCTAGGTGTTCAGTTCCTTTCATTCCTGTCTTTTCTATCGAATCTAATGGAGTGAGGCTCATTAATACAAACTCTTAAAAATAACTTTGTTTAACAGTGACAATATCACCCGGTTGCAACAATGCATTGCTATCAACATTGACTGATTTCTGCTGGGGATCATTACTGCGAATAATAAAAATTTTACTTAAGGAGGCCCTTTCTGTGTAACCTCCAGCTAATGCTGATGCTTTACTTATAGTTAAGCCGGGTTGAAATGGATAAGCGCCTGGTTTTTCGACTTCTCCATCGATAAAAAAAGGCCGATATTCAATGATACTCACTGAAACAGTCGGGTTTATCAGGTAATCCCCTTTCAAGCCAACATGTATCAAATTTTGAAACTCGGCAGCCGTTTTTCCTGCCGCCTGTACTTGCCCTAAAAAAGGGTAATCTATAGTACCTTTATCATTAAGAATACTTTCAATCGACAAATCTTGCTGGCCAAATACAGTAATTCTTATCTTATCTCCTGCCCCTAAGCGGTAATCAGAACTTGATTGGGCATTAACACCTGAGATAACAGTAAAAAAAAACATTAATAATAGATAGTGTAATTTTTTGTTAACTGTAAACATGTTTACCTCTAAAACAATGCAATACGTGCGCCTAAGGATATCAAATTTCTATCGTATTCTAAATTAGTTCGCGTGCTTTCTCTGTCATTGTATACATAATCAAGGGAGAAACTTAACCAATAATTCATATCGTAAAAAACACCTGCAGTAATACCAGTGTTATTATCTTCGCGTATTTTACCAATATCGCCAGTGTAAGTATCTTTACTAATAGCGTAATTAAATTTAGTACTTAGTCGATCTTTCCATTCATGACGCCATTCAATTTCATGTTGGGTGTTATTGATTAAATAACCAAGACCATCTGTTTCTATTTCAAAGAATCCCTCACCATTTGTTTCATGAGGCTCCCTGCTAGAACTAATGGTAAACGTGGTGTAGGTTTTAGGTTTCCAAATGACTTCAGCTTCCCAATTAATGCCATCAAAATTCTGACGTTCAGCTAAATCGAAGTCCTTCTGCACGTAGCCAACTTTAGCAAACCCCGTGGTAAGTGCTGTAGCTTCCCACTTTAAACCTAACATTACATTTTGCTCTATGCTAGATAGCTCTTCAGAAGGTCTAGCGGTGTAATCATAATTAATATCAGTATTCCATGCCTCTATAGTGATATCTGTTGCAGCCCCTATTTTATAATAAAAGGTGCCACCTATTTCTGTATTCTTACGATCTCGGGTTGCGGTATAATCATAAATATCGTTCGTCGATGGGTTTACTATATAAACACCGCGATAATTATTATCCAAATAACCTAACTCTAATTCTAAGCGAGCATCAGCTGTTATGGCGCCATAAGTATATTGGATACCGCCAAATACTTGTTCAAAAGTATCAGGCTCATGTTGCTGTTCAGTGGTTCCAATTGAAAAACGAGTTCCTCTCTCTTCATGAGAAAAGATATAGCCACCTTGCACCATCAAACGATTTCGGTTATTTATTTCATAATTCAATTTACCTGACACATCATGATCATTATAACTGTCATCACCGCTGGCATGATAAGCACCATGAGTAAACATCCAATCTAACTCAACATTATGTTTACCAAACTCTCCAAATTCTCGTGTTAATTTGACACTGGGCTGAAAGATAGTGACCCATGAGTCAATATCATCAACTTTTTCACTAGCAACATTACTATCATGACGCTGTTGGAACTTAACTAATGGCGTGAGCAAAAAACCACCAACAGGTATACTCTGATCGTCCCAACTATTTTCGTCAAATGAAGAGGCGTTACAAACCAATGGTATTAGCGCTCCACAAATCAATGTTTGTTTTATTATTTTCATAGTTAAATCTCTGCAATTCCCTTAATTGAAAAATACTTTTTCTGCATAAACCTGTATAACATAGTCAAAGTAAATAATGGTAACTTACCATATATCAAAATTGAAACGACAATTAATTATACCATTTTGACAATGTTAATTGTTTAAAAAATATAAATATTTACAATTATAGCATGTAGCGCCCACTATTTTCTTTTTTCAATCACTATAAATAGTTACACTGCGACAAGTATAAGCATATCGAGGAAGCTAACAACAATGTCAAACGATTTACTGAACACCATTCAAAGTAGTTATTCTGCATTATATCGCACCGTAGATATTGTCATAATAAGCCTATTATTTTTGGTTGCATTGTACTTACATGACGTTCAGTTTACCATTCAATATCAATTGGTACTTTTAATCAATATTGCTTGTTTTTTATTCTTTTCACAAACTTTAGAACTTTATAGATCATGGCGAACCGCTTCAACAATAACCATGATAAGTTACACAACCTTCACTTGGGTTATAGGCTGTACCATATTAATAACGTTAGCCTACTTTAGTAAAACAGGGACCTATTATTCACGCTTAGTTATAGGTACTTGGTTTGTATCCACGGCTATTTTCTTGAATTTATGGCGATTAATGTTCAGAGCTATGCTATTTCAATTTCGTCGCTCTGGCATTAACACAAAGCAAGTAATAATAATAGGAGCGACCCCTACGGGTATAAATTTAGCAAACCAAATTGATAATAATCCTCAACTGGGTCTAGAAATAACTGGTTTTTACGACGACAGACCTCTTCACAGACTTCCTAACCTTGCAAATAATGCACTCATGGGCACTATTGAAGAAGGCATTAAATTAGTTAAAGAAAATCCCAATATAAGTGATGTCTACATTGCCATGCCAATGAAAGCAGAAGAACGAATCACACATATACTCAATCAATGTAGTGACACCACAGCAACGGTGCACATTATTCCTGACTTTTTCATTTACAATATTTTGCATGCAAGATGGCAATATATTGGAAATATACAAACGTTAAGTATTTTTGATTCTCCTTTTGAAGGTTTTAACCAAACATTAAAACGAATCGAGGATTTGGTACTTGGTAGTTTGATTTTAATTATGATCACTATTCCAATGATTTTCATTGCATTAGCTGTGAAGTTAACATCAAAAGGCCCAATAATTTTCAAACAACAACGTTATGGTCTAGATGGGAAGGAAATAGAGATATACAAGTTTAGATCAATGGCTTTGGTGCCAAAAACGATAGACAAAGTGGTACAAGCAACCAAATTTGATGCGCGAATTACCCCTGTAGGGGCATTTTTACGACGAACCTCTTTAGATGAGTTACCTCAGTTTATCAATGTATTACAAGGTAACATGTCTATTGTTGGGCCCCGTCCCCATGCGGTAGAGCACAATGAAGAATATCGAAAGTTAGTGCATGGTTATATGTTAAGACACAAGGTAAAGCCTGGTATAACTGGCTGGGCTCAGGTTAACGGCTGGCGCGGAGAAACAGATACCTTGGATAAAATGGAAAAGCGTATCGAATTTGACCTCACTTATATTCAGCGATGGTCGCTGCTTTTCGATATTAAAATTATTTTTATGACGATATTTAAAGGCTTTGTTAATAAAAATGCTTATTAATTTGATAACAAGCAATATTTAACTATTTGTTCACTAACTGCTTTAAATCTTCATAAAATTTGCTCAAGATTTTGTCTTTGCCTAAATGTTGCTCGGCAAATTTGCGGGCTATTGAGTTATGTATAGTTGTATCCATGCTTAATAGCTTATCTAAAGCGATTTTAAGAGCTGATATATCTTCCGGCTCGATCAAGGTATATATGCCAACATGTTTAACGGCCAGTTTTCCTAACTCTGTGTTCTGCTCAGCAGCCACTAACGCATGCCCACCTGCAGATAAAATATTGGTAAGTTTTGAGGGTAATACGGCATCTGCCACGCCCTTATTCTGAATAACTAAATGAACATCAGCCAAGGCAAGCATCTCTGGTACTCTTGACCATGGCAGCAAGGGTTTAAAATACAGATTATCTAATTGCAACTGACGAGCTAGGTTTTGTAAACTAGCTAAATGTACACCATCACCAACCAATACAAATTTAATACGTGTATTTGCCATATACTGTTTTGCTGCAGTCAGTACTATTTCTAATCCTTGTTTTTTTCCTATATTTCCAGCATACAAAACAATTTTATCGCTATCTTCAAATCCCCAGTCTTTTTTTAAAGTGTTGCCGCAAGTATTAGGTGTTACGAACTGCGTATCAGACCAATTAGGAAAAAAAATTAATTTTTCTTCCGCCACGCCTTTCTCTTTTGCAATATCAATCATACTATATGAAATAGTTGAAATAGCATCAAACTTCGCCATAAGCCAGCTTTCAATTTTCTTTGCAAAGCTGGCTAAAAAACCCTTTTGAGCATTTTTTTCGCCTAAGAGCCCTAAACCAAACATTGCATCAAGCTCATAATCTTGTATGTGCATTATCGACTTTGCCCCTATGATTTTACAATATAGAAGCGCCGCAGGAACGCAAAACAACGTTGGCTGCACAATAAACAGTACATCTGGTTTTAGTTTGAATAAGGTACATAAGCGCATAGCAGAACTAAGTGAAAAACTGACTAAATGTAATATTCGTTTTAAAAAACTGATTTTATTAGGTACGTAAAGAGGGCATCGGTAGACAGTTGTATTTTCGTCTAAACTTTTAGTCCATTTATTTTTGAAATTTTTATGGATTTTCCATTCTGGATAATAAGGCTGCGCGGTCAATACGTGTGCTTCGACCCCCATTTCAGACAAGGCTGAAATCATTTCGCCATTGTATTTCCCAATACCCGTTAGTTCTGGTGAATAATTCAGACTATATAATAGAAATTTCAACGTATCTTCAACCCTGTTAAATCTTCGAGCTTAGAGATTCTATCTTCGCTAGATTCTACTCCTTCTAATATTTTTTCTGCTTCGTAAACCCTCAAATCGACCAGGGAACGATACCAATATCCTTGGAAAAAATGAAATGCGAAACCTTTTTTTCCATCAAGGAAACCTAGACGAAGAAAGTAACGATATAAAAAATATAACAAAGGTCTCACGAAAATCGGCAATCTATTGTAAAGGCTTTCCTTTATCATTCTTTTTATTTTTGCTTGAGAGCTTTCAGCATTATTTTTAATCGCTTCATCTGTAGTAAACAACTGATACTTTCGATTTAATATATCTAGCATTTCTCTATCAGCATATTTGTTATGCTTATCGGTCCACCACCGAGTGTTATTTAAGTTATCATCTACAATATGACCATGTAACCGATCAGTTGCAGTATTCTCATCAAGGGAAATATGTTCATCCATCCAACGGTTTTCTATTCGTCCTTTTCCATGTCGCCAAATCCTGAGCAAGTCCAAAGGATAAACTGCTCCCCATTTAATCCATTTTCCCAAAAAAAAGTATTTCCGCCTAATATAAAACCCAGCAACATGATTCTCAACATTGGCAAGTACTTTAGGAATTTCTTGAATCAAGTCTGTTTCAATATACTCATCTGCATCCATTCTCATTATCCACTGGGTATTAATGGGACAATGATCCAATCCCCACTGAAATTGATCCGCATAGTTTTGCCAAGTACGCTGGTAGACTATAGCCCCTAGTGATTCACAAATTTCCACTGTATTATCTGTTGAATAACTGTCTACAATAAAAACGTTATCTACCACCGGCAGCAAAGATTCAATACACCTTCTAATGTGTTTTCCCTCATTATGAGTGAGGATGAGTACTGATAAAATATTGGTCATTATTCTTCCTTCCAAGAATCCTCTTTTGCACGTTTTTTTATTTTTTTTGCTGGGTTTCCAGAGTACACAGTCCATTCTTCAAGATCTTTAAATACAACTGCTCTTGCACCAACAACGGCACCTTGATTAATTGTCACTCCAGGACCTATAAAGGCTTCCGAGGCAACCCAAACATGCCTACCAATTAAAATTGGTCTTGCAATTAGGTTAAATTGAACTGATTCATAATCGTGAGTACCTGTACAAATATGGGCGCCCTGTGAAATCAGAGCATGATTTAATAATTGCACTTTTGCTTGATTATAGATATTTACATCATTTGCAAGACAACTGTGCTCCCCCAAAACAAGATTCCATGGAGCCCATACTCTTGCTTTGGGATATATATTGGCAGTATCAGCTACGGTAGCCCCAAAAAACCTGTATATTAACACTCGGTACCTCTTCAAAAATGTCGGACTAAAACGAATCAGGATTTGATATGTTATGCCCCAAATCAGTCTTTTGATTCTATTTCCAATAGAGAAACTTGGTGCCGTTCGACTTGCCCTATTTTGTGTGAAACTCATTTTTATTTAACCCCCCGCGCATTATCATCTCTCATGTACATTTTTTAATTAATAGACATAGTAGTCGGAGTTTAAAAATTGTTTATGTGCTTTATCATTACCAGAACAACACATAAGCCTTCTTTATTTAAGACTCTATTAAATGTAAGCTAGAAATTGCTAAGTATTTGTATTACTAACATCATTATTATTTTGATCAAATAATCGCTGACTTTTATTACAGATAACACCTAACACAAACATGTAGGTGATTATCAGATAGTATTGTTCAAATAGATTACTTGTAAATAATGATAAAATAAAAATGGCTATTAATAATTTAAAGTACTTCGATACTTTTGATGAGCATATAAAATACGATAGTATGAAAACACTCAATACACCTGTCCAAAAAACAATAGAGCCAATAAGCCCAAGTTGAAAAAAAACTGTAAGTAACGTATTGTCAACTAACCAATTAAATCTATATGACTCTGGTAGTCCCCCTACTGCATTGACTAAAGAAAATGCCGTATTAGTACCAATTCCGAGCCCTCTTCCGAAAAAAAATTCCACTGGTTCCGCATGCAACAATATTGAACTATAGCGAATAAAATTATCAATTCGACCACCGCTAGCTAGGGATGTTTCGAAGATGTCACCTCGACCAACAACATCAATCATAGTGCTATAAAAAATAACTGTGGCAACAGGAAGAGCAAAGACAAAAATAACAATCAATAGCTTTCGATCTAACCGAGCTTTCAATATATCAAATAAAACAAAAGAAAAGCATAGAAACACACATATCATAGCAAAACGGGTGCCTGATGCTAGTGCTACAATTAGACAAAGAAAAAGCAAAAGCGTTTTTTTATTCTGTGATATATCAAGATAAACTACGGAAAGTAACGCAACTGACACCGAAAAGAATCCAGCTAAACCTGCATTAGAGAAAACCCCCGTTAATCTAGAGCTTCCTATACTCAGACCATGTTCAATCCCAACCAACCTTAACTGAAAAAAAATAAGAAGAACATTAACACTTAAAGTAAATAACAACACATTGAAAATAAGGTTATCTTCTCTGATGTGAGTCCCGGAAACGAGTGCTAGTATAAAAAAGCCAAAAGCTACATGTAGGAGCAGCAGCCAACGGACTCCCGCCAATAGAAAGAACAAAGGGCTGAGATCTAAAAAAAAACCTACGACGCCAAAGATAAAAACTAGGAACAACCAAATGAAATAGGCTTTCATGGCGAGAATTGCAGTAGCGTTTGATGTGGTAAAAGTTAGTTTAACCGGCCAGTACACTCCATAAGCAACCAGAAAAATATCTTTAAGGTATTTAATATAGCCTGACTCTTCCATTAAAGAACGACCCAGTGTCCACATCACAACATCGCCTCTTAGAATAATATCTAGAGTGACAGGAACATATTGCACAAAACCTAAAACGATAAATAAAATAATACTGCTAGTGACAAATGAAATAGACAGATTTAAGTGATTAGTCATTTCTCAGGTCTCGATTAGTAATAACACTTACCTTTGTATTATCGATATTTTTGGCTTCGATTACATTTTGTACAAGTACATTGTAAAGCTCTTCTGCGGCAATACGAATATCAAATTGTTCATCAAAACACTTTTTTGCTCTTAACGACATTAGCTCTTTATCTGATTGCTGCAATTGTTGCCAGTTTAACAATAATTTACTAATACCCGCTAAGGTATCTTCAGCCACTAAACCTGCACCATAGCTGCTCACGATACCATGTATGTTTACTTTATTGGAAATCAAAACAGGGACAGAGCAAGATAATGCCTCTGCCACTACAACACCAAAACTTTCTTGATGAGAAGGTAATAAAAAAACCTCTGCAGACTTAATGGCCCCCCATTTTAAGTCATCTTTGAGCATTCCTGTCCAAATAATCTTATCAGTTAGCCCTACACTCGGTATTTTATTTAAAATTTTTGCTTTATAATTTTTAGTGTCAGGTCCAGCAATCACCAAACATAAAGAAGGATCAATATTATGCTTATTTTTAATAAATGCATCACATAAAATATCAATACCTTTAATTGGGTCTATTCTGCCCATAAAGAGCACAACCCGTCGATTTTTAAGCATAGGAAAAGAATCAAGAAATAATTTTTGTTGATTATATGCATTCCCATTGTTTTGTGTTGTCCCAAAATTAAGGACAATATCTTCTAATTCATATGGCCAAAAACTTCTTTTAGCATCTTCTTTTTCCTCAGGATTTGTAAAAATCACATAACGCGCTTTTTTAAGCGTGATCCTTTCTGATAACAACCAATAAACACTTTTTTTTAAATGTTTTAGCGGGTGTTGCTTTCGAAACCAGCTAGCCAGCATTCCATGGACGTAGACAACATATGGTTTTTTCGCTCTCAAGCAAGCTTTTCGAGCAGCATAACCATGAAATTGCCATAATCCCTCAATAATGACGATATCATAATCGTGAACCTTTTTATAAAGCCAACTGAGAAAGTTGAAATTCAATCCAAAAGTCCCAAAACCTTTACCTCTAGCAAATGTTTTGAGAGGAATGTTTTTGATGAAATCAGAGTTCTCATTATCCAAACTTGCTAATTCTACCGAGCAACCAAAGTCTTTTTCTAAAATCATTGAGCTTCTTATAACACTCTCTATTGGCCCACCACCTCTTGGGTCGACACTTGATAAAACTCTCAAAATTTTCATATTTTTTCTACAATGAAGTCACGAAGCGCTGACCTAGAATAATTTATTTCTATGTATTGGCTGGCTTCTTTTATTAATTGCTGTTTAGATAAATAAATGTCTTTTGATTTAAGAATTAATTTACTCAGTTCTTTATTATCTCCTGAATAAATCTCAACAGTATTTGACACTAACTCATTTATTACAGGTAGCTCGGTAGAAATGACCAATTTTCTCAGATAAAGATATTCACACACTTTGAAAGGAAATATACCATTATTACTACTCTTAATTGGCTTATGGGGATTAAGCAATACATCTGATTCATTCATTTCTCTATAGAGTGTCTCTTCATCGATTAGCCCTAAATAACGAACATCTGGATGTTGTTTTGCTGCATTATAAATCTTATCAGCCATGCTCCCTTTACCAGAAATCGTTAATCGGCAGCCTTCAGGCATATTCTCAATAAGCTCAAGAAGGGCCGTACCTCCTTTTTCTGCATCCAAACCACCAAAATAACCAACCCTGATAGAATTACTATTTTGAAATGGTGTTTGAATATTCACTTGTGTAATACGATCATTAAGCAATGTGGGTAGTATAAATTTTGCTTTATCATCAGCAACACATAACCTACCCTGTATTTCAGCATTGACAAAAGTAAACGCTGATGCTTTTTTCATCGCAAATTTAAACGAAAGACCATCCAGCATATCTTTTAGATTGAGCCCACCTCTATCTCTAGAAAAGGGTAAATCTTCGATTTCATATACTAAGGAAGCATTATTCTTGTTTGCTAATGCGAATACATTTTCAAACCAATAACCGTTATAAAGCCAAACAATTGAACTTTTAAAACAGCGCGAAGTAATGCGTGTAAAAAAACAGAAGATAGGGTTAATTGCTTTACCTAACCTACGATATGGCGTTGTAAATGGTGTGATCTCAACAACTTTAGCATCGCCCACTTTTGATTTAGTAATTTTGGTTCTAGCAAACTTTGAATTTATATGGCTAGTATTGACTAAGAGTACGCGTTTTCCGCTCTCAGTAAACAGTTGAATGATTGTCTCAATTTTTTTTGCACCCGCTAAATTTTCTTCTGGGGAGTATGCCGCTACAAAAACGACTCTTTTTTTATGTACCATGATTATCTTATTTAAATGGTTTTTATATACAATTAATTTCAATCAAGTATTTTTTAATATGAAAAGCATAGATCTACGTCGAAATACACTTTTTCATTATACATACTATTCTCAAAACAGCCTTTATTATTTCCATATCAAACTAGTGCATGATTCTTAGTTAAATGCCGTATTTTAAGATAAGACTCTATGCTTAGCATCATAACTTTTAATCCATCACCTAAAACAACCATAACTAAAAAGCAAAAAGGTAGAGAGTAAGAGTCTGATAACCACAAGCCAAAAAACACACCTAACAGAGGAAATATCAACCCATAATAGGCTTGCCCCAAAAAACAATTCAACCCATTTAGAAACATACTAAAGGCACTATTAAACGACTGTAAAACTCCCCAAATACCACATACAATCAAGAGCTCCTTTGAGGGTATAGCGTCGACACTATTAGCCCACCAACTTACCAACTGTTGTCCACTGAACACAAAAAGAAAAGCAAAAGGTACTGATAACAGTAGTGCTAATAATAAAGACTTACGAAGCGTATTTTTAATCCACTCAACATCGTTCCTTTCAATTGCTTCACCATAAGCAGGCCAAAGCGGCTCTAAAAACACCCCTATTGCCATTATAAGGACACTTAGAATACGTTGAGACAAAACAAAAGGCACAATTGCTTTTGCGCCAAAAGATACAGCCAACACCATGAGCGGGCCATTAGTCATCACAGTTGCGCCTATTTGAGCCCTTAATCCTTGAAAACCAACTTTTGACATATCTTTAACATACTCAAAAGAAATTTTTGTAAAACGGGGAGCGAGGTAAGCTTTTTGTTTAATAAACCTAAATGCAGCAATATATACAATGACACTTGGCATAATCGTATAAAGAAAAACCATAACAGGCAAAGATTGTTCTAGATAAACGCAGAAAAATACAGAAACAAGCCCAAGCAATCGACCTATAACAAGAGTTGCATTTGCTGTAACTCCTTCTTGGTAAGCTATAAAGACTCTGAGAAATAACCCTGCAGGAACGCCAAGAATGAAAACGAGTAAAATAGTAACAGCTGTCGCATTAGCTGTGCTTGCTAAATCTTTACTAACATCAATCAAGGACGAAATATCAATCGCTTGTATAATTAAATATGAAATTATCATTATGACACAAGATATTAGCGTAATAAGGAATAAGGAAGAAGATATATAGTAGGAAGGTTTTGCTTTGTTGTTACTCCCAAAACATTTTGTTAGTGATGATTGAAGACCAATTGACATACCAAAATCTGCAAAAGACAGAAAAACCACAAACCCGGTTAATGCCATCCAAATCCCAAATTTTTCAGCCCCAAAATAAGGTAATGTTAACGGTACAGTGATTAAGCCCGCTAATACATTTATAATTTTGGCAAGGGTTCCCATTGCAGCAGTTTGTGCAATTCTTCTAGCCCTTTCATTCCTTTGACCTTCCTTTGTAGATATGTCATAGGGTTTTGAGCAAATAAGGGTGACCAAAGATTTTGTTTTTCCAATAAAACTCATTTATATATGCTCTTATTCAACGATAGAGGTTGTAAACATTAAGGTAATTTAAACAAACGATCTGAGGATCAATGCACAGACAATTTAAGAATTTTTTTCATCATGAGTTAATCCTTCACAACAATAGTAGCAAGAGCATACCTTATTGACACAACAACTTAAAATTTAAGTTGTTTTTATTAAAATTATTCATATCTAATAGTTAATGAAATTTGACTAGTGGGTATTTTCAGCTCATAATTGTAGGATGTGATGCTTAAATTTGAAAATAACCAGCCAGCATAAATAAACGTTAGTTTGTTTATGTCAGATATTTTTACAGAGTTAAACATCTTTTAAAAAAATAACAAGCAAAAACAACAAGTTAAAGACATGGCCTTTTTATTGCATGTATACAATCAGTTTTGTTATTGTATTTTTTAGCTAAATATTAGCTATTATTAAGGAACTTAGAATGAAAAAGTTTGCTATCACAGTATTTAGTTCGCTGTTATTACTTATAAGCTCTGCCAATTCCAACGCAGGTTTACTTCTAAATGGCTCATTTGAAGCCCAAGACATAGGACCAAGCCAGTTTCTCTCTGTAGATGCATCTTTAGTTGATGATTGGCAAACAACAGCTTCTGACAACAAAATTGAAGTTTGGAATAATGGCTTTCAGGGTGTAAACGCATTTAACGGGAAGCAGCATGTTGAATTAAACGCAAATGAAAGTTCAACATTATTTCAAGATGTTTCTGGTATTGCTTCAGGGAGTTTACTAGATTTCTTCTTCGCTCACCGTGCTAGAGCTCACTGGGATAGTCAAGTAGATCCAAACTCTGTTTTTGATGAAATGCAGCTATCCATCTCAGATGTTGTAACTGGAAGTATATTATTTTCACAAAACTATAGAACAGGTCTAGAGTGGCAACTTTACACTGGTAATGACGTTGCAACAGCGACTGGTAATACTTTACGTTTTGCCTATACCTCAATAAACACTGCTACAGGTGATAACACTATTGGTAATTTTCTAGATTATGTCGGATTTGGTACTAATTTAGTTGAAGTACCAGAACCTAGCTCTATTGCTTTATTAGCTCTTGGCCTATTAGGATTATCTTCGAGAAAACTAAGAAAAATCAAATAACTCTTCTAGTTAGAAACAATATTATGCCGGGTATTTCGTACTCGGCTTTTTAATTCTCTCAGATTATCCTCACTTATTTTTAGATAGAACTTTATTCTTTCACTCCTAGTTCCATTGATTTATATTACATTGTGGCACTATTTTTCCCATTGTTTAAACCTTCTTGCCTATACCGCTCTTCTATCGTATATTTAAATAAAAACTCTTCCTGAAGTCTATGTTGTGAAGATCTCTTATATATTCAAAGATATCTAACACTGACAATTTCTCTACAACTGATCAATTAACATTGGAAATTGAAGTAATTGAAGCAACGGATATTAATTCGAATACAATGTGTATGCTCATTCACATCATGCTTGATGCTGTATTCTTTCTTGTGCTCTTTTATTCTGTTTGCTCAAGCCGACTCCCCTCTTGACATATTCCCCCCTGGTCTTTTCGACCGCGTAGAACAGGAATACGGTAAAGATGCTAGAAAACGCGTCAAGAACTGGCAAACACTAGTTAATGAAAACCAATCGGGTTCAGAAAAAGATAAACTGCATCAGGTAAACCGTTTTTTTAATCGTATTCGTTTTGTTGATGATATCAGGGTTTGGCAGCAGGAAGACTACTGGGCGACTCCAGTCGAGTTTTTGGGACGAAACGCTGGCGACTGTGAAGACTTCACTATCGCTAAATATTTTACCTTACGAGCTTTGGGTGTACCTTCAGAAAAACTACGCTTGATGTATGTCAGAGCATTAAGACTTAAACAATCTCATATGGTATTGGCTTACTTCGAACAGCCAGATTCTATGCCGCTAGTACTCGACAACATCAATAAAAAAATACTTCCTGCAAATTATCGTAACGATCTTCAACCAATTTATAGTTTTAATGGTGATGGTTTGTGGGCAGCAAAAGCACAAGGACGTGGTAGAAAAATTCAAGATAAAGGTGGTCATAGTTTATGGGAAAATATTATTAATAAAATTGAACATGGCCAGTAATTAATTTTAAAACAAAGTAAAAATAAGAAGATATTTATGAGTTTATCTAAACAATTATATTTGGGATTGATCTTTGTATTAACCTTGGTATTTATTTCCACCTTGTGGATTAATGTTGTCAATACGAGTGACTATATTAATAAACAACTTGCTTCCCATGCCCAAGATACGGCAACCTCTTTAGGGCTTTCAATTAAACCTTTCATCGCAAACCCTGATGATTTGCCTATGGTCGATGGTATGATCAATGCCATTTTCGATCATGGTTACTACCAGCAAGTGATATTAAAAAGTAATACGGGTGAAGTGATTATTGAGAAAGTAAACCCAAAAGCAATTGATGCCGTACCACTTTGGTTTATGAAACTTTTTCCTTTATCGCCGCCCATTGGAACAACAGAAGTTCATGCGGGATGGGTAAAACCAAAAACACTTGAGATCATCAGCCACCCAGGCTTTGCCTATGCAAAACTGTGGGATAGTGCCAAAAATAGTACTTGGATGATTTTAGCTTTATTTTTAGTTGCCGGTGCCATGGTATACTTAGTACTTAAAACCATTACTGACCCAATAAAAAGAGCAGCAAAGCAGGCGGATGAAATTTGCCAAGGTAACTTTGTTCAAGTTACTGATATTCCAAAACCAATAGAATTAAACCTTTTTGTCAATGCCATGAATCGAATGTCTAACATCTTGCAAAAGATGTTTGATGAATTGACTCAACAAACATCTAAATACCAGCGCTTTGCTTATATTGATGAACTCACGGGCATTGCCAACAGGCGGGCATTTAACAATGAATTTGAGTCTCTTTTAGCAAATAAAGAACATAACGGTACAGGCTTTCTGGTGATTATACGATTATCTAGCTTGGACTCTGTAAATAAATCTCAAGGATATGTCGCCGGTGATGCTTATGTTACCGAAGCTGTAGCAACCCTTCATAAAGTTTTTAAGGATATTAAAGGTCACCACAATCATAAAACATATCGGCTGGCAGGGGCAGATTTTGCAGTTATCATACAAGAATGCAGTGAACAGCAATGCCAGGAAATAGTTATCTCGTTACTAGCTCAGTTTAACCAGACGCCTTTTCCAACATCAAATAACAATCAAGCGCCGGAGATAGCAACTAAGTTTTCGCATATTGGCATAACAAACTATTCAACAAATAGCGAAATGAGCCAAGTACTGGTTCAGGCTGACAACGCGCTGTTAGAAGCTTCAACTAATGAGCTTGGTTGGTGTTTGTCTGATCAAACACTACCCGACCAAGGTAACATAACTTGGAAAAAGGAATTAGATCAATTATTACAACAAGACAGAGTCGTTTTTGCCGCACAGGCAATACATAATAAAAAAGGAGATGTCCTTTACCATGAACTTTTTGCTCGTTTTAGCCATATAAAAGCGCTTACACCTATTCCTATGTCGCAACTGATGTTAGTGGCTAAACAACATAATTTAACCCAAGCGTTTGATACATTAGTTATCAATAAAGCGCTAGAGTACCTAAACAGTGCTCCGAGACCAATAGCCTTAAATTTGAGCCCCGCGTCTTTAGGGCAAGCACAATTTTGCCAATGGTTAATTAATCTCCTCGAAACAGTTAAGCCGCTTTGCCAGTACCTGACCTTTGAAATCAGTGAACAAGCGCTTATTCAATATGCTGATAATGTATGTATGTTTACAGATAAAATCAAACAACTTGGTTGTAAGATAACCCTAGAGCATTTTGGTGCTAGCACCTCATCTTTTACACACTTGATGAGAATAAAACCTGATCATGTAAAGATAGATGGCAGTTATTGCCAACGAATTGATCTATCGAGAGAAAACCAATTATTCGTGCAGTCTCTAGTTAATATCGCTCACAGTCTACAAATTACTGTTATTGCTGAGCTGATAGAAACTCAAGCACAACATACTCAATTAGCAGAGTTATTTGTGGATTATTTTCAAGGCTTCTATATTGATAAACCATCATTAATACACAAGGATTGAAAACTTTATCAATGAGTCAGTCAAATGAGTCAGTCAAATGAGTAAAAACAAGGGTAAAAAATCAAAATTAAAGATGCTTGTGGTGTTAAGCTTAACCTTGGGTTATACTGGTAACATGTGTTTATAAATTGAGCAAACCTCAATTTAAAAGTTAATAGTTTAATTTCAAAATAATACACAAAATTAATCTTAGTATAATGTGGTCTATGTTACGTTTAAGTAACTTAAGTTTGGTAGGAGAAGTACAATGAAAAAAGTAATATTAGGGATTGCCCTAGGTCTGAGTTTGACTAATATGGTATCAGCAGTTGAACAAGCTGATGCGCCTGTTGCCGATATAAATTGTACTAACTTTAATACTATTTTGTCTGAAACACCTTCAGCCCAAGCATCTGTATTTAATGAAAGTGTTGCACAATTGATTGTAAGCTGCCCAGCTATTGCTGACCAAATCATCGAAAAGTCAGTGTCTTTAGTACCTGCAAATAACCATCAAGATTTGATGCAAGCAGCCGCAGATACAGGTCTGATAGCGCCAACTGATGTTTTACTTGCCGCTATAGCTGGTGGTGGTAATCCTGCCACACTATCTGAGCCTACTGCCGGTGGTAACCTTTCTATCATCCCTGTTTCAGCAGCAACTGCACCGCCAGTAATTGGTGGTCGTAATGGTGGTACTGGGCCAGCATCTGATAATTAAAACTTGATGACATACAAAATTTTAAAGGCCCTCTCAGGGCCTTTTTTATAACAACTTTATCATTGTGGCTTAATCTCTTATCATTGCATCACAACGTGTTATAACTATAGCGCACCAAACATAAAATGACTCAACTCTATGGAAAAACTTAATAACGCACTGTTTTACTGCTTTCTTACGCTTATTTTTTGGGTGCCTATTCCTCTAGGGTCTAATCGCCCTTGGGCTTGGTCAATTATAGAAATTGTTGCTTTTACTTTGTTGGCAATCTATTTAATGACTTCCATCAAAAGTAATGAAAAATTTAGCGATAAACTTCATTATTACAAACCATTATTATTGCTCTTTTTAACAGTACAATTATGGCTGGTTTTACAATATTTGCCCCTTCCTGATGCCATTTTATACACAATGAGTCCAAATCTACACGATATTTATCGGTATTTCCCTGACAAAATAACCACCCTTTCGTTAGACCCCGCACAAACCAAAGTAGCTTCATTAAAAGGGCTTGCTTACTTTTGTATAATGTTGCTGTCCATTTTTCTGATAACCAACGAAAAAAGGCTAAAATTAATGCTAACGGTCATGGTATTGTCGGGTACTTTTCAAGCGGTATATGGTAGTTTACAAGCGCTTTCTGGTAACAATTTATCATGGGTACTTGAGGTGCCTAATAGCAACATCGCCACGGGTGGTTTTATCTATAAAAATCATTTCGCCAACTTTTTATTACTTTGTATTGCTATCGGCATAGGTCTGCTAGTTACCTATTTGTCAAAGCAAAAAATGACCACTGGCCGTGCAAAACTCAGACAGTTAGTGGCTTCACTTCTTGATGGTAAAGGGGTCATTAGGATTGCGCTTGCTATTATGGTGATAGCTTTAGTAATGTCGCGCTCTCGTATGGGTAACGCCGCTTTTTTTATTGCTATGACCTTGACAGGAATTTTTGCTTTCATCTATTTCAAAAATCGTAGCAAAAATTTGTCTTTTTTGCTGATCAGCCTTTTTGTTATTGATACTTTCATACTTGGCTCTTGGTTTGGACTTGATAAAGTCAAACAACGAATGGAAGAAACTAGTTTCAGCAGAGAAACACGTGACGAAGTTAACATCTACGGCCTTGAATTAATAAAAAAATTTCCTATTTCGGGCACAGGTGCAGGTAGTTTTTACACCGTTTTCCCCATGGTACAACAAGAAAACCTATATATTTACTATGACCACGCTCACAACGATTATTTACAGTTCGCGATAGAATACGGCCTGCCAAGCACGTTGTTACTTGGGGTCATTGTCTTGTGGAGCTTGTGGCAAACAGGCTACACCATGAGACATCGGCGAAATAATTTGATGAAAGGTACCGCCTTTGGCTGTATGATGGCAATTACGGGGATGATAATTCATATCAGTGTTGACTTTAACTTACAAGCACCAGCTAATGCTGTTTATTTTGTTCTCATCATTACGCTTGCATGGCAATCACGCTATTTATTAAGATATCAACAAAAAAAATAAAAAGGACCATTTACTCATGTTCAAATTTCAATTTAAATGTGCTGCTACATTACTAGTGTCATCATTTTGTACTTTGACATTCGCTATTGAGCCACCAAAAGCTGAAGATTTAGTTAGTAAAATGTATGGCGGCATACATGGCCTTTATATACAAACAGATAACGACCGATTAACCACAACTGATCCAGCATCCTATATGGACTATGGAACAGGTATTGGTGGTGAAATTGGTTATCGCTGGCTACCATCAACAGAGTTTAGGTTGTCTTATAGTCGATTTGATCTCAATGCAGCGAAATCTGGATTTCAAGAACCAAATGGTGCAACAACATCGGTAGATGTGTTATTTTTTCCTTCCGAACAAAACTTTTATTTGTTAGCTGGAATTAACAATTTAGACATTGTTAACTCGCAAACCTCAAGTAATTTAGGTGCAGGCTATCGTCATTATTTTAGTGAAAGAGCAGCACTTTATTTCGAATCAAAATACAATTACCAGTTCTCAGAGCGTTATGATGATTTATCCAGCCAACTAGGGTTTGTATATTTCTTTGGCGAGAGTGCTAAACCAGCTAAACCTAAAGTAATCGCTCCGCTAGATACCGACAAAGATGGTGTGATAGATACGAAAGATAAATGTCCAAGAACACCAATGATCGATAAAGTCGATATTAATGGTTGTACCCTATTTGAAGGGCAATCAATCTCAAAACAATTATTAGTTAACTTCGATCACAACAAAACAGAAATCAAACCAGAGTTTGATGATGAAATAGCAACAATGGCACGCTTTCTAAAAGCTAATCCTAGTCTTACACTAACCATTGAAGGACATACTTCAAGTTTGGGCAGCAAGCAATATAACCAAACCCTTTCACAAGAACGAGCCAACGAAGTAGTCAAGGTGTTGATCTCAACACATGGTATATCATCAAACAGACTATCTGCTGTAGGTTTTGGTGAAGAGAGGTTAATCAATCCAGAGAACTCTGCAATGGCTCATGCTCAAAACCGCAGAATCATGGCTACAGTAGAATTAGTAAAAAAAGTCCCAGTAAAACGATAATTTAACACAAGCTATGCTTGAGTTTTAACGGCGCTTCAAGGATATTATTAGCGGATCTGTGACTTGTTACTTGCTTATGAAAGCCACTATTCATTTTACTAGCACTGCAACAGTTACCAAATAGAGGGAGTTAATATTAACTTCCTCTATTTGACTTTATATTGACAATGTCTATTTTCAGTAACACCATCATATAAAGCTTCCCCTTTAACCGCTAAATCGACCAAAAAAAACGTTGTTTTACTTTGTTAATGGCACCTAGTTTGTGATAAAACTTAATCGCTTGGTGATTATCCTCTGGGGTTTGCCATTGAATAACATTAATGTTTTCAAACTCTGCAACCTCTTTTAATTTTTGCATTAATTTCAAGCCGATCCCATACCCTCTAGTTGCTTCAGTCAAATATAAACAATCAAGGTAAAGGTACCAATTCATCCCCCATGTTGAAAACTATTTTATCACCGACATATAGCCTATAAGATTATCCTTCCTTTCGACAACGTAAATGATTACAGGCAGAGCCTTTAAATTGTTCATTTTTTGATGTTTGTGGATTTCAATATCACCTCCTTCATAAAGAGCATGCTCTTTCATCAGTAATGATAAAGGTTTTTTGTCGTTATCTGTTGCAACACGAATACAATATTCCATCTAATATCCTAAAGTACTTAAAAAGTTACGTTGAATAACCAAGATATTTAAAACACTAAAAGTTATTTTTGAATTTCAGCTACTCTACGGTTAACAGGATAACGTTCAAAGTCTTCCCAATAATGTATACCACCGATCATTTCTTTCACCTGAAAGCCTAAACTAGATATTTTTCCTGCAGCCTTTGTAGCACCGTTACACCCAGGGCCCCAGCAATAAACCACAAACAATGTGTCTTGCGGGTACTTTTTAAATGAATCACTATTTATTTCACTGTGTGGCATACTTAATGCCGTTATAGCATGACTTTTATCGAAAGCTTCTTTGGATCGTACATCTAATAAAATATAGTGTTTCTTTCCTTCTTTCATATCTGCATAAACATCAGAGCAGTCTGTTTCACATGTAAGTTTGGCCATAAAGAAACTATGTGCTTGTTGAGCCGGTGCCGCTTGGTTATAAAATGCGTTGGTGGTGTTGTGCATAAATACTCCTCGTATTTTGAGTTATCTTGAACAAAATAATATCGTTCATTGCCGGTTTCATTAATTTATCGCGATTAAAAATATTTGAATATTCATCATTACTGAAGTCTCAGTTCGATAAAACTGAATGGTGAAATTGTTAAGTTAGAGTCATAAAAGGTATATAATAAAGTAAAAAACACTGGGCATTTAATTAAACTAATTTGAGGACAACACCTTGGAATTTTATCACTTACGCTCTTTCGTTGCGGTTGCTCAAACAGGAAATTTAACTCAAGCAGCTAAACGGCTATATACAACCCCACCTGCAATAAGTGCTCACATAAAGACACTAGAAGAAGAACTTTCTACGTTATTATTCATTCGTTCTAGCAAAGGTATATCTTTAACCGAAAAAGGTGAAATATTACTTTCTAAAGCACAAAACACCTTGGATAGTGCTGTCGACATAGTAAACCTTGCTGCCGATAATCAATATGAAATTATGGGTACATTCCACCTAGCCATTAATCTAACTGCCGAGCAATTAAAACTTACTGAATTAGCAAAAAACTTACAAGAAAACTGTCCCGGTATCAGTTTAGATATCCACCAGCAATCAACTGGAAAAACAATTAATGAAATTAGAGAACATCAAATATGTGGTGGTTATATTTTCGGTGATATTCCCAAAGATTTTATCGCCATCAAGGTGATGGAGCAAACCATAACAACAATCGCACCAATAACATTTGATTCCAGTAAAATATTGAGTGTGTCTGATCTCTGCCTTCATCAATGGGTTATGATGAGTGATTATTGCCCTTTTGATATATTTTTGAAAGAGCAGCTGGGTAGTGACGTTCTTTCAGTTACGAAAACGAGTGATGATGGCACTCGATTAGAGCTAGTGAAAAATGGCTTAGGGTTGAGCTTTTTAGAAAAAGAAGAGGCCATCATTGCTGAAAACAACAAGCAAGTAAACGTTTTACCTTTTCTAGACTTCACTACATCATTACACTTTGTTATTGCTAAAAGTAGAGTTAATGAACCATTAATCAAAGCCTTAATGCAAGAGATTAAAATATTATGGAATATTAAAAATTAGTCCTCAACGCTAACCTATTATTTTAATGCTATATAGTGTGCAATTGGGTCTAAAATTGATTGTCCCAAAGCGATACATTGCTCCTGAGGATTATTAGCGGTTTTTGCCTCCACACTCAACGGTGTTTTAAACGGTAATTCTAGTAGTAACGATAAACAACCAAAGTTATGTTCAACATAGTCAGTTGCTTTTGCTAATTCATGTGGTTGATTAAACGTTGAACCACAACAGCCTACACCACAACCTGATTGATAATTGTCATAATCGTAAAGTGTTTGAAAGTTAGTATTACTTTGAGCAAACCTACCCTTAAACTCATCAGCTTGTTGCTTGAGTTTTAAAGATGAACTCCCTCCCATCATGAAGGCATATGGGATTTCTTCCTCACCATGTATATCTAAAAACAAATCGACGCCAATTTCATGCATAGCTCTTCGGACATAATAAACCTCAGGGCATTCCAACTTTGATGGATGATGCCATTGTCGATTCAAATTAATTCCCGCTGCGTTGGTACGATGATTACCTCGCACACTGCCATCGGGGTTCATATTTGGCACAAGATAAAACACTGCGGAGGATAATAATTGCAGTGAAGAAGGGGCTTTATTTATAAAGTGGGTTAATATTCCCTCAATAAACCATTGCGCCATAGTTTCTCCAGGATGTTGACGGCCAACAATCCAAACCTTTTTCTTATGAGCGGCTTGTTCGCCAATGACAACTAATTCTATAGGATGATTATCTAAACTAGTGCCTAAATTCTTTTTATCGAAAAAATCTAAACACATAATTTTTGACATCAATGCTTGATGCCTTTCATAATAATAAGGCACATAGTAGGCGTAAAAAATCCGGCTAGATGTGGGTGTATGATGAATTATCAATGCTTGTTCATCGTAATAGCTTTCCACTCGAAACCAATTCTCTTTATTATATGATGCTAGCACGTTATAACCAGTTAAAGCGTTACTGAAACTACTTTCACCAGCATTAACAATAGTGATTTTATGAACTTCATTAGCACTTGTGTCTAAACAAAAATGAAACCACTGTCGCGTGCAGGCATTGTTATCTTTTTTAAGCTTGAGCTGTATATTTGTTGGAGAAGCCACACTTACAACATCAATATTACCACTGTCAAATTCACTGCTAATTTTCATAAATACCTCCGGTCTATTTTATCTTTTATTATTGATTCCAGTGTGCGGTTACATGTACTCTATCGCAAACCCAGTTAAACAAGCGGTGGCGAACACCAAGAAGATGAAAGCAAGTAAAAGTGGCCAATGAAACATTTTTTTCATCATGATCATTTCAGGTAAACTCGCACCAGCCCCACCTATAGTAAGTGATATAATTGCCCCCATACTCATTCCTTTTGCAGCTAAAGCGGCAGCAATTGGCACCATAGTTGAAGCCCTTACATAAAGAAAAACACCAATAATTGCTGTTATAGGAATCAACCAATAACTGGCAATATTTGCGAGTTTTCCAAAAAAGCTTGTCGGTACATATCCATGTAATAAAGCACCAATCGCTACACCTAATATCATGTAAGGCATAAATGAGATAAACTGATTTAGCGTGTCTTTTAACATAGCAAGCCCTTTTAGCTTTTCAAGGCTCCCCCTATCCTCTTCACTAAGTGTGTTACCCTCATCACTCTGGCAATCAAGGGTAGTAGCCTCGTTTGAACAAGGCGGGGCAAGAAGCTCTTTTCGAATATAACGATCAAATTTTAGCTGTTGCAAAAGATAACCACTTAAAACAGCAAGTGTAATAACAAAAACAGCGTAGATCAGGGTGGTTTTTGCGCCAAAACTCACCCAAAATAAACCAACAATAAATGGATTGAGTAACGGCGAGGTAAATAAAAACGCCATGATAGGGCCAAAAGTAGCACGTGCTTTAATCAAACCTATTGTCATCGGCAAGGTTGAACAACTACAAAACGGTGTGACCGCACCTAAACAAACAGCAACACTGTAACCACGATTCCCGCTTAGTAAGCTTTTCACTTTATTGGCAGATAGCTTTTGATTGATAAAACTCACGATAAAACTTATACCAACAAAAAGTAAAGCCAGCTCTGTAAATGTGCCAATAAAAAAATCAACCGCTTTAGCCAGCTCTTTCGATGTACTAAAATCAAACATAATTTATCCCTCAAAAAATAAACCTATATTTCTAGTATAATCGAAATATAGGTAATAAAAAAAATTACCTCTTTTCATCAATACAGCATTCTTCTGATAAAAAGTTCATTAATTTATTCAACTCTTGATATTGGGCAAAACAGCGCAGTACACGTCCTTCCCTTATTTGTTTAAGCAAACCAACGCGTACCAATCTCGTAATATGATGCGACAAAGTTGAACCAGGTACATTCAGTACTTGCTGAATATGGGCAACTGGCAAGCCATCAACACCGGCTTTTACCAATGTTTTATATATGCCCAATCGAGTGGTGTGGCCTAGCTCGGCCAATTGTGCTGCTGCGTATTCAATTTTCATTATCAGACTATAAAACAAAAACCAAAAAGAATCAATACTTCTAGAATTATAAAAATATATTTTTATCTGTTTAAACCTAAACCAAATTCGTTTGATTTAGCATGACAAGACCTAAACACATTAGCCTTGTTATTGAACATCGAGCATAGCTCTGAGTTGGGAAGAAATTTAATCATATTAATGATATTAAGCACGTTAAAGACAGTAAAGTTTACAGTATTATCTAAGTAACATAAAAAACGATAATACCTGGATTTATGGATAGTCTCTGTGATTCGTTTTACCCACGTTAATAGGCAAACGATTAAGTAATGAGTTTTCAATGTTAGCCAGACAACCTACCGTTTAATAAATTAAAAATAAAGCCAACTCAGTAAAAAAGACAAGGTTACCCACATCAGCAACACTAAAGGTATGCCAATACGCATAAAGTCTGAGAATTGGTAACCTCCAGCATTCATCACTAGCAAATTCGTTTTATAGGCCATAGGGGTTGCATAACTTAAGTTTGCGCCAAATAATACCGCTAAAATAAAAGGCTCTGCAGGTAAATTCAATTGATGGGCAACCGAAATAGCAATGGGTGTACCAATAACCGCAGCAGCATTATTGGAAACAACATTGGTTAGAATAGCAAGCAGTAACATTAAGGCGGATAACACTCCCGTTGGAGGCAAACTAAACGAAGAGGCAACAAAAACTTGGGCAATATATTCTGCCCCACCTGTTTTCATTAAAGCTTCACCTAGCGCTAATGATGCAACCACGATCAAAATCACTGGAGTACTTAATGCAGATGATACTTCATTCCAGCTTAAACACTTAGTAACTAGCAAGGCCAAAACACCACATAATGAACTGATTTCAATGGGTAAAACACCCAACGCTGATGATAGAACCACCGTAAGTAAGGTCACTAAAGCTATAGGGGCTTTGCTGGTTTGCGGTAAAGCCTCTGCACCATCAATAACCAATAAACCCGGCTTAGTTTTCAAAACATCAAGTTGCTTAACTTCGCCTTGAACCAACAATATATCACCAATACGTAAGGTAACTTTTCCTATACTACTTTTGCCAATTTCCATTGCTTTTCCGGCGCGATGCAAGGCTATCACCGATATATTATGTTTGTTGATGAAGTTTGCTTGTTTTAACGTTCTGCCTTCAACACCTGAACCTGCAATAATGACTATCTCTGCTAATGTTTCGGTTTCTGGCTCACTTTTTTCTTCATCTTCAACCTTAGACTTACCTGAAAATAACGTAGCGCCTAACAGTGCTTCGTATTCTTTTAAGCGATCAGGGTAGTCATGAATTTTTAACCTATCCCCGATAATTAATTCAGTATCAGGTAACAGCATCACGTTTCTATAATCAGGGCTTCGCTGAATGCCTTCTATTTTCATTTGACCATCGGTCATATCAATCGCTTGTGCGATGGTTTTACCTAGCGCGTCACTTTCTTCATTAATAGTCAAATAAGCACTGAATAAACGCGGTGATGTATCTGTCATAAATGCAGCGCGTTTAGGTAATAATTTTGGTGCGATTAACCACAGGTAGAAAATAGCAATTATTGCAGCAATTAATGCAGGTTTTGCGAAGTCAAATAAGCCAAACTCAACTTCTCCCATATTTTTGGCAATACTGACCACTAATAGGTTTGTTGAGGTGCCGATAGTGGTTGTCATACCGCCAACTAAGGTAGCCAAGCCCATAGGTAATAACATCGGTGAAGCGTCAGTTTTGTTTCTCAGTGAAACACTAATCAAAATAGGTAATAATAAAACCACTATCGGGGTATTGTTTACAAAAGCGCTCAGAGTAGCCCCTAGCACCAAGGTTAACAACAATGACAACGACGGGCTTATTTTCCACAATTTAGCCAAGTATCGCCCTATAGGCTCTAGTGCTCCAGTATTGACAATACCTTGACCAATAATCATTAAAGCACAAACCGTTATTAGCGCTTCATGGCCAAAGCCAAAAAATAAAGAACTGGGTTCAAAGTGAACGCCATCCACTGAAAAGGGAAATAGCGCAAATATTAAGCATAAAATGGCAATAACTACCAAAGACGATGTTTCTAATGGGAAGTCATCACGACGAAATAAATAAAGCGCAAATACTGTAATTAATAAAACAATGATTGCGTGGTTATTGGGTAAGTCCGGAAAATTCATAAATACCTTAACGCTACGTAATGTAAGCTTCTATCCTACTCTCTAGCTTTATACAATGATATGGATAATTCTACAGTGTAATACATTTTTCTTGTTACTACTGGGTCATCAAAAGTAGAGCTAATCCCATGATAAAAAGAAAAAAGCCCTGTAACTCTTACTGAGTTCAGGGCTTAAATTTTCATTATTGACACGTGATTTTTAATCAATAATTTGTTTTCATTATTCTGATTGAGCTGTTTTTACTTCCATGTCATCAGCTACCGAGTTATTACTCAATATTGCTGAAACGGTCATAATAAATACTGCAAAAATAACCGTAGTCAGCTTTAACCCTTTCGGGGATGACTTACGCATTTTAATTACCTAATTTTATTTTTTTTATTCGATTGCCAGTTATTTCAATAACGACTATTTTATCAATAATCGTACGACAAAAGAGTCGTTTACCATTACCGATTTGCAACCTGATTAAAAAGTAAACCATCTATAACAAAAATTCAAGCGAATACTTGATTTTTCTAGCTTTAATTTCACTTTTCAACTAAGCACTTAACGCGAAATCAAATAAAATATAATAAATAACGCAATTTAATTTGCGCTATGCCTTGTGGTAGGGGAAAATACGCGCAATTCAATTATCCCTCATTAATTTATAGTAGATCTGGAGCTAATATGTCATCGCGTCAAGAACTAGCCAATGCCATTCGTGTTTTAAGCATGGATGGCGTACAAAAAGCAAAATCAGGACACCCGGGTGCCCCTATGGGTATGGCAGATATCGCAGAGGTTTTATGGCGCGATTTCTTAAAACATAACCCGACCGATCCTAACTGGCCAGATCGAGACCGATTCATCTTATCTAATGGTCATGGTTCAATGTTAATATACTCATTATTACATTTATCTGGCTATGACCTCTCGATTGAAGATTTAAAAAATTTCCGCCAATTACATTCTAAAACACCCGGTCACCCTGAATATGGCTATACACCCGGTGTAGAAACAACAACAGGGCCTCTAGGTGCAGGTATATCTAATGCAGTAGGTATGGCTATTGCTGAAAAAACCTTAGCCGCACAATTTAACCGTGACAATCACAGTATTGTTGACCATTACACCTATTGTTTCTTAGGAGACGGTTGCTTAATGGAAGGGATCTCTCATGAAGCTTGTTCACTGGCAGGCACATTAGGTTTAGGAAAGTTAATTGCGTTTTGGGATGACAACGGAATTTCGATTGATGGTCATGTTGAAGGTTGGTTTACTGACAATACACCACAACGTTTCGACTCTTATGGTTGGCATGTTATTAACGTTGATGGACATGACAGCGAAGCAATTGCTGCCGCTATTGCTGAAGCAAAATCAGTTACTGACAAACCCAGTATGATTTGTTGTAAAACAATTATTGGTTTTGGTTCGCCAAATAAATCAGGTAGTCATGATTGTCATGGTGCGCCGCTAGGTGATGATGAAATAGCAGCAACCCGCGAATTTTTAAATTGGTCGCATGCGCCATTTGAAATTCCTGACAATGTTTATGCACAATGGGATCAAAAAGAAAAAGGTAGTGCCAGTCAAATAAGCTGGAATGAAAAATTTAGTGCATACCAAGCCGCTTACCCTGAGCTTGCAAGTGAATTTGAACGACGTGTGATTAAAGGTGAACTCCCACAAGATTTTGAAGATAAAGCCAATGCCTTTATTCAACAGTGCCATGAAAATGCTGATAATATTGCCTCGCGTAAAGCGTCGCAAAACGCCATTGAAGCGTTCGGTAAAGTGTTACCTGAAATGTTAGGTGGCTCTGCTGATTTAGCTGGTTCAAATTTAACACTGTGGTCTGGCTCTAAAGGCATTCAAGACGATGCTGCAGGTAACTACATATTCTACGGTGTACGTGAATTCGGTATGAGCGGCATTATGAATGGCGTGTCTTTACATGGTGGCTTTATCAATTATGGTGCTACCTTCATGATGTTTATGGAATATGCACGCAACGCAGTACGTATGTCAGCGCTAATGGGCATTCAAAATATTTTTGTTTACACCCATGACTCTATTGGTCAAGGCGAAGATGGACCGACACATCAACCTATTGAACAATTAACTAACTTGCGTACAACGCCTAACTTAACGACATGGCGCCCTTGTGATGCAACTGAATCAGCTGTTGCATGGAAAGCTGCGGTACAAAATCAAAAAGCACCTACGGCATTAATATTTTCACGTCAAGGTTTACCAGCTATTGCCCGCAATCAAACACAAGTGAGCGATATTGCAAAAGGCGGTTATATTTTACAAGATTGTGATGGCACCGCTGAGGTTATTTTAATTGCAACAGGCTCTGAAGTTGCCTTAGCGATTAATTCAGCTAAAGCTTTAACTGAGCAAGGTAAAAAAGTACGTGTTGTATCTATGCCATCGACTAACATTTTTGATGCACAATCCAGTGATTACAAAGCATCTGTTTTACCTGCAAACATCACTAAGCGTGTGGCAATTGAAGCAGCTCATGTCGATTTCTGGGCAAAATATGTTGGTTTAAACGGCGCTGTTGTCGGGATGACAACTTTCGGAGAATCTGCACCTGGTAATGTATTACTAGAGCACTTTGGTTTCACCGTTGACAATGTAGTTAACACGGTTAATGCGCTTTAGTTGGCAATTTAATAACCGTTAGTAAGATTTTGATGGGCAAGAATAATTGCCCATCTTTACCCCTTCCACTTCGAATATGATTACTCATACCAGCCTATGATAAACATTGCTATTAATGGTTTTGGCCGCATCGGCCGCAGTATAGTTAGAGCGCTTTATGAAAGCGGGAAAACTGATCAATTTAAGATTGTTGCTATTAATGATCTTGCCCCTGCGAGTGGTATAGCTCATTTATTAAAATATGACTCGACTCATGGTCGTTTTGATTTTTGTGTTAAAGCAGAAAACGAAACCCTGTACTTATCTCAGTGCCATACCCAAAAAGATGCAAATCAATATGACGAAATTGCTTTGTACCACGTTGACACCATTGAAGAGCTACCATGGCATAAACACCAAGTTGATATAGTGCTTGATTGCACCGGTATTTTTGGCAGCAAAGCCGATGGTTTGGCACATATTAATCAAGGCGCAAAAAAGGTGCTATTTTCACACCCTTGTGCTCAAGATATTGATGCTACTATTATCTATGGCATTAATCATCAGCAGTTAACCATAGATGATGTTGTTGTTTCTAATGGCTCTTGCACCACAAACTGTATAGTCCCGGTAATAAAAGTGCTAGATGATGCTTTTGGTATTGAAAGTGGTACCATTACGACTATTCATGCATCAATGCACGATCAGCAAGTCATCGATGCTTATCACCCCGATTTGCGCCGAAGCCGTGCCGCCAGTCAATCTATTATTCCAGTAGATACTAAGTTAGCCCTTGGCATTGAACGTATTTTGCCTAAGTTTAAAGGTCGATTTGAAGCCATTGCGGTACGTGTGCCTACTCTTAACGTAACGGCGATGGATTTAAGTGTAACAGTCAATAAAGACGTGACTATTGATGATATTAATCAAGTTATCAAAGAGGCACGAGCCAAATCATTAAACAACCATGGCCTAGCAGGTATTTTAGATTACACGGAGGAGCCGTTAGTCTCAGTTGATTTTAATCATGATGCACACTCTTGTATTGTTGATGGTAACCAAACCCGCGTCAGTCATAAACGTTTAGTTAAAATGCTAGTGTGGAGTGACAATGAATGGGGCTTTGCCAATAGAATGCTAGATACAGCACAACAAATGGCTTAACAAAGATCCCTCACTCTATTGATAAAGTGATAAAGGCAGCCAAATATCTGGCTGCTTTTTTATGTACTAACTTACAAGCTATGTAAGTTATTTAGCATCAAGATAAAACTTCATTAGACTTGCCGTTGAGCAGTCATGTTTATCGGTAATTTGACCGCTATCAAGCTCTTCTTGGATCTCAGCCGCTAACCCTTTGCCCAGCTCAACGCCCCACTGATCAAACGAACATATTTGTAAAATAATCCCTTGCACAAATATTTTATGCTCATATGCAGCGATTAAGCTACCGAGGGTTTTTGGGTCGATACGCTTGAGTAAGATAGTATTTGTTGGTCGATTACCTTTATGTACTTTATGAGGCGCGACTTTTTCAATATAATCCGCAGTACGACCTTTTGCTTTAAGATCCGCCCTAACCTGCACTTCATTAACTCCAGCCATTAAGGCCTGAGTTTGTGCAAAGAAATTTGCCATCAGTGTTTCATGATGTCCTTGTACCGGGGTAACACTTTCAACTGAGCCAATAAAATCAGCTGGCACAACGTTATTGCTTTGATGTAGGTATTGATAAAAAGCATGCTGCCCATTAATGCCTAGCTCGCCCCAAATAGACGGAACGGTTGCATAGTCAACATCATCTCCATCCCAAGAAACTGACTTGCCATTACTTTCCATTTCGGCTTGCTGTAAATAGGCTGACAACATATGCAACGTTTGATCATAAGGTAAAATAGCCTGAGAGCGAGCACCTAAAAAAGTGGTATTCCAAACACTGATCAACGCCATAATCGTTGGCATATTATCTCTTAAAGGAGCGTTGATAAAATGTTGGTCCATTTCATTAGCTCCTTCAAGTAATTCTTTAAACTTATCAAAACCTAAATCTAAGGCTATGGCTAAACCGATAGCAGACCACAGTGAGAAACGACCACCAACCCAGTCCCACATGCCAAAAATATTTTCCGCTTCAATTCCAAAGCTCATAGCATTTTCTTTATTGGCAGTAACCGCAACAAAATGTTTTGCTACCGATTTTTCATCAAACGATGAGCTGGTTAGCCATTTCATTGCGGTTTTTGCATTGGTCATAGTTTCTGTGGTTGTAAAGGTTTTACTAGAAACAATAAACAAAACTTTTTGCGGATCTAATGGACGTAAAACTTCAACAATTTGTGCACCATCTACATTAGACACATAATGAACATTCATACTGCCATCGCTATAGTGTTTTAAGGCTTCAGTGACCATTTGTGGGCCAAGATTTGAACCACCCACGCCAATATTGACAATGTCTGTTATACGTTTACCTGAATAGCCCAACCAGTGGCCTTGGCGCACCTTATTCACAAAACCTTCCATTTTCTCTAATTGGTTTTGTACTTGCTCTGTAATATTTTCACCATCAAGTATTAATGGCTCGTTCTCTTGGCGTCTTAAAGCGGTATGCAATACTGCACGCTCTTCGGTTTTATTAATTTTATCGCCAGAGAACATTTTTGTGCGCCACTGTTTTACTTGCGTTTCTTCAGCTAAATCTAATAAACAGTCGATAGTTTCACCATCAATTAAATTTTTTGAGTAATCCAGCAGCAGGTTGGGTAATTCAATAGAGTATTTATCGAAGCGTTCACTATCATTGGCAAACAAAGTGTTCATGTGTTGAGACTTTTTATCTAAAGCTAACTGTTGTAGTTTTTTCCAACTCGCTAATGATTGGCGATCTGACATAGTGGTTCCTGTATATACCTTGGGAAAGAAGTAAAAAAGCGGTTACTTAAAATACCCGCAAATAATACTGCATTATGATGACACTTTTAATAAGAATATTAATTATTCATTTATGTTAGGGTCTGTTGATCTTTGCTGATTATTTTTGCAGCAGTTTATTAGCCTTTTATACAAGGCAGAGCTTATGTTGTGTAGTTGCTCTACTCTAATAAGCGATAACGCAGTAGAAATGGCTAATAAACGCTGTCCTACGGATTCGTTTAAATGCTTCTTGCTCTTTGTTGCGAGGAATTTAAATAGAATAACTATGCTACATTCCTAGCGCCGCGATCAAAAAGCATTTAATTCGAACAAAATTTAAACATGAAAGGTCAACAGACCCTAGTGAATTTGTTACTCTATTAAATAATGACAACGCTGTCAATCAGGCGAGATTTACTTTTAGCTCATTTAATTAGATAAAAATAGCATTAGTTATTGCTGCAAAGCAAAAGAACCACTACTCTAGCGGTGTTGTAACAATTGCATTGAACAATACATAATAAGTACTAAAAGGCTGATAGGATAAATGAAAGCAACAATTAATGATGTCGCTAAACTCTCTGGCGTATCAATTAAAACCGTCTCACGGGTGATGAACAAAGAGCCATCTGTTCGTCAGCTCACGCGTGAAAAGGTACAAGCAGCGGTCAAAGAGCTAAATTACCAACCCAACCTTGCTGCACGAAACTTAGCCGGCACCAAATCCTTCACTATTGCTTATGTTTACGACAACCCCAATGCTTATTATGTTATTGACATGCAAGAAGGTATTTTATCGGCATGTCGTCAACAAGGTTTTGAGTTATTAATCAATCCATGTGATTCGCAAAAAGAAAACATTACCGAAGACATTATCGATACCATTAAGCATGCGCGCGTGGCAGGTTTGGTTTTAACCCCACCATTTTCAGAACGTCCTGAATTTGTTAAACAAATTCTTGCCCAGGATATTAAAGTAGTGCGCATTATGTCTGGAGATGTTGCTCCTGATGAGTTAAGCCCCTGTGTTATGGTTAACGATAGAGATGCCGCTCAAACCATAACACAACATTTAATTGACCTAGGCCATACAAAAATAGGGTTCATTGCCGGTGGTGCAGCGCACATGTCAACAATTGAGCGTTATAAAGGTTACCGGCGAGCATTAAAAGCTAATAATATTGCTTTTAATCACAATTTAATTATCGAAGGTGAATACTCATTTGAATCCGGTGTTAATGGTGCAAAAAAATTGATCGCTGAAAAGGTCACAACAGAAAATCGTCCTACTGCTATTTTTTCATGTAATGATGAAATTGCTGCAGGCGCTTTATTTGCAGCGCGACTCATGAATATAAATATTCCTGAGCAATTAGCCATCGCGGGATTTGAAAATAGCCCATTCTCTCGTCAAACTTGGCCTAAACTTACCACGGCGGATCAGCCCAATAAACAAATTGCACATGATGCAGCGAGTTTATTAATCAGCCAAATAAGAAAACAAAAAGGAAAAAGTGAAACCAGCCAATATGTACCACAACTAATGGTTCGTGACTCTACTGGCCGACACAGCTGAAGGGGTAATTAAGCTTAGGATTAGCATTTTTAAACACTAATCCTTTGATAAAATTAAAATTTCCGACTAATTTAAAGCTAACTAATTTTAAAGTTTATTAATTTCTCTTGCTACGGTAAATTCAGACGATGTAACGTATTGCTCAATACCTTGCAGTTTCTTTTCTAACAAGGTGAACTTTTTACGAATATCGTGAAAAGCTTGTTTAGGCGGCTCTCCTGACTGCCAAACCCGAGTCTTCACTTTTATCGACTCATTATCTGATTGAAAGTGCTCTCCAGTTACATGTGAACTGTTACTTTTTGAATATTGGCTAGTACTGTCAGCGTGACCAAATTTTGCATGAACTTTATTAACGGGGGTTTTATCCAATATAAACCATGCAGCAACATACCCTAAGATTAAGAAAGGCATACCAAATAAAACACCTGAGACCACCAATATTCGAACTAACCATGCCTCCCAACCAAAATAATCAGCAATGCCAGCACAAACACCAGCTATTTTTCCTCGGCTAGAGTTTCGGTATAGCTCTCCTCGTTTGGTGTTCATAATTTACTTCTCCAATCCGGGGTTTCTGCATCTAAAATGGCTTCAAGCGTTTGAATGCGATCAGACATTTTATCGGCCATTTCAGACAATTGCGATAACTGAGTATATTCTTCTTCACTTAAGCCTTGGCCTACTTGTCTTTTACTACGGTAATGTAATATTAACCAAATAGGTGCAACCAAGCCCATAAAAATAATCAACGGTGCTACAATAATCTCTTCCAAAATACTTCTCCTTTACTTATGCCTTCAACTACTTGCTTAAAACTTTAAACGCATATTACATATTATTTCTTTTTCATTTTAGCTTTTAATGACGCTAATTCATCATCTATTTTCTCATTTGATTCAAGCTCTGCAATTTCATCTGACAATGACTTGCTTCCCAAATCATGAGATTCAACTTGCGCTTCTAGATCGTCAATTTTTCGCTCATAGTGATCAAAACGGTTGAGGGCATCATTGACTTTTGTGCTATCAATATTTTGTTTAACTTTTAAACGAGAGTTAACTGTTTTTTCACGAATAACAATGGCTTTTTGGCGAGCTTTTGCATCAGCAAGCTTTTCTTGTAGTTGTGAAATTTCATCTTGAAGCTTCGTTATGTGCGATTCAACATGAACAAGTTCTTCTACTAAAGCTTGTGAGTTTTCAGTACTTTTTTTCTTTTCCAATAAAGCCGCACGAGCTAAATCTTCACGGTCTTTGCTCAACGCTAATTCAGCTTTGTCTTGCCATTGCTGTGCTTCGTTTTCAAAGCGAGTCACCTGACGCGTTAACTCTTTTTTATCTGCTAAGGTTTTAGCAGAGCTTGAACGTACCTCAACTAAAGTATCTTCCATTTCTTGAATAATTAATCGTACCATTTTGGCAGGATCTTCAGCTTTGTCTAATATACTATTGATATTAGAATTTATAATATCGGTAAACCTTGAAAAAATACCCATAACTACTTCCTCTCGACTATAATTAACGTTTTCATTTACCCTAAAAACAATGAAGTTTGTTTAAAGAGTATGAAATCGGCCATAAACTTAAATATAAATTTATACCTAAGTTATATTCATGATTTGCGCCAATTTGACAAAACATGATAAATCACTGTTATAAAAGAATTTATTAAATACTTAAAAAGTACTACCATCTAATCGATTAATGAAATACACTATTTGTTAGTGAAATAAACCAAAAGTTAGGTCAGAGCATGTCGCGGTTTAATAAACAAGACAATCTTCTTGGACAATCAAACAGTTTTCTCGAAGTATTAGAGCAAATATCTCAAATTGCACAGCTAAGTAAACCAGTATTGATCATTGGCGAACGAGGCACAGGTAAAGAACTCGTCGCCGCTCGCTTGCACTACTTATCTAAGCGCTGGGAACAGAGCTATTTAAAACTTAATTGTGCGGCGTTGAATGAAAATTTACTTGAAACTGAGCTATTTGGCTATGACTCAGGAGCATTCACTGGAGCAAGTAAGCGTCATGAAGGTCGATTTGAACGCGCCGACAACGGTACGCTCTTTTTAGATGAAATTGCCAATACTTCAGGATTAATACAAGAAAAGCTATTACGTGTTGTAGAATACGGTGAATTTGAACGTGTTGGTGGCTCTCGTACCATTACAACTGATGTTCGACTGGTAGCAGCTACTAATGAAGATTTGCCCTCTCTAGCCGCCTCAGGGCAATTTAGAGCAGATTTACTCGATCGTTTAGCTTTTGATGTCATCACATTACCGCCTTTGCGAGAGCGTCTAGATGATATTTTAATGTTAGCTGAACACTTTGCTGTGAATATGGCTCGTGAATTAGAGTTTGAACTCTTTAGTGGCTTTACTGAAAAAGCAAAACGCGCCATGCTTGAATATCATTGGCCTGGTAATATACGTGAATTAAAAAATGTGGTTGAGCGTAGTGTTTATCGATGTAACAATCCGCACCTGCCGGTAGATAATTTAGTGGTTGATCCCTTTGAATCGCCCTTTAGACCAAGCCAGCGAATTAAAACCCATGATCGTGTGCATGTCTCAGAAAAAGTGCAAGAGGAAAGTGCCGCGCCTATGTCAACTGCCCATGAGCCAAACCGCAATACCGATACAGAATCACCTATAACTTCTAGCTCAGCGTCTTTTGCTCATACTGAATTTCCACAGTCATTAAAGTCTTTATCGCAAACCTATGAAATAGATCTAATAAAATCAGCACTGGCTCATTGCCAATATAACCAAAAGAAAACCGCGCAAGCGTTAGAGTTAACTTATCATCAATTAAGAGGCTACTTAAAAAAATATAATTTACTCGATGGCAATGAAGTCGATGAATAACGTCACCAACTTACTATCTTCTTGCCTGGGCGCATTGTTATTGCTTGGTTGTAACAACGAGAGCATTGTGTCGTTAAGTGAACACAGTGTGATATATTGCGCCGAGGGCTCTCCCGAAACCTTTAATCCACAATTAGTGACCTCGGGCACCACAATAGATGCGACCTCAAATCAACTATACGATAGGTTAATTGCCTACAAAGGCAAAGAAAACAAGCTTGTGCCCGCTTTAGCAAAGTCTTGGCATGTTACCCGAGATGGCAAAAAGGTTACCTTTTACTTACGCAAAAATGTCGCCTTTCACCAAACCGAATATTTCACTCCCAGTCGCTTTCTCAACGCTGATGATGTTATGTTTAGTTTTAATCGTATTTTAGACTCTCAACATCCCTTTCACTGGGTTTCTGGTGGCAATTACCCATTTTTTCAAAATATCGGGTTGAACGATCTTATAGAGGATGTTGAAAAAATCAATGAGTACACTGTTCGCTTTCATCTCTCTCATGCAGACAGCTCTTTTTTAGCAAACCTTGCTACCGATTTTGCCATTATTTTATCTGCCGAGTACGCACAGCAACTCATGCAGCAAAAGGTGAAAGCTAATATTGATACCTTTCCCATTGGCACGGGTCCTTTTAAACTCAAAGAATATCGCGTGGGTTCGCTCATTCGCTTTTATCGCCATGAGCAATATTGGCAGCCACCAGCACAAATTGAACAGTTAGTTTACGATATCACTCCCAGTAATACTGGCAGATTAACTAAACTATTAGCCAAAGAATGCGATGTTACCGCTTACCCCATTGCCCATGAAAAAATAACACAACATAAAGACTTAACGCTAGAAGCTGTCACAGCACTTAATGTTGGTTATTTTGGCTTCAATGTGAACAAACCGCCATTTGATAATAAACTTGTTAGACAAGCCGTCAGTTATGCGATTAATAAGCAAGTATTACTTGACGCTGTATACCAAGGCAAAGCTGAATTAGCTAATTCTTTATTGCCTAAAACATCGTGGGCATATAATGAAAACGTACAAGAACAAGAGTTTAACCCGATCTTAGCGAAAAGTTTACTTGAAGTTGCTGGTTATGCACAAGGGTTCAGCATGGACTTATGGGCAATGCCCGTGCAACGTCCTTACAACCCCAATGCCATCACTATGGCTAAACTTATTCAAGCCGATTTAAAAAATATTGGTATCAAGGTCACAATTGTCAGCTATGAATGGAATGCTTTTTTACACCGACTGCAATTAGGCGAACATCAAAGCTTTTTATTAGGCTGGTCAGCCGATCATCCTGATCCCGATAATTTTTTCTCACCTATGCTAAGTTGCTCTGCAACACAGACCGGCAGCAATACAACCTTTTGGTGTAATCAAGAATATGATGATATTATTCAAAAAGCATTGCAAACGACTAACACTAAGGTTCGAAAAAAGCATTATGCCCAAGCAATGAAGATCCTAGCGCAAGAGGTACCTTTGATCCCTATTGCACACTCAAAACGTTATCAGGCTAGGGGAAATAACGTCACTGGGCAAGTATTAGCACCGTTTGGTGGCATAAATTTTTATCCCGTAGCAAAAAACGGCGTCCTACAAAACAACAGAATCATTGAGTCAGATGATGATGATTTTGACGAGGTTGAACACCACAATGATAGTGACACTGAAGTAGGTGAAAACTAAATATGCTCATTTTTACCCTCCGTCGATTAAGTTTATTTATTTTTACTATGATACTGTTAACGGTATTATCATTTAGTTTAAGCTTTCTATTTCCTGGCGACGCCTTAGTCAATATGTCTGGTGCGATAAATGCCACCCCTGCTCAACTAACCAATCTACAGCAAAGTTATCAAACACAGAGCAATATTTTCTGGCAATATATCGTCTACCTTGAACACATAATCAATGGTAATTTAGGCATTTCAATGGCAAGCCAGTCAGATATCGGCAAAGAAATTCTAAGTTTATTACCCGCGACTATTGAGCTAAGTCTTGCCGCCCTATTCGTTGCTATGTTGATAGGAATACCTTTAGGCTTTATAGCGGCCATTAAACATAATAAAGCCACAGACAACATTATTTTATCGGTATCTATGCTAGGGTATTCAATACCTGTTTTTTGGTTAGGTCTATTAGCAATATTAACCTTTTCAATTACTTTAGGTTGGTTCCCTTCTGCCGGAAAAATTAGTTTATTATTTGAAATTGAACTCATCACAGGTATCCAATTTATTGACATATTGTTAAGCGATAGTCCCTATAAATGGCAAGCCTTCAGCGATGCCACTGCTCATATAATTCTCCCTGCGTTTGTTGTTGCTATGGCACCCGCCACTATCTTTATACGATTAGCAAGAACGTCCATGATAGAGGTTTTAGAAACGAGCTATATTAAAGCAGCAAATGCTAAAGGTTTGACATTTCAACAAATTATTTTTCGTCATGCGATACGAAATGCCTTAATAAAAATAATACGCCATGTTGGTTTACAATTTGCCAATTTAATCACTATTGCCATGGTAACCGAGGTAATTTTCAGTTGGCCAGGCATTGGTCGGTGGTTAATCGAAAGTATCTATCATCGTGATTACACAGCAATTCAAAGTGGGTTGTTAGTATTATCATGCTTTATCTTTGTTGTGCATATTTTTACCGATTTTATTTATGCAGCACTCAACCCACTCGCTAGAGGCAAATAAGATGGCTCGTGATAAAATTTATCTAGAAGAGGTTTTCCCTTCTCCATTTATGCAGCACTGGCAAATCTTTCGTAAAACACCAGTGGCAATGGCTGGATTTAGCTGCTTTATCTTTCTTATAGTGTTAGCAATATTTGGTCCCATTTTGGCACCTCATTCCCCTGTTGAAGGCCAATTGGATATGCTGTTATTACCTCCAGCATGGCATGCTGACGGCAACGTTAGTTATTTACTCGGCACAGATGAGCTAGGCCGAGATATGCTTTCTCGATTAATGTATGGAACTTCACTAACTTTTGGCTTAAGTTTTGTTGTGGTTATTACCTCGCTTATTGTTGGTGTGGTTATAGGCTCTTTATCTGCCTTAACCACAGGGTTAAAGTCTAGTTTTTTAAACCACTTTCTTGATGTAATTCTTTCTATACCATCACTGCTGCTTGCTATTATTATTGTGGCTATCTTGGGGCCTGGTATTAATAATACGGTGTGGGCAGTCGTTATGGTTTTAATTCCACAGTTTATCCATATCACTCGTTATGCTGTTAAAGAAGAGTCTCGAAAAGATTATGTGCTTGCTTCACGCCTTGATGGCGCGAGTAAATTTAGAATACTGTACTACTCTATTTTTCCTAATATTGTCGACCGGATCATGAGTCAAGCCACCCTAGCACAATCGGCTGCTATTTTAGATATTGCTACCTTAGGCTTTTTGGGTTTAGGTGCGCAAATTCCATTACCTGAATGGGGAGCAACCTTAGCGAACGGCTTAGATTTATTTTACATTGCCCCATGGACAGTATATTTACCTGGATTAGCGATTTTATTCGCTGTTGTTGCCACCAACTTAGTTGGTGAAGGCATCCGTCATGCATTAAAGCTACGCAAGGACAGATAATGAATTTACTCGATATCAGAAATTTATCTATTGAGCTACTACATGACGAACAAAGGATTTTGGCTGTTGATAAAGTCAGTTTATCAATGAAAGAAGGCGAGGTAAGAGGATTAGTAGGTGAGTCCGGCTCAGGAAAGTCTCTACTAGCACAAGCTATTGTAGGTGTGTTAAACGATAAATGGCATGTGCATGCCGATAGGTTTCATTGGCGCGGCGTTGATTTATTACGATTATCGATAGCAGAACGTAAAGTTATTCTTTCTCGTGACATCGCAATGATTTTTCAAGAGCCGATGGCTTGCCTAGATCCAACCACAACCATTGGTGAACAATTATCAGAGGCAATCGACGAACAATCATTAACTGGCTTTTTTTGGCAAAAAAAACAACAACGCAACCAAGCTGCTGTCAAACTACTACATAAAGTAGGAATAAAAAAACCTGATACTTGTCTTGATAGTTATCCACATCAATTAACAGAAACCCTATGCCAACGGGTAATGATAGCAATAGCGCTAGCTAGGCGACCTATGTTATTAATCGCTGATGAGCCTACAGCCGCAATGGAAAATACTAACCAAGGTCAAATTTTTAGGTTACTAGCCAGCTTGAATCAGTTAAAAAAAATGTCGATATTACTTATTAGCCATGACCTTGAAAATATCACTCATTGGACTAATACCATCACTGTGATGTACAGCGGACAATTTGTTGAAGCTGGCACCACTGAGCAAATATTTAACAAACCTTTACATCCTTACACCAAAGCATTGGTTGATAGTAGTCCCAGTGCTAACTTTCATTTACCAGCAAAGTCAAGATTAATGACGCTACCCGGAAGTATTCCTATTTTGCAACACTTACCTATTGGTTGTCGATTAGGTCCACGCTGCCCAAGAGCACAAAAAGCTTGCGTAATAGCGCCTACTGTCACCAATTTCCATGGTCATAAGGTAAGTTGTCATTTCCCATTACTGCCAATTAAATCGTCCGCTAAGGCTGTTAAATCATCTGCTAAAGCAGTCAAGGGAGCTTGCTAACATGACAACACTCCTTAAAGTAGACGCCTTAAGTAAATCCTATCGACAACAGGGCTTTTGGTTAAACCGCAAGTCAACCACTGTATTGTCACCCATCTCATTTAGTGTGGAAGCCCATAAAACCTTAGCCATTATTGGTGAAGCTGGATCGGGAAAATCAACACTTGCCAAAATTTTAGTGGGCGCTGAGCGTCCAAGTGGCGGAAGTATTTATCTCAATGACCAGCTATTAAAAAAAGGCAGCTTTAAGCATAGGTGTCAGCATGTTCGCATGATTTTTCAAGATTCTGGCACGACTCTCAATCCTAGCTTAACGATTTTGCAGTTATTAGATGAACCGCTGAAGTTAAACACGTCTTTTGATGTCAACAAACGTAAAGAATTGATCAGAACTACATTACAAAAGGTCGGCTTGCTTGGCGATCATATGAACTTTTATCCCCATATGTTTTCTGGTGGTCAAAAACAACGTATCTCTTTAGCAAGAGCAATAATATTGCAACCACAAGTGATTATTTTAGATGAAGCCTTGGCCGCTTTAGATCCATCGCTTCGTTCACAAATGATCAACTTATTGTTAGATCTTCAACAACAGATGGGCTTAGCCTACATTTTAATATCTCACAACTTAGGTATTATTCGCCATTTTAGTGATGATATTATGGTGCTATCGCAAGGTAAGGTAGTGGAATCAGGAAAAACGTTAGAGGTAATGAACAACCCTCAACACAAGGTCACTCAAAAATTGTTAATGAACCAAAACTTTCAGCTTAAGCCCAACAGAAAAACACGCTAGCTCAAAGTGGTAAATGTTTGAGTAGCGAGTAAAAACTCGCTACTCAAATTTTTCTAGTAGTTGGCAGGTTCAACCACAGTTTTACTGGTTATGGTAGCATTTGCTCTTAGTGAGTCTACATAACTTTTATAGGCAGACTGTGCTAACTGAGACGTTTGCTGTTGGCTAAGTTGCGGATTCACTTCAGCATCAACTACATTAACCGCCTGTAGTTCAACTAATGCTAAATCACCATTACTTAAGGCAACGGTTGACGCCGAAATAATACCTTCACTTGGGTGAGGCAAAACAAACGCTTCACGGGTAATACTTTGATCTAACTCTGCATCATAACGGGCCAAACTCTTTTTAGTAGTAAAACTTGCGTAGTTTTTAGTGAGCTGCTCTGTAATATCATTACCAGATTTAAACTCAATCAATAATGCATCAATAATACTTTGCGCTTGTTCAGTAGCTTTTTGGGCAACTAAAATGCTAGTTATTGACGCAGTAACTTCCTCAAGAGGTTTTACATTTGCCTCTTGATACGCGTTTAATCGCAAGACTAACGCAACACTATCACTTAGCTCAACAACGTCAGAATTCATGTTGTCTTGTAACACTAAGTCAGAAAAAGCAGCTTCAATGACTTTCACGTCATCAAAAGGTGCAGGGTTTCCATTTCGAGCTAACCATTGAGAGGTTTCGATTGAGGCATTCACTGTACTGGCAGCATCATCTAAGCTGTCTGGAAACTCAAAACTTACACGGGCCATTTCTTGAGTTTGCTGGTAAAATTGATCTTGGGCTTTCTCTTTACTTAGCTTATCAAATAGGTCTGTTTTAACCTCTGTCAAACTCTTTATTACTTGAGGTTTAAGCTCTGTCAGCTTAATGACATGATATCCATAGCTGGTTTTAACTAATTCTGAAGTATCTCCTACCGTAGTTAAAGAAAATGCTGCTTTATCAAAGGCCTCTTCCATAACACCTGACTCTAAATACTCTAAATCGCCACCATTTTCACCACTGAAGGTATCATCTGATAATGTTTTAGCAAGCTCAGCAAATTCTTCACCTTGAGCAAGGCGGTTAAGCACAGTATCAGCTTTAGCTTTAGCTGCTAACTCACTTTCGCTATCACCTTCATCAAACGCTATTAAAATATGAGCTATTCGACGCTGCTCTGCCTGGGTAAAGCTTGCAATATTTTCTTGGTAATAAGCTGCAACATCTGCTTCTGATACTTCAATACTTTTCGCTATATCCTCAACACTTAAGCGAATAAAATCCACTTTTACTTTTTCTTTATTTTCAAACCGTGCTTGGTTTGCTTGGTAATACGCAAGTATTTCATCATCACCAACTTCAACACTCGCTTCAAATTGTTTGGCTGAGATAGTCGCGTAACGAATATCACGCGTTTGGTTTTGTAAGTTTTGTTGTAGTTTTTCTTGATAAGGTAGATTAAATTCAGTTGCGACTAATGCTTGAGACAGCTGACGGCGTGACATTTCGACACGTAAGTAATCACGAAAAGCTGACGACTGATAAAAGCCAGCTTGATTGATAACAGCTAAGTAACGGTTATTATCGAAAACACCATCAACTTGAAATTCAGGCATTTTTCTTATAGTTTCTTTGATACGCGCATCAGAAACACGCATTGCCAACGCTTGTGTGCTTTGATCAATTAACTTTTCATTGATTAGGTTATCTAAAACACCTTGACGAAAGTTTGCCATGTAACTGCTGTCACTTGATAAAGTTTCAAACATTTCACCAAATTGTTGAGCCATACGGCTACGCTGAGCTTGGTAAGCTTTATTAAATTCTTGCTGGCTAATTTTCTCACCATTAACGGTTGCAACTGAAGTGTCCACTGAATTGGTGTAACTACCTATGCCTGCAACAGCGAAGGTTAATATAATAAGACCAAGGATAATTTTGGCCGTTACCCCTTGCGAGCTTTCTCTAATATCTTCTAACATCTTTATCTCGTTTATTTTAAGGTATCGCTGATATAGCTAATTTCTATAAGTTTAAAAAAATACCCATAGATCTAGCTGTACTTTTTTGTTGCTCGCGATTTTAGCAGAAGCCGTCCACCGCTTGAAGTGCTAGATTGCTTTATTTTCTTAATTTACTTTTAATTCTTGCTGAGTGGGAAAGAACTTAATCAACTTAATCAACTTAATGGTATAAATAGACTAAAAGCAAAAGACCACCTAGTGGTGGTCTTTTAATAATTTAAGAATTACTAAAAACAATTCTTTAAATATTAGTCATTACAAGCATCTTTTAACGCTTTACCCGCTTTAAAAGATGGGATTTTAGCAGCAGCAATTTGGATAGTTGCGCCAGTTTGTGGGTTACGGCCAGTGCGAGCTGCTCTGTCACGTACAGAGAAAGTACCAAAACCAACTAATGCTACTTGCTCACCACTTTGTAATTCTTCAGTTACAGCGCCAATAAATGAATCTAATGCACGACCAGCAGCAGCTTTTGAAATGTCCGCGCCTTCAGAAATTTTCTCGATAAGTTGAGATTTATTCACAGTGTATACCCCTTAATTTGTTATTATTACAACGCTATTTTTATCTCTCTTTCGTAAGAGTTCAATAAAAGTTCGTCCTGCAGAAATTAAAATTGATTAGATCATTTATTAATTCTTTTGAACACCAAGCATCGAGTTTAGAAAAATACTATTACGACTAAACCCGAATCAATATTACCTCTTAGGTATACTGAACAAGGGGTCTAGCGACATAAGCGTAGTTAACTTAACATAGTTTCAGCGTTTGAAAAGCCTTTATTTCGTTTTTTTCCTATTTTTTTGCCCTTTTTGTCATTTTTTGCTTATTTCTAATAAAAAAACAACTTTTTTCGGACGAAAATCACTCTGCCTGCCACTGCTCAACAGGTTGTTCAAGCGCTATAGCAAGTACCTCATCAATCCATTTTACCGGATGAATAGTTAAGTCTGCTTTCACATTTTCAGGTATTTCTTTTAAATCACGCTCGTTTTCATGTGGGATGACAACCGTTTTTATGCCACCACGATGGGCTGCTAATAATTTTTCTTTCAAACCACCAATTGCAAGTACCTCACCTCGTAAGGTTATTTCTCCGGTCATAGCAACATCGGCTTTAACAGGATTACCGGTTAAGCTTGAAACAAGGGCCGTACACATACCAATACCAGCACTTGGACCATCTTTTGGTGTTGCACCCTCAGGTACATGTACGTGAATATCACGTTTTTCATAAAAGTCATTATTAATACGCAACTTTTCAGTTCTACTGCGTACTACTGTCATTGCCGCCTGAATCGACTCTTGCATTACATCACCAAGCGAGCCGGTATACGTAAGTTTACCTTTGCCCGGTACTGAAGCAGTTTCAATGGTAAGTAGTTCACCGCCCACTTGAGTCCATGCTAAACCAGTCACTAACCCTACCCTGTTTTGCTCATCGGCTTTACCATAATCAAAACGTTGAACACCCAGGTACTCATTTAAATTATCTTGGTTTATTTCAACTTTCTTCAATTTCTTATCAAGTAAAATTTCTTTCACTGCTTTGCGGCATAGTTTAGATATTTCACGTTCTAAATTTCGCACCCCAGCTTCGCGAGTGTAATAACGAATAATACCAATAATCGCACTATCATCGATTGTTATTTCTTTTGTTTTTAGGCCATTACGTTCTATCTGTTTGTTAACAAGGTGGTTTCGAGCAATATTGAGTTTTTCATCTTCGGTATACCCTGATAAACGAATAACTTCCATACGATCCAGTAAGGGGCCTGGTATATCCATACTATTAGACGTTGCAACAAACATTACATCAGATAGGTCATAATCCACTTCTAAATAATGATCGTTAAAACTTGAATTTTGCTCTGGATCTAACACTTCCAATAAGGCTGAGGCGGGATCGCCGCGCATGTCAGAGGCCATTTTGTCGATTTCATCGAGTAAAAACAATGGGTTTTTAACCCCCACTTTTGACATTTTTTGAATTAGCTTACCTGGTAATGAACCAATATAAGTACGACGATGACCGCGAATTTCAGCTTCATCACGAACCCCACCTAACGCCATGCGAATATATTTTCGCCCTGTAGATTTGGCAATAGATTGGCCTAATGACGTTTTACCAACACCAGGTGGTCCCACTAAGCAAAGAATGGGTCCCTTAAGTTGGCTAACACGTTGTTGAACAGCTAAATACTCTAAAATGCGTTCTTTAACTTTATCTAAACCGTAATGATCTTTATCTAACACTTCTTGCGCTAATGCTAGGTTACGTTTTAACTTACTGCGCTTTTTCCAAGGTACATTGATCATGCACTCAATATAACTACGCACTACCGTGGCTTCCGCTGACATTGGAGACATCATTTTCAGCTTTTGTAATTCTGCTAAGGTTTTATCTTTAGCTTCTGACGGCATTTGAGCTTCATCAATTCGCTTAGCCATTTGTTCAAGTTCATCGGGTGTTTCATCACCATCATTTAACTCTTTTTGAATCGCTTTCATTTGCTCATTCAAATAGTATTCACGTTGACTTTTTTCCATTTGCTTTTTAACGCGCGTACGGATTTTTTTCTCAACTTGAAGCAAGTCAATTTCACCTTCCATCAGAGCCATCAAGTGCTCTAAACGTTTATTCACGTCAATGATTTCTAGAACTTTCTGCTTGTCAGCTAACTTTAATGGCATATGTGCTGCCATAGTATCAGCTAGTTGCTCAGCATCATCGATACCTGACACTGAAGTAAGCACTTCAGGTGGAATTTTTTTATTAAGCTTTACATAACCTTCAAATTGAGAAATAGCTGAGCGGATCAATACTTCCATATCATCTGCTGCACTATTTTCTACCGTAATATATTCGATATTAGCGCTAAAATACTCTTGTGTTTCAACAAACTCAGTAACCAGAGCACGCTGAACACCTTCAACTAATACTTTTACCGTGCCATCAGGTAGCTTCAACATTTGCAAAATGGTTGCAACTGTACCGGTTTGATAGACATCATCAGCTTGAGGATCATCAACACTGGCATCTTTTTGGGCCACCAAAAAAACTTGCTTATCATTTTCCATCGCAAGATCTAAACATCGAATAGACTTTTCTCGCCCAACAAATAAAGGGATCACCATTTGGGGATAAACAACAACATCTCTTAAGGCAAGAACGGGGATTTCAACTACACTAGATAATTCTTCAGTCATGTGTGTCTCTTTGAAAATTATTATAAATTACAGATTAAAACTATATGGGGATCAATAGAAAACTTACAAGCAATAAAGTTAAGTTTATAGTAATAATTGATGAAAAAAAAAGAGCCACAAGGGCTCTTTCAATAAAAAACAATACAACTTATTCTGAAGCTGCTTGCTCTGGATGACTGTCATAAATCACTAAAGGTTTTGACTCACCTTTAATGGTTGTTTCATCAACAACAATTTTGCTAACACTCTCCATTGAAGGCAATTCATACATAGTATCAAGCAATACCGCTTCTACAATTGAACGTAAACCACGCGCACCGGTTTTTCTTTCCATCGCTTTACGAGCAATCGCAATAAGTGCATCTTCTCTAAACTCAAGTTCAACATCTTCCATATCAAATAACGCGGTGAACTGTTTAGTTAACGCATTTTTAGGCTCTTGTAGAATTTGAATTAATGCTGATTCATCTAACTCACGTAACGTCGCAACAACAGGTAAACGACCGATAAATTCAGGGATTAAACCATATTTCACTAAATCTTCCGGTTCAACATCTTCTAAACGCTTGGTTAAAGTAACTTCTTGATCTTTACCGCGAACTTCGGCGCCAAAACCAATACCTGTACCGGTTTGACAACGTTGTTCGATCACTTTATCTAAGCCAGCAAAAGCACCACCACAGATAAATAAGATCTTAGAAGTATCAACTTGCAAAAACTCTTGTTGAGGATGTTTTCTACCACCTTGAGGTGGAACAGAAGCCACAGTGCCTTCTATAAGTTTTAATAGCGCTTGTTGAACCCCTTCTCCCGAGACGTCTCGAGTAATAGAAGGATTATCTGATTTACGTGAAATCTTATCTATTTCATCAATGTACACTATACCGCGCTGTGCTTTTTCAACATCATAATCACACTTTTGTAAAAGTTTTTGAATGATATTTTCAACATCTTCACCCACATAACCAGCTTCGGTTAACGTCGTTGCATCAGCCATAGTAAATGGTACATCAAGCAAACGTGCTAGCGTTTGTGCTAATAACGTTTTACCTGAGCCTGTAGGACCAATAAGTAAAATATTGCTTTTGCCTAATTCAATGCCATTATGTGTATCACCATTACGCAAACGTTTATAATGATTATAAACAGCTACTGCGAGTACTTTTTTCGCATGGTTTTGACCTATAACATAGTCATCGAGACTTTCACGAATTTCAATCGGAGAAGGCAATGCTGCTTTCTCTTCTTTTGGCGAAATTTCTTTTATTTCTTCACGAATAATGTCATTACATAACTCAACACATTCGTCACACACAAACACTGATGGGCCAGCAATTAATTTACGTACTTCATGTTGGCTTTTGCCACAAAATGAGCAGTAAAGTAATTTACCGTTGTCACCGTCACCACTTTTTATATCGGTCATGCCCTACCTCTAAATCTTCAAGTCCATTATTAACTACTAAATTTCACTATTCTAGTTCTATAAATAAATTATAGCATAGTAGTTCTATCATCTTATGTTAAGTGATCTTTAATAAATGAATATCACCTAAGCGTTAAGCGTAAATAAAAACTAATTTTGTCTTTGTTCTAATATGGAGTCAACTAATCCATATTCAACTGCGCTCTCTGCACTTAAGAAATTATCTCGATCTGTATCTTGAGAAACTTTTTCAAGTGATTGACCGGTATGTTCAGCCATTAAACGATTTAACTTCTCTTTAATGTAGAGAATTTCTTTGGCATGTATTTCAAAGTCAGACGCCTGACCTTGGAAGCCTCCTAGTGGCTGGTGAATCATTACTCGCGCATTAGGTAAACAATAGCGCTTGCCTTTTTCACCGCCTGAAAGCAAGAAAGCTCCCATACTAGCAGCTTGGCCAATACACACAGTTGAAATATTTGGCTTAATAAACTTCATAGTATCGTAGATTGCCATCCCTGCAGTTACCGAGCCACCGGGAGAGTTTATATAAAGAAAAATATCTTTGTCTGGGCTTTCAGACTCTAAAAATAATAACTGGGCAATGATTAAATTTGCCATATGGTCTTCAACTTGACCACATAAAAAGATGACTCGCTCCTTAAGTAATCTTGAATAAATATCGTAAGAGCGTTCACCTTTGGATGTTTGTTCTACCACCATAGGCACTAAAGCACTTTCTGGGCTGATAGCTGAATTTTGAGAGTTTGTCTGTGAGTTGAGTTGAGAATTAAACAAATGTGTTCCGTCCCTTAAGTATAAAATACCTAACTACTTTAACTAAGCAGCTTTCATTTTGCTACTCGCATTAGGTAAAAATATGTCAAATAAAAATGGCTTGTATGAAACTATTCATACAAGCCATTAAATCTAAGCGATTGCTAAGCTTTTTGTCAATAAAAAAGCGCTATTACTTACCTTCAGGGTTCATAATATCTTTAAAGTTAGCTTTTTTGTTTGATACTTTAGCTTTTTCAACTAAAAGTTCAACTGCTTGCTCTTCTAAGGCAACATTTTGCATTTGTTGCATTAGTTCTTTATTGTTAGCATAGTAATCAATAACTTCTTTAGGATCTTCATAAGCAGAAGCAGCCGTTGCGATAAGTTCATCAACTTTAGCATTATCAACTTTTAATTCATTAACTTTAATGACTTCACCTAATAGTAAACCAATTTTTACACGACGTTCAGCTTGCTCTTTGAACATTTCACTTGGTAATTCAGGTAAGTTTTTAGGATCCATTTGACCTTGGAAACGTTGCATTGCTTGTTGACGAAGCACATCAACTTCTTGTGCAACTAAGGCAGATGGCAAGCCAACTTCGTGACCGGCTAATAAACCTTCAATGACTTGCTCTTTAACTTTAGCTTTAACTGCTTGAGTTAATTCACGCGCCATATTTTTGCTTACTTCTTCACGTAAGGCTTCAACACCACCTTCTTCGATACCGAAAAGCTTAGCAAATTCATCATCTACTTTAGGTAATACAGAGCCTTCAGTTTTATGGACAACGATATCAAACTCAGCTTCTTTACCTTTTAGGTTTTCTGCATGGTAATCATCTGGGAAAGTAACTTTAATGGTTTTTTCTTCACCCACTTTCATGCCAGTAATTTCTTTTTCGAAACCTGGAATCATGCGGCCAGCGCCTAATTCAAGTTCAAACGCTTCAGCTTTACCGCCTTCAAACTCTTCACCGTCTACACGACCAGTGAAATCGATAGTTAGCTTGTCGCCTTTTTTAGTTTTACGTTTGTTTTCTTTCCACGTTTGATGTTGTTTTTGCAATGTTTCAAACATTTCATCAACATCTTTATCGGTTACTTCAACGTCAGGACGTTCAACCGCTATTTTTTCTAAATCTTTTAATTCAACTTCAGGGTAAATTTCAAACGTTGCTTCAAACTTCAACTCTTTACCATCTTCGTTGCTTTTAGCAACAAATGATGGACGGCCTGCAGGATTAATTTTCTCTGCAACAATGGCATCTACAAAGCTACGTTGCATAATTTCGCCAGCTACTTCTTGACGTACAGATTTACCATAACGTTTTTGAATAACTGAAGGTGGCACTTTACCCGGACGGAAACCGTTAATACGTTGGGTTTTACTTACTTGACGAAGACGATTTTTAACTTCAACATCTACTGTTTCGGCCGGAACAGAAATAGTCAAACGACGTTCCAAACCTTGTGTAGTCTCAACTGAAACTTGCATTTATATACCTCAAAACTTAGCGTGTTACGCTTTCTTATAATGCACCAATTTTTTACTCAACTTTTTAATAGCCTGTAATAAAAAAGTGCCTTGCTCATACGAACGGTTAAAATTTATGACGCGGAATTATAGCGAGGCACTATATAAGTTGCAAGGATAAACTTTAGCCCTATAAATTATGTTTTAGAAGTAGCTTAATTCGTTTGCCAACAACAAGGGTTATAACAGTTCAAATCATTGATATATAATGACAATAAAGAAAATACAAACAATTTTGTCGAATTGCTTCGCAAGCTCTTATGTTTTATTTCACTTTAGAATTTATTTAGCTTTAGGAGAAAAAAAGAAGTGGTCGGTGATGCAAGATTACTGCGTACATCCTGTACTTCGCCCTTCGGGTCGCACTGTGTGCGTTCAAAATTGTTCCAGACAATTTTGTCGAATTGCTTCGCAAGTTCTTGATATTAATTTAACTTTGGATCTAATTTTTCGCTAGGAGAATTAATAAAAAGTGGTCAGTGATGCAAGATTTGAACTTGTGACTGAACTTGATGACACCCAAACCAACTCTTGGTTATCAGTAAATCTAGAGGAAGAAAAGTGGTCGGTGATGCAAGATTCGAACTTGCGACCCCTTGGACCCAAACCAAGTGCGCTACCAAGCTGCGCTAATCACCGATTTTCAACTTTACTCTTAAACTTCAAGGGATGAAGAAAAAGATGGGGTGGCTAAAGGGACTTGAACCCTCGACAACCGGAATCACAATCCGGGGCTCTACCAACTGAGCTATAGCCACCATAACACTTTACATTTTGCCTTTGTGTATGGCACGCCCTGCAGGATTCGAACCTGCGACCCACGCCTTAGAAGGGCGTTGCTCTATCCAGCTGAGCTAAGGGCGCACATTTCCTACAAAAGCATTTCTTTAACGTTTAAAATTTAAAAGAAAAAGTGGTCGGTGATGCAAGATTCGAACTTACGACTGAACTTGAACACACCCAAACCAATACTTGGTCTTTCAACACATTGTCTTTCAATATACTTTAAAAGAAAAAGTGGTCGGTGATGCAAGATTCGAACTTGCGACCCCTTGGACCCAAACCAAGTGCGCTACCAAGCTGCGCTAATCACCGACATTTGTAAAAAACAAGCTAATAAATTAGCTGCTTTCAACGGGTGCGGATATTACCGAGTTGCGCGGGCCCAGTCAAACTTTTTTTATAAAAAAACAAACGTTCGTTCACTTTTAGTGCAACTTGCTTGTTTAGTGTCGAAAAGCGCGGAAATTTATACAAATAATGCTAAACCCTAATTTTATCCCGCGTAGATGACGTTAATGTGTTACTCATGAAAATTTAATCTAACTCTTAACTATGACTAGCTTGGGGTTTATGGCAAAATAACACCGTTTTTATTTAAAGAAATTATTCAAGGTTACAATAAAGTATTATGACGGCATCATTAATTGACGGCAAAGCTATTGCCAAAAAACTTAGAGATTCAGTTAAAGAACAAGTTAACTTACGTATTAACAATGGGCAACGTGCTCCCGGACTTGCTGTTATTTTAGTTGGATGCGATGCAGCATCTCAAGTTTATGTTGGTAGTAAACGTAAAGCATGTGAAGAAGTTGGTTTTATTTCTCGCTCCTACGATTTGCCTGAAACCACTTCTCAAAATGAACTGTATCAATTAATTGACGAGCTAAATAATGATGATGCTATTGATGGTATTTTAGTGCAGTTACCTTTACCTCAAGGATTAGATGCTAATTTAATTATTGAACATATAAACCCAGAAAAAGACGTTGATGGCTTCCACCCTTCCAATGTTGGTAAACTTGCACTACGCCAACCTGGCCTTCGACCCTGTACACCAAAAGGTATTATGACACTGATAGAGTCAACCGCTATAAAGCCTCACGGCCTAGAAGCTTTAGTGGTTGGTGCGTCGAATATTGTCGGCCGTCCAATGACGTTAGAGTTATTGCTTGCTGGTTGTACGGTAACAACAACTCATAGATTTACCAAAGATCTCGAAAGTAAAGTCAGAAATGCTGACCTAATTGTAGTGGCTGTTGGTAAGCCTGCATTTATCCCAGGAGAATGGATAAAAGACGGTGCTATTGTTATTGATGTAGGTATTAACCGCCTAGACTCCGGAAAGCTTGTTGGTGATGTCGGTTTTGAGCTAGCAAAAGAAAAAGCAGCATTTATAACTCCTGTTCCTGGTGGTGTTGGCCCAATGACAGTGGCAAGCCTAATTGAGAATACTTTGATTGCCTGTGAACAATTTGGTAAATAATAAAACTAAAAACTTGTCAACTTTGTAGTAATTCGACATAAAAAAACCAGCATTGCTGGTTTTTTTAGTTATCATCAATAATACAGTATTGTTTAAGCTTTTCGCCACGTAGTTTTACCTGCGCTATCTTCTAACACAATGTTCATCGCGTTTAACTTATCTCTTGCTTCATCGGCAAGCGCCCAATTTTTATCAATACGTGCTTGGTTACGTTGAGCTATCAAACCTTCAATAACAGCAACTTCATCTTTATCATTTTGCCCTTGTAAAAAGCTTTCAGGCTCAAGTTGAAGTAAACCAATAACAGCACCTAACATTTTTAACGTAGCTGCAAGCACTTCTGCCTGTGCTGTATTTTGATCTTTAACCACATTAAGTTCTTTGGCGATCTCAAATAATACCGCAATGGCTTGCGGGGTATTGAAATCATCATCCATGGCCTGGCAAAACTGTTTAACGTGAACTGAAGATTTATCTAGTACAAAGTCATCACTAATTTTTACGTCTCTTAATGCTGTATAAATACGTTCTAATGACGCTCTAGCTTGAGTTAAGTTATCGGTAGAGTAGTTTAACTGGCTGCGATAATGACCGGTTGTAAGAAAGAAACGCACGGTTTCAGCATCATATTGAGCAAGTACATCACGTATCGTAAAAAAGTTACCTAATGATTTTGACATTTTTTCTTGATCGACCTGCACCATACCAGCATGCATCCAATAATTTACATATGGCGTATCAAGCGCACAACAACTTTGTGCAATTTCATTTTCATGATGAGGAAACTGTAAATCTGAGCCTCCACCATGAATATCAAAATGATGGCCTAACTCTTTAGCATTCATCGCTGAACATTCTATATGCCAACCTGGACGTCCCTCTCCCCAAGGAGAAGACCAACTTGGCTCACCCGGTTTAGCAGATTTCCATAAAACAAAATCTAACGGATTATTTTTTGAGTGATCAACATCAACTCTTGAACCTGCTTGTAACTGCTCTAAGTTTTGACCACTTAACTTACCATAATCAGCATAACTTGAAACATTAAATAACACATCCCCCTTACCGGTAAGTTTTGCATTGTCACCAGCAATATAGGCATGCTCTTTAGCAACCAAGGTTTCAATCATGGAGATGATTTCATCCATATGTGTAGTCACACGTGGCTCTAGATCGGGGCGCGCGATATTTAACGCGTCAAAATCTGCGTGCATATCAGCAATAGTTCGCGCTGTTAATTCATCTGGCGTCTCATTATTTAGCGCCGCACGGTTGATGATTTTATCTTCAACATCAGTAATATTGCGGACATAATTCACTTCAAAACCGGAGAATCTCATGTAGCGAGCAATATTATCAAAGCTAATATAAGTGCGTGCATGACCAATATGGCATAAGTCGTACACGGTACAACCACAAACATACAATCCTACTTTACCTGGGTTAATAGGGGTAAAAGCTTCCTTTTTACGGGTTAAAGTATTGTATATCTGCAACATGAGGTTTTACGACTCCAGCTAATTAAACATAAAAGAGATAAATTGAAAAAGGATTGTACCCCATGCGTTGTTTGGAATCACCATAGCAGATGCACTTTATCTAAACTTAGCGTACAATTTGGCTAAATATTTAACATGAACGAGAAACCTATGATTATTTTCAAAACAACCCTTGGTGATATTAAAATTGAGTTAAACTTTGATAAAGCGCCTAATACTGCAAAAAACTTTCAACAATACGTTGAAGATGGTCATTACAACGGCACCATTTTTCACCGTGTGATCAAAGGCTTTATGGCACAAGGTGGTGGTTTTGCTCCAGGGTTAGAAGAAAAAGAAACCCGGGCGAGCATCAAAAACGAAGCAAATAATGGCTTAGGCAATAAGCGTGGTACATTGGCTATGGCTCGTACTCAAGAGCCTCACTCAGCTTCAGCGCAATTTTTTATTAATTTAAATGACAATGACTTTTTAGATTTTAAAAATGAATCTATTCAAGGTTGGGGATACTGCGTGTTTGGTGAAGTAGTTGAGGGAATGGATGTTGTTGATAAAATGGCCTTAGTTGAAACCGGCAATATGTTTGGTCATGGCGATGTACCCAAAGACGAAATCGTCATTGAATCTGCGATTGTTGAATAAGCCATACCAATAAATAACTACTTAGAAGTCGTTACCAATGCCAGACAAAAAAAAACCAATCACCTATTTTATTGCTGATTTACACCTAGCAGATAATAGACCCGATATTACTGACTGCTTTCTTCGCTTTTTAAAATATGAAGCTGTCAAAGCTCAGTCTTTGTATATTCTTGGTGATTTATTTGAGGCTTGGCTTGGAGATGACGATGATAGTGACTACCTAGTGACTATTGCCAATGCCCTGACTACCTTGTCAGGCTTTGGCACTAAAATATATTACATTCATGGCAACCGAGATTTTTTGCTCGGGCAAGGTTTTGCTAAAAAATCAGCAATGATACTGTTACCCGAAGTAGATTTAATTCAGTTATATGAAAAAGATATGGTTATTATGCATGGTGACACCTTGTGTACTAAAGATATTGCTTATCAAAAGTTTCGCAAGAAATCGCGCTCATGGTGGTGGCAAACCTTAATTAAAAGCCTGCCGCTTTTTGTTCGAAAAAAAATAGCCGCTGATTACCGCAAAAGAAGTGAAGCTGCCACAGCTGTTAAATCGCAAGACATTATGGATGTTACCCCCGATGAGGTAGTTAGCTGCCTTGAACAATATAAGTGCCAAATATTAATACACGGTCATACTCACAGACCCGCTAAACATGAGTTAGTCGCTAACGATAAAAAAGCCCAACGCATTGTACTTGGTGATTGGTATGAACAGGGAGCATGGCTGAAAGTAACGCCTGATACCATGGAGTTAGTTTTCGAGCCTTTAAAATAGCCGGTTACACACTTATCGGCGCACCTGAATGAAATTTAAAATCTTGATCTGGGCTGGTAATTAAATCTGCCTCTACCTGAGCAAACTCATTAATTCGTTCATTAATATCAACCCCTTCACCTGCGACTTGCTGCGCTAAGGTAAGGTAGTCCTGATAGTGGCGCGCTTCTGAGCGCAATAAAGACACATAAAACTGATTTAAGTCATCATCAAGGTGCGGCGCTAACTTAGCAAACCGTTCACATGAGCGTGCTTCGATAAATGCCCCAATAATCAATTTATCAATCAGCGCTTGCGGCTCATAAGTGCGAACATGCTTGAGCAGGCTTTTAGCGTAACGACCTGCGGTAATATTTTGATATTCAATACCCCGATGAGTCATAATTTCAAGCACTTGATAAAAATGATGCAACTCCTCTTTAATTAATAAGATCATTTTATCAACTAAATCCTGAGAGAATAGCGTGAACGTGTCACTCGGCGTCGCTTTGAGTACCACGGCTTTAGATAACTTAGGTGTTTGGCCTAAACTTGCTAGATCACCTTGTTTTTTATAAATAAAATCTTCGTAGGGTTTAAACCATGCTAAAAGCTCTGCGCTACTACTTTTATCTAGTGCATACTTTCTAATTAAAAATAATGCACTTTGACCTGCTTTTAGCTCGCAAATCATATGGTCAATCAGTAATAAATTTAAGTTTTCAGCTTTTTTTGCTTCATTGATCCAAGCGTCAGGCGTTTCACATTGTAAAAAAGATAAGATGGGGGCTAAAAACTGCTCAGAAGACACAACAACGACTCAAGATGAATGACAAGGAGCAGTATTTTATCATAGCAACCTAGGGAAGCAAACTCACTCCATGCTTTGAGTAAACGCCCAATTATCATTATCGCTTTGTTTATGGCCACAGCTTACACAATATACAGATCCAAACGCAACAGCGCTCTTACACTCATGACAAAAATAGTCACCACTTTTAAAGCGTCGTTTCATATTTTTACAGCCAAGTTGTTCAGCGGTAATGGCTGCTATTTTGATTAGGGTACTATTGAGCTCATTATACTGATGCAATAAGCGGTGACCTATAATACCTAGCAAACTAGGCACTACAACCAAAAGATACAGCAGCGACACAATAATAGCGGGTACTTCTGTGCGTGTTAGATAAAATGTGACAAAAAATAACGCTAATGACAGTGCAATATGCACATAAATGTGGCTTTTAAATCGGGTAAAGATGCTTCTAGGTTTTGCTATGGCATTGTTTTCAAAGCTCGGTTTACTGCTCGGTTTACTGGTAATGGCTGCTTTATTCGAATGTAAAATAACACAAGAAGCAAGATCTAAGTTTTTTATAATATTATGATCAATAGTGTTAAAACGTGGAATGGTTATTTTATCATTAAAATCGCCACAAACAGTGACAATATCACCAACGTTAATGGTTTCTATATGGTTAAGATATGCAGATATATTAATCTTTTTTTCATTACCTTCAGCGTCTTCAAGCTCAAGCCAATAATAGCAATAACCTAATTTCTTGGTGTAGGTATGTTCCAATTGATGCAAGCTATAATAATGAACCCGTTGAACTGCACCGGTAAAAATTGACCTTATTTTAGTTTCATCTAGAGAAGCTATGAGACTTGGGTCAATATCCTCCAATGATTTTGTTTGAACGTTTTGTGCTAATGGTTCACCACAATCAGGACAAAAACAATCAGAACAGTAAATTGCTGAATAGCAGTGCTGCATGGTTCTCTCTTATTATTATAACGTCAAAATAAACGGCTTGTAAGATAGCCTATTGCCATTGAAAAGAAAGAGACGAAAAATAAGAAAAAATCCACATTACTTTTAAAAATTATTTTTTAACCAAGCCTTAGCAAAACGAATGTCATTTTCAACAGTTCTCACTGAAACATTTAACAAGCGACTAATATCTTTGTTTTTTTGTTGCGCTAAATACCTAAGTTGAATAACTTCAGCTTGTCTAGGGTATTCTTTTTCTAGTGACTCTAACAAAAACAGCAAATCATAATTCATACTATGTTTGATATAAGGGTTAGTCGGAAATGATTGCTCAGCTTGTAAATTCAATCGACTTTTATCTGGGTTTCTACGCACACTCTTTACTTGCTTTCGATAAGCGTCAATAAAGGTACTTCTAACAACCGCATTTAGGTAACGATGAAACTCCCGTTGTGTTTCAAATGGCAAACTGGTATTGACGTGTGATAGTTTAACAATCGCATCATGGGCAATGTCTGTTGCAGATTGACAAACAAAGGCGGTATTGGCGTCTTCTGGTGTGTTTTCAACTTGCTGCAAGGATAATTCTTTAATTTTTGCATAAGCTAATTCCATCAGTAACTGTGTGGCAACCGGATCTTTATTTTGCCATGCAGTAATTAAACTTAATAGCTCTTCGTTACTCAAATGCTTCATATCAAACTATTAATTGTGCCAGTTGTGCAGTAGATAAAATAGTAAAATTACCACTAAATTGCAGGGTGTCAATCCAGATCTGATTATTAATTATTACAGGTGAATGCACAGAATTATGTCCATGAACAGTAAAAGAGATTTGGGCAATTTTTATCCCTTTGTTTTTTTCATTCATATTGCGCCTAGACCACAAACAATGATGTATACAGGTGTTATCTAAGCTAATTGCTTGCCAGTTTTGTGGTGAGTCTGCATGTGCAACCCCTACTTTCCCATGTTTGCTACTCACTGAGAGTGTTAAAGGCATTTTTATTCGAATAAGTTGGGCTAACGCCATTAGCTTGCCCGGTTGGTGTGACAAAGCTTTAATCCATTCGCCGCCATTTTTAACTAATGCTTGATAAAAAGCTGGTTCATCAAAACTTCGCAAGAACATCTCTTCATGGTTACCTAACACAGAAAAAAACCAAGGTTGCATTAATAATTCGAGACAACCAATAGAGTTTTCGCCGCGATTAATAAGATCACCACAGGCAAACAAACGGTCAGTCGAAAAGTTAAACCCTAAACTGTGAAGATGCACCAATAACCCCGATAAATTGCCGTGAATATCTCCAACAAAGTAATCGATGCCTTTAGCGTTAGATGCAACCGCTCGATGGGCTTTATATAAGGTACTCAAATTTAAACTGTCTGTATTTTATGCGCTTTCATCTTACGATTACTATATCAGTAATCCTCCCAAACATGACAGCAACGTAAAATACTTAAAAAACCACAAAAATAAATAAAGAAAAACTTCACATATTAAAAATAATATTGTGTTGATAAACGATCTACGTGTTCAGCCAACCATGATTTAGCCGGAAATTGTAGTTCAACCATAGGTTTTGCCTCAGCAAAAATCTGCTTAGCTAGCGCCTTATTGCCTTGAAGATAAGCTAATTCACTTTTTAGCACTAGTAATTCAGCGAGGTTACCATTGTTAAGAGGTAATGAAAGACGACTAAGAATGACTTCTGCCGCCATTATTTCGGTGTTTGCTTTACTCGGCTGATTAGCATTCAAATATATTCGCGCTCTTTGTAACAACTGAAAAAACAAATAATGCGAGTGTCTCTTCTCACGAGAACTGTAGGCACTAGGTTGTAAATTGTTCATATACTTTACTGCATTGTCAGTATCGCCAGCAACACTCAAAAACCAGGCGTAGTGAAGTTTGGTGGTATAATCAAGTTCGCCTGCTGAAACTGAATTCATTTTAGCTTCAATTTCAGAAATCCTAGTGTTAATTATATTATCTGACTTGGCATAGGTGGCAACTTTTTTGGTTATTTCTACTACATTCCCAATTGGTCTTGAGTTTAATAATTCCTCTTTTAAACTATTTTTATATAATAATCTTATAGCATCAAAGGGGACAAAATTAAAATAATCAATATAATCATACAAATACAAAGAAACTACAAAGTTAAAACCTGATATATCTTGAGCCAAAAGATCATTAATCGTAAAGGATGCGTTTTGAAATAATTTATATTGGCCAGTCATTAATAAGTTATCTAGATAAAGACAACTCCATATTGATAATTGAGAACTATCTTTATTAATGAATTGCTTGGCCTGCTTAATATAATAAAAAGCTTTCATCGGCTGTTCGAGCTCAGTTACTAGAAATAGAACAAAATAAACTCTAATAGTTTTAGGATGCTTATCACCCAAACTTTGTTGATAGAGCTTAAGCGCACGTAGTGCTAATTTTTCAGCGGGTATAGTGCCGGCAAGTTCATAAGTTAGTCTAGCTTGCCATAAGGTGTATTCCGCTCTTCGCACTACATCATCTAAAGGTATAAGGCGTATACTCTTTTGCAACCTTTCTAATCCTTTTATTAGTATAGGTTTATGAATATGATTAAACTTATCATCTTCGATGCCAAAAAAAGTAACATCCCTTCCTCCCGACAATCGATAAAAATCATTTTTTACTTGTGTTAAAGTAATATCAAGCTGCTGCTCTTTACTTAACTGCTCAATAAAGTGGCTGCTAATATAACGGATCAGCTGTTGCTCTTTGGCAACAAATTCATCATCATCTTTTGTTTCCATTGCTTTAAATCTAAGGTATTCCAAATAAAAAATAGCATGCTCTACCGTTGCTGGTTGCTGCGTATTAATAAAAGGGAAAATTTTCTCTAAATGCTGGGTGCCTAAGGGTGCATAAGCAACCGTGGTTCGGTACATTTTCGCTAAGCCAGTTCCAGCTTTAATGACTAAACTCTTATCCGCAAGTGCTCGAGTGCTATTGATAGTATCAATATATATTTGTTCGGCTAGCGCTTCTTTACTCTGGCTTAATAAGGTCTCTGCTAGTATTAATGCAATTCTAGATTTAACGGTAATATCAGCATTAATATCTTTAGTTAAAATCTGATAAGCATTTTCTAAAAATGTGACTGCAGATAAGTTATTCGACTTTAATTTTTCTCGATGACTTAAACGTAAGATGTCTTCAACGCCACTCACTACGGCATCTGACTGGGATTTTTCTTGCGCTATTTGTGCATTTTGTTGTAGCAGTTGAGTAATAAAAAAGACGGATGCAAATAAAAACACTAAAACAAAGCTAAAAAGATAAGGATGTCTTACCAAACAGAGTTTTTGCCAGCGATACCAACGTGAACACGCAAATGCCGTTGGTATTTTTTTTCGCTGAAAGCGAACAACATCATTACAAAGTAAATCTACTGAAGTATAGCGTTGACAAGGGGCTAAGCTGATCGCTTTATTGACGATAGATTGTAACTCTTTACAGTCATTACGATTGCAATTTTCACAAAAGCGCTTAACAATTAAATGCAATATTTTGCCAAGGGCATATACATCTGTTAAAACGCTGGCAGCTGCTCCTTGCAATTGTTCTGGTGCAGCAAATTCTTTGGTCATCGCTGTTAAATAGTCGATTAAAATGGGTGAGTTTTTAGACTCACGACTATCAAATAGTCGTGACACCCCAAAATCCAATACTTTGACTTGCTGGTACTGATCGACCAAAATATTTTCAGGTTTAAGATCGGCATGAACGACTTGATGCTGGTGCGCATGTTGAACAGCACTGCACAAATCTACAAATACCCTAAGCGCCCCAGTCAATTCTGTGCTTGTTTGTGCAATATAGGCGTTAAAATCAACCCCTTCAATATACTCCATTATAATAAAGTTTAAACCTGACTCACTGACGCCAGCATCAAACACCTTGCCAATGTTGGGATGATTTAAACGCGCCATGTAACTGGCTTCGCGAATCAGCGGCTGCTTGCCAATCAGCTCATCAAAGTAGTTATGTATAATTTTAATGGCAACTTTTTGTTCAAACTTTTTATCCAGTCGTTCAGCTAGGTAAACACTGCCCATGCCCCCTTGTCCTAGTAACTCAACTATTGTAAAAGCATTAATAGTAACGCCGATTAATTGCTCATTAAACTCGCTCACAGAGCTTTGCCCCAATGCAGACCAAGTAACATTGCCATTGTCAGATGAGTTCAATTCGTCATTCGCTAACATCGACTTAACTTGAGCCAATAATGCTTTGTCACCTTTACAAGCGCTTTTAAGAAAATCATCCCTAGCAGACTTTTCAATAGCTAACGCATCACAAAACAGTTGATAGAGCATAATTAAACACTATTAAATTAATAAGTTAATAGCTAAATTATATACCAAACACGGTAACTGAAAAATGCTTTTCTTCATTTTTAAAATCACCCTATGTTAAACCGCTAATAATTGAGATACTAGTGCTACCTATTAGCACAAAGCACTTAAATCATGACTAAGTTTTCTAATAATAATTCTCCAGTTAATAAAGACGCAAAGCAGTTAATTAAACGCCACCAACAACTAACCCACACTGAAAATATTAAGGTTACTTCTCATGTTCAACGTGAAAGTGATGATTGGTTTCTCAATACTTTAATGCTTGAAGGCGTTGATGTTGCCTTTAAATACAAAAGAAAAAAGATGTATAAAAGCATACAAGGACAGCGAGTAAATATAACTTACTACCCAGAGAATGAAAGCATCGCCGGATTTACCATAGAAACGATGAAAGTTGTTCGGGTCAAAGTTGCTTAACTAACCTCGTGATTACAATTATCGATAAAACATTAGCAACAAAGCTAAATGGTAATGATTTTTGTTTTTATACTATTTAGCACTAAGTAAAAGCACCAATATGCATTATAAATATAAAAAGAGGTTTTTTTTCGCTTTTTTCGTTGCTTTTTCAATCAGCTCTTGACGAATGCTCTGCCATCTCTCATAAATAGGATATCGACAATAAAAAATACTCATGTCGAACGTTCATTTAGCAAATAACAATAAATAATTTTATCACACTGTTAAATGATTAATTGGGGACTGTAAGAGGAGTTATTATGATTTTAAATCATATCTGGGGGCTGTATGCTCATCCAAAAGATGAATGGCAAACAATTGAGAAACGTCATGAAAGCTTAATGTATAGTTTGATGCATATTTTAGTCGTGTCATTAATACCTGCAATTTGTGGATATTATGCGGCGGCTCATATCGGCTGGACTATAGGAGCTGGAGACCCAATAAAAATTAGCCAAAATAGTGCTCAGCTAATGGCAATTGCAATGTATTTCGCTTTAGTATTTGGTGTGTTTGCCCTTGCCTATTTAATTCAATGGATGGCAAAAACATTTGACTCAACACCTAGTTTTGTTCAATCGTTAGAGCTTGCTGCTTATACAGCAACACCTATGCTAATGGTTGGTGTGGCTGCTTTATTTCCTGTGCTTTGGTTTGTGACCTTAGCAGGACTTGGCGCGGTTTGTTATTCAGTGTATTTATTATATTCTGGCGTACCAATTATGATGAATATTCCTGAAGATAGAGGCTTTATTTACGCTAGCTCAGTTGTTACCTGTGGCCTAGTATTATTGGTGGGCATAATGGCATTTAGTGCGGTAATGTGGACCTTGGGATTTGGCCCTGAGTACTTATCATAAGCACTTTTAACCTCAAGCAGTAGTTAAGCTGTTCGCCACTGCTTGAGGTTTATGTCAGTAACTATTTATTCTGCGCCTTCATTGTGCATATCAATAATTGAGTCTGCATTTTTGTCTGAGTTTTCTTTGCTCGTATTATTTCTCAAAGCATCTAGCCTTTCTAGGTAAGAATTATCAATATCATTGGTAATATAATCACCGTCAAATACTGAAGTATCAAAGCGCTTTATTTCAGGGTTACCTGATTGTACCGCCGCAACCAAATCTTCAATCGATTGAAAAATTAATTTATCAGCACCTATCAAATCACACACGTCATCAACATCACGACCATGGGCAATCAGTTCATTGGCGCTCGGCATATCAATACCATACACATTAGGAAAACGCACTTCAGGTGCAGCAGAAGCAAAATAAACTTTGTTTGCTCCTGACGCACGAGCCATATCGATTATTTGCTCAGAAGTCGTTCCTCGAACAATCGAGTCATCAACTAATAGTACATTTTTGCCTTTAAACTCAGCGCTTATAGCATTAAGTTTTTGACGTACGGATTTTTTACGCTGCTCTTGGCCTGGCATAATAAACGTACGACCGATATAGCGGTTTTTTACAAACCCTTGGCGATAAGGGATATTTAATTGCTTGGCAATTTGTAATGCAATATCGCACGAGGTTTCAGGAATTGGGATAACAACATCTATATCGACATCTTCCCATTCTTTGGCTATTTTTTCACCTAACTTAGTACCTAATTCTACCCGTGAAGCATACACAGACATTTTATCTATGGTTGAATCTGGTCGTGCAAAATAAACAAATTCAAAAACACAAGGAGTATAGGTTGGGTTTTCAGCACATTGTCTACTGTGAATTTGACCATTTTCAGAAAAGAATATGGCTTCACCCGGCGCTACATCACGGACAAATTCAAATGAACAAGCATCGAGTGCTACAGACTCAGAGGCTATCATGTATTCAATACCATGCTCAGTTTCTCGCTTACCAAAAGCTAATGGTCGAATACCGTTAGGATCTCTAAAGGCAACCATACCATAGCCAATAATCAGTGCTACAGTGGCATAAGCACCACGGACACGTTTATGAACATTGGCTACCGATTTAAAAACATCATCGGGTGTTAAGGTGGTATTTTCAGACTGTTGTAATTCATGGCCTAGAATATTTAATAACAATTCAGAATCTGAAGTGGTATTAACATGCCTGCGAGCTTCAGTATTTAACCATTGCTTTAACTCATCAGCATTGGTTAAATTACCATTATGAGCTAACGAGATGCCATAGGGTGAGTTAGCATAAAACGGCTGCGCTTCTGATGAACTCGACGTACCGGCTGTAGGATAACGAACATGGCCAATACCAATATTGCCTTGTAAACGCAACATATGGCGAGTATGGAAAACATCTTTGACTAAACCATTGCCTTTTCTTAGACGAAAGGTGTTGTCATGAATAGTAACAATACCGGCTGCATCTTGTCCGCGATGCTGTAACACGGTTAATCCGTCATACAAATATTGATTAACCGGGGTTTTACCGACAATACCAACAATACCACACATGAATTTTACTCCGCTTCGAACTTAGTTAATAACATCAATAGTTAATGTTACGTTAGAAAACTTGATGATTGCTTGAAATACTCAAAAAACCATTCAACAACCAACCTAAATTCAGGTATTAGTTGTGAATTTTTCCACCAATCACTTTGTGCAACACCAGTGAATGCATCCATAAAGAATAGCACAGCACTGGCAATTAATACGCCGCGTAACGCCCCAAACACTAACCCTAATATACGGTCAGTGCCTGAGAGCCCAGTTTTACTAACTAGTTGCCCGATAAGGTAATTAATTAACGCCCCAATAATTAGGGTAGCGATAAATAAAATCGAGCTTGCAGCGGCATTTCGTAAGAATTGATCGGAAATATTGGTTAGAAGAGTGGCTAGATTGGCATAAAAAGTACTGGCAATAAAAAATGCGCTGACCCAAATAATGAGTGATACAGCTTCTTTTGCGAAACCTCGTACCAAACTAATTAGTGTTGATACACCTATTACTGCCAAAATGGCATAATCTATCCAAACCATAATTTAAGTTTCTCATTGATTAGAGGCGCGCATTCTACCAGAATCAAATTATAAATGCCTTTTTTATTTTTATAAACTCAGGTTATTTTGTTGGCTGAAAACGTGCAATTTTCCCTTGAACATTGGTTAATGTTTTCAATGCGGGAAGCTTTTTTACTAAAGAGGCTTGAATGAGTTCTGGCCCAACAAAGACTTTGGTAAGCGTGCCTTGTTTGGTTTTTATCGGCTTGGTAAAAACACTATAACCGTTACGTTTTAATTTTGTGACTAATTCTGCGACGTTGGTTTGATGCTTAAAGCTCCCCAACTGAATAACCCACGCCTTTTTATTAGCCGCTTTAGTCGGTTGTTGTCCTAACACGGGCTTGTCGATAGCGCTTTTTTTTGTTGTTTCAGCGATATTAGTGACAATCTTTGTAGCTTTAGTCGCAGGTGTCACCTTAGTTTTTTCGCTGTTATTTATTTTGGCTTGATTTGCCTCAAACGCGGTTTGACTGGTTTGCTCCTTGGTGAATAACTGCGCATCTTGAGGTTGTTCATTTTCAACGGCTACTTGCTCTTTACGGACTAACTTTTGTTGTGGAAATGGCTTATCGATAACTTTTCCAGTAAAGGTGGGTGCTTGAGGAATTGCATCAAATTCAGTTTGATTCGATTTTTTCTTGCCATCAAGTAAGTCAGGTAAAAAAATGATCACCGCGGCTGCGACGATAACGGTACCTACAAGGCGATTTTGTAATGGTGTAGACAAACGATACTCCAAGTAACTATAGGTGTTTTTTAAATTAGTAGCTTTCTTATTTCGGCGACAGTAAAAAAAGAGCCAAAAACAAGAATTAAGTCAGTCGATTGAGCTTGGTTACTAGCCATTTTAAATGCCTGAGAGATATTGTCAAAACAATTGATAGATTGAGCAAAAGGAGCCAAGTTTGAGGTCATTTGCTCAATGTTAGCCGCTCTGGGGACATCTAACGAAGCAATATACCATTGGTCAATGATATCTGTTAAAGGTAAGAGCGTATTAGCAATATCTTTATCAGCTAGCATAGCAACTACAGCTATAATTCTGGTATATGTTTTTTGCTGACAACATTGGGTTATTTTTTTGGCTAAATAACGCCCCGCATGAGGGTTATGTGCAACATCAAGCATGACATCACATGGACACGAAATATTTCTAGCGTGCAACGTCTCACGAGAAAACAACTCAGTTCTTCCGGCAACTTTCGTTTTTTCAATTAAAGCGTTGACCTTATCGGTAGTTAACTTAACCCCTAACTGTTTTAAGGCCATTAATGCTGTGGCAACATTATCTTGTGGAATATGGGTAGGCACCAAATCAGTCAGTTGAAATTCAGTTGCCCCAGCTGCGTTATCAACACAGTGCCATTGCCAAAGTTGCTGTTCACTTGTGTTTTTTGAGCTTAAATAAAAATCTTTATTTCGTACCTTGATTTTATTGATAGCAGAATGATTATCCCTATTAGTCTGTGCTCGGCTTTGCTTGTCAGAGTTAGCATGGCGATTTTTATCAGTGTAAGTTGAGCTAGAGTCATTGCAGATAGCTTCATTAATTTGTTGTGCATGGCTTAACATTGATTGTGGCGGAGCCAGATCACCGATAATAATATGCTGATCGGCACGCATAATACCGGCTTTTTCAAAACCAATACTTTCCCTATCATCACCAAGAAAGGCTTGGTGATCTAAATCAATACTGGTGATAATAGCCACATCTGCATCGATGATATTGGTTGCATCAAGACGCCCACCTAAGCCTACTTCTAAAATGATAACGTCAGGCTTAACCGCCATCATGACTAAAAAGGCCGCTAACGTAGTATATTCATAATAACTCAGGGATATTTCTGCCCTAGCCTGTTCTATTTGTTCAAAAGCAGCAATAAAGGCTTCATCGTCAACATCACACTTATTAATGCGCAATCGCTCATTAAAATGCTCAATATGCGGAGACGAGTATACGGCTACTTGTTGTAAAGTATTAGCGTTATCATGATCTTTGATGGTTTCAGCCAATAATGCATGCTCTAAAAAAGCGCAAGTGGTTCCTTTACCATTTGTGCCTGCAACTGTAATAACTTGTGCAAAACTCAAATCAATAGCTAAACGTTGAGCTACTTGGCTGATCCTTGATAAGCCCAAATCAATTTCAAAAGAGTGGATCGTTTCTAAATAACAAAGCCACTCACTAAGACTATGAAAGTCTTTCGAGTGGCTTTTGGTTTCTTTTAGCATAAGTTAATATCTTTACAACTTAATTTCTTTATAACTTAATATCTTAACAAACAGTGGGTAAGAGCTGGTATTACAACGGGCTCACTTGCCCCATAAATTTAGCCAGTACACGGGCCAAAGTTTCACGCATATTTCGGCGATCAACAATCAAGTCAATCGCACCTTTTTCTAGTAAAAATTCACTGCGTTGAAAACCTTCAGGTAACTTTTCACGAACGGTTTGCTCAATAACTCGAGGACCAGCGAAACCAATCAGCGCTTTGGGCTCAGCCACGTTAATATCGCCTAGCATAGCAAGACTTGCTGAAACACCACCCATAGTCGGGTCGGTTAAAACTGAAATATAAGGTAATCCTTTTTCACTCATTTTAGCCAATGCAGCACTGGTTTTAGCCATTTGCATTAGTGAAAACAAGGCTTCTTGCATACGTGCTCCACCACTTGCCGAAAAACAAACGAACGGCAAGTTGTGCTCTAAACAATACTCAACACCAGCAACAAAGCGTGCACCAACAACGGAAGCCATAGAGCCCCCTAAAAAAGAAAATTCAAAGGCTGCTGCAACAATTGGCATGCCATGAAGTTCTCCTTTCATTACCACTAATGCGTCTTTCTCACCCGTATTTTTGCGGGCAGCAGAGAGTCTGTCTTTATAACGTTTTGAATCTTTAAATTTCAAAATATCTTGAGCTTCAAACTCTTCGCCTAATTCTTGACGGTTATCAGGGTCAAGAAAGCTATCAATACGTTTGCGCGCACTAATACGCATATGATGGTCACATTTTGGACAAACTGATATTTGTCTATCTAATTCAACCTTATAAAGTACAGCATTACATGAAGTACACTTGCTCCAAACGCCTTCAGGAATATTACGTTTTTGGGTAGATTTTGCTTTTGGGAGAATTTTTTCAATCCAGCTCATAATTTTATTTTTGCCTATTGCAACGAATATAAATCAACTTTTTAGAGGAAATACACTCATAAAAAGCTAAGTAGAATGTGATAATAAATATAACCGAGAATTAAACCATACTTTAGCCTATGTTTTATATAAAAAACTGGTCTGTTTTGTAAAAAATAAAGTATTAACTTAAGAAAAGTGGCCCAAAAGGCCGCTTCGGCAATAAAAATTGGTCGGGGTAATCGACTTCAACAAAGTACAAGCCCTCTGGTGGAGCCGTTTCTCCTGCCAAACAACGGTTTTTATGCGCAAGTATTTCTTTAATCCAGCAAGTGTTTTCTTGCGATTGGCCTACACGCATCAAACTGCCAACAATATTTCTTACCATATGATGCAAAAACGCATTCGCTTTAACATCAACAATTATATACTCGCCTTGGCGAGTTATATCACAATGATAAATAGTACGAACTGGAGAATGTGATTGACAATGCACGGTACGAAATGAAGTAAAGTCGTGTTTACCAACAAGGTGTTGTGCCCCTTGGTGCATTAATTTCTCATCTAAGGGGTAGTGATAATGACTAATACCCGCACTCAAAATAGCAGGTCTTAGCCGGTTATTATAAATGATATAACGATATCGCCTTGCCGTAGCACTGAAGCGCGCATGAAAATCATCACTAACGGATTTAACCCAGGTAACCGCTATATCATTGGGCAAATATGTATTAACACCTAGGGTCCAAGAGACATCTTTACGTGTTTGACTGGTATCAAAATGGACAACTTGATTGGTAGCATTCACCCCTGTATCTGTGCGGCCAGCACAAATAATCTCTATTGGCTCATTGGCAATTTTCGATAGCGCTTGTTCAACTTTTTGTTGAACACCAACAACATTTTTTTGTCTTTGCCAACCACAATAATTCTTACCATCGTATTCGATGCCTAACGCATAACGCATGCAAACCTCTTAATACATTGCTCTAGTACCTTAACCCACTTACGTTTAAGGACTAAAAAAGTGCTGCATTATCTATTATTTTACCCTACGATGCCAATGCTGTTTATTACGATGGGCGTAAAAATTCATTTAAGAGTGTTCTTGCTTCAGCTTGCTGGTTGTGATCTCCTAGCTTGGCCACTTCCTTTAAAATCACCTGGGCATTATCTTCATCACCAATTTCTAAATACACTTTAGCTAAATCTAACTTGGCTGCAACCGCATTCTCATCAGCATCAACATCGACATGGTTAACATCATCAGTAAATTCAGGAAAATCATTTAAACCAACATCTATGTCTGTTTTTTCATAGGGTTCTTCTAAACTGACTTGCTCTTGACTATCAGAAAGTAGTGAGTCAACTGAAACAAACTCTTTTTCTGAGTCAACAGGCTCGCCCGTACCACTAGGTATAAACTCATTAGTTGCTGTTACATTATCAAAGTCATCCAAAGTGATTTCATCACCCACATCAAGGCTCTGATTAAAATCAACAGGTTGACCAGTTACATTAGACTCTTCTTCTATATTAGCTAAAAGCTCATCAAAATCTAAATTGTTGAGTTCTTGAATATCATTAATTTCATTTGCTTCTGTTACTTCATTATCCGCATCGCTATTCTCATCATTAAGCAGCGCAGCAAGAACATTTTGATCTGAAAAATCGGGTGATAGCTCGATTGCAGGCTCTGATGTCTCTAAAGGTGATTCTGCTGATGACTCTTCTTCATTTAGCAATTTAACAAGTGTATCTTCATCAAAAGCTTCATCAAACGCATCTGCTAATATCTCGTCTTCAAGTCCGCCCTGCTTCGCCTCAGTATCCGTTTCTTCTTGGGATTGCTCAACATCTGCAATGATTTCATCGATGTTAATATTTTCTTCGCTACTATCGACAGAATTACTTGTATCTAAGGGGGGAGGTTCATTCGAATTTTCTTCAATAGAATCTTGTTCAGAACTCAGTTCTTCTGCTTGGGGTTGTTCGACAACTTCCGCTGAGGCATTATTTTCTAGCGAGTCCTCACTCGATTGCGCTACCTCTGCAATCAGTTCATCTATATCAATTTCGTCTTCGCCAGTCTCATTATCACTCGGTCCTTGTTGCTGAGTTGAGTCATCTTCGGATAACGAAGTGGCTGAGTTGTTAGCTAAAATATCACTAAAATCTGTTGATAGTAGTGGTGAGACATATTCCTCTGTTAAGTTTTCAATTTTTGCTAGGTTTTCGCTATCATCAGCTTGTGCAAACTCATCTTGCATATCGTTGAGTACACTGGCGGCCAATTCATCTTCACTTGCTAGCGCATCACTCGCAGCAGGATCTTCTATATCCATGGTTGCTAGTAGTGCGTCGATATCATCAGGATCGGTGATTTCGACTGGGCTATCTTCCACTATTGCCATATCTTCAGTCGAGGTTTCAGCTGCTTCAATATTCATTGCATCTAATAGCGCGTCAATATCATCTGGATCAGTGATTTCTGTTTGCGTATCTGCTGCTGGCTCAGGCGTTGGCTCTGGCTTAGGTTCTGGTTTAGGCTCTGGTTCAGCCTTTGCAGCAGGCGCTTCATCAGTATTCATTGCATCTAATAGCGCATCAATATCATCTGGATCCGTGATTTCTGTTTGCGTATCTGCTGCTGGCTCTGGCTTAGGTTCAGGTTTAGACTCTGGTTCAGCCTTTGCAGCAGGTGCTTCATCAATATTCATTGAATCTAATAGCGCATCAATATCATTTGGATCCGTGATTTCTGTTTGCGCATCTGCTGCTGGCTCAGGTTCAGCCTTTGCAGCAGGTGCTTCATCAATATTCATTGAATCTAATAACGCATCAATATCATCTGGATCAGTGATTTCTGTTTGCGCATCTGCTGCTGGCTCAGGCGTTGGCTCTGGCTTTGCTTCTTGTTTAGGCTCAGGTTTAGCCTCTGGTTCAGCCTTTGCAGCAGGTGCTTCATCAATATTCATTGAATCTAATAACGCATCAATATCATCTGGATCTGTGATTTCTGTTTGCGCATCTGCTGCTGGCTCAGGTGTTGGCTCTGGCTTAGGTTCTGGCTTAGGTTCTGGTTTAGGCTCAGGTTTAGCCTCTGGTTCAGCCTTTGCAGCAGGTGCTTCATCAATATTCATTGAATCTAATAGCGCATCAATATCATCTGGATCCGTGATTTCTGTTTGCGCATCTGCTGCTGGCTCAGGTATTGCAGGTGTATTAACTGAGTCAAATAAAGCGTCAATATCATCAGGATCCGAGATTTCAACTTGATCATCATCAGTTGATTCCTCCTGCGCTGCTTCTTCATTGGCATTAATCGAGTCTAGTAATGCATCAACATCATCAGGATCTGTCACTTCAGCATCGGCTGTTTCTTCTGCTGATTCATCTATTTTTAATTCATCAATATCTACTACTTCTTCATCGACTGCTGATAATAATGAATCCAGATCATCTTGATCTAACTCTGGCTCATCTTTATCATCGTCCTCAGCAGCAAGTTCATTTACTTCAGATAACAGTGAATCTAAATCATCTTGAGCAACTTCACCTGCGGCGAGCGCTTCATCCTCTACATCATTAAGCAGGTCATCCAAATCATCTTGGCCGACTTCACCACCGTCTAGTGCATCATTGTCTTCATCAAGTAAAATATCATCTAAATCATCAAGATCATCTAACGCGTCATCGTCACTTTCATCTAAGTGAATCACATCATCGTCATCTTCAAGCAAGTCTACGGATAAATCATCATCTAAAGAGAGTTCTTCGTCGACTGAAAGCTCTTCATCTTTTGATTCTTCGGTTGGTGCGGCTGATTTTTCAGTGTTGTCCTGAGCTTTGGTTTCAGAGGCCTTTTCTGGCGGTGTTTCAAGGGGTGCTTCTACTGATATCTCTGGTGTATTGGCAGCGGCTTTGCGTTTTCTATAAATTAGCGCAAAAATAAGCAATATTAGTACCGCAGGTAAAATAGCTAATAATGCGGTAAACCAAACGCTAGAAAAGATATTGTTTTTTTCAAGTTCAGCCTGTTGCTTAGCAAGTAACAACTCTTGTTCCCTTGCTTGTGCTTTGGCAAGTAACGTTTGTTGTAACTTGATCATATCATCCATTTGAGCTTTAATTTCTTCGCTCTTAGCCACTTCCTTTTGCATTACACCTAACTGACTATTAAATGATGATAAACGCTGACGTAATGCTTCATTCTCCTTTAAAATGGCTTGTAAACCATCAATAGAATCTGAAACATCTTTTTGAATACTTTCTAAACGAACTTGTTGTTTATTATCAATTTTTTCTAATTGATCATTTATTTCGACTTTGACAGTATCTAAGTCTTTTTTATTAACACTGTCGACAGGGGCTGAGTTCGAGGTTTTTCTTTTAGGTAATTTTTTTTGCCATGCTTCATCATCTTTTTGAGATTTTTGCTGAGCCACACTGTCATTAATCGACATCATGCGGTCAAACGATGGGATCTTTAAGTACTGTCCTTCCACCAGATGATTAAGGTTACCTTCAACAAAGGCATTTGGATTTGCTTGATACAAGGCTTGCATCACTTGATAAACAGTTAAACGACTGTCAGGGCGAACCGTTAACGCGATTTTCCATAGGGTATCCCGCGTATTGATTGGACCATAGCGCTCATAGGGAAAAACATCGCTACTTTTAGGGCCTCGCATGCGTACGCCACGCTCTTGAACAGGAGTTTCTTGGGCAAACGCCGGCAAACTAATACTTATAACGCTTAGCGAAATAATACCAGTAGTAAGCATGCTAGCTATTGATATGCTAAGAACAACCTGCCGTAGGCACAGGCGTAATAATTTTTGCATCAAAGTTCCCTAATTATTATTTTTTTACAAAATTAGCTAATTGTCAGTTATTTGACAAAATTAAGATGAAAGATAACGGCACAAATCATTATAAGTTAAAGCAAAATTCATTCCACCTTTAACTCTCTCAGCTTACACAGACTGCTAGACGACCAGTAAATCATACCAAATTCAAAAAAAATATCTCAATTTTTTACACGTTAAAAACAAAAAACTCGCAATTAACACTAGTTATCTAATGTTAACGGCGAGTTTGATATTTTCTTAAGTAGTGCTAGTGAGTTTTTTATTTTAAAATTCAACTATATTAGCAATACTGAAATGACGGCTGAATTAAGCTAAAGCCTAGTTTAAATACTCTTTTATTAATAGCTCAGCAATTTGTACACTATTTGTTGCCGCTCCTTTGCGAACATTATCGGCAACAATCCACATGTTAATACCGCAGTTATGGCTAATATCTTCACGAATACGGCCAACATAAGTCTCATCTTTACCGCTAGCATCGCCAATTTGAGTTGGGAAATCTTCGTCGTTATGACAAACAACAATTCCCGGAGCCTGTGCAAGCAGTGCTTTAACTTCTTCAGCAGAAATAGGAGCATTAGTTTCAATATGCAACGCTTCACCATGGCCAAAAAATACCGGAACACGTACAGCAGTTGGGTTAACTAATACATTGTCGTCACCTAATATTTTTTTAGTTTCCCACACCATTTTCATTTCTTCTTTGGTATAACCGTTATCAAGAAAAACATCAATTTGAGGAATAACATTAAAGGCAATTTGGCGAGAAAAGTTTTTCGTCTCAACCGGCTTACCACTTAGTAGATCAGCTGTTTGTTTTGCTAACTCATCCATGGCTGCTTTACCACCGCCAGAAACTGATTGATAGGTAGATACATTTACGCGACTAATTCCCACGGCATCATAAATAGGCTTTAATGCCACCATCATTTGAATGGTAGAACAGTTTGGGTTAGCAATAATATTACGATTACGGTATTCAGACAGTGCCTGTGGATTAACTTCTGGCACAACAAGCGGAATATCATCGTCATATCGAAATTCTGAGGTATTATCAACGACAATACAACCTGCATCGCCTGCAATTGGTGCATATTTAGCTGACGTTGCGCCACCTGCTGAAAAGAAACCAATTTGTGCGAGGCTCCAATCAAAGTTGTCAGCATCAAGTACTTCAATGCTTTCACCATTAAAGTCAATAAACTCACCTGCCGAGCGAGCGCTTGCTAATGGGTATAATTTATTAATTGGGAAATCTCGTTGCTCTAGAATTTCAATAATGGTTTTGCCAACTAACCCAGTTGCGCCAAGTATGCATACGTCAAATTTCTGTGCCATGTTCCTCTCTCTTTTATGTGATATTTGTATTACACGTAAAACCTAAGCTTTACTAAAACCTAAGCGATGTGGCACATCACTTAGGGCGTTGGATAACAAGGTTACCTGCACCGCTGAAAATTCCCGTCGGATTGGGTAATTTTTTCTCAGGTTATCAAAACCCTGCACTGATAATTGTTGACGAAATATTGCATCGTCTCTTCTAACATCGTAAACCAATTTAACTAACTGGTTTAGTACTATTTGATTAAATTCTTGAGTTAATTCTAGCTTAGATATACTGGCTATGGGCAAAAGATCAACCAACTTAGTTTTTGGTTCAATTTTACTATGGCAACATAGTGCCTGATAAAGCATTTCAGTGCCACGAGATTTTCCTTCTAAGCTATAACCAGCAATGTGTGCAGTTGCTATTTCGGTATGCTCAATCAGAGGCATTAACACCTCAGGCTCACCTTCCCAAACGTCAAGCACAACTTTTAAACCATGACCTTGCTGCTTTAGAGCTAATAGCGCTTGATTATCAATAACTTCACCGCGACAGGCACTGATTAATATTTGTTTAGCTGTTAACTTATTTAATCGAGTTTTATCAAGCAAGTGGTAGGTTGGGTGCTGCCCATCCAACACCTTTGGTACATGTAACGAAATGACATCACAATTAAGTGCTTCATCTAATGAAACAAACGCTCGATTATCATTGGGATCTTGCTCAAGGATCGGATCACAAATTTTGTATTTTATACCTAATGCGGTTAGTTTCTCACTTAAACGCGTTCCGGTATTACCACCACCAACAATGCCAACACTCAGTTGATTTAACTCAAGTAAATAACGTTCAGCTAAAATAACTAAGCTGCTAATTACGTATTCGGCAACAGAAATTGCATTACAGCCGGGTGCTGAATGAAAAGCAATATTACGTTTAGCAAGATAATCATTATCTATATGATCCGTACCTATGGTAGCTGTGCCAACAAAACTAATCTTACTATTATCTTTTAGGAGTGATTCATTCACTTTTGTAATCGAGCGCACCAATAATACATCAGCATCACGAACCTGATGTGCAGTTAACTCTCGGCCAGAAAATGGGATTAATTCATCGGCTTCACAAAAGCCGCTAAAAAAATCTTTGGCATAAGGCATATTTTCGTCAAAAAGTATTTTCATCAAGAAGAGAGACTAAAGAATTAAAAGGGCATTATAGAATGGTTTGTTGCTGTGCGGCTAGAAAAAACAATGCCATATTAAGCTTAATATGGCATTAGGTTTATCTGAGATTACACAAATTAAGGGAATACCTCCCTATTTCATATTAACCTTGATATTTTTTCATCACTAGCGTTGCATTGGTGCCACCAAAGCCAAAACTATTCGACATTACCAAGTTCAATTTTGCGTCACGTTTTTCAGTAACAATATCTAGGCCTTGTGCTTGCTCATCTAAATTGTCAACGTTAATTGACGGAGCAACAAAGTTGTTTTCCATCATTAAAATTGAATAGATGGCTTCATGCACACCAGCAGCGCCTAGCGCATGACCCGTCATCGCCTTAGTTGCGCTGATCGCTGGAGATTTTTCACCAAATAATTCTTGAATAGCACCAAGCTCTTTAACATCGCCAACCGGCGTTGAAGTGCCATGAGTATTTAGATAATCTACTTCGCCGTCAACACCCGCCATCGCTTGCTGCATACAGCGTACAGCACCTTCACCACTAGGAGCTACCATATCGTACCCGTCAGACGTTGCGCCATAACCAACAATTTCAGCGTAAATATGTGCACCACGCGCTAGGGCATGCTCAAGCTCTTCAACCACAACCATACCGCCACCACCAGAGATAACAAAACCATCTCGATCAGCGTCATAAGTTCGTGACGCTAGTTCTGGTGTGTCATTGCGACCCGCAGAAAGAGCTCCCATACCATCAAACATCATTGCCAAAGACCAATCAACTTCTTCGCCACCGCCTGCAAAAACTACATCTTGTTTACCAAGCTGAATAAGCTCCATAGCATGACCAATACAGTGAGCGCTGGTTGCACAAGCAGAGCTAATAGAATAATTCACACCTTTGATTTTAAACGGTGTTGCTAAACAAGCGGAAACCGTGCTCGACATCGTTTTTGGCACCGCGTACGGACCAACACGGCGAATACCACGATTGCGTAATGTATCACTTGAAGCAACAATATTTGCTGAAGATGCACCACCTGAGCCGGCTACAATGCCCGTTCTAACATCAGAAACTTGCGCTTCGGTCAACTTAGCATCGTTAATGGCTTGATCCATAGCAATGTAAGCATAACCTGCAGCATCACCCATAAAACGAAGCGCTTTGCGATCAATGTGATCTTTGATATCAAGATCTGGCTTACCCCAAACATTACTTTTCAAACCTTGCTCAGCAAAGCTTTCTGAATAAGTTATACCTGACTTTCCCGTTTCTAATGAAGCTAAAACTTCTTCTGCATTGTTACCAATGCTCGATACAATACCGATACCTGTGATGACTACACGTTTCATTTAAACAACCATTATTTTGTTAAATTAAATATAAAATTTTAAATTGGGGCTATGATACTTGATAAACCCTCCTGAACTGGTATTACTAGTATATATTTAAATATACTCCAGCTTTAACACACTCCAGCGTACACTTGTACGCTATAATATATAGTTACTAAAAGAAAATCTACGTTCTTTACATAATAATAATCAATAAACATGCAATAACACTGATCTAAAGTAAATTTTAACGTAAAATAATACTACCTAGTAATCATTAAGCTACATTTCTTTGAAAAACTCCGTAATTACAGTCCCTAAACTACGTTTCAAGCAAGATGGAACCCCTATTTCTGAGCAATTTAACGACATTTACTTTGATAGTGAATCTGGCTACCAACAAAGTGAACAAGTGTTTATTCGTGGTAATAACCTTTACCAAAGGTTAGCCCAATCTAGCAAACATTTTATTATTGGTGAAACCGGGTTTGGTACTGGGCTTAATTTTCTATTGACCTTACAAGCGTACCAAAAATTAATAGCAAACGCTCCTAATGATACGAATACTACTGTTGAATTTATCAGCATTGAAAAATATCCCTTAACCAAAATGCAACTGTGTAAATCGCTAAAAGCACTCCCTCAGTTGCAACATTATGCTGATTTGCTTTTAGCGCAGTATCCTGAGTTTGTATCTGGCAATAAAGTACTTAATGAATATAGCTTGAGTTTTTTTAATAACCAAGTCAGGCTAAAAATTATTATTGATGATGCCGCAGCTGGGCTTGCCAAAATACCGTCTGAAAAATCAGGGGTAATGGATGCTTGGTACCTTGATGGCTTTGCTCCTGCAAAAAATCCAGCAATGTGGACTGACCTACTATTTCAACACATTGGACGTTTGTCTAAACAACAAGCAACAATTGCTACATTTACCGTCGCTGGTTTTGTCAAACGTCAGCTGCAAAAGGTAGGCTTTCGAACTAAGAAAATATCTTGTCTGGGTAATAAAAATGAAATGCTAATGGGTATTTTCCAACAAGACCCGTTTTCAAATAAAGGCTATCAACAGCGGCCAAAAATCATTAAGCCACAACAGGTCAGTATTATTGGGGGTGGCATAGCATCGGCTTGCGCGGCATTAGCATTGACTAAAAAAGGAATTAAAGTCACCTTATATTGTAAAGACAACTCACTTGCACAAGGTGCATCAAGTAACGCTATTGGCGCCTTATATCCCTTACTTCACCAACAAGCCGATGATATCAGTCTTTTTTATCAGCAAGCTTTTTGGCGTGCTAGAGCGCTATATGATGAAATAATAGAGCAAGGCTTTTCATTTTCGCATCAATGGTGTGGATTATTAGATATCGCTTACAAAGAAAGTATTGTTAACCAACATAAAAAATTCAGTGAATTAGCACCTTGGCCTTCGGCGTTGATTCATCACATCGATGCCAACAAAGCCAGTGAAGTGGCTAATATAGATTTACCTTATGGTGGTTTATTTATACCCAATGCAGGTTGGTTATCACCACAAGGTGCGGTTAAACAACTAGTAAATGCTGCTAAAACAACGGGTAAGCTCCGTATTGAACATAATACTCTAGTCACTAAGATTAAAAGAATTAATACCGAGGTACCAGCAAATAGTCATCATAAAAATTGGTTATTAAGTACCAACAAAGGTGAATTATCCGCAAATGTGGTTGTTGTTTGTGGCGGCGCAGACATGATTGATTTTGATTGGGTCAATCAGCTGCCTTTTAGCTCAGTGCAAGGGCAAGTGACCAGTATGAAAAGCAATGAGCATATTGGTAAACTTGCTACCGTTCTTTGCCATAAAGGCTATTTAACTCCTAGCCACAAACAAATACATTGTATTGGTGCTACCTTTAACAAAAACAGCAAGCGTGTTTCCCCCTGCCCAAAAGAAGATCAATTCAATCTTGAGATGTTATCAACTTGTTTACCCGAGTTGGCACAAGACATTAATTGGAATACACCTGACATTGCCACCAGTAAATCTAGGTTAAGGTGTATGACCCCCGATCATTTACCCGTCGTTGGGCCAATGCCCGATATTGAACAGCATATAAAGCAGTACCCACATTTAGCAAAAGATAAAAACTGGAAATATTCACAACCAGCCCCCGTTATTGACAATTTGTATCTAATGATGGGCTTTGGCGCACGTGGTTTGTGTTCAGCACCGCTAGCAGCAGATATTTTAGCGGCAGACTTATGTGGCAGCCCTTATCCTGTTGACAATACAATGCTGTTTAATTTAAGCCCTAATCGCTTTATTATTAGAGATATGGTTAAACGAAAACGTTAACTTACCCAGTCTATTTTTTTCTGCAAACTTAGCCAAAAATTTTGCACTATCACTTGATCTTGTGGGCTCAACTCTATTTTAGCCTTTGCTAGCTTTTCACTGATGTTATCAACTAATAAAGCCGTGATCATCTGTTGTTCATCTCCCTGATCAGATGCGGCTAACGCAATAAAGCCACGTACATAACTACTCGCAAATAAGGTATCACTGTCAACATCTTGCTCAAACAAGCTATCTAAGTACTGATAAAGCCCACTGATATTATTTTTTTCCATTGGCATACTACTGGTTCGTTTATTAATAATAAGTTGTATTATACCAAGCCTATTGCATTTGTCCTCAGTCAACAACTGGTTTATTAACACATAATTTGGGGTTTGAGATTGCTGAAACCTTCAATCTTCAACTGATTTATTTTATACTTTTTTTATCTTAATTTTATATTGATTTTTAATTGTATTTACGATAAAAATTCGCTAATTATATTTGTTGATTTTTTTGGGAAATATTATGAGTACAACTAACCATTCTTTAGAGAGTTTCCAAACAAGCCGTAAGTTTTATGATGATGTTAACTACCCACGGGGGATAAGTCGTTCAGGGGACTATTCTTTAAAAGAGGTCTCGCTGTTAGAAAATCACGGCGTTGCATTCTTGGCATTAGCTGATGGTAAAAGAACGCCAATAAATGATATTGAAACTCAGTTTTTAAAAGTGTGTCAAGGAGAGCTATCACCAACAACCGCAGAAGAAAAAACTTGGGTAAAATATAAAAATAAAACCTTAACCCCAAAACAATTTCATACCTTGTTCGGTAGAAGTAAAGTGGAAGTAGACCCTGAAGTTGAAACCGAGCCTGATGATCTAGAAGATTAGTAGTTTATTATTGAACTAACGGCTCAAGGCCCCCCTTAAGCCGTTAGTTACGTGCTTCTCAATATTATCACTTACTAAAAACGATAGCCGACCCCTAAAGCAATGACAGGGTACGCTTTAAAACCTGAGATATCGTCTGCTAAATTTTGCTCTTCTGCTCGAATATTCTCATTTAGCTCTTGGACTAACGGATTACTAGTATCTGAGACATCAAACACCTGATAGCTGCCATTTGCATAAACTTGGGCAGAGCCACTGGCATCAATTTGCACTTGCGGCTCACCGGCTAATAATACCCCAACTTCAACAGAGAACATCCACCCCGAGGGCATAGCGTTACCCCAGCCTAAACCTAAATACCCTGCGCTACTTTTTCCTAAATCAACATTAGCATCAACCCGTAACGGATTATCTGGGTTGGAGAAATACTCTACGTTACCGATATCATAACTTTGCTCGCCAGCATCAGTTGCTGTACCAGTAAGTTGGTTGGCATTAGAATAAATCCCCCCCGTCACCCGAAAGTTACCCGCAAAAGGACGCCAATCTAGTAATAACCCTTGAGTAGATAGCTCTAATTCTCCAACATAGCTTATATCATCTTCTTCAAAATCATCATCATAGTTATATCCATTGGCTTGTAAACGCACATTAAAACGATTATTGATTCGATAATCTAACTCTATTCCTGCACCTAAGGTACTGCCTTTTAAACTCAACCCTAGCTCATTATCAGCAACGGCAGTTGCGCTTAAACAAGTTAAACTAACAAGGGTGATCATTAATCCTGTACTATATATATTAGCGCGTACTTTCTGCATATTAATTCCTTCCATCGAATTATTAATCATATTTTGAAGAGTGTCTTTTGATAAGCATAGGATATAATAAACTGCACGCCAAGAATAAAGTGCAAAGTTTGATCTAGACGTAATATTAAACAAACAACCTGTACTAGAGCACAAATGACAATTATTAAATTAGATCTCAACCCTATTGGGTGTAAAGAAGTATCCAATAAACACAAAACTCAATTATCAGAACATACCTCTACAGAGCAAGGTAATCATTGCTATTACCAAGATAAAACGCTTGGTTTAACTATCGGTGATTGGGATAGCGTCGGCGGTTTAGCCTTAGCAACATCTCAAGCGATTGACCAGTTTATAATTATTATAGAAGGCACTGCTGAAATTAAAAACAACAAAACGGGTGAGGTCGAAATCGTATCAGCAGAAAACAGTTTGGTTATTCCTCAAGGCTATGACTATCAGTGGCAACAAAGCGACTATTTGCGTAAGTTTTACCTGATTTACGAGCCTCCCATGCAAGACATACCTGCAACACCTGTATGCGAACATGTCATACGTATTGATGATCAGCATGCCATGCCTTGGCAGGCAACCTCTGATGGCTTCAAGAAAAAGTTATTATATCAAAGCAAAAACCATAAATTTACAAGCGGCGTATGGCAAGGAAGTTCGTTTAAAACAGGGAGCATTACTTTCCCTTATAATGAGTTTATCTACATAAAACAAGGCTGTCTTATGTGTATTGACGAACAAGGTCTTGCGCATAAAATCAATGCTGGTGAAGCCTTATTTGTTCCACAAGGAGCACAGTGTTCATGGCATAGCGAAACTAGTATAACGCTCCACTTTGTGCAGATAAAACAGTAATCAAAGGCTCAACGATTAAAATTAAACCGCATTGAGCGATATTATAATTCTTCCCTAAACGCTTCAGCGGTTAAATGATGACGATTTAACAACTTGTAGAACTCAGTACGATTGCGTTGCGCTATCCTTGCCGCTTGAGACACATTTCCAGCCGTAAGTTTTAATAACTTGGCAAGATAATCACGCTCAAATTCATCTTTGGCTTGAGCAAAAGATGGCAATGGACTACTTTCATCTCGTAAAGCATTTTTAATCAAACTAGCAGCGATGATACTTTCTCTTGATAAAGCGACACTTTGTTCGACGACATTTTGTAGTTGCCTGATATTTCCCGGCCATGGCGCAGCAATAAGTACTTCCATCGCCTCTTGTGTGAATCCTTTAACATCAAGGCTTGCTTGTTGGTTACAATGATTAAGAAAATGCTGAGCGAGTAAAGGAATATCTTCACGGCGCTCTACCAGCGGCGGTAATTCAAGTTCTACCACATTTAAGCGATAATAAAGATCTTCTCTAAAGGTTTTGTCTTTGATCGCCTGTTGCAGGTTTTTATGGGTAGCTGAAATAATCCTCACATCAACTTTAACGGCCTTGGTACTTCCTACTGGGCGCACTTCTTTTTCTTGTAGTGCTCTTAATAGTTTTACCTGAAAACTCATGGGCATATCGCCCACTTCGTCTAAAAATAATGTGCCACCATCGCTCGCTTGAAATAGGCCTTGGTGGTTTTTTTCTGCTCCGGTAAATGCACCTTTAACATGACCAAATAACTCTGACTCTAATAATTGCTCTGAAATTGCCGCGCAGTTAATTGCCGTGAATGGTTTTTTAGCGCGTGGACTCGATTGATGGATAGCTTGAGCGAGTAACTCTTTACCGGTGCCGCTTTCGCTATGAATTAATAAACTAAAATCACTGCTAGCAACTTGTTTAGTTTGTTGCAATAGCGATTCCATAATAGCGCTGCGACTGATGATTTTTGCTCGCCACCGCTCTTGTTCATTGTTTTGGGTAGTATCAGCAGGCTGTAACCTCATTGCTTGTTCAACAACTTCCAGTAACTGTTGACTTTCAAAGGGCTTAGTTAAAAAGCTAAAAACGCCCTGTTTAGTGGCACTAATTGCATCAGGAATAGTACCGTGCGCGGTCATAATAATCACCGGTAGACTAGGCGACTGCTGACGAATTTGTTCAAATAACGCCATACCGTCCATCCCTTCCATACGCAAATCACTGATCACTAATTGCGGATGAAAGCTTTTTAACATGCCCAAGGCTATTTTAGCATTAGCCGCTGATTCAACTAAGTAGCCAGCAGCAGATAATCGAATACCAAGCAAACGTAATAAACTAGGGTCATCATCAACGATCAGAATTTTTTCTTGACTATTACAGGCTACCTGTTCAGATAATTTCATTGTGTTAGTGTCCATGGCCGCTGATCGTTTGTTCTATTTTTTTAAGTTGCGTTATTTGTTTGCTTAGTTGTGCCACTGTTAGCTCTAAAGCGGCAATTTTATTTTTTTGCTTTTTATCGTTAATACTGTATTTTTCTGCTTGTTTATCATGCGCTAACTCTTGATTAATTAATTTTTGAAATAAAAATAATTGCTGATTCAGTTGGTCTTTAAGTAAACTAAAAAAAGCCTGATCGTCTGAGTTTAGCTGATAGCTATCGTGTCGCTTTAATTGCTCATTCAATTTAGATTTAGCGCTATAAACATTATGTGACGGTGAGTTAGGTAAGCTATGTAGCAACATTAAATTTATTTCTGCTGCAATACTGCCTTGTGATTCTTTTAACTGTTGTAGTTGTATTTCACGTTGTAACTCAGGTTTTGACAGATTTTTTAACGCCAAGTAATACTGACTATAATTTATTGTATTTGAAACAAGGGAATTAGCATTGCTATACGGTTCAGTTAGCTGACAGGCTGACAAGCAAACAATCCCCCCTAGGATTAAAATAACTTTTTTCAATGGCAACCTCTGGGTGAATTTAAAGCTTGGTACACACTTATGTGGATTGTTAAACAGATTTAAGACTAACTTCATGAGTGCGCTCCTTTTACAATACTGTTGAGTGTGATTTCCAATTTGGTACCACTGGGTGATACTGTTTGGCTCTGCACTGACACTTGGCCGTTTAGCCTCAATAATAACTCTTTAACAATGGTTAAACCAAGACCACTACTTTTAATTGAAGAATCATTAGGCGGCGTCCCTTGATAAAAGGCATCAAAGACTTTGTCTTGTTGCTCAGCTTTGATCCCCGCGCCTTGATCTTCTACTGAAAAGACGAGGTGTTGCTTAACAAGCTGAGCTGAAATAGTAATAACGCCTTGCTCTGGTGAATATTTTATGGCGTTAGAGAGTAAATTATCAATAATCACATTAAGTTGTTTGGCATTACTTTCAAAGGTAATATCTGGGTAGTGTTTCTCTATTATTAATTGCTTGCGTTTGATATCTAGCGTCCGATCATTGAGTACTTGTTCAATGAGTACAGAAAAATTGATACTTTCTTTGTCTTGCAAACTTGTTGAGTCTAAAACAATATTAAAATCTAGTAAGGCTTCAATTAACCCCTGTAGCCTTGTGGTGCTAGTGCGAATAATTTTAGTGACTTCTTGCTGTTCGCTATTTAGCCTACCTACGCTATTGTCGTAAAGTAGCTCTGTTCCTTCTCTAATAGCCGCTAATGGGGTTTTTAATTCATGTGAAATATGGCGAATAAAACTCGACTTCTGTAACTCTAAAACATGTAACCGGTCACGCATACTATTTAAGGCATCATTAATTTCCTTTACTTCGACAAAGCCAAGCACCACACTACTTTTATCAAGATCCCCCTGAGACTCAACACCCGCTTCAAAGTTACCTTGTTGTAATTGCTGTATTTTTAACGTTAATTGCTTCAATGGTTGCGTAATTAACATAATAAATATACCAGCAATCAACAGCGAAACAGGAATGATAAACAAACTTTGCAATAAGGTCTTACTGACCTTAGCCGTAGCATCTTTAATAGTTTGCGCTTGTTGGTTTATTAATTCACTAATACGGGTGTTTATTTGCTCATTGATTGCAATCAAGTGTTTAAATTGTGTTTGCAAGCCTTCTAGCGAGACTTTCTCTACTGGGGAATCATTGCTTGATGAACCAGCAGATATCGTTGTGATCGTTTGGTCAACGAGAGAAATCGCTTGTGCAAATTGCCTGGTTTTTTTTCTGATTTTTTCATCTTGATGTTGCCTAAGTCTATCGTTTGTAGTTAAAAGTAACTGTTGCTCTATTTGATAGCTAACCATCAACTCCTTATCTTGCAAAACCAAATACTGACTGGCATAACGTTGCATTTTTTTTAAGGTACTACTCATTTGTTGGCTGGTATTGATGAGTTCTGCCACAGTAAAGATAGAACGTTCACCTTGTTTAGACAGTTCGTTAACTTGATTGGCACTATACAATAGCGCTACCACCAATGGAAAAGCCACTAGCGAAAACCCAAGTAAGGTTAGCCTTTTAATAGAAAGTGATTTTACGATATGCAATTTATTGCTAACGATAATCATCAATTTATCGAACCAGAACACGGAAAAAATCCTTATACGTTTATTAACGCTCAGTTACAGTAAAATACAAGTTTGATCTAATGAACGCCTTTTTAGAGTATTTTCATGATAAATACAATGATGTCTCTATTTAGAGACAAGGTAAAGCTACAAACATAAATACGTATCTCATTGATATTTAAAATTTAATTTTAATTTTTGGCGATTTATCAATGAGAAAGTTTCTCGGATTAAATAACCTGTTGCTATCTGGCGACAGTCGCATTAACCACAATGTGATTTTTTACTTAAAATACAATAACATAAACAGTTGGCACAGTGTGTGCTATTACTAGATTGAACTTGGATCACATCACTCTTTATTCTCTACTTTTTACTAAGAGTTACCGTGAACAAGCATAAAATATATTTAATGGTTTTGTTTTAATAAATAAAACCTTAAGTTTTACCCGATAATCATACACAAGGATCTCATATGAAAAACGTTAGTTTATTTAAGGTTTCTGCCTTAGTCATTACCATTGCTTTTGCTTCGAGTTTTGTCAAGGCTGAAGATAAAATCACAGAAAAGGCGCAATCAACATTAACTAAACCAGCTAAGCTATCAAGCTTTTCAGGATTAATTGCCGCATTTGACCAAGATAAAAATGGCATATTAAGTCAAAATGAAGCAGCGGCTGACCAAAACCACTTATTAAACGTTGAGTTTAATAAAATTGATGCCAACCAAGATAAGCAAATAGATGAAGCTGAATTCAATAACTACCTTGAAGAAGTTAACGGTAAAATTACCGATTTAGCCAAAAGTACCGGTTAATAATAACCATCTTAGCGACAGTTTTACCCCCTTTTAGCCGACTGTTCTCCCAACTATTCAGTCGGTTTTTTTATATTTTAGCTACCCTACATTAAATAATGATAAACGCATGGATGTGTATCGACAGAGGCAAATCCGAATGAGCAAAATAATACAACGCCATATAAAAATTGATAATTGGATTTTTGAAGTAAAAATGGTCAGAGCTTTACGTGTTGAAAAATATGGCGAGCCTTATAGCGCTATTGCTAATATTAACTTACATGGCAGCAGTGCATACATTGACGGCATAATGCAAAAAAGCCAACAAAAAATTAGTAACCAAGATATTGAAGTATTTACACACTTTTGTCAGCAAATGGCTATTGACGATATGACGCTTGATTCAAACAATAGTTTATTTTCTCCATGTGCAAACACCCACTATACGCTGCAACCTGCTGCACAGACACAAGTTAGCAAGGCATTAAAACAAGCTTAAATACACAACTATAACGACATTATGCTGCTATCTAAACGTTGACATCATCGCTTTGGCTTCAGAGTAACAGTGTCGAACACAATAATTATAAAGGTATAACCACGCCCCTTGTATTGATAGGATATCGCACTTAGGTATAATACTTGCCACTTAACTCACCGCAAAACTCTCAGTGATTGATGGTAAATGTGTTGTACTAAATTATGCTAAATAAAACGCGTTTGATTTCAATAGGTCATTTCACCCGAAGTGCTTTAATACTATTGTGTTTTCTTTATTTAGGAAAAGCGCTGCAGTACCTGACCCATGTCCCTATTCCCGGTAGTATTTTTGGGTTGTTGATGTTATTTATTGCGCTTAATGCCCGCATACTCCCGCTACACTTAGTGTTACCCTCCGGTAATTTTTTACTCAGCTATATCACGCTTTTTTTTGTACCTGTAGGCGTAGGCTTATTGCAATACACTGAATTATTATCGAACCATTGGTTTACCATCATTGTAAGCAGTGTAGTGAGTACGTTGGCTGTTTTAGTCGGTGTTGGCTGGATATATCAAAGGTTAGTAAAATGATTTATGCTTACTTGATTGCCACTACATTAGTTTTCTTAGCCGCTCGAAAAATATTACAACCGATACAAAATCCCTTGGCAAACCCTTTATTAGTGAGCATTTTATTTTTTATTGCCCTATTTAGTTTTACCCCCTTAAATTATCAGCACTACGCAGAGGCCAATCAACCCTTTGTTTGGCTACTAGAGCCAGCTGTGGTAGCACTAGCTATTCCATTATTTTATCAAATATCTCAAATTAAAAAGCAGTTTATCCCTATCATGATCAGTTGCTTTGCTGGCGTAGTAATAGGTATATCAAGCTGCTTGCTAATGGCAATATTACTAACCCAAGACAAGGTATTATTGTTATCGTTATTACCAAAATCAGTCACTAGTCCTATTGCTATGGCCATTGCCAATGAAGTAGGCGGTTTAGCGTCATTGGCCGCTGCCGTTGTAATTGCGGTGGGGTTATTAGGCGCTCTAGCAGGTTTTACTGTACTCAAACTGTTTAACATCACCAATGAACAAGCACAAGGTTTAGCCATGGGGTGTAGCGCTCATGCTATTGGTACTGCAAAAGCAATGGAAGTAGGCACAGAGCAAGGTGCGTTCAGCTCTTTAGCATTAGTAATCAGTGGAATTTTAACTGCTATTTTAGCCCCGTTATTTGCTTGGCTAATCAGCACCCTTGTTCTTTAAAAAACTAACTTAATTAAGAACATCACTCAATTGACATTAACAAAACCATGATGCTTTTATTAATGTCACACCGTCAGAAAAACCAACAACAGGTATGCGATGTCGTTTAATAGAAAACAGGCTAGGTTAAAAATAATACAAAAAGGTGTATTGGCTATGTTGCCTTTAAACCTTGCTGTACTGCCGTGGGGCATATTATGCGGCTCTTTATCGATACAACGTGGCTTCAGCGTTTTGGAAGCTCTGTTAATGCCCATTTTAGTTTTTGCTGGTGCTGTACAACTAGTGGTTATTGAGTTGATCAATGACAATACGCCATTAGCCACAATTCTATTTACTGCCTTGATCATTAGTTCTCGGCATTTTTTATATGGTTTAGCCCTTAGAGATAAGTTGAAAAATCTGCCCTTCAAATGGCGTGGCAGTCTAGGATTTTTATTAACTGATGAACTGTTTGCACTTTCTGGAGATCAAAAAGCTTATCAAGGAAATCTTCAACTAGTATATGCCATTAGTGCCGGTGGGAGCTTCTACTTGTGTTGGTTATTGTGGAATATCATTGGTATTGTCGCTGGTAGTTATTTACCTGATTTAACGAGTATAGGCTTAGATTTTGCCATTGCCGTAACATTCATCGCATTAGTTATTCCATCAATTACTAATGTGGCAATGTTAGTGACGGTAGTCGTTGCTGGTTGCTTATCTGTGCTATTTAAATTATTTAACTGGGAATTAGGCTTAGTAATAGCTTCGCTTATTGCTATGTACTGCGGTTACATAACCGCCAATAAACAAGCAAAAACACCTATAATGAAAAATAACAAGGACATCCCATGACACTTATAACCATCGTTTTATTAGCCATTATTACGTTTGCAAGTCGCTATTTATTTTTACACCCTAAACTACCCATACGTATCGGCGCTAAAACCACGCACTTTTTAAGTTTTAGTGCTCCCGCAGTGTTAACAGCAATTTGGGTACCTATTATTTTTATCCAAGAGAATAGCTTTAATACTAGCTTAACTAACCCCTATTTATTAGCAGCAACGGTGGCAATTATTACTGCTTATAAAAGTCATAGTGTTTACTTAACCTTGGGCACCAGTCTTACCGTATTTGTATTGTTAAAATTAATTTAAATACCTGGCAAATTTTTATAACCACTCAACGATGTAAATGGTATAACCTCAACTCACCACCGCCTTAGAAAATAGCGTGCTAATATCATCATCACTGTAGTTCAATGTTTTTGATAACACCTGATAGCTGTGCTGCCCTAAGTCAGGCGCTGCATTGCTATATTGCAATGGCGTCGCTGAAAGGTTTATCGGTGATGCAACCGTATCTATTTGCTCCCCTTGTTGATTAGCGATTTTTCGCACCATTTCTCTGTGCTTTATTTGTGGGTGATTAAAGACTTGCTCTAAGGTATTCACCGGACCACAGGGCACCCCAACCTCTGCAAGTTGTTCTAACCACCACTGACTTTTATGTGATGCAAGTTTGGCGGCTAAAATAGGGATCAATTTGTCACGATTAATCACCCGCTGTTCGTTAGAAGCAAACCAAGGATCCTCCGCAATTTTTGGACACTGAGCCACTTGACAGAATTTCACAAACTGGCTGTCATTGCCAACCGCTAAAATCATACTACCATCTTGAGTAGCAAAGGTTTGATACGGCACAATATTAGGGTGGCCGTTACCTAAGCGCTGTGGATTTTCACCTGTCGCTAAGTAGTTCATCCCTTGATTGGCTAATGCCGCTACCTGCACATCAAGCAACGCAATATCGATATGTTGTCCCTCGTTGGTATGTTGTCGTGCCATTAATGCAGCCAGTACCGCATTGCAACTATACAGTCCGGTCATCACATCAACTAGGGCAACCCCCACTTTCATCGGCATACCATCAGGCTCACCGGTTAAACTCATCAACCCTCCCTCGCCCTGAATCATGCCATCATATCCGGCTTTATGTGCGCTAGGACCCGTTTGACCAAAACCAGTGATCGAGCAATACACCAATTGCGGATTGAGTTTTTTCACACTTTGATAGTCAAGACCGTATTTTGCTAAGCCACCCACTTTATAGTTTTCAATTAACACATCCGCTTGAGCGATTAAGTCTTTAAGCACTTGTTGACCTTGTGCTTGGGTAATATCAATCGCTATCGATTGCTTATTACGATTTACACAATGAAAATAGGCCGCTTGCGGTGGCTGCTCTTGAGTAGCTTGTTTGATAAAAGGAGGCCCCCAAAAGCGTGTATCATCACCTTTTATCGGGCGCTCTACTTTTATAACTTCTGCGCCCATATCAGCCAGCATTTGCGAAGCCCAAGGCCCCGCTAATATTCGGCTTAAATCGACAACTTTAATGTGCTTTAATGCGCTAGTCATTAGCAAAAAGCCTGATAACCCGTGATAGCACGGCCTAAAATAAGCGCATGGACATCATGAGTGCCCTCATAGGTATTAACTGCTTCAAGATTCATCACATGACGGATCACGCCAAACTCGTCGCTAATTCCATTTCCACCATGCATATCACGAGCAACTCGGGCAATATCAAGCGATTTTCCACAGTTATTGCGTTTTAATAAAGAAATCAATTCAACGGGGCATTGATTGGCATCCATCAAACGTCCCATTTGCAAACATCCCTGTAAACCTAAACTGATTTCAGTTTGCATATCAGCTAATTTCTTTTGAATTAATTGGTTTGAGGCTAAAGGGCGGCCAAATTGCTGTCTGTCTATTGAATATTGTCTAGCAGAGCTAAAACAAAATTCTGCTGCACCTAATGCGCCCCAAGCAATACCGTAACGTGCTTTATTAAGACAACCAAAAGGCCCTGCTAACCCTTTAATATCAGGGAAGATATTTTCATCAGGAACAAACACGTTGTCCATAACAATTTCACCGGTGATAGAGGCACGTAATGAAAATTTACCTTCAATTTTTGGCGCTGATAACCCTTCCATGCCTTTTTCTAGTACAAAACCACGGATCTTTCCTTCGAGCTTAGCCCAAACCACAAAAACATCAGCAATAGGTGAATTGGTAATCCACATTTTATTACCTGTTAAACAATACCCGCCATCAACCTTAGTTGCGTGAGTGCTCATAGACGCAGGGTCACTACCCGAATTAGGCTCAGTCAAACCAAAACAACCAACCCATTCACCCGACGCTAATTTAGGTAAATATTTTAGTCGTTGTTCTTCAGTACCATAGCTATAAATAGGGTGCATAACTAATGATGACTGCACGCTCATAGCACTACGATAACCACTATCAACACGCTCAACTTCACGGGCAATTAATCCATAACTAACATAATTTACTTCGCTACCACCATATTTTGCTGGTAACGTTGCTCCTAACAAGCCCAACTGACCTAATTCACGCATTATTTCGCGGTCAAAGTGTTCGTGCCTATTAGCTTCAAGTACTCGTGGTAATAGTTTTTCTTGGCAATAATCATAAGCAGTATCTCGAATCATTCGCTCTTCTTCTGTTAATTGTTCATCAAGAAACATCGGGTCTTGCCAGTTAAAAGGGGTTAGTTTGGGGCTCATATGAATACTCCGTTTAGTTGTTATTGTGCAATATTGTTTTAAAATAATGGCTATACTCTATCCTTAAAGCCAAAATAAATATAATATATAGTTTTTATAATTTCTATATATTTTATATATGCAAAATATTAACCTTAAGCGTTTAGCGCATTTTTGCCAGTTGGCTGTTATGGGCAACTTCACTAGAGCGGCCAATGAAATAGGTATAGCCCAACCAGCACTGACGATTTCAATACAAAAATTAGAGCAAGAAACCGGTTTAAAACTGATCAATCGCGCTGAAAAAAACGCGCTGTTAACAGCTGAAGGAGAGGTGCTGTTTAAGCTAGCAACTCAACTGTTAAACCAAGCAAAACAAGTTAAAATAGAATTACAAGAGCTAAAAGATCTTGAACGAGGTAGCATTCGTTTTGGTGTTTCAGCAATGATGGGGTCATATTATTTTCCACAAGTATTAACTTCTTTTAAACAAGCTTATCCGCATATTAAAATTCACCTAGTAGATCAAGGTACAGCGGCGCTTGAGAAAATGTTACTCAATGGTGAACTTGATTTAGCATTGGTTCGCGGTGATATAGAAAACCCACAACTTCGTTATACTGAACTAATCAACGAGGAAATTGTTGCTGGCATGGTAAAATCACACCCGTTAGCCACGCAAAAAACCCTAACAATGGCACAATTTAGTCAACAACCACTAGTGCTCTTCCATGAAGGTTATTTTTTACGTGAAGTAGTAAGCGCATATGCCAATCAACATCATCTAGCGTTAGATATACGCACAGAAACCAACCTAATTGAACTTCAAAAATCACTGGTTCGCAATGAAGTAGGCATTACTACTTGTTTAGCACGTATTTTAAAAGAAGAGCCTAAATTAACCTCTGTGCCTTTTTCACCAAAAATCGAATTTAAGTTAAGCTTGGCATGGAAAAAAAGCCATTACCTATCAAAAGCAAGTAAAGCCTTTATGAATTATTTAAGCTCAACTCTAGGAGACGAAAACTCGTGCTAAATAATACTGAGAATTACGTTAGAAACATAAAAGTTTTGACATTTAAAAGGTACTAAAAACACTATTTCACTTACCTCTTTCAACTGTGACTGACATAATATCTGACTGACGCTCTTCTTTGGATAACATCAGCCTTGTTTGGTCTGGCGAAACATCAAACATCCAAATATTGAGATCCTTGTATAACATGGTATGCGTTTGATTGACAAAATCGAAAAAAATTATTCCCTCACCTAGTTTGGTGTTATGGCGATAATAAATACCATTATCAAATAGTTGCCAGCGTGAAAAATTTTGCGTGCCGAACTCTTCTGTCACCAATTGCTGCTTGTTTGTTTGAATATCAATTTTCCATAGCCCTGCTTGATTACGTTTATTGTAATAAATACTTTTGCCATCGCTGGTGATTTGTGAAAAATAACCGCCATTAAACGTGAGTTGTTTCTCTTTTGGATACATTAAGCCGGTTGAAAACAACTGAAATTCATCATCAACTAGTTTACTGAAATATATCTTATCTGCATTAACGCCCCAGCTCCCCGCCAGTACTGTATCTTCTTCATTTGTTAGCCACGTATGCTTTTTTGTTTTCAGGTCGATGGCTGCCAGTCGTTGTTGCTTACTTAATACCATAAGGTATTTATCATCAGGTGACCATTTGATTGGCCCATATTGAATATCAAGACTGTTGGGTTGAAACAATGTTAGTTTTTCGTTAGCTAGCCATAATTCTACTCCCTTTCTGCGTCGGTCACTTAATAGAGCAAATTGACTTGTATGATTGGCATATGCTGCAGCACCTTCCATCAAACTTGAATCAGCCACTGTGCTTGTTTGATTGTTGTGCATTAATAAAGGGTTACTATGCTCTTCAATAAAATGAGAGTTTATCTCATGGGTAAATAATATTTTCTCCTGGGCAGGTGATGTTAAGTTGTTAAGATGTAAACCCCGAGCATTATTAATTGAAAACCACTGCCCTGTTAACGCTAATAATTGATAATTTTGATCTTGCCAAACAATAAAGGCATTGTGGCTGTTTATCCAAGAGAGTGCTTTAGGTAACGTTGCCAGCGTCGCTAAAGTTTCTAACGCTGTTTGTTGATTTTCATTGATAGTCAGCAAATTAATGTGCGAGATATTTTTAACAAGATCTGATTCAACAAAGGCTAAAGTGCTCAATTGATCTGTGATACTTAAATGATCAGCATACTGTTGCGAATCACTCCGATCAAGTAACACACTTTTTGACTTTGAAGATAAATCAAAGCTTTCAATTAAATAACCGCCGGTTTCTTGGCTAGATAAAATATATAAAAATTGGCTATCTAAACTGAATTTAATATCGATTTGAAAAAATGCGCTACAACTTGTCACTTTTTGTCGAGCATGCATCGATTTACTCTCTGGTGAATAGGCTGCTACCTCAACCAAACATTCTCCATTGCTATAAGCCGCATAAGCAATAAACTTTTGGTCTTTTGACCAAGTTAACGCTAAATATTGTGAATGGCTATTTTGTAAAGTGACCATTGTTGAGTCGCTTAGGTTTTGAATAACCAAGCTATCTGTTTGGGCTTGCTGAGGACGATAACTAAACAATATTGATCGCATATCACTAGACATAGTAGGTAACCTTTCTACCCCAACTAAACTAGTCACGCCAATTATTGGGCCAAACCATGTGTTGGCAATTGCAGACTCTTGCTTGTCTGTCGAAAGATAAATGGTAAAAAAACTCACCAAAACAGTCATCATAATGATGACGTTTTTTTTACTCCAAACGCGTGCTTTTTTCAAATCGAGTGTGAACGGCGATACATCAGCAATTAAGCAATATCCTTGTTTTGGTATTGTTTTAATATATTTGGGTGCGCCTTTACTCTCATTCAACGCCAATCTCAACACACTAATAATTCGCGTTAATGCACCTTGACTGACAATTTTACCTGGCCAAAGTGCTTCAAATAAGGTTTCCCTTTTGACAACATTTCCTTGATGTTTTGCAAGATACACCAGCATTGCCATGGCTAAAGGTTCAATTTCTATTCTAGCGTTTTTTGACTCAACTCGAGTATGAAGTCGTTCAATATAATGATGCTCAGGTACAACTAAGTATTCAGCTAATCTAAATGGTTGAGTAAAATCGGCGACTTGACTGACTTTAGTCATTTTTTAGCCGTGAATGTGTAAATATCATAAAAAAATCATCTTTTTTACTTAGAGTTATAAAGTATTACATCCTGCCATGAGGTATAAACTTCATCAACTTAAAATAAAAAAATGAGAAAAAGTTATGATGGAAATACGCTTTACATTATTGTTATTGGTGCTATTGCTGGTCGGGTGCAATTCAAAGCAGGATGAAGCTGTACCAATAGATGACACTTCTACACAGGAGTTAAGTTATTTAACACACGCACCTGCAAGTAAACGAACATGGTTGACCCTTAATCACTTGCAGCAGGGAGAATATAGTCAGCCGTCACCAATTCATAATAGCTATTTCATGCCTATTGATGCTGAACTTACCACACTAGATAATTTTAGTGGCAACTTAACAATGAAAGAAACAAAAATGTTAGGTAACGGCCCAGAAGAAGATAATCGGGGTAAGGGTTATTTGTTCTTTCCTGGCTTTACTACAGACTTTTATACTCAAGGCGAGCATTTTGTACCCGTCAAGCAAGATATTATCTACTCCACAGGTTATGACAGTTTTTGGGGGATTATTTTATCACCTGGAAAGATTTGGTCTGAAGCAGACGACCAAGGCTGGTTGCGAGTTGCCTTTCCCTTTGTATTAACAGATAAGCTACGTAGCCAAACACATAATGGTATTGCTACTTTTTTATTTGATCCCACTAACAATGAAGTCTCAAAATTTCGCTTTCAAGTAGTCCAACAAACGGCAAGTTATTTCCAGTATCATTTTTGGGGACAACTGGATTTACTTTTTAACAATGAGTCTAGTGAAGATTTCATAGCCCATAAAGCGATGTTTAATCAATACTTAGCAGCGCTGCCAAATATAGCAACATGGCAAAGCTTAACCGCAGCAGTAGAAGAAGATTATGTGAATGCCATAGTAAGTGATCCAAACGGTGCTGATTATAGTGCGATTGGGTTGCATTATAATGACACATTGTACTTACAAGCATGTCCGACACCTTATGGTGACTTCCCATTTTGTGCTCAGATGCGTCAGGGCAGCTTTTCTGCTGCAAAGTCAATGGGTGCGGGGATGCTATTAATGTGGTTAACCCAAAAATACGGTGAAGAAATTCTAGATGATGTTGTCACAAAATACTTGCCAATTGAAGCTGATCATAACCAATGGGATCAAGTCACCATTCAACATTTAATTGATATGAGCTCAAGTATTGGGGAGTTAGGTATTTATCCAGAAAATGATATGTTTTCAGATGAGTATAATGAAAAAACAGGCCCTTGGACTTGGGCAACTAGCGCACAAGAAAAGCTCGATATTTCAAATAGCTATTCTCATTATTCTTGGAGTCCTGGGGAAGTTTTCCGTTATAGAACTGTTGATACATTTACCTTAGCTGCGGTGATGGACGCATTAATAAAACAAAAGGAAGGTAATGATGTAAATTTATGGGATCGCTTTACAGTTGAGGTGTTGAACCCTATTGGTATTGCCGTGTTACCCGCCATTCACACTATAGAAACAAATGGCACTCGTGGCATACCATTGCTGGGGACGGGGTTGTTTCCTACAGCCATTGACACCGTTTTAATCAGTAAGTTATTGCAAAATAAAGGTGTACACAATGGCGTGACGCTGCTAAACACTTCCGTCACTGAAAAAGCACTTGCAGCTAGTACCATGCATTCGCTGCCATCATTTAACGATAACTCAATTCAAAACGACAATATAAATTATCGGTTTTCCTTTTGGTTAATAAAAGGCACTAATATGGATTGTGAATATTGGATCCCAAGAATGGCCGGTTATGGTGGAAACTTTATTAATCTACTCCCCAATGGTGTCACTTTTTTTGTTTATCAAGATGCTTTTAACTCTGATTTTCTTGTTGAAGCCGAAAAAATAGCAAACTCATTAAGCCCAATGTGTCCATAGCGGCTAAATTTTCAGCCAATATAAACAGGTCTTAGATGTAGTAGCGCTTTTCTTTTCTCAATGTGGCATGACAGCTAAAGCAAGCGATCTGTGAAGAGCTTACCTCTTAGCCATAGATGGGCATCGCGTTATGCACACAACCGTTATGACAGTTGCCTCTGCCGTCCCTCTTAACTTTGTTATTCTGATGAATATTTTATATTTGTGTTTTATGTTTAACCTGAGTTTGATTTAATGCTAAACAAAGTGAATGAATCATTTGAAGCGATCCTATTGTGGAGACAAATATGCACAGTCTAAAAGATCAACAATTAGTTAAAAACTTTTCCTATATCAACGGAAGTTGGCATAGCAGTGAAACAAATTTAGCCGTTAATAATCCTGCCACTGGTGAGTTAGTTGCTAACGTTAGTAATGCCGGCATTGCCGAAACAGAATTAGCGATAAAAGCCGCTAAATCTGCCTATAAAATGTGGTCTGGAAAATCAGCCAATGAACGTGCAGTATTAATGCGAAATTGGTTCAACTTAATGATGGAACATCAAGACGACTTAGGAAAAATCCTTACGTTGGAGCAAGGTAAACCGCTGGCAGAAGCAAAAGGTGAAATTGCTTATGGTGCAGCATTTATTGAATGGTTTGCTGAAGAAGGTAAACGTGTTTATGGTGATACTATTCCCGCGCCAGCAAACGACAAGCGCATTGTTGTGATTAAACAGCCGGTTGGCGTGGTTGCTTCGATAACACCATGGAACTTCCCCAATGCGATGATCGCACGTAAAGCGGCAGCGGCATTAGCAGCCGGTTGTACATTTGTTGTCCGTCCTGCGACTCAAACACCACTTTCTGCTTTAGCCATGGCCGAACTGGCAGAGCGTGCAGGTATTCCTGCCGGTGTTTTTAATGTGGTAGTAGGTGATGATGCGCGCGGCATGGGTAAGGTGTTAACAGAGCACCCCGATGTGGCTAAGTTTACTTTCACCGGCTCAACTCCTGTTGGCAAAGCATTAATTAGCCAATGTGCCTCAACAGTGAAAAAAGTGTCAATGGAGCTTGGCGGCAACGCGCCCTTTATTGTTTTTGCCGATGCCGACCTCGACGCCGCAGTACAAGGGGCGTTGGCGTCTAAATATAGAAATGCCGGTCAAACCTGTGTGTGCACCAACCGTATTTTAGTCCATCAAGACGTTATGGAAGCTTTTAGTGAAAAATTTGCACAAGCCGTCAGTACCTTATCAATGGGCAATGGTTTGCATGAAGACGTTAATGTCGGTCCAATGATCAGCGAACAAGCCGTTGCTGATGTCCAAACATTGGTCGATGAATCTATTAACATGGGCGCTAAAGTTATCTTAGGTGGCAAAATCGAACAAGCCGGTTCATGTTTTTATCAACCAACTATTTTAACTAATGTGACCAATGACATGCCGGTAGCTAGCAATGAAATTTTTGGGCCAGTATCGCCACTGATATCATTTGCCAATGAAGCTGAAGCATTAGCGCTAGCCAATGATACTGAATACGGCTTAGCCGCCTATTTTTATTCTCGTGATATAGGCGTTATTTGGCGTGTTGCCGAAGGCCTAGAGTTTGGCATGATCGGTATCAATGAAGGCATTATCTCCAATGCCGCAGCGCCTTTTGGTGGGGTAAAACAATCAGGCAATGGCCGTGAAGGCTCTAAGTACGGTTTAGATGATTATATGGAAATAAAGTACTTATGCATGGGTGGGATCGATAAATAAGCATATATTGAAGAACAATAGCCAGAAAGCGGTTTACCGTTAATGAGTATAGGTTCACTTGAATAGACCATGATAGGCAACTTACCTCTTTGCTTCACGTTTATTCTTTTTTTCCTTTAACTATGCATATTGTTTCTTATGGTTAATGACTTGGCACTATTGAGTAATAATTAAAATTAACGCACCATTAGAACAAATAATTAGCGTTACCAAGCACGCTAAATTTTTACTAACTTAAGGCGCTCAAAATATAATAGAGCCGACAAGGAAAACAAATGAAACCGACTGTTAAACCGGCCAATCCAAATTTCTCTTCAGGGCCCTGTACTAAACGCCCTGGTTATAACCTTAGTGCTCTAAATATTGACAGCTTAGGGCGTTCTCATCGAAGTAACATAGGCAAAGAGCGTTTGAAAAAAGCCATTGATGAAACATCACGGTTATTAAATTTACCGCAAGGTTATAAAGTAGGCATAGTACCCGGCTCTGATACCGGTGCAATGGAAATGGCAATGTGGTCACTCTTGGGTCAACGACCGGTTGACGTATTTGCCTGGGAATCATTTGGCTCAGGTTGGGCAACAGATATTACCAAACAATTACATCTTAAAGACGCCCGTACCTTTATTGCTGATTATGGTCAATTACCTGACTTTGCCCAAGCCAACCCTGAGCACGATATTATTTTTACTTGGAATGGCACCACCTCAGGAGTAAAGATTGATAACGCAGACTGGATCAGCGATGACCGCAGTGGGTTGACCATTTGTGATGCCACTAGCGCTGTTTTTGCCATGGACATTGATTGGCACAAAATTGACGTTGCCACCTTTAGTTGGCAAAAAGTGCTTGGTGGTGAAGGAGCTCATGGCATGCTGATCCTTAGTCCAAACGCGGTAAAACGCCTTGAGTCATATACCCCAGCATGGCCACTGCCAAAAGTATTTCGCTTAACCAGTAAAGGTAAGCTCATAGATGGCATTTTCAAAGGTGCCACGATAAATACACCATCAATGTTGTGTGTTGAAGACTACCTTGATGCCCTAGCATGGATTGACAGTATAGGTGGCGTGCATGCGGCAATTGAAAAAAGCCAAGCTAACCTGCAAGTAATGGCTGAATATGTTGAACAAAATAACTGGATAGACTTTTTAGCGAAAAACACTGATATCTGTTCAAACACCAGTGTCTGCTTTCAGTTAAAGGCTAACGATGAGCAAATTAACACCCTAATTCAATTATTAGCTGATGAAGGTGTGGCTTTCGACATTGGCGCATACAAAGATGCCCCTTCTGGTTTACGAATTTGGTGTGGCGCTACCGTTGTAAAATCTGATTTAATTGCCTTATTACCTTGGCTTAGTTGGGCATATCAACAAGCCACAGCATAATGGCTACAACTCGTTGAAACAGAGTACATTGCTATCTAAAAGGTAAAGCTTTGTTGTTTAAACATCATAAACTGGGTAGCAACTTTTTCATCTGATAAGTTTAGTTTTGCCACTGCTTTAGGATTAACTAAATACCAACCCAGTACAACCTCTACTTCATCTCTTTTTTGTAGCGAAAAATCATAATTAACCACTCTTTTTTCATTGGCTTGTATCATGGTATTGGCAACTTCCTTTTTTGCTAGCCAAGGCATAGCTGGTTTGCCGTTTACGCCAATAACCCGTTTAAAATACTGTTCAGGTAGTGCTATCTCTTTGTCTCCTCTTATAACTTTTACTTTTAGCACAGCAACACGTAGAGGATGAAGCAGCAAAGCATGAGAACTTTGATTATCAATATTTACTTTAAAATTATTAATTTCTCTAAGCAGTGAAATATCAACATATTTGGTGAGCATATCAAGATTCTGGTGAGCACCAGGAAAGCCATGAAAGCTATGCGCTTTAGTTTGACTCAACGCAGACGGCTTACCGGTAACTTTTGGCATATGACAACTCACACAGTTTGCGCCATCCATTTCATTATTGATATTAGTAGAGCAAACATTAAGACCATGCTTATTTTTTTTATGAGAATGGCAACCAACACAAACATTACCATTTTTCATAGCTGAGTTATCAGTTTTTACCGTATCATGAAACGGAGAAGGTACTTGGCTGTTTGTAGTGCCAAAATACTTTTTGGGCACTTCACTCATCACATTAATGTTCGATTTACTTGCTAGTTTAATACTTTCAATCCGATGACAATAGGCACAACTAATGCCCTCTTGATGCGTAGCATTATCCGCACTGGGCAACGCTTTTTGCCCCTTTGTTAACATTTTATCTAAATTATTCGCTGCCGGTGTATGACATTTACCACAGGCATATTGGTTAAGTTTTAAATTTTTAGGGTGACGATTCCACACAGAAGCATGAATGGGATCTTTTTGAGGTGTCGAGTTTGCGTGCATAGAGCTATAAAATTCATCATATATTTGTGAATGACAAGTCTTACATTCTTTACTAGGGGCATACTCACTTACAATATTATTAGCGTAAGCCGCTGAGAATAAATTTGAACAAAAAAATAGAATAAACAGTAATGGTTTCATGTGACACTCTTTCAACCTGTTAAATTAGAAAAAACTAATGTTAATATTACATTATTCTAATATATAATGTTAGTCATACTTTTGGCTAATACGTCAGCGTGTCAAACAAACTCATTCCAAATCATGGTTGAAACAGGTCCTAAGGTACACTCTTGTCGTTTTATTAAACGTATTTCTCCACTAATTTCGTGTTCAATTTCATTTAGCTTAAGTTTAACTAATTCCCCTGATTGAAGTTCTTCTTCCACCATAAATTCGGGAATATAGCCCCAACCTAAGCCTTCAACTAACATATTTTTTAGGGTATAAGCATCTTTTGTGCGCCATTGGCGACAGCCTTTTAACAAGATAAGATCATGAGTATCAAAACTTAAATCACTCGCTTCAACATCAATATGCACTTCTTGCTTTAAATCACTAATACTAATGCGTTTATGTGCAGGAAATAACTCAGGTGTCGCGACCAAAATAACGCTGAAGTGGGTAACTGGTAATGATTCTAAACCGCCTAATGCATAAAGTGTGGGCCACCATGGACTAATTGCAATATCAATCTCTTCTTTTTTTAATAAATCTAAAGCGCTAAAACGAGAGCCGCCTATTAATTCAATTTCAGTAAAAGGAAATTGGGTTTGGCAACGTTTTAGAATAGGTAAAATGTGGGTCAACGGACATATAGCATCATAACCCAAACGTATTTTAGCCTCGTTACCTTCTCCTAAATGTTCACCTAATGAACTTAGTTGTGATGCTGATTGCAGTAACTCTTGAGCTTTATGATAAAAAGATTGACCCGCTTTAGTGAGTGTCAGTCGGTAATTATCGCGCGTTAGAATTTGAAAGCCATATTCGTTTTCTAATTTTTTTATCGACATCGACAAGGCTGGTTGAGTTTTATGCAAACTTTGCGCTGCTTTTTGTAACGTGCCACATTCAACGATACGGCATAATGTTTTAATTTGATCTAATGTCATAATGCTTACTCTACATTGATTGGTCAATTTGAAGGGGTAATTCATTGCCCGTTTTTTGTCGGAATAAATTCCGCCCTACATGGTTTTTTCACCTTTCGTCCAACATGGTGTGCTCTATGTAGGGGGTAATTCATTGCCCGCTTTTTTTGTCGGAATAAATTCCGCCCTACATGGTTTTTTCACCTTTCGTCCAACAGGGTGTGCTCTATGTAGGGGGTAATTCATTGCCCGCTTTTTTTGTCGGAATAAATTCCGCCCTACATGGGTTTAACACTTTCCGCCCTACATTGGTTTATCACTTTCCGCCCAACATGGATTGCCCTTTGTAGGGGGTAATTCATTGCCCGCGGTTTGTCGGAATAAATTCCGCCCTACATGGGTTTATCACTTTTTGCCCAACATGGATTTCCCTTTGTAGGGGGTAATTCATTGCCCGCGGTTTGTCGGAATAAATTCCGCCCTACATGGGTTTAACGCTTTTCGCCCGACATGGATTGCCCTTTGTAGGGGGTAATTCATTGCCCGTTTTTTTGTCGGACTAAAGTCCGCCCTACATTGTTTATCACTCCGCCCTAGATTGGTTTATCACTTTCCGTCCGACATGGATTGCTCTTTGTAGGGGGTAATTCATTGCCCGCTTTTTTGTCGGACTAAGCTTATTGTCGGAATAAATTCCGCCCTACATTGGTTTACCACTCCGCCCTACATGGTTTGCTCTATGTAGGGGGTAATTCATTGCCCGCTTTTTTTGTCGGAATAAATTCCGCCCTACATGGGTTTATCACCTTTCGTCCAACATGTTGTGCCCTTTGTAGGGGGTAATTTATTGCCCGCTTTTTTTGTCGGAATAAATTCCGCCCTACATGGGTTTAACGCTTTTCGCCCGACATGGATTGCCCTTTGTAGGGGGTAATTCATTGCCCGCTTTTTTTGTCGGAATAAATTTCGCCCAACATAGTTTTTCACTTTCCGCCCGACATGGTTTGCCCTTTGTAGGGGGGAATTCATTGCCCGCTTATTGTCGGAATAAATTCCGCCCTACATTGGTTTATCACTCCGCCCGACATGGATTGCCCTTTGTAGGGGGGAATTCATTGCCCGCTTTCTTGTCGGAATAAATTCCGCCCTACATTGGTTTTTCACTTTCCGCCCAACATTAGTTTGCCCTTTGTAGGGGGTAATTCATTGCCCGCGGTTTGTCGGACTAAAGTCCGCCCTACATTGGTTTTTACTTTCCGTCCGACATGGATTGCTCCTTGTAGGGGGTAATTCATTGCCCGCTTTTTTGTCGGACTAAGCTTATTGTCGGAATAAAGTCCGCCCTACATTGGTTTTTCACTTTCCGTCCTATAGGACAACTATATAAAATATATTTAACAAGTTAATTAGTTTATATAAGTATTGTTATTGTACACCACAGGGTATAATTAATAATCAAAAAAATATTTCATTAGCTTACATTAGAGGTTCATATGCTTTTCCAAGCACATAAAGCTACATTTTTCACCGCATTTTTCTCTATTTTATTAGTGTCAGGTTGTGATAATGCAACATCAACACCCACTCAGCCATTGGTACGTCCCGCAAAAATAGTTACCGTGGTTGATGCAGCCAAACAAGCAATACGTAATTTTCCAGCAGAAGTCGAAGCCAACGCAGATTCTAAACTTGCATTTAGGGTTAGTGGTCAAATTATTGATGTTAAAATAAAGCCGGGCATGACAGTAACCAAAGGCGATGTATTAGCTCGTTTAGACCCAAGTGATTTTTTATTGCAGCTTGATGATAGAAAAGCACGCTACAATTTAGCTAAATCTAAATTTGATCAAGCACAATTATTGTTAGAGCGTAAATTGGCACCTCAATCGGCTTTTGATGAGGCCGAAGCCAATTTAGGGGTTGCTTTATCTTCACTAAATGTCGCTAAAAGCAATGTAGAATACACTTACCTTCGGGCTCCTTTTTCAGGCGATGTATCGCAAGTTTTTGTTGAAAAGTTTGACCATATACAAGCTAAACAAGCCATAATTCACTTACAGACACGCGATATTATTGATATTTCTATGCAAATACCTGAAAACCTTATTTCGCGTATTAATAAAAACAACCAGTATCAGCCAACCGTTATTTTTGATTCTCATCCAGAACAAGAATTTTTAGTCAGCCTGAAAGAATGGGATACCCAAGCAGATCCTTCAACCCTTACCTACAAAGTTGTCTTCTCTTTACCTACACCGCAAGGCTTTAATGCCCTTCCCGGTATGTCTGCTAACATTCGCATTGATCTGTCAAAAATCATAGATCTAAACTTACAACAATATATTTTACCAATAAGCGCGGTTTTTTCAGCTGAAGATCAGCCACTAGCAAATAATAGAAAGTTTATTTGGAAAGTTGAGCCAAGCACCATGAAAGTGACAAAAGTAGAAGTTGAAGTAGGAGAAGTGAAAAGCACTGGTATTGAGATACTTTCAGGATTATCCGTCGGTGATCAAATTGTTGCTGCTGGTAGCCACTACTTAACCGAAGGCATGCAAGTTCGCCCTTGGAACAGAGAAAAGGGGCTGTAAATGAAAATTACTGAATACGCTATAAAAAATAGCGTTACAAGTTGGATGTTCGCACTCATATTATTGGTGGGCGGGCTAGTCGCTTATAATGATTTAGGCCGGTTGGAAGATCCTCAGTTTACCTTGAAAATGGCCATGGTCACCACTGTCTACCCTGGCGCCTCACCAGTTCAAGTTGAAGAAGAAGTCAGTTATCCGCTAGAGAATGCAATACAACAACTCCCTTACGTAAAATTTGTTAAGTCAATTTCAAGCGCTGGTTTTTCTCAAATTGTGGTCGAGATGAAATCAAACTACCGTAAAGACGATTTAAAGCAAATTTGGGATGAATTAAGACGAAAAATTAATGATTTAACCCCTAGGCTCCCAGCCGGCGTTTACCCGCCAAACGTCATTGATGATTTTGGTGATGTCTTCGGAGTATTACTGGCCATTAGTGGCGATGGCTATTCCTATGAAGAATTAAAGGATTACTCAGACTATTTAAGACGTGAGTTAGTATTAATTAAAGGGGTAGGTAAAGTTAATGTAACCGGTGAACAGCAAGAACAAATCGTCGTTGAAATTACCCGCAATAAACTGTCTGCCTTAGGTATTCCCCCCGGTAGAATATATCAATTATTACAAACACAAAATCAAGTGTCTAACTCTGGTCGAGTAAAAATTGGTAGTGAATATATCCGTTTGCATCCTACGGGCGAATTTCAAACCGTAAAAGAATTAGAGCGATTAATTATATCAAGCCCCGGCAGCTCCGAGTTAGTGTACTTAGGCGATGTTGCAACTATTAGCCGCAATTACGCTGAAGTTCCTCAACACATCACTAACTACAACAACAAACAAGCATTGTTAGTGGGTATCTCTTTTTCATCAGGTGTGAACGTGGTAGAAATAGGTAAGCGCATTGAACAACGTATTAATGAATTGGAGAGTTTCCGCCCTATCGGATTAGAGTTAACTAACATCTATAACCAACCAGAAGAAGTAGATAAATCAATGCAAAGCTTTATGGTGAGTTTACTAGAAGCTGTTGCTATTGTGATCGCCGTTTTACTGATTTTTATGGGCGTAAAAACAGGTATTTTAATTGGTAGTGTGTTGTTGCTTACCGTTTTAGGTACTTTTATTTTCATGAACATGTTTCATATAGACCTGCAACGGGTTTCTCTTGGGGCGTTAATCATTGCCTTGGGGATGTTAGTTGATAATGCCATTGTCGTTACAGAAGGCATTTTAATTGGCATGAAAAAAGGACAAACTAAATTACAAGCATCGTTAGCGATAATCTCACAAACCAGCTTACCGTTATTAGGTGCAACCGTAATAGGAATTACAGCCTTTGCTCCTATTGGTTTGTCATCAGATGCCACTGGTGAATTTGCCGGCAGTCTATTTTGGGTGTTGCTTATTTCATTATTATTAAGTTGGATAACTGCAATCACGTTAACGCCATTTTTTGCCAACCTAATGTTTAAAGAAACAAAGGTGAGCAAGGTAACTGACAATGAAACGTCACCTTATCAAGGGGCTATTTTTACCGGTTATAAAGCCCTATTGAACCTATGTATGCAACATAGAGCTATCACGTTATTAATGATGGTTGCATTATTTGTCGTCTCTATCATAGGTTTTGCGCAGGTCAAGCAGTCGTTTTTTCCAAAATCAAATACGCCGATGTTTTATCTAGATTATTGGCGCTTTCAAGGCTCAGATATTAGAGAAACGCAAAAAGATCTTGAGTCGATACAAGCGTATTTACTCACGCAAAACAAAGTTACACAAATGACCTCTACCACTGGGCGAGGCGCGCCAAGGTTTATGCTAACCTACGCACCTGAAAAATCTTATGCAGCCTATGGTCAACTGATAATACGGGTTGAAAATAGAGACGCATTAACCGAAGTTATGCGTAATTTACGCCATCATGTGACTAATAATTTCCCTCAAGCGCAATTTAAAATAAAAGCCATGGAAATAGGCCCAACAACAGATGCTAAAATTGAAGCAAGATTTTCAGGGCCCGATCCCGATGTACTTAGATCACTTGCCTTACAAGCCTCTACCATATTAAAAAATGATGGAAAAGCGTTTAACATCCGCAATGACTGGCGCGAACGCACCAAGGTGATTCGTCCACAATTTAATGAAGCTATGGGTAGACGTTTAGGGATAAGTAAAAGCGATATTGATGAGTTACTGTTAACCAACTTTTCAGGAAAGCAAGTTGGTACGTACCGAGAAGGTACAAAATTACTCCCTATTATTGCCCGCGCTCCAAATGAAGAGCGATTAAATATAGACAGCCTACCTGAACTACAAGTCTATAGCTCAATCTCAAATAAACATGTGCCGCTAACACAAGTTGTTAACGGCTTTAAAACCGATTGGGAAGACTCTTTGATTATGAGGCGTGATAGAAAGCGTACCATTACCATCATGGCGGATCATGATATTTTAGGTAATGAAACCGCAGCAAGCCTATTTAATAGAGTACGAGCGCCCATTGAAGCCATTGAATTACCGCAAGGCTATTCATTTGCTTGGGGGGGTGAGTATGAATCATCAGGTGATGCACAAGCCGCATTGTTTGGTGGTTTACCGTTAGGATATCTAGTGATGTTTGCTATTACCGTACTGTTGTTTAACTCAATTAAAATCCCTTTTATTATTTGGGCAACCGTACCTTTGGCTATTATTGGCGTGACCTTTGGCTTATTGATGATGAACTCGGCCTTTAGTTTTATGGCCTTACTCGGATTATTAAGCTTATCTGGTATGTTAATTAAAAATGGTATTGTTTTGGTTGATCAAATAAACCAAGAGCTTAACGAGGGCAAAGCGCCGTATCAGGCTGTGTTTGATTCTGCAGTGAGCAGAGTAAGACCAGTATCGATGGCAGCAATTACCACAATTTTAGGCATGATACCCTTGCTGTTTGACGTGTTTTTTGAATCAATGGCTGTCACCATTATGTTTGGGTTAGGTTTTGCAACAGTACTGACCTTAATTGTTGTACCTGTGCTGTTTACTGTAGTGTATAAAATTAAATACCTGGAGCAATAGCAATAAACGCATGTTGCTATAACAATTGTAAGCTGCTTAACTTTTAATCCCTCACTGTCAGCAGTGAGGGATTAACACAATAGCGATTAAAATGGCCCTGTAACTTGTTCTGGGGTTGGCCAATAGCTGCGCCATACTTGATTACCATGAATATAATAAACATCGTCATCATGTATCACCGAGCGATCATCCCAACTTGAATATCCACCAGAGTCTTTACTTTCGCCTTTTGCCATAATATTACCAATGTGCATTAATTCAGCGTTAGCACTGCTGTTTGTCACTTCTAATAACGATAAAAAGTTTTCTTGCTGCCATACCATAAAGGTATTTTTACCATCAGTTGTTGTAGTACTTTGCCAGCGTTCAATTGGTAAAGCGAACCTATGCGTACCATTTTGCGTGGTAACATGGCTTAACGCTTTATAGTCATACTCAACTGGCGTATAACCATTTTCATAAACAATTGAGTGAATTTCACGGGGGGCACTGATATCGCTTACGTCAAACAACGACACTTTGGCACCTTCTATAATTGGGTCTACGGTAGAAGTTTCACTGTTATCATCAGTCGTTGTTGACTCATCAATAAAAACAACACCGTTTTCATCAATATTTTGCCCTACCCCAAGCAATAAACTGTCTGATATAGGGTGCAAATACGCTGAATAGCCCGGAATTTCTAATGCGCCGGCTATTTTGGGGTTATTGTTATCGCTTAAATCAATCACGTACAAGGGATCGGTTCTTAAAAAGGTCACAATATAGGCATTGTCTTTGAAAAAACGTACGGATTCAATATCTTCATAAACCAAGCCATCACCGCTTACTTTACCAATAGGAGTGGTGTTAACCGCATTAGGTAATTGCTTAACTAACGTGAGTTTATTGTCTGCTTCAAGTAGTACATTAAGCTTGTGTTCATACCCTACTCTTCTGTTACCTTCGGTGGTTACTACCCGTAAATAATTGTCTTGCTCGCTAAAACGTAAGTTCGACAACCTCCAATTAAAGCGTCCAGCTAAAGTGGCCGAATTAACATACGCTATGGTCATATCATCAATAGAAAACTTATGAATAATTGACGTTTCGGTATTGGTTTCAACGCTGTCTACCATACTATAATCATAATGAGTGCCGTACACATAAATAGACTTTTCGGTCGCATACAACCCATCGGTAGTGGTGTTTATACACACTGAACTTAATTGTTGGAGATTGTTAATATTGATAGCGGTTAACGTCATTATGGTGTCAAAACCATCTTTATCGGTGGCATTTTCGGCTAACAAACATTGTTGTTCGCCCACTAAGCTTTGCTCAACACCATCTTTGCCTTGATACTTAGGCAGTAAATCGGCAACATCGGTATTATTTATCCGTACATAGTTGGCAATTTTTTCTTCATCGGTGGTCGCATAAGTCAGGCCATCAATATGTGACTGGTAACGACTAACAATATATAAAACATCACCAACTCTTCGGCTATTCACAATACTGCCATCAAACTGAAAGCTATTAGTGACCTTAGAAATTTCAGGTGTACTAACATCAACAAATGAAATGTTAAAGGTAGGCTCTACATACGCTAGTGGGTCAGACACTAACTGACTTGAATAAATACTGTAATTTTGCTGCGACGTAGAAAGTACGGTTAAAATGTCATTGTTAAGATACAAGCCATCAATATTATTTGAGTCAAGCTCAACACTCACTTCACTTAACGGGGATATTTCACCGGTGTCAGCTCTTTGCATCACACGAATAGTACTAGTAGCTTGCATGGCTGGTGATAATGACGCTGAAGATTTTTCAGCACTGCCTTCTGGCACGCTAGAGGCGATGTTATAAGGGTAATAATTATTGTTAGCAATAAATAAATAGTTACCGTCATACTTTATTCTATCTGCTTCATCTACGCCTTGCTCTTGTGTGGTAGTACTTGAAAATTTACTGTCACTACTGCTAGAGCTTGCCTCTGATGAAGAATCAGCAGTGCTGGTAAGCTCCAACTGGGTATTAACGGTATACGTTTCACTACTACGTAAATAAATACCATTTTTTATATGTTGTGCAAATGTGGTTTGGGTATTAGCTGATAACGGTGTTATTGCAACGGTTAATTCATTTAACTCTGGTGGCTCAGTTGGCACTTCAATCACTGGCTTATCACTACCGCCACAGCCCGTTACTGTGATTAACAAGCCACTAAATAAAGCCACTGTTAACCTTTTTTTATAAAACATTGTTATTCTCCATGCGTTTTGTGTTTATTGGGTTTTTATAACAATAAACCTATTAGGATAAAAGTCTGTTGTTAAATGATATCAAATGTAATTAGATGTAATCGTAAGTGATCTCAGCCTCATTCGGTGTTAAATTATAGAAAAATCATGACAGAATACCGCTTTGAAATACTTACTACTATTACTTATTTTTGCTAGCCAACTCAGCTTTGCTCAGTGCGAAGCAAGCAATGACCAATGCGCCCCCGTGAATGAGTGGGAGTTTTCGTTAGCTGTTGGTGCCGGCATATTAACTAACCCTTTACATGGCAGCAGTAATATTCCGTTAGTACTGATTCCCAAAATCAGCTTTTATGGTGAAAACATCTTCTTTGAAAACAATGCGCTAGGCTATAGTTTTCACGAAACAGACAAGTTTACTGTCAGTGCTGTTGGCTTAATCAACCGCGAAAACACCTTTTTTAGCCGCTGGCACCCTAGCAATGTTTTTGTGCCGCTTGAGTCTAGCAGCATAAGCACCCCAAGCGACAGCGAAACGATTACACAAGACAACACCATATCAAAAATCGAATTAGACGATGTAGCACAGCGCAAATGGGCAGTTGATGCCGGAATGCAAGTTAATTGGTATGTTTCAGCACAAAGTACACTAGTGATGCGATTGTTACATGATATAAACAGCACTTATAACGGCTTCAATGGTAAAGTAGAATATAACCACCGTTTTAGCGCTTTTGACTTACCCCAAACACAATGGAAAATAACCACAGGTTTAAATTGGTTAAGCCAACAACAAGTTGACTACTATTACGGTATTGGCAAAAAAGATACAAAAAACAAGAGCAATTATTATCAAGGTAAATCCGCAATCAATCCTTATATAAAACTCAATACCGTGTACAAAATAAATAATAATTGGCGCTTAACCTTTACCGCACGCGCTGAGCATTTACCTAAAGCAATCAGTAACAGCCCGCTAGTAAAAAACAACCTCATTAAAACAATATTTTTAGGTGTGGTTTATGTCTACTAAAGCATGGTTGTTATTATGCGTGGTAAGCTTAGCATTTATTCCAAAAAGCGACAGTGCCCCACTTAACAGTGAATCGGCTGATCAGGTTGAACTATCACTTACGCCTCTTGCATGTTTTGTTAAAAAAAATGGCGATGTGTGCCATATCACCGTGAAAATTGATTGGCATTCAAACCAGCCTATTGACGCTTGTTTATATCAAAATAGCGAAAAACTGCATTGTTGGGCCGCCACGCAAAAAGCCAGTAAAAAAATTCCGGTTAGTCTCAGTGAAAACATGAAGTTTACCTTGCAAGGAGACAACCAAACCATTTATGCGCAGCAACAAGTCGCCATCGCCGCAAGTACCTCGCAAAAGTATCGACGTAGGCTACGCGCAGATTGGAGCCTATTTTAATGCAGCATATTTTATTAGTTGAAGACGATTTTCGCTTATCAGCCTTAATTCAACAGTTTCTACAGCAGAATAATTTTAAGGTAACAGTACTTAATAGTGGCGAGAAAGCGGCAGACTTTATTCTCAGTAAACAGCCCGACTTAGTCATTTTAGACATCATGTTACCGAAAATGGACGGCTTTAGTATTTGTCGAAAAATACGTCATCAATATAGCAAGCCCATTATTTTTTTAACCGCAAAAGACAGCGACTTTGATCATGTATCTGGCTTAGAAATTGGTGCCGACGATTATATAATTAAGCCCGTTGAACCTCACGTGCTTTTAGCGCGAATTCACATGGTTTTACGCCGAGTCAGCGCAAATAAGCAACAAGAAATGAACGAAATAGTGATTGGTAAATTGCGCATAGACAAAGCCTCTCGACAAGTATTTTTAGCCAATAAGCACATTGAACTGACCAGTCATGAATATGAATTACTGTGGTTACTTGCCGCTAACGCCGGAGAACCCCAAAGTCGAGATTATATTCATCAACAAATGATCGGGCGAGAATACGACGGTTTAGACCGAAGTGTAGACGTGCGCATATCACGCTTAAGAAAAAAGCTAGGCGATAATACCAAGTCACCTTATAAAATCATTACCGTTTGGGGCAAAGGCTATTTATTTAGCACCACGGCCTGGGACGAATAACCACCGATGCTAAGATTATTTATTAGTTTGTACCTTGCTGTAGTGCTGGGCTTGTTAACCATTAATTGGATTTCAGAAACGTTATGGCAATACCTTAGCCAACAAGTAAACAGCGCCAGCGTTTCACCCGAGCAGCCAAGGCAGCCAGCACAATATATTCCAGCAGAGCTTACCCATACCCTAGCACTGGCAAAATCACTACCGGGATTAATTCAAGCAAACGAGAAAAAAATAGCCTTATTTGAACAACAAACAGGCATTACTCTCAATTTTTTTGCTGAAAGTGATATTTCTTGGTTACCTGATCAACAAATGTTATTACAACAAGGTGAACCACTTGTTACCTACAACCACCAAGAACAATGGGTTATCTATGTTAAGTCAACAACCGAGCAACTGGTGTATCAATTAGGACCACTGGCCCCACCAGTAAATGAGCAACCTTACTTAAAATATATTATTTTAAGTGTTTCATATTTATTGCTAGCCGCCTTTTTAGCCTTGTGGTCACGCCCTATTTGGACCGACCTATTACGATTAAAAAACATGGCTGAAAAAATTACCCTAGGTGATTTAGAAGTTTCACAAAAAGTGAATATTGGCTCTCCCACGGCTATTGTTGTACAAACCTTTATTGATATGGCAAGTCGGATCACACGCTTAATTGCCGAACAGCAACAACTAGTTAATGCGGTATCACATGAATTAAGAACGCCATTGTCAAGGCTAAGGTTTTCATTAGCCATGATGAACAACATTGACGCTGAACAACTCATCGACATTAATAAAGACGTGCAAGAAATGGAAAACCTCATTGACGAAATGCTAGGATATGCCCGTATTGAAAGCATTAGCCAAGGGTTAGACAAATCAAACGTCAACATCAGTGAACTACTGTTTAACCAGGTTGATAAACATCAACGGGCCACCAGCAAAAAATTAACACTAACGGTAGAGCAAGATTTATATTTTCATTGCCACGGCTCATTAATAGAACGAGCTTGCCAAAACTTAATTACCAACGCTGTGCGTTACGCTAAAGGTCAAGTCGTAATAGCCGCCTCGATAGAAGCTCAACAACTGATGATAACGGTAAGTGATGACGGCTGCGGCATAGCAACCGAAAATCAAGCCCATATATTTGAACCCTTTGCCCGCATAAACAAAAGCCGAAATAAAAAAGATGGCGGCTTTGGTTTAGGGCTAGCCATTGTAAAACGCATTATAGATTTACACCAAGGCCAATGCTCGGTTGAGTCATCATCGTTGGGTGGTTGTAAGTTTATTATACGGGTGAGCGATTGATAGTTAACTTAACACAGCTTTTAGGCGTGCAAAGGTCTTCATTTGATCTGTGGTAGGGTCTCAGATATTCCAGAGACCCTACCACAAGCTAATTTAGCATTTTCCTTTCAAAACCTAACAACTCAACCACCTGGCTTGTATCTGGATCGTACACCCACTCGTGGTCAAATATTGTCTTTAGCCTGTGTTCCATAAAACATGAATCAACAACAAGAGAGTTAAACTTATTACCACCCTCTCTAAGCTTTTCAATTTTATTTAAGAGTGGAGTTGGCAACCCCGCCATAATAAAATCAGAAATAATCAACATATCGGCATTTTCATATTCATCAGTTTCCATCACAGAGACACCTTGCTCAATAGCCGGAGCTACATCGGTACCACCATGAAATGATTTCTGTAAAAAACTAATCAAATTATCTAACGCAAAGCCAGAAGATAAATCTAATGTTTCAATATTTGTAGAAAAATTTATTAAATAACACGCCCTGTTATCTTGCTTAGCTTTTAAAACCATTAACATGGTAATAGCTTTGGCAATCGTTTCCGGTGCTCCTTGCATTGAGCCACTTGTATCTACACATATAATCATAGGACCTTTGTTGTCACCTTCAGTTACTGAGTGTTCAACTTCTACTTCGTACTCATTATCAATGTGCTGGATTCCTTCCATATCAAAACACAGAAGCCCAGACTCAATATACTTTAAGTCAAACAGCAAAGAAGTTTCTGGATCAGCCATTAAAGCCAATTCACTAGGCAAGGCATGTTCGATATCTTTGCCTAATCGTATACCCACAATTTCTTCTTTTGAATTGATATCAGGTACGGGAATCTTTTCACAAACTAATTTCTGTACTATTTCAATTTTTTCACTTTGCTTAGCTTGGTTAATACGCCCCATCATTTCTAGTAAGTCTTTCACACCTTGGTCATTTTTTAAATATTCCAACCAACGCTTTATGGGCCCTATATCATGAAGTGATAAACTACCACTCGATAAATCAAAAAATGCTCCTGGTTCAAGCCCTAAAGTTTCTACCGCCTGTAACAGTTCCAACAGTGCATTTAACTTTTCAAACAACTCTTTTAGGAACCTTTCTCGCAACTTACTAACCTGCTCTAGCTCCCACTGAGTTCGCAGTTTATCTAACAATTTTCTCCATTCATTTCGAAGCAAACTATGTGTGCTTTGTAGATCTCGTTTCATCTCTTCTGTTAATGCATCAACTTCAACAGTTGAGACTAGCTTCGCGAGCTCTTGCTCCCAAAACTTGTTAAATCGAGTTTTTGACCTAAAACACAAAACCTTATAGTTACCTATTTGCTGCTTAATGTTTGCTAGCTCAGAGGTACTATCAAGTATTGATAAATATAACTGCTCATCCTCATAGTAAGGATACTCAACATCAAAATGTCGTTGAGTACTCTTTTGCCAATTTATAATATCTTCGTCTACTTGAGACCTAGTTACTGGGCTCGCTGCGAATAGAGATTGATACTTATCTTCAATCTCAGCCATCATAGCCTTAGCTTCTTTTTTGATATTATTCACAGCAAAGCGCCTCTAAACGTTGGCAATCTTTAATTCTCACATCTATATCTTTCAGTTGTTTTTCTACGCCAAGTAAAGGAACTTTTAGTTGTTCTACATTAACAAAAGGTGACTCTAACTGAGCTTTATAGGTATCATTTTTTACTTGGCAAACTTCTAAGGTAGCCATTAATTTTTCTCGGACTTCAACGACAGAGCCTTTTAACGAGTCAATAAGCCTTAGATTAATACCTTCTTTTTTATCTCCCTTATAAAATTGTACCTTGGGGGTAAAATTAGCCTCTGAATCATAATAGTTTTCAAAATTTTCAGCTTTAATCAAACAAGTTCCCTGTCCGTCAAAGCTACAGTCATAATCATTTAACTCATTCCCATTTGCATCAGTAGGTTTAAATGCATTTTTACTTTTCATTTCTGCTATTGGGATATATAAAGTACGCTTTGCAGTTTTTCTATTCCAACTCTCTTTATATTCAAAATTTATAACGGCTTTAAAATATTTTTTATTACCTATTTTTTCTGTTTTATAGACATCACTTTTGTAAAAGAGCTCCTTATTAATTTCTTTATCAAGCGTGTCCTTTTCTTTATCTAAATCAGCTAAGCTAATATCAGAAGTAAAACCAACACCTTTGATACTTCCATGAACAATATCAATTACAGACTCACGGTTTTCTTCACTCGTCCAAATACAATGACTTAATAATAATGCATCACTATGATTGGTTTCTTTTCGTTCATTAAAAAAAGCAGAGGCTTTGAGTAACTGAGCCGCTTTTTGCCAACGGCGATCTGAAACATACACACCAAGCTCTTCAAATTGTTCAGAAAGTACTTTACGAATAGAGTGAATAATTAATAGCGTTTCATTCGATAAACTGACGGAGTTAATCTTCTTGCCCCAACTCTGCCACTCATTTGCAGTCACAAGTAACTTGTTAGGTAAGTTAATGTCTGCATTTGTAGGGCTTCCATTAATTAATGCTTCAAAGTTATCTTTTCTGCTTATTGGACCTACCATCAAACGTACAATGAAGCGATCATACAAAGCATCCAAACCTTGGTTTTCTGGAGGTGTCTCATTTGATGCAGCAATTAATGCCTTCAGTGGTGTGTGTTCAACCTCATCACCGTTTTTAAAGGTTTTCTCATTAATCATTGTTAACAAGGTATTTAAAATAGCTGGACTTGATTTCCAAATTTCATCAAGAAAGGCAAATTCAGCTTTAGGTAGGTATTTATCTGTCTTTCTTGTGTAGCGGCCTTCTTTTAGTGCCTTAATAGATACAGGGCCAAACAACTCTTCAGGAGTACTAAAGCGGTTCATCAAATATTCAAAATACGTTGGTGATTCAAAAGCACACGAAATACGGCGTGAAATTAAACTTTTCGCTGTACCAGGAGGACCATAAAGAAACGTATTTTGATTTGATAAAGCACCTAGCAAGGCAAGTGAAATTATTTCCTCACGCTCATGCATTCCTGCTGATATATGCTCTACGATGTTTTTTATTCTTGCTTGTAAACTCATTTTGTTTTCCTTTTATAATACTTCAAACTATCTATAGCTTTGGCAAATTGGTTTAAAAAAGTTAAGTGCTCATACTTCTTATGAGCACTTTTTCTATTAGTTATTGTTTATGATTGTTTCTTGTTTTGCTGCTGAATTTGCTTGCTACGGTTACCTTGAGCCTGATCGTATTGACGATTAGTACCTGAAGTTCCTTTATTAGCGTTTTGTTGATTAGCTGCATTGTCTTTAGGTTTGATGTTTTTACTCATTTTGTTTTCCTTAATTTTATTAAATTGAAAGTTGCGCAGTCACATGACTAACGCCTTCGACGATTTAAAAATGTGGTAAAGCTTTTGCGTGTATAAATTCCTAAAGATGTCCAATATTCATCTTTAATCCCTATTAACATGCGATGGCTGTGGCTGATACGCATACGATAAAGATTTGGTAAACAACGAATCTTTTTTGCCCCCAAAAGCTGCGGGTGCATACCGGCTTGTAATTGATTAAGAACTTCCGAACTTTTTGTTAGCACAGCGTTAGGGAGTATTTTACTTGAGCAAATAACATAGCCATTTTTCTCACAGGGAGGCTCTATGCTAATAAGCAACTTTCCTAAAGGCTTAAGCATTATTTCCTCTCTTAGCTACTTCATTGGCAGAGAAGAACTGAGGCATTAGTTGATGTTTTATAGCTTTATCTGCGGGACTTAAGTGCTTAGCATTAAGTAAATAAAGCAAAATTAAATGATACATATTGTACTCCTGTTCATCACCACACTATGCGGTGACTTCAGGAGCAAGTATCAAACTGTGAATTTCACAAAAAAGAGTTTATTGAAAATAAATTAATATTTATTTAGGAGCGAATGGAATTCTTCGTATTCTTTGCGTTTTGCTTGATAAAGAAGGTTTAACCACTGCCCTTCACCATTAATAAATTCAGCAGAAGCCTGTTCTAGTATCTTACCCAACTCAGCAAATTGATTAGTTATAACCGCTTTAATCGCGCTATCATACTGTGAAGGGTTGTTGTCAGCAGTAATAACATTGGCAATTAATTCAACAGAGGTAAATTCACCAGTACTAAACGGATAAGGTATTTCATCTTTTACCCAGTCAATATTGCCTTTAGATAAAAATGCATCTAACTCCGGCAGCCGAGACTCTAATGCCTGATAAAGCATTTTTTTAGCACGCCACTCTGCAAAGTGTTGTTCTAGCCTATCTTGAGGGATCTTCGCCCCATTTAACCACTTTGTTACCTGTTTTTTATCCTCAAACAAGGTATCAAGAATGACTAAGTTTCGGATGAAGTTTTTATTTCCTGATCGAACAGGTCGAGGTGTGTACTTATCAGCTTCAGAATAACTATCAGCTTCATCTAAAAGCTGTTCTTTTAAGTTTTCATCTTTAACATAATAATTGAGCCTATTACGTAAACGCTCAGGAAGAAGTTTTTGTTCAATCCCTAATGCTCTTGATGCAATTGCAGCAATGCTATTACCTTTTTTCGCCATCAGAATCCCTTAGTGACAATTTAACGCTGTAGCAACATAAGTTAGAGCTAGAGTCACATTCATATTCTTCATTCCCTTGGCAATAAAAAGGTATTGAATATACTGTTTATTAACATCACAAGCTTCTGCAACCTTATATATTGCACCAATACACATGCCAGAATACATTGCTTCTTTTAGGGTTGTACTCATATTAAGAGGGAGTAGTGCTTCTTTTTGCTCAACAAATTCAGCGCAAGCCACAGGTAGCTCTTCAAAAGCGTGTGCATTATAAGAACTTCTATAATAAGTTTGCTGATAACCAGTACACTGCCCTGCAAGAAAGGCTTCGGTTATTGAGGTCGACATTTTACTGAGCAATGCTTTTTTCTGTTCATCTCGCTCTTCACATGCTTTGACTATATCAATGCCTGCAGCACTGGCTGATAAACTATAAAAACACAGTAATAATATAATGATTAAACGTAGCATTACTATGTAGTCTCTGCATTTGGTATTGTCGCTACTTCTTCATTAGTTTGGGCAGAATGTCCTAATATAATAAAAGCGAAAATACCCAAACCAATCATCAGCACATCGTCACGCCAAACCGGCTTAAATTCCCAAGTTATAAAAACAGGAATCGCAATAAAGATCACTGCATAAAGTAAGATTGTTAATGAACAAATACTGAGGAGACTCGTTATAAATCGAATAGGGGTTAATGCACTTATTTTATAATTTCTAACTTTGTCTTTTACTATGCCAAAAGTAGTCAATAAGACTGCAGCCAATAACAACAGCACTATGCCATTCATTTGGCTTAATACTGCAACTACAACACCGCCAATGATAAGCGCTAATGTTGTAATAATAAGAAGTACTAGATGAAAAAATGCAAATAACCAAGGGGTAGTATTTTCTTGCTGTTTAATATGTTTGGCCCGAGAGAGAAAATAAAACTTTACGTTTTTATCACCTTCTTCTTTAGATTTTTTTTCTTGGTGAAGCTGAGTCAAGTAACGAACAACGGCTAAATTAGCTGATTTATACTTTTCAAAACCAGCATCAGACAATGTAAAGTCATCATGTTCCTTAAGTAAATTATCTGTTTTATTTAAATACCCAAACTTCTCTTTGATATCAGGTGTTAAGCCGTTTATTTCATTACCAAGATTATTTTCAGAAGATGAGAAACCAAGATCTTTTAATAATTGCTGGAGATTAAGACGCCATTGAGCAATCAGCTCTGATTGGGTTAACTCTGGTTTAGGAGGTATTTCCTCCTTGGTGTATGCTTGTTCAGAGTTCATGTGTACTTTATATGAGCCTTGCTTACATTCATTAACCGAGTCTTTAAAGGATGATTCCATTCTAATTACATTAATAATTACTACTTAAAATCATTATCGCACTATAGTAGAAAAACTTAAATAAGCTTTTATAATTATTTGGTTACGTGTCTCTTTAAGAATAATATTGAACGATTAAAAGGTACAAGTTACCTTTGAGCTAAGCGCTCACAAAACCCAATAATTACTCACCGGTGCATTTGTTTATTACTTGCTTATCTAACGCCAAATCTAAAATGGCAGAACAGACGATAACATTTCTATTTTTATCAAATAAAACACTCTCTGAGTTAGTTTGCAGTAAAGTCATTTCTTTATTTCTATGGATAATTCTACCAATATAAAGCCGCTTATTTGCGTCATAGAAATGACTACAGCTTGCAACATATCCGTCTTTCTTTTTTAATGTTGATACACCCACACATTGTTTAATGGCAATATCGGCTTTACCTGCTCTAAAGCCAGTTGCATATGAAAGGGTAAGATTTGCCCACAATGCATTTAGTATTATCAAACTTAAAATCATTAAAAAAATCAAACCAAAAAGTGACACTGTTGGGTAAATTAATATTTCCTTTACCCTTTTAGGTAAAACTGTCAATTTTGTTGATAAAATATGCCTCACTCTACTTTTACTTTGCGCTTCATTCGGGTTCCACAAAAAAATTTTAAGTAGCCCACCTAACCCCAATGCTGTAATAATAAAACCCAATATGCCCATTTCAAAAAAACTGATAACACTTACCGAAAGCTCATCAAATATTGCCTTTGTTGCATAACCGGCTTGCATGATACTTTCAAAGCTACTTAAGGTAAGTTCATGTTCACCTAAGCCATGGCCTGCAATTCTTCCCTGCAAAAAACTATAACCAATGAAGTGCCCTGCTACAGAAATACCTCCCCAAGCAGCAAATACTATAGAAGCAATAGTAATTAGCCTTTTATAAGGATGCTGTTCAATATTATTTTTTTGTACTTCGTTGACCGTGCTTAAAGGGGGTTCACTGTTGTTTACTGTCATATTAACTCCTTTTAAAATTTACTATTGGCACTTAACAATAGTTATCGTGTTCATGTTAGCAAAAATTTATCAAAAAAATCCTCTTAATTATATATTTTTAAAAGGAAAATACTAATTCATCTCACATGTATTTTAAGATACTATCTTTGTTAACAAACTTTCATAATAAAAAGGATTTTCATGAACACAACGGGTATCTACGAGCAGCTAATTACCCAGTTAGTTGAGCAAAACTTAGATAGAGAAACCTTTCATGTTGGTGAACGTTCATTAGAAGCGGGTGAAGCAGCTACTTGGCTATCACGTTTTTTAACCCGACTTATTGAAATTGCCATGGACTCAGTGCCCAATGGCGAATCTAGAATTCATGATCAAATAAACCTAGCCAACACCATAGTTCAATGGCTTAGTACCCATATAAAAGATGAACAATTAATCAGTGAAAACTTAATTGATAGCCAAGGTAAAATCCTTACCGCACTCTTTGACAAAGCCAACCCTATTGCTGCTGACTTGCCTAAGTACGTTGACGCAATTATGCCTATTACTGGGCTTACACAAAGTGAGCTATTTTGTGGCAGCAATGTCGGTGTTTCACTAGAAACTGAAATAAAAAGAGAGATCCAATCTTCTGATAAAATCTACTGGCTAGTATCCTTTATAAAATGGGCTGGTATTCGCATATTCAAAAAGGAATTAGAGGCTTTCACCCGTAGCGGTAAACAATTAAAAGTAATCACCACCTCTTACATGGGCGCAACGGATGCCAAAGCGGTAGAGTTTTTAGCAACACTGCCAAATACCGAAGTAAAGCTTAGCTACAACACCAATCGTGAACGCCTGCATGCAAAATCGTATTTATTTATGCGTAATACTGGCTTTCATACTGGTTATATTGGCTCATCTAATTTATCGCACTCTGCCTTAACTAGCGGCTTAGAGTGGAATCTTAAAATTACCTCACAAGAAATACCGCATATTATTGAAAAGTCGCTCAGTACCTTCGAAACTTACTGGCAATCACCAGACTTTGAACACTTTGACGGTAAAGCACAAAGTCGTGAAAAATTAAGCAATGCCTTACAAGAAGCCAGAAGCAGTGTTAACCCTTCAACGCCAAGTTTCTATTTTGATATAAAGCCGCACTCGCACCAGCAAACCATACTAGAAAAATTACAGGTAGAGCGCACTTTACATAATCGCTACCGAAACTTAGTGGTTGCCGCAACAGGCACAGGTAAAACCATTATCTCGGCTTTTGACTTTGCACGTTTTTATAATAAAAATCCCGAAGCCAAGTTTTTGTTTATTGCCCACAGAGAAGAAATACTAAAACAAGCCCTTGGCGCCTATCGAGGCGTACTAAAAAACAGCACCTTTGGTGAGTTATGGGTGGGCAATAACAAGCCAAGCAAATATCAGCAGCTCTTTGCTTCTATTCAATCATTAAATAATCAACTTAACAGCCAAACAAGCGAGTTATCGTTAAGTGAAGATTACTTTGATTACATTGTAATTGATGAAGTACACCATATTTCAGCGAGTAGTTACCGCAGTATTTTAAAGCACTTTATTCCCAAAATACTCTTAGGCTTAACCGCAACACCTGAGCGACACGATGGCAGTGATATTCTTCAGGATTTTTGTAACGTTATTGCCGCAGAAATACGTTTACCTGAAGCGATAAATCAACGCCACCTTTCACCATTTCAATACTTTGCTATAGATGATGATACCGACTTAACTAAAATTTCGTGGTCTAAAGGCCGTTATGATATTGCTGAGTTAACTCACCTTTATACCTATAACGATCAACGCGTTTTGCGCATTCTGCAAAGCCTGCAAGAAGTGGTTACTGATATTTCACACATGCGCGCCCTCGCCTTTTGTGTCAGTAAAGAGCACGCAAAATTTATGGCGCAAAAATTCACCCTGCATAATATTGCCTGTGGTGTATTAACTAGCGATAACGCTAAAGACCGTGAAGTAATGCAACAACAACTAAAATCAAAACAGATAAATGTATTATTTGTTGTTGATATATTTAATGAAGGTGTCGATATTCCAGAGCTAGACACCCTGCTATTTTTACGCCCTACCGAAAGCTTAACCATATTCCTTCAACAGCTTGGCCGTGGTCTTAGATTAACTAACGATAAAGAATGCTGTACCATTTTAGATTTTGTAGGTAATTCACGACCAGAATACGACTTTTCACATAAGTTTAGAGCCTTAGTCGGTAAAACAAACCAAACCATTGCCAAAGAAGTAAAGCAAGGTTTCCCAAATTTGCCGTTAGGTTGTCGTATTGAGTTGCAAGAAAAAACGCAAGCGATGATCTTAAAAAACATTAACCAAACAACAATAAACAAAAACAAGTTAATCGCCTTAATCATCAGCTTTCAGCATGCGACTAATTTACCGTTAACCCTGACTAATTTTTTGCACCTAAACGACAGCATCACCCTAGAAGATATCTACAAGGTTAAAGTGGGCAAAGTCGGTGGCTGGTCAGTACTCGTTGCCGCCAGTATGCACAAAGGTAATAGCAAAGGTATAAGCCAAAGCAAAGACAACGAAATAGCGCCAGATGATAAAGCGCTTTACGCCGCCTATTATCGCGCTATTAATAATCGCTTAATGAACTGCACTTCCCTTACTTATTTACGCTTTGTAAAAGCGCTTTGCGATAACAACTTTTCACTGGCTAATCTCGCTGCTAATTTTCGCGCACACCAGCAACAGTTTGCGCTAATGTGTCATTACGATTTTTGGGACAACACAGGTAAACAATTAGGTTTTAAAGACTTAGCAACAAGCCTTGCGGCGCTAAAAAATGAAAGATTACAGCAAGAGCTAAGTGAGGTTATCTCAATGCTGATTGAACGATTAGATGTTAATGAATTTGTTATGCCAAAAGTTAACAACACAGTCGTTGATTCATCACCTCTTAACATGCATGTACGTTACCCAAAAGAGCATATTCTGGTCGCCTTTGGTGATAGTAGCTTTACTAAAAAATCATCAAGCCGTGAAGGGGTGTTAAATATTAGTGATGCCAATACTGAACTATTATTTGTTACCTTAAACAAATGTGAAAAGCAGTTTTCCGCCACCACCATGTATCACGACTACGCCATTAGCCCAACCTTATTTCACTGGCAAACCCAAAACAGCGCATGTCCAGAGTCAGGCCGAGGCTTAGGTTATATCACGCAAAAAGAAACCAAGAAAACTTTCTTGTTATTTGTACGTGAGCAAGGCAAGGATGAAAATGGCAGAACCATGGGCTTTGTTAATTTTGGTCCTGTAGATTTTATTAAATATGAAGGCAGTCAGCCGATAAATATTACATGGAAGTTAAAACATCCCATGCCAGCATATTTGTGGCATGAGACGGCGAAGTTGGCGGTTGGGTAGAATCTTTATTGTTACGTAGTTACAGTACACCTAAATAAACAATTAATGAGCAGCCTAGAGTTATTTTATTTATTAGCTTATTACCTATTAGATAATAAGCTAATCAGTAATGCGCCTAAAGCCGCACCTGCTACTACCTTACCTGCACCAGAGTTATCAACTCCTCTTAACTGAGGAGTGACGTTATAACCTTTATCTTTAAGTCGAATAATATAAGATTCAGTTTCAATCATTAAGTTACTCACTGTTTCCCCCAATGCCTGAGAAACAAGAAAGATTTGATCTGTACTCATCCTCGACTTACCACTCTCAAGACGGCTGTAGGATGCTTGAGATATTCCCAAAACATTAGCAATCTCAGATTGCTCTTTTTCTTGGATTTTTCTTTTACTAGCGACAATCGCGCCAAACACTGCTGAGTATGTTGTTTGTAAATTATTCATAGAAAGCCTTTACACTGTACCCATATACTTTTAACTTATATATACTTTAAACGCATACACATAGGATTTATATGCATATTAACTTAAAAATTGGATCTTTACTATTACGTAAGAAAGGGATCTTTGAACACACAAGTGTTTATTTAGGACAAGGTAAAGTAGTTCACACTGTACCTGAGACGGGTGTTAATATTATAAATTACGATGAGTTTGCAAATAAACAAAATGTGAACATTATTCATACAGAAAACCTTGATGTTGAAACTTTAACTTCAAGGTTGGAAGAGGTTTTTGGTGGAGATACTCGATATTGCCTCATTTCAAACAACTGCCAGCACATAGCGCACTACTTAATTCATGGTTCCTCAAAAAGCTCACAGCTTAATTGTACTGTCGGTGGTGCAGCAGTTGGGGGATTTCTAGGGTTTATAAATGAAAAAAATATTTGGCTTTCTGCAATTATAGGTGGGGTTACAGGATGCTTACTCTATTCAGCAACATTAAAAATAGACAGTACTTTACCAGCAATAAGGGCTACAACTTAACTCCAGAAGGGCCATCAATAAAATGATGTTTGATAATTAAACGTAATTATTGCGTTAGCTGTGATCCTTGCTGCCAGGCCATCATGGTCAACTAATTCTCTTTTTCCAGTGAAAAGTGCTTTTATTTCTGAGTTAGTTCGATAGTTCTTACTATAATTATTTTATTAAAACTTCATGTGCCACAATGACACAACACTTGCCTATTTTAAATTAATGAACCATAATATTCATGTGTCACTTTGACACATAAAAACAAAGGAAAAATTATGGCTGCTACATTACCCAGAATCACTGCTAGGGTTGATATTGATACCCAACATCTACTAAGTAAGGCTACTGCATTAGCTGGGATGTCCAGTATAAATTCGTTCGTTTTAAGTGCGGCAGTAGAAAAAGCCAAACAAGTGATTGAACAAGAGCAAGTACTTAAACTCAGCCAGCATGATGCCATTATGCTAATGGAAGCTTTAGACAAGCCAGCAACAGCTAACACTAAGTTAAAAATGGCTGCCTCTCGCTATCAAAGTAAAACACAATAATGAAAACTGTTCTGTTAGATAAAACTAAGCATGATAGAAATAATTTCAACTGTGAAATTACAGCCTTAAATCACTATTTTAAAGCTATGGCAAACCAGCAGGCAAAAAAAGATAACACTAGAACATTTGTTCTCGAAGATACCACCAACAATTCACAGGTAATTGGCTTCTACACCCTCACCATGACACCTATCGAATTAGAGAGCTTACCTTCGAGACTGCAAAAAAAGCATCAATCATCCACTTCAGGAGGTTTAATTGCGCGCCTTGGTGTTGATATAAAGTACAAAGGTCAAGGTTTTGGTGAATGGTTATTAATTGACGCACTTGCCAAATTACTTAGCGCCAGTGATAGTGTCGCTTTTCCAGTAATTATTGTCGAGGCAAAAGGTGGCTCAAAGCATTTTTATGAAAGATATGGTTTTACTGCCTTTGAAGACAATGAAAGTAAATTATTTATCACCATTGCTGATGTCAGGGCTAGTTTAAGTAATCTCTAGCTATAACAATTTAAATGTCACTAAGCTAGGGAGTTAAAGCTATTGCGCTTTCGCCCCCAAACCAAGATATAACTTAAGGTTATTTTTACCACTATCGAGACAAGTTCACTTTTAACAAAGCGATCATTACCTTCTCGTTAGAATCAGTAACTAAAAGTGGACTTCCCACTCCTGACTTTATCCTAGCCTCAGACAATTTAATATCTGAATAGCGACCAATTTTAATTGGTTGTTGCTTACCTTGCCATCTAAAGCGATAATTGAACGTAATTATTGCATTAGCACTGATCCTTGCGGTCAAACCATCACGGTCAGCTAATTCTCTTTTACCAGTGTAAGGTGCTTTTATGTTTCTGAGTTTGTTATCGCTTAATGACATAGTAAAACCTAAATATAATACGATCCGTCTGTGGGCACATCTTACACTTTCATGATGCACATTACGATGCACACTTTAGAATTAGAGATAAAAAATAGCAATGAATTTTAACGGACACTAAATTGATAAAAGATGCTGATATTAAAAGAAAAAATAAAGGTTCAAGATGGAGTAATCGAAGCTAATGGATGCTAGTAAACAACCTACAATTTTGTGGCACGATTACGAGACTTGGGGCATTTCCCCTAAGTTTGATAAGCCTTCTCAATTTGCCGGTATTCGTACTGATCTTGATTTAAACATTATTGGCGAGCCTGAGATGTTTTACTGTCAACCTCCGGTTGATTATTTACCGCACCCTGAAGCGTGTTTAGTTACCGGAATTACGCCGCAAAAAGCGCAAAGTGAAGGTTTGTCTGAAGCAGAATTTGCTACCCGTATTCACAACTTATTTGCTACGCATAATACCTGTGTTGCTGGGTATAACAATATTCGTTTTGATGATGAAGTGTCTCGCTATTTATTTTATCGTAACTTCTTTGATCCTTATGCGCGCGAATGGCAAAACGGTAATAGCCGTTGGGATATTATTGATATGGTGCGTGCCTGCTATGCGCTCCGTCCTGAAGGGATTAACTGGCCAACCGTTGAGCGTGATGGTGAAGAGGTAGTAAGTTTTCGTCTTGAGCTATTAACGCAAGCTAATGGCATTAGCCATGAAGCCGCCCATGATGCCATGAGTGATGTATACGCCACTATTGCTATGGCGAAATTAATTAAAGAAAAACAGCCAAAATTATATGATTTCATCTTTAATTTAAGGGGCAAAAAACAAGTTGCTGAATTATTAAATGTTGCTGATATGACACCCGTGGTACATACCTCGTCTAAAATATCGTCAAAGCATGGATGTACTAGTTGGTTTGCGCCGGTTAGTTATCATCCGGTGAATAAAAATGCGGTAATTTGTGTCGATTTAGCGCAAGATCTTGCACCACTTTTAACATTAACAAGTGACGAGATTAAAACACGTTTGTATACGCGTCATGATGATTTAGCGCCCGATGAAAAACCGATTCCTCTTAAACTTATTCATATCAATAAATGCCCTATTGTTGCGCCAGCAAAAACACTTTTACCTGAAAATGCCCAACGTTTAGCTATTCCCCGTGACTTTTGTTTAGAAAACTTGGCCACGTTAAAAAAACATAGTGAACTAAGAGATAAGTTAAGTGATGTTTTTGCGCCTGAGGCGTTTGATAATGCTGATACCGATGCAGAGCAAGCGCTCTATGGTGGTAGTTTCTTTAGCCAAAGCGATAAAGCACAAATGGACGTGCTACGCGGTTTACCCCCTGAGCAGCTGGGAAGTTATCCGTTTAAATTTCAAGATGAACGTTTGTCGGTGTTGTTATTTAGGTATAGAGCTCGAAACTTTCCGCACACCTTAACGAATGAAGAGCAAGCAAAATGGCAAAACCATTGCAAAGGTAAGTTACAATATGGTGGCAAGGGCATTCTAAGCTTAGATGAGTTTATGATTAAAATTGAAAACTTGGCACATGAGCATGAAGAAAACAAAGGCAAAATGTCAGTTTTAAAAGCGCTCTATGAATATGTGCAAGGCTAGTCGGTGTTATTTACTTATTAGGAAAAGAAGCGTTTTTTAAATGGATCACGGTGCGGTTTTCAAGGTTTAGTTTTTTTAAACTTGCGCCGAAGTATTGGTTAAACAATGCTTGATAGTCGCCATTAGCAATAAGCGCTTGAAAACCTTTTTCAATAACAGATGCCAAGGCGGAGTTGTTTTTGTTAACAAAAAAGTAATGTGCGGACGGATATTTTAATACTAAGTTAGGCTCAATAATTAATTGCTGATTTCTGGTCTCACTTATTTCACTTTCGGCCTCTAATACAGAGCGTGGAAAATAATCAACTAAGCCGTCAAGCACAGCTTTAGAGTGATTAACAAAACTCAGATTTCCCTCTACGGGTAATAAATTGTCCTTTAATATCTCATAATCTGCCCAATCAAAACGCTGTACTGCGGTATATTTCTTCAAATCATTAATAGTTTTAACTTGGTTGAATTTTTCAATAGCATCAGGCCGAATAAATAGTACCCGCCAACCAATATAGCCTTGATATATGGGGATTTTGATGGCCCTTAGTTTTTCTTCACGATATACGTTTGTTACCGACCAGTTAAGATCAATATCAACATCATTGCTTAATTGTTTAACTGCGCGGTTCTGCCCTAAAGGTTGCTGATGGTAAATAAGGTTTAATGTTAGGTTTTGAGTTGTAAAAATCTGCGATAAGAGCTCTTCAATAAAAGGATTTCTGCTCTTTTTTCCCTGAGGTGGCGCTGAAATAACCAGATCAACACGGTTAGCATTATCCTCATGGTTACTGGCGTTACTACTGTGCGCTAGCGGAGAAAAGGTAGTAAAAAATAAAGCTGTAATGGCTATTGCCGCTTGATATTTCAACATTTAATTCCCCTCAACAGCTTGGTGTGAACCAAGTTGTTAGTTGCTAGCATTCAGGTGTTAAACATCCGTATTTTACATTATTATGCCTTTTCATTTATCCCAGAGCAAAATCTATTGGTTTTAGAGGGATTCATTGTCCGTTTATTGTCGGGATAAATTCCGCCCTACATGGGTTTATCACTTTCCGCCCGACATGGTGTGCCCTTTGTAGGGGGTAATTCGCTGCCCGCTTTGTGTCGGAATAAATTCCGCCCTACATTGATTTACCACTTTCCGCCCGACATTGGTGTGCTCTTTGTAGGGGGTAATTCATTGCCCGCTTTGTGTCGGAGTAAGCTTATTGTCGGAATAAATTCCGCCCTACATTGGTTTATCACTTTCCGCCCGACATGGTTTGCTCTTTGTAGGGGGTAATTCATTGCCCGCTTTTTGTCGGAATAAATTCCGCCCTACATTGGTTTTTCACTTTCCGCCCGACATGGTTTGCTCTTGGTAGGGGGTAATTCATTGCCCGCTTTGTGTCGGACTAAAGTCCGCCCTACATGGGTTTTTCACTTTCCGCCCGACATGGTGTGCCCTTTGTAGGGGGTAATTCATTGCCCGCTTTTTGTCGGAATAAATTCCGCCCTACATGGGTTTATCACATTCCGCCCGACATGGTGTGCCCTTTGTAGGGGGTAATTCATTGCCCGCTTTTTGTCGGAATAAATTCCGCCCTACATTGGTTTTTCACTTTCCGCCCGACATGGTTTGCCCTTTGTAGGGGGTAATTCATTGCCCGCTTTTTGTCAGAATAAACTCCGCCCTACATTGGTTTATCACTTTCCGCCCGACATGGTGTGCCCTTTGTAGGGGGTAATTCGCTGCCCGCTTTTTTATCGGAATACGCTACATAGTTGTTAACTAGGTTGTGAAGCTATTTTTTAAAACGAGAGATTAAACTAGAGGTATCCCAACGATTACCACCACTTTCTTGAATCTCTTGATAAAACCCATCAACCATTTTTGTCATTGGTAGTGGCACGTCATTCTTTTTGGCTTCGTCAAAGGCTATGGCTAAGTCTTTGCGCATCCAATCAACGGCAAAACCAAAATCATATTCGCCAGCAAACATGGTTTTGTAACGGTTTTCCATTTGCCATGAGCCTGCAGCTCCTTTAGAGATAGTTTCTACTAGTGCTTGGGAGTCTAGGCCAGCTTTTTCTGCGAAGTTAAACGCTTCAGCTAAACCTTGTACCACACCGGCAATACAAATTTGATTAACCATTTTAGCTAATTGGCCACTGCCCACAGCGCCCATTAATTGACTAAAGCGAGCATAAGCCGCCATTATCGGTTGTGCCTTAGCAAAAGTTTCAGCATCTCCTCCTGCCATAACGGTTAACACTCCATTCTCAGCACCTGCTTGGCCACCTGATACTGGCGCATCAATAAAGTGTTGTTCTTGGCTTGTTGCAATTTCGGCTATTTCACGGGCGATATTGGCTGATGCTGTAGTGTGATCAACTAAAATACCACCTTTAGGCATGCCGGCTAATATTCCTTGCTCTGCCAATACAACTTGGCGAACGTCTTCATCGTTACCTACACAACAAAAAACAATTTCACACTCTTTGGCAGCAAGTGCTGGGGTTTGGGCAAAGGTGCCCCCGTATTCGCTTTGCCATTTTTTTGCTTTTTCAGTGCTACGGTTATAAACACAAACGTCATGGCCTGCTTTTTGAAGATGACCAGCCATAGGGTAACCCATAACGCCTAAACCAATAAATGCTACTTTCATTATGCTGTTCCTTATTAAACTTTTAATTTAACTGTATTTAGTTCGTAGTCGGAGTACGCTACATGGTTTGCCCTTTGTAGGGGTAATTCATTGTGCGCTTATTGTCGGAATAAATTCCGCCCTACATTGGTTTTTCACTCCGCCCGACATGGTGTGCTCTATGTAGGGGGTAATTCATTGCCCGCTTATTGTCGGAATAAATTCCGCCCTACAATGGTTTATCACTTTCCGCCCGACATGGTGTGCTCTATGTAGGGGGTAATTCATTGCGCGCTTTTTGTCGGAATAAATTCCGCCCTACATTGGTTTTTCACTTTCCGCCCGACATGGTGTGCCCTTTGTAGGGGGTAATTCATTGCCTGCTTTTTGTCGGAATAAATTCCGCCCTACATTGGTTTTTCACTTTCCGCCCGACATGGTTTGCTCTTTGTAGGGGGTAATTCATTGCCCGCTTTTTGTCGGAATAAATTCCGCCCTACATTGGTTTACCACTTTCCGCCCGACATGGTGTGCTCTTTGTAGGGGCTAATTCATTGCGCGCTTATTGTCGGAATAAATTCCGCCCTACATTAGTGTTCATTCCGCCCGACATGGTTTGCTCTTTGTAGGGGGTAATTCATTGCCCGCTTATTGTCGGAATAAATTCCGCCCTACAATGGTTTATCACTTTCCGCCCGACATGGTTTGCCCTTTGTAGGGGGTAATTCATTGCCCGCTTTTTGTCGGAATAAATTCCGCCCTACAATGGTTTTTCACTCCGCCCGACATGGTGTGCCCTTTGTAGGGGTAATTCATTGCCCGTTTTATTGTCAGTCTTAGTTTAAGTTACTTACTGACTAATGCGACCGATGCAAACTCAACGCCTTGCCAACCTGTTTTCATGAAGTTTCTGATATTACCATGGTCATTACCGCTTGGGTTTGCTAATACATCTTCTCGGTAGTAACGCCCAAAACAAGCGAGTGTTTGCTGCTCAGTTAAGTTATTTAATTGAGCAAAATAAAATATTTTACATGATCCTTCATTAGTGCCCGCTTGGTTAACTAGCTCACCATTAGTAAAGTCAGCGGGTTGATAATGGTAATTATCGGCAATTACCTGCATGACTTGCTCAAAGTTGATAGTTGTTGCTTGCTGTTTTATTTCGCTAAGCAAATCGTTCATGGTATCGCTGTTATTATTTACTGACATTAGCGAATTACAACCCTTCTTTAAGTTTCGATTTTGCCGCTTCTACTTTTGAAAAGTCTAAACCTAACTCTTCTACAGCTTCTTTAATCAGCTCAGGTTGAGTCATTACTAAGCCCATCATCGCTTGTAATTTTTCAGGTGGAATTCCTAATTGTTGAATAATCCCCATTGCCATTAATGGATTTTCGGTTAACGCTTGAAAAAGCTCACTGATTTTTTCTTCGCTGATATTATGTTCAGTTAACATTTGAATAATTGGGTTCATTTTTTGAGTTCCGATCAGTTATTTTTGAAGGTTAATTTTTATCACTGAAGTTTACCCTTTTTTGCAATTAAAATAAAAACAATATAAACTCTATGAAATTAGGTTGTGCACAATTTAATTTTTAGCAACTTAGTTTTTATTTGCATTCCAGCATAAAACACCACTGGAATGACAATCTATTGATAGCGCTGTGAATAACAGCTTATTAATAAAAATATAATGAGAAGGTGTTCTCATCTGAGGAAATATAATGAGTCATGACATATACCAGTTTTCTGCCAAAGATAGCAGCGGCGAAACTATAGAATTAGCTAGCTATAAAAACAAAGTGATGTTAATTGTTAATACCGCCAGTGATTGTGGGTTTACGCCACAATATGAAGGCTTGCAAACGCTTTATCAAAAACATCAAGCACAAGGTTTTGAGGTGCTTGCTTTTCCTTGCAATCAGTTTAAACAGCAGGAAAAAGGCAGTAATGAAGACATTAAACAATTTTGTGATTTGCGCTTTAACATTACATTTCCATTGTTTGGCAAAATAGAAGTAAATGGCGATAATAGTCATCCACTCTTTACCTTTTTAAAATCTCAAGCACCTGGCTTACTTGGTTCAACGGGGATAAAATGGAATTTCACTAAGTTTTTAGTGAATAAAGAAGGTAACGTCATTAAACGTTACGCCCCAACAACAAAGCCAGCAGCTATTGAAGCTGATATTGAGAAGCTTTTATAAACGATGGTCATAATTTATGCCTAATAATGATAATTTGAAATTAGAAAACCAATTGTGCTTTAGGCTTTATAGCCTGACAAAATTGATGAATCGTCATTATAGCCCGGTATTAAAACAACTGGGCTTGACCTATTCACAATATTTGGTGATGTTGGTGTTATGGGAACATAATAACACTCGCTCGGTTGTTTCAGTTAAACACCTTGGTGACAAACTTGATCTCGACTCTGGCACCTTATCACCGTTATTGAAACGATTAGAAAAACAAGATTTGCTAAGTCGGGTGCGTAATAGTAACGACGAACGTAGTGTTGAAATAAAACTAACTCAAGCGGGCTGCCAGTTAAAAGCACAAGCAATTAACATTCCTGCACAGATGTTTTCTGTTACAGGAATGTCGATTGATGATTTGCAAGGTTTAACGACTCAGTTAGACACCTTGTTAACAACAATGAAAACCCGTTAATGCTATACAAATAATGCACTATGCAGCTTTTCAACAACATGGTTGGCATCTTGCTCGTCAACTAAAAAGCATAAGTTATTGGCACTTGCTCCATGACATATTAAACGAATGTTGGTGTCATTAATTGTTTGAAAAATACTTTGCCCTATGCCTTTTGCAGAGTCTAAACCATTACCAATCACCGCAACCAATGACAATCCGTGCTCTACTGACACTTCACATAGTTGCTCCAACTCTTGCACCACAGTTGAGGTTAACAACGACTGAGTTGAGTCACTCGGGTTATCAAAGGTCAGTGCAACACTGATTTCGCTGGTGGTGATCAAATCAACACTCAGCTCATGCTTAGCTAAAATGCCAAAAACTTGGGCCAAAAATCCACTGGCATGTAGCATGGCTGGGCTTTTAACGGTAACTAAGGTTTGCTCTCGTCTTAACGCAATTGAGCGATAGGTAGGGTTTGAGGCTACTTTTTGTTTAATTTGGGTGCCACCTTTTTCTGGCTCTTTACTTGAGCCGACAAACACCGGAATATTGCGTCGCATTGCCGGTATTAATGTGGCTGGGTGCAATATTTTAGCGCCGAAAGTCGCCATTTCCGCGGCTTCACCAAAGCTGATTTCTTTAATGGCACGTGCTTGCTCAGTAATGCGAGGATCTGTGGTAAAAATACCAACTACATCGGTCCAAATGGCTAGGTTTTGTGCATTAAGTGCTTCAGCAAGCAAAGCCGCGCTATAGTCTGAGCCTCCTCGGCCTAAAGTGGTGGTTTCGCCTAAACCATCTTCACCAATAAAACCTTGGGTGACCAGTACTTGTTGGCTCAATTTAGGCACTAACAATTGATTACACGCCAAGGCCAACTGTTCAACATCAACCACGGCTTTGCCATACAAGCTATTGGTTTTCATCACTTGTTGCACATTAAAATAAGCGCCATTAACATCAATAGACTGTAATACTTGGGCAAATATTCTTGAGCTAAGTTGCTCGCCAAACGCAAGAATAGCATCACTTTGTTTAACGCTGTGTTGCTGCGACTGGTTTAATGCCAAAGTTGCTAGCTGATCAAGTAAGTTATCAATTTCGGTGTTTAAAGCCTGTTCAACTGAAGATGTTAAATGCTGGGTAATGTTGAGTTGAATTACTCGAATAGCTGCAATAATTTGGTTTTGCTCTTCAAGTGAAATATTTGCTTGGCTTAAACGAACTAGATGGTTGGTTACACCGGCACTCGCTGACACAACCACTAAGCGATTACGGGTATCGTTTTTAATAATATGAGCACAGCGCAACATTGCTGGAAAGTCAGCAACACTAGTGCCGCCAAATTTGGCCACACTCATAGCTAAATTTTGATTAGGTTGTTCAGAGGATTGAGATTGTGCTTGTTGAAACATGGTTATTCTTCCTAAGTGCTATGATTTAATAAGTATCATTGGCGAATTAATACAGGAAGAGCATGACTGAGCAGTTTGGCAGGCTAACGTATTTTAATACATTTATACGCGCAATATAACTTTTTCAGCCAGAAGCTCTCCACCTTTACCTTTTCAGGTATAAAATACGGTGACAGCCCTAAGGATTCAGCCTTAGTGACCGAGTATTAACAGCCACATTGCTAATACTCTCGGCGATAAACTCCCTCAATAACGCTTATCGGAATGTGGTTCCTAATACCCTTGGGTATCACGTTATTTACCTAGTTATCGCTCCTCTTCTGGTGTTACTTAATAGAGTGTTCAAACACATAATTGAGTAACTGCTCTATTAAACCTTAAATGAACAAAAATTGCAATAGACTTTTAGACGGCTAATATGCTTTATTTGAATATCCTGATTTCATTACATAAATTGTTATAAACTTTGATATAGTATTGATACTATCCCACTATAATTATTCAATGTAATGGATTTATTTTTACTTAAAAAAATCATTTCAGTGTTTGTTATGCCAATTAATATTGTGCTGATTTTATTACTTTTGTCGGTGCTTTTTTTTCGAAAACGCCCTCATATCAGTTTTAAGTGCTTACTTTCTGCGCTAGTGTTATTGGTTGCTTCATCAATACCGGCATTGTCTGATCGTGTTATGGTTAGTATTGAAGATAATTACCCTGCTTACTCCCCTACTAACAAACGTGTCGATTATATTGTAGCGTTAGGTGGTTGGCATCAAGGTAACGAAGCATTGCCGGTAACAAGTCAATTAAATTCAGACTCATTGCAGCGCTTGGTTGAGGTATTGAGAATTCATAAGCTTCACCCTAACGCTAAAATAATCACTTCCGGCCATCACAATACTGATCCTACTTCTCACGCGCAAAAAATGAAACAAGCGTTAGTATTATTAGGTATTCCTAAACAAAAAATAATTACTGAAAACTTCCCTAAAGACACAGAAGAAGAAGCACAATTAATTGCCCCTAGAGTTTTTGGCACCAACATTGTGTTAGTGACTAATGCCAATCATATGCCTAGAGCAATGCTGTACTTTCAAGACCAAGGTGTTGAGCCAGTTGCAGCGCCGGTGGGGCATTGGGTTAAAAATATTAATAGCGAGAAAAACTGGAGCTACTATGTGCCTAATAGTAACAAACTACAGCAAACAACCAATGCTTGGCATGAAAGTCTAGGCCGGCTAGTGCAGTGGCTAAAACGACTGCTCTGATAAATATTTACGCCTATGTTAACGTATTAAAAAAGCGATAAAAAAAGCCAGTGTAATTATATATTACGCTGGCTTTTTTGATGTAATTACAACAAGCAATAATGCTTACATATGGTCAATAATACAATCGCCAAACTCTGAACACGTCACTAAGGTTGCATCATCCATTAAGCGCTCAAAATCGTATGTAACGGTTTTTGCACCTATTGCTCCTGACATGCCTTTTAGTAGTAAATCTGCCGCTTCTACCCAGCCCATATGACGTAACATCATTTCTGCCGATAAAATAACAGAGCCTGGGTTCACTTTATTTTTACCTGCATACTTAGGCGCTGTACCATGAGTCGCTTCAAAAATAGCTACTTCATCGTTTAAATTAGCTCCTGGGGCAATACCAATACCACCCACTTGTGCTGCAAGCGCATCAGACAGGTAATCACCATTTAAATTAAGCGTGGCAATAACACTGTACTCAGCAGGACGAAGTAATATTTGTTGTAACATCGCATCAGCAATAACATCTTTAATAATTATTTCTTTGCCTGTTTTTGGGTGTTTAATACGACACCATGGGCCACCATCAATTAATTCGGCACCAAACTCTTCACAAGCTAGCTCATAACCCCAATCTTTAAAAGCACCTTCAGTAAACTTCATGATATTACCTTTGTGTACTAAGGTTACTGAATCTCGGTTGTTATCAATGGCATATTGAATTGCTTGGCGCACTAAGCGTTGCGTGCCTTCTTTAGAAACAGGTTTGATACCAATACCGCAATTTTCGGTAAAGCGCATCTTAGTAACGCCCATTTCTTCAGTAAGGAAAGAAATGACTTTTTTAGCGCTTTCTGAGTCTGCTTGGTACTCAATACCAGCATAAATATCTTCGGTATTTTCTCGGAAAATGACCATGTCAACTTCAGACGGTTTTTTCACTGGGCTCGGTACGCCAGTAAACCACTGCACCGGTCTTTGACAAACATATAAATCTAATATTTGGCGTAAAGCAACATTTAACGAGCGCATGCCACCACCTACAGGTGTGGTTAATGGCCCTTTTATGCCTACTTTGTATTCTTTAAACATTTCTAAAGTTTCATCAGGCAGCCAGGTTTCTGAATCGTAAACTTGGGTTGCTTTTTCACCTGCGTAAACTTCCATCCAAGCAATTTTTTTCTCTTTGCCATAAGCTTTATTAACAGCGGCATCAACAACTTTGATCATAGGAGGCGTTACGTCTACACCTATACCATCACCTTCAATAAAGGGGACAATAGGATTATTAGGTACCACTAATTTACCATTAGCTATCGTGATTTTGTCACCAGAACTGGGAATTGAGATTTTACTTGTCATAAAGCGCTCTCCTAATTGGAAGAATAGACATCGAACAATGCCTTTAAATTATATTAAAGAAACGAAATGATAAATCAATTGATATTCATAATAAATATGAATTTTATTAACCTAGCTTAATTTCTCGATGCTGTGATTTAAACGCTGATTTAAACTAAAGTAAAGTAAAAAGAGTAATTACACTAATTATTTAGCTGTAATGTTGAGTATTCTGCTAGTGAATAGTAGTTAAAAAGGTTGAGTGCCTCACCCAACCTTTTTAACTGCTCATAAACGCGTTAAGTTATAATGCTCTGAAAATCTGTTCCGTTGTTTCTTTTGCATCACCAAATAGCATTTGTGAGTTTTCTTTAAAGAATAGTGGGTTTTGCACCCCTGCATAACCTGTATTCATAGAGCGTTTAAACACAACCACCTCTTTAGCATTCCATACCTCTAACACCGGCATTCCGGCAATAGGGCTGTTTGGATCATCATTGGCAGCAGGGTTTACGGTATCATTAGCACCAATAACTAGTACCACATCAGTTTCGCTAAAGTCATCATTGATTTCTTCCATGCCCAACACAATATCATAAGGAACTTTCGCTTCGGCTAATAGCACGTTCATATGCCCAGGCAAACGCCCAGCAACAGGATGAATAGCAAAACGTACTTTAATTCCTTTATTGATTAGCTGTTGAGTGAGTTCATAAACTGGGTATTGCGCTTGTGCTACCGCCATACCATAACCTGGCGCTATAATTACTGATTTTGCGCCACGTAATAAGTCGGCAACACCTTCGGCATTAACTTCTCTGTGCTCACCATAGTCTTTGTCTTCATCAACAACTACTTCCGTACCAAAACCACCGGCAATAACACTGATAAATGACCGGTTCATCGCTTTACACATAATATAAGATAATATAGCCCCTGATGAGCCAACTAGTGCACCGGTAATAATGAGTAAATCATTACTTAACATAAAGCCTGCCGCAGCTGCAGCCCAGCCTGAATATGAGTTAAGCATTGACACTACCACTGGCATATCCGCACCACCAATAGAAGCAACTAAATGCCATCCGAATACTAATGCCACTACCGTCATAATATATAAGGCTGGACTTGCACCGCCATTATTAACAAAACCTAGCAGTAGAAAAAAGCTAAAAATACCCGCTGCAAGGTTCATTTTATGGCGATGAGGTAACATCAAAGCACTTGAATCAATCATGCCGCTTAATTTACCAAAGGCAACAATAGAGCCAGTAAATGTTACTGCGCCAATGAAAATGCCAAGGAATATTTCGGTTAAGTGGATATTCATCGCTGTTTGTTGTGTTGCGGTTAATACCAAGCTGTGATCAGCATCATAAAAGCTGTTAAAGCCAACTAATACCGCCGCTAAACCTACAAAACTATGTAAAATAGCAACCAGCTCTGGCATTTGGGTCATTTCAACTTTGTTGGCTAATTTAAGCCCAATGCCCGAACCTATCACCATAGCAATGATAATAACAAACACATTAGACACTCTCGGGTCAATGATGGTTGTTAGTAAGGCAATTGCCATACCTATCATGCCAAAGAGGTTGCCTCTTTTTGCTGTTTCTTGTTTGCTTAAACCCGCCAAACTAAAAATAAAAAATACCGCGGCTACTACGTATGCTGCGCTGATAAATCCGTTAGACGCTATCTGTGTTGATTCCATACGACTCCCCTACTTACTAAACATTTTTAACATACGACTCGTCACTTTAAAGCCGCCAACAATATTTATTGTGGCCACCAAAGTTGCTAAGGCTGCAAGCACTTGCACCAAGGTATTGTCAGAGCCTATTTGTAATAACGCGCCAACAACAATAATCCCTGAAATGGCATTTGTTACACTCATTAAAGGTGTGTGCAGCGAGTGGCTGACATTCCATACCACGTAGTAACCAATCACACAGGCTAAAACAAATACGGTAAAATGCGTAATAAAATCAGCAGGTGCAACACTGGCAACCCAGCCAAATAGTGCTAACCCTGCGGCCATAAAGGCATATTTTTTAGTGGGTGATTTAGGCTCTTCTGCCACTTTTTCAGCGGGTTTTGTCTCGGCTTTTTGTGCGGGTGCAGGCGCAGCACTGACTTGAATAGGTGGTGGCGGAAAGGTGATTTCATCGCCATTCACTACCGTCATATTGCGCACAACAACATCATCAAAATCAATATTGAGCGTGCCATCTTTGGTCTTGCAAAGTAACTTAGCTAAGTTAACAAGGTTATTAGAGTAAAGTTGCGATGCTTGATTGGGTAATCGAGAAACTAAATCGGTGTAACCAATGACTTTAACATCGTGCGCATTGTTTACTTTACCTGCAATGGTGCATTCACAGTTGCCACCACCACCAGCCGCTAAATCAACAATAACACTTCCAGGTTTCATTGATTCAACCATTTTTTCGGTAATAAGCTTAGGCGCAGGTTTTCCAGGAATCATTGCCGTGGTAATAATAATATCAACATCTTTGGCTTGCTCGGCAAATAGTGCCATTTCTGCTTCAATAAATGCTTTGCTCATTTCTTTGGCGTAACCATCACCAGAGCCGGTATCTTCAGGCTCTTGATAATCAAGCTCAAGAAACTCTGCGCCCATACTTTCAATTTGCTCTTTTACCTCTGGGCGAGTGTCAAATGCGCGAACAATAGCACCCAAACTACTGGCGGTGCCAATAGCAGCAAGGCCAGCAACCCCTGCCCCAATAATCATAATCTTAGCTGGTGGCATTTTACCAGCGGCAGTAATTTGTCCGGTAAAAAATCGGCCAAAATGATGTGATGCTTCAATTACTGCACGATAACCTGCAATGTTTGCCATTGAGCTTAGTGCGTCCATTGACTGCGAACGTGTCATCCGTGGCACCATTTCCATGGCTAAGGTGGTGATTGATTTTTGGCGTAATGCTTCAAGTAAATCTGGACTTTGTGCCGGTGCAATAAAACTAATGAGAGTTGCACCATCATTCATTAATTCAACTTCGTCTAATGTAGGTGCGTTAACTTTGAAAATAATGTCACTTTGCCAGCATTGTTTCTTAGGAACAACTTCTGCACTGCTCTGGCTGTATTCTTCGTCGGTAAAGCTTGCTTTAGTACCTGCACCTTTTTGTACTTGTACGCTAAAGCCTAGTTTTAATAATGCGCTAGTCGCGCTTGGGGAGCCTGCAACACGGTTTTCACCCTTTAGCGACTCTTTTGGAATGCCAATGATCATAAAACACCTTTAAACAGTTGATAAAAAAGACTAACTGTTTAATGTTTTACCACTTATCGTTGCAATTTTAAACATACATTTTAAAATAAACTGATCTTTACCAGCTAATCAAATAATTACTAATAACATTTACTTAAATTATCCTTTACATTCATCAATACAATGGCTGTTTTTTTACCTTCCTTTGCTCACCGACCATGTTTCAAAAAGTGCAGCGCTGATCACCAACAATCCGCCAATAACGGTCAGTATATTGACCCGTTCATTTAATAATAAAAAGGCAAGCACACCGCCATACAAGGGCTGTAAACATGAAATCAACCCAGCTGTGGTTGCAGACAAATGTCGTAACGATGAGGCAAATAGCGCATGTGGCATCGCAGTGAAAACAATGCCAACTAACAAAATCAATAGCCAATCTTGCTGTGTTACATCCATCGGGGGTACTTCAACCCATAAACCCAACATAAGAAAAGCAATGAGGGTTTGATACAACATAGTATGCGGCCCTGAGTAGTGACTAAAGTAGTTTTTGTGCAGTATATTACGCAATGAAAAGAAAAACGCCGAAAGCACACCTGTCGCTATTCCTAAAGTGGCTTGGTTACCCAAATTAATTTCAGGAATAAGTAAGAAAATACCAATTAATACAATAATGGCAACCGCGATGTCTTTGATTTTAGGTTTTCTGCTGACTTTCGCGCGATTTAATAACGGCTCAAGAAAAACAGTAATCACTGGGTAGGTAAAAAAAGCAATAATACCCACCGTTACTCCTGCCATTTGCATACCAGCAAAATAAGTGACCCAGTGAACACCTACCACCATCCCTAACAATATCGCAACACCATAATCTTTAGCACTAGCAAGCGTAATTCGTTTTTTTTGTAGCGTTAATAATGTCAATAACACCATTGCTGCAACGCCAGTGCGGTATACGGTAATATCTAGCGCGGTTAACCCTATCAGTTTTGAGAATAACGCCGTGCCGCCAAAAAGCAGTACTGATGTGTGCAAAAACAAAAGACTTTGTTGCTGTACGTTCATAGTATGATCTTATCGTGTTTATTTTTTAAGGGTAAATATCAGTAGGGATGTCAATAACCGTTGTGTTAGTCAATATCATTTAGGGGCCAGCTAACAATGTAATCTTCAAAATCTTCTAGTGCTATATCATCATCCTTAATGATTTTGCCGCGTACTGACATACCCGCCTTGTGCATGGCCGATTTTTTGCCTTTATGCAACAACGGGTGCCAAGATGGTATACCTCGCCCTTCTTGCAAACGTCGGTAAGTGCAGCTTGGCGGCATGAAGAAAACATCAGCTAAATTATCTTGAGTTAATTGTACGCAGTCAGGCACTAATGTTGTTCTTTTGTCATACTGACTGCATTGGCAGGATTTTTCGTTAAGTAAATAACAGGCGATATTGGAATACAATACTTCTTCACCCTCGTTTAGGTGATCTGTGGGTTGTAGTTCACTTTGTTCATCCGTTGCTTCATCGTCGATAAATTTATTTAGGCAACATTTAGCACAGCCATCACATAATGATTCCCATTCACTTCGCGACATTTGTGCTAACGTTTTACGTTGCCAAAAAGGCGCATCTGTTTGTTGTTCTGTCATAGTAATGCTCTTTTTAGTTAATAGGTGGAAACTTGATGCGATCAGATAAGTGACCAACTGAGCTAACAAAGTAATATGATAAATTCCAATGCATTAAACTTTTGTAATTATCATAGGCTAAATAAGCACGCCCTTTTTCACCATCAGGAAAAACCAACGCTGCTTTAATATCAACATTAGGAAGGTTAGTTCCATCGGTACGGCGAACGCCTAATGCTTGCCACTGTGCCAATGTTTTTTCTCTATTGTCCCAAGCTTTTAACCAGTTTTTTCGGCTGCCAGTATTTTTTGGAATGGCTAATGATCGATCAAATTCTGTTGGTAATCTCACCTGACGTCCCCAAGTTAAATCATCATTCCAACCTTCTTTTTGTAAGTAATTAGCCATTGAAGCAAAAATATCGACTTGGTTATGCCAAATATCCTTTTTACCATCGCCGTCGCCATCAACGGCGTAAGCTAAAAAAGAAGTAGGCATAAATTGATTTTGCCCCATTGCGCCAGCCCATGAGCCCTTCATATCATTAATGCTGATATGGCCTTGTTCTAAAATAGTTAATGCTGCCCATAATTGCTTTTTAAAAAAGCTTTCTCTGCGTCCTTCATAAGCAAGGGTTGAAAGTGCAGAAACAACGTTATAGCCGCCGGTAAATTTACCAAAATTAGTTTCTAACCCCCACAAAGCAACAATAAATCGTGGTTGTACTCCGTAGTTATCGCCTATTTCAGTTAAAATACCTTGGTGCTCCTTGTAAAGAGAACGCGCCTTTTTGACTTTCCAACTAGGTACTCGTTTAGGTAAATAGCCTTCTAAGGTTTCTACTTTCTCTGGTTGTTTTCGATCCGCTTTGACCGCACGTTTATGAAATTTCACTTTAGCAAAACTTGTTTCAATTAAATTTTGACTGAATCCTTGCGTCAATGCTTCTTTTTTCAACTCTGCAATATATTGATTAAATCCGCTTTCACTTAGCTCTTTTGCTTTTAAGCTCTTAAAAGGCAATAAGATCACACTAATAACGGCAACGCCTGCCGCAATTTGTTTAATGTTCATAAATCAAACTCCTTTTTCAGCTTGTTTTTGTTTATCTATGGCTGCTTTATGTTGTTTTAGTAAGTTTTCTGGTGGCGGTGGTAATTGTAGATAATAACCTTGTGCATCCAAGCTAGTTTTTACTTTAGCTAAATCAGCAAATGCAAGTTTGTCTTTGGTTGCAAGGTTTGTGATAGTCACTAACACGGGCGTGCCAAAGCTCAGCATGAGTTGCTCAGGAACAGCTGAAAAATCATCTCGGTTTTTTACAAACAGGTAAGTTTGGTCTTTTTTGGTACTTTTATAAATGGCACATAGCATAATGGGGACCTATGGGATTATTAGTTATTTGATGTTTACCACCAAAATAAATGAATGATTAATATATCACGCACTGTGAATGATATGCGATAATATACACTTAAATATCATAACTTTTTTAACGCATTTTAGGTAAACCAATGAAAGCTCCGTTATACAATGAAATTCTCGACATTTGCCAACAGATTGCTAATGCATCCGCTAAAGATAATGATGAGGCTAGAGCGCAGGCTTGTAAAGATTTACAAAAGCTCTGTGCTACTCATCAAGGCACTCCAAAAGATCACCCACTGCAATGGGAAGCGTTAGCAGACTTCACCGAAGATGGTGACTTAGCGATGGATATTTATGAGATAGGGCTGAGCACAGCACAGCATTTAAAACTAGAGGTGTTCACTGCATCTATTTACTTAGCAATGGCACAAAGACAGCAAGAATTTGAGCAAACAGAAAAAGCTAAGACGTATGCTCAACAAGCAGAAACTGCCAGTGAGCAAATAGACGATGATGAGTTAAAACAAGAAATTAAAGCGTTTTTAGCTACGCTGTAAAGTTGTTATTAGCAAAATGCTTTAAGCTCTGTCCAAAGAGTTCATTACGCCATCCGTGCAAAATATCAGGGTGATTGCCGGTTTCACGACTTAAATGTTTAGCGTCATTCAAATCAAAATGCCAAGTTAGAAACTGATTGATTTGTTTTTTTGAGGCTAAATTTTCAATGGCCAAGTCGTGTTTTTCTCCTATGGTTATAATCAGATCTTTCACCTTTTTAAAGATTTGTTTGTAACCAGGGTATTCATCTAATCGTTGTATCTTTTGTGGATAATCCGCCTCATTAACTTGTGAGGCTTGTTTTATGACTGCAAGCATATCTTTACCTCTGTGGCGAATATCAAGCACTTCAGCACCATCAATTTTGTTCATTGCTGATAAGCTTTGCGGATTATATTTTGCTACGGCCATCAAGGTATTTTCTTTGACAACAAAACCAAGCGGCAAGTCACGTTTTTTTGCTTGCTGATAACGCCACTTCGCTAAGTATTGCAAAGTATTTAATTGTTTAGGATTTAATCGCCAGGCCAATTTGATTTGGCGATAAAGCTGATTTTCGTCTATGGGACTAAACTTTCGTTCAATTAATACTTGTGACTCTTGCTCTGCATAGCCTAAAAAGCCAGCTTCAGTGATTTCAGCTAATAGCTTAGGGTAAATAGCAAATAAGTGTTCTACATCAGCACTTGCATAAGTCAGTTGTTTTTGCGTAAGCGGCCTTTTAGTCCAATCGGTTCGTGATTCAGACTTATCTAATGTAATACCGGTAAAATGCTCCACCATAGCGGCATACCCCATAGATAAACCATATCCTAAAAATGACATCATAATTTGGCTATCAATTAGGTTTACTGGCTTACAATTTGCGGACGTTAAAAACACTTCTAAATCTTCAGAGCAAGCATGCAGTACTTTAGTAATCGCATTATCGGTTAATAACTGCCAAAAAGGACTTAAATCTTCAATAGCAATGGGGTCAATGAGTGCTAATTGCTCACCATCAAATATTTGCAACAATCCCAATTTAGGATAAAGCGTGCGGGTACGAACAAATTCAGTATCTATGGCTAAAACCTTTGCAGTGCTGTATTGCTGGCAAAGCATTTGTAAACTGTTAAAATCTTCAATTAGTTGATACTGCATATATATTCTTTATTTCATCCCGCTAAATATTGATAAACTCTCGCTCGTTGGCATTTGTGGTATTTAGAGCTATCGTCTTCTGCGTCTAGTCGATTGCTGATGGCGTTGTTGATGTTTTTTTACTGACCGACGAATACGGCGACTTTTAGCGTTATCCATTGCTTTTTCATCAACCTTCACTTTTGATTGAGTTTCAGCATCAAGTTGAACTAATTTGCGGTAGTAGTTGACTTCTTTTAAGCCTAACTCAGTCCAGCCACCTAACGGTAATTGACGCTGCATTTGCATATCGCCGTATCGTACTCGGATTAAACGGCTCACTTGAACTTCTTGGCTTTCCCATAAACGACGCACTTCTCGGTTACGCCCTTCTGAAAGTACCACATGAAACCAATGGTTACGTCCTTCACCACCACGGTAAGTAATTTTTTGAAAACGTGCCGGACCATCTTCTAACTTAACGCCAGCTCGCAGTCTTTGCAGCATTGCTTCATCAATTTCTCCAAACACCCGTACCGCGTATTCACGCTCAACTTTTTGTGAGGGGTGCATTAAGCGATTGGCGAGTTCACCGTCGGTGGTGAACAATAACATGCCCGAGGTGTTAATATCTAAGCGCCCTACTGCAACCCAACGCCCTGATTCAAGCGGTGGCAGTCGGTCAAATACGGTAGGACGTCCTTCTGGATCTTTGCGGGTACACATTTCACCTTCAGGCTTGTTGTACATTAAAACACGGCAGATATCTTCAGCTTGAGCAGTTAATTTAACGTTATGACCATCTATGCGGATTTGTTCGCTGCCATCAATTCTGTCGCCTAAAAACGCTGTTTTACCATCAACACTGACACGGCCTTGACTGATCAGCGTTTCTATTTCACGGCGAGAGCCTTTCCCCGCTCTTGCTAGCACTTTTTGTAATTTTTCAGAGTCTTTCACTTTAGCTTTTTGAAAATCGACTTTGACTTCTGGCTCTAGCGGTTTTTTGCCTTTATTTTGGCCGGGTTTACTTTGGCCCTTTTTAACCGCAGATTTTCCCCCAGTCCCTCGGTTACCATACTTGTTACTTGCTGGTTTTACATCTTTAGCAGTATTCTTACCTTTGGGTGTTTTGTTGTCTTGTGACATAGTTTGTACTCTGTAACGTCAGTAGCAGTTCCCTAGAAACTAACTTCTGGCTCATTTTTATAATCGAAACACTGGATGACACAGTATTATTCAAACGGCGAAGGATCACCTTCACCTACACGAATGATTTCAATATCATCATTAGAAAAGTCAATCACGGTGGTAGGATGTTCTCCTAAATTGCCGCCATGAATAATTAAATCGACCTGATGCTCTAACAAATCGCGAATATGTTCTGGATCGCATTCTGTCATACTTTCACCAGGCATGATCAAACTGGTAGACATTATAGGCTCACCGAGTTCAGCCAACAAGGCTTGGCAAATATTATTATCGGGTACCCGAATACCAATGGTTTTCTTTTTTGGGTTTAATAGCCTTTTCGGCACTTCTTTAGAGCCTTTAAAAATAAAAGTATAGGCCCCGGGAGTTGTTGCTTTCAATAACCTATATGCACTGTTATCAATTCGTGTGTATTCTGACAGTTGTGATAAATCTTGGCACACTAAAGTAAAATTGTGCGCTTTGTCTATATCGCGGATCTGACAAATTCGCTCCAATGCTTTTTTATCGCCTAGATGACAACCTAAGGCGTAACCTGAATCGGTTGGGTAAACAATAACGCCGCCCTGATTGATGATAGCTACGGCTTGTTTCATCAATCGCCCTTGAGGATTGTCTGGGTGTACATAAAAGAACTGACTCATGATAATTTCCTTTTGATTGCAAGGCTAGGCCTTCGCTAAGAGCATCTCTACTAAGACCAAAGTGTCCAAATAGGTTTTGCACCATCAGGTAACGTCAAGTGACGCCCTAAATCTGACCATTTATTGGGATGATGAAAGTCAGAACCCATTGATGCATGCAAATCATATTCTAAACAGTAGTTTAGCATTGTTTGGCGTTGTTGTGGATTCATTTGCGGTAAAACTACTTCTAAACCATCTCCCTGACTTTCTTTAAAGTGAACAATTAGTCGTCTTAACCACTTCGCTGACAAATCATATCGAATGGGATGCGCCATCACGGCACTACCGCCAGCAGCCTGTATTGCTGTAACCGCTTGAGCTATCGAACACCAATTAGGCTTTACATAAGCGGCTTGGGTATTACGGCCTTTTTTTCCTAAATAATTATCGAATGCCTTTTGTAGTGTAGCAACATGGCCTTGTTGATAGAGAACTTTAGCAAAATGAGCGCGAGTAATAGAGCCTTCTCCCGCCAGTTTTTTAGCATCGTGGTAGGCATCAGCAAAGCCACACTTTGCCAATTTTTCACCTATGGTAATGGCTCTTTGCTCACGCGCTTGTTGTTGGCTAGCAATGAGTTGCACTATGGCTTCACTGTTAACATCAAAGTTTAAACCAACAATATGAATTTCAAACCCCTGCCATGCTGTAGAGATTTCAATGCCTGAAATTAATTTAATTGGAACTTTTTTTTCCAATATATAATCTTGCGCTATATCAAAACCTGCAACCGTGTCATGATCTGTAATTGACAATACGGCAATTTGGTAATTAACCGCCCTATCTATTAAGGTTTGCGGCGATAAACTGCCATCTGAGCAATGGGTATGACAGTGCAAGTCAATACGACCATGAGAAACGCCATCGCGCTTTTCAATAATAAAGGGGAAATCAGTGGTTGACAGCAACGCCATAATATTGTCTTCTATAGGGACTTTCTCGTGAGTATGCTTAGTTTTTAACAATACTCGGTGAAACATAACGACAAGTTTACTGACAAGAGCAAAACAATGATACTAGCAAAGCAATTTAATTTAACTTCTAACCAACATCGTTGGTGGTGGCATAACTCTACTTAAGTGGGTTGTGATAATTGCGTGTATCTTGCTAAAAGCTAACAATAAAGAGCTAAAGCAGATAAAAAACAAATTTCAAAAACCCGCTAACCTTAGCGGGTTTTTACGTTTTAACTGACTGATTTTGACAACAAATAATAGAGAAAATACAATGAATAAAACAAGAACATGGTTTCTTTGGTGGCTTCAGCCAATTTATGCCGGATGACAATTTTTTAATTTACCCATTTCAAGAAGAAACCCATGACACAAGATACTCAAACGACAGCAAGCGTATGCACCTTAACGGACAGTGCCAATTATCAAAGTGACCCGTTAAGTGTTTATCAATTACTTTGCCATAATAAAGAAAATAACTTACTGCTAGAATCAGCAGAAATCGATCAAAAGCACTTATTAAAGAGTTTATTACTCACTGATGCCGCGTTAAAAATAGTATGCTCTGGTAATACTGTGACCTTTAATGCGCTAACAATCAATGGTCAAGCGGCATTGCAATTTGCCGTTGCTCAGTTACAACCCCACGCGCAATTAACCCTATCTGAGAATAAACAGACCCTAACCGCGACTTTTCCCGATATTCCAACGGAGCTTGATGAAAAAGCAAGGTTAATGGCGGTTAATTCCTTTGAATGTTTGCGCTTATTTAAACGATTAAATAATAGTAATAATCATCATTTTGCTGTTTTTCTTGGTGGTGCCTTTGCATTTGATATGATCAGTCTCTGTGAAACATTACCCTCAGTACCTGAAGGCGAAAATACCTGCCCTGACTTTGTTTATTACCTCGCAGAAACCTTGGTAGTAATTGATCATGAAGCACAAAGTACTGAGGTGATTGCTAATATTTTTTCTGCTAATGACGATAGCGCTAACTCTCCTCAAGCCCAAGCAGTACAGCAACAATTAGCTGAACGTGTTACTCAAATCAAGCAGCTGTTGTTAAATGATATTACCGCATCTGAAGTCGCTTTACTTAACATAGAAAAAAAGATGAGCGCAGAACAGATCAAAGATGCTGCAACACAAACGGTGTCAGTTGATATTAGCGACCAACAATTTTGTCAAAACGTTGACCAGTTAAAAGAAAATATTCGTGCTGGCGACATATTTCAAGTTGTACCTTCGCGTACATTTTCCTTAACGTGCTTTGACAGTATTGCTGCTTATCAGGCTTTAAAAATTAGTAATCCAAGTCCTTATATGTTTTATCTTAATGACAGCGATTTTTGTATGTTTGGTGCGTCACCTGAGTCAGCAATAAAATATCAAAATAATTCATCAGAAGGAGAACGCCAAGTTGAAATTTACCCTATTGCTGGTACTCGGCCTCGCGGTCGTAATAACGACGGAAGTATCTCTTTAGATTTAGACTCACGTATTGAACTTGAATTACGTCAAGATAAGAAAGAGTCTGCAGAGCATATTATGTTGGTAGATTTAGCGCGTAATGATATCGCCCGAGTATGTAAAGCCGGCACCCGACATGTTGCCGATTTACTAAAAGTCGACCGATATTCTCATGTTATGCACTTAGTCTCTCGCGTTTGTGGCACCTTACTAGAAGAGCTAGACGCGCTTCATGCCTATCAGGCTTGCATGAATATGGGTACACTTTCTGGTGCCCCAAAAGTAAAAGCAACATCGCTTATTAGAGAGATTGAAGGTAAACGCCGGGGTAGTTATGGTGGGGCTGTAGGATATTTAACAGGTGATGGCGAAATGGATACTTGCATTGTTATTCGCTCAGCTTTTGTAAAGAATAACATTGCCCACATACAAGCGGGAGCTGGCGTTGTTTATGACTCGATTCCCCAAGCTGAAACAGATGAAACCAAACAAAAAGCTCAAGCCGTGATTAATGCTGTGCTGATTGCAAATAAACAGATCCAGCAGTTACTTAATCAAGGAGCGAGCTAATGGCTACCACCAATCATCCCATCAAACCTAAGTTGTTTATGTTAGATAATTTAGACTCTTTTACTTACAACCTAGTTGACGAATTTCAATGCTTGGGTTTTGAACCAACGATTTATCGAAATACTCTAAGTGCTGATTTCATTTTTAATAAAATGCTTGAGCACACTAACCATACTGGCGAAAAAGTCATTCTAGTGTTATCACCTGGTCCAGGTGATCCTCAGCATGCAGGTTGTTTAATGGCGTTAATCAAGTTATGCGTGGGTAAAATGCCAATACTTGGTATTTGCCTTGGCCATCAAGCGCTAATTGAGCACTATGGCGGTAGGGTTGGCCGAGCTGATGAAATTGTGCACGGTAAAGCATCACCTATAAACCACTGTGGTCGTGGCGCTTTCGAAGGTATTCAAAACCCATTACCTGTAGCCCGATATCATTCATTGGTGGGTATAACTATACCTACTGCTGTTGATGTTATTGCCAGCTATAACAGCATGCCTATGGCTATATGCCGCGAGAGTGATGCGGTTTTAGCTTACCAATTTCATCCCGAATCTATTTTAACCACTTATGGCGCAACATTATTAGCGCAAAGCTTTGATTATTTACTTACCTTAAGTAACCACTTAAAGACGAACCAACAGGGAGCTGCTCATGACTAACCCACTCACTCAGTTACTTGAGAATGAACACCTTTCTCAACAAGAAACAACAGCATTTTTCACCGAAGTTCTTAAGGGTAATGTTGAAGCTGCTTTATTAGCTAGTGTCTTGACTGCATTAAAAATTAAAGGTGAAACCCCCGAAGAAATTGCCGGCGCAGCCGTGGCTATTCGTGGCGCTGCGACCCATTTTCCAGCCAAAAACTATTCTGTTGCTGATTGTGTTGGCACAGGTGGTGATGGCGCAAATACCATTAACATTTCTACCACTGCCGCAATATTAAGTGCCGCGTGTGGTTTAAAAATGGCGAAACATGGTAACCGCAGTGTATCTAGTATGTCTGGCTCCGCTGATTTATTAGAAGCGTTAGGTGTAAACTTAACCATGACCCCGGCAACAGCTAGCCATTGCTTGGACAAAGCTAATTTGTGTTTTTTATTTGCTCCTGCTTATCACAGTGGCTTTAAACATGCAGCACCAGTTAGAAAAGCCATGGGCGTACGCACGCTTTTTAATATTTTAGGGCCACTAGTTAATCCTGCAACGCCAAAAGTAATGCTGTTAGGTGTATATACCCCAGAACTACTTCAGCCAATCGCTCAAGCTTTACAACTTACTGGTGTAACCCGCGCGTTTGTTGTACACGGCAGTGGGCTAGATGAAATAGCCTTACATGGCGACACTCAAGTGGTTGAAATTAAAGATGGAAAATTGTTAGAGCATACTATTTCGCCTGAAGACTTTGGTTTGAAAAATTATAATCTAGATGATATTAAAGGTGGCTCCCCAGAAGAAAATGCCGCTATTATCAAAGCAATTTTATCTGGCAAGGGTGAACAAGCGCATAATGCTGCGGTAATAATAAACTGTGCAGCGCTGCTTTATCTTCATGATAAAGCCAATGATTTAAAAGCTGCAGCACAACTTGCTAGTGAGGTGCTTAACAGCGGAAAAGGCCTTACAACGCTTGAGTTACTGGTGTCTTTATCTAACGAAAGTATTGCTGATGTATCAACGGCTTCACAGGAAAATACATAATCATGGCTAATATATTAGACGAAATAGTTGCCAACAGACGCATTGAAATTGACGCTCTTAAGAAGGCTAAACCACTAGCAAGCTTTATTGATGACTTAACACCAACTAAAAAAGATATGTACGCCGCATTGAAACGTACTGAAGAAAAACCTGAAGCAGGTTTTATTTTAGAGTGTAAAAAGGCCTCTCCATCAAAAGGGTTGATCCGCCCTGATTTTGACGTCAAAGGTATTTGCCAAACCTATGACAAATACGCTGCAGCTATTTCGGTGCTAACGGATAAAAAATATTTTCAAGGCGACTTTGAATATTTAAGGCTTGTCACAAATACAGTAGCATGCCCCGTGCTTAATAAAGATTTTTTCTTTGATACTTACCAAGTATATTTAGCCCGATATTATGGCGCTGATGCAATTTTATTAATGTTAAGTGTGTTATCAGACGATGAATACCTCGCACTTGCTGAGGTTGCACAGCAATACAATTTAGCAGTGCTAACTGAAATTTCTACCGATGAAGAGCGTGATCGCGCAATTAAATTAAATGCAAAAATGATCGGCATAAATAATCGTAATTTACGTGATTTAAGTACTGATATTTCGCGTACCTTTGATTTTGCCCCCACGATCCCAGATGATAGAATAATCATCTCAGAGTCGGGCATTTACAACAATGCTCAAGTTCGTGAGTTAGCACCAGCTGTCGATGGTTTTCTGGTTGGTAGTTCATTAATGGCCATGGACAACAATGTCTATCACGACATTGATTTAGCATGTCGTAAGCTTATCTTTGGCAACCACAAAGTGTGCGGTTTAACCACTCCTGAAGATGCAACTAGCGCAGCAGTCTCAGGGGCACGATTTGGTGGGCTTATTTTTGCTGAAAAATCACCTCGTTGTATTACTAAAGAACAAGCAATAAATATTATCGCTACAAAACCTTATCTAGAGTACGTGGGGGTATTTGTTAACCAAGTACTCACTAATGACCAAGGAACTGGGGTTGTTGACCTTGTCAAAAGCTTAAAGTTAACAGCTGTTCAACTTCATGGTAATGAGGATGAAGCTTATATCAGATCACTTAAAGCACAGTTAAGTGAACAAAACTGTGCCTATTGTAATATTTGGCAAGCTCAATCTGTTCTAGAGCAAGTGCCGCAGTTAAGCTCACAGGCTGCACATCATGTGCTTGATGGTAAGTCACCTGGCTCTGGCCAAACTTTCAACTGGCAAGTGTTAGCTGATAGCGAGCAAAACTTATCTAACAGCCTACTTGCAGGTGGGCTTAATAGCAACAATATCGACTTAGCCATACAACAGCTAACCCATTTAGATTTATTTGGCTTTGATCTCAACTCAGGTGTTGAGACAAGTCCAGGTAAAAAATCTAGCGAAAAGCTAAATAAAGTTTTTACGCAAATAAGGAATTACTAGAAATGAGCAATACTAAACACAATACAGCTAAAGAAACGCTACCAGCCTATTTCGGCGAATTTGGCGGTATGTTTGTCGGTGAATTACTGGTACCGGCATTAGAGCAACTTGAGCAAGCGTTCATAGAATCACAATCTGATGAGGCCTTTTTAACAGAATTTAATAACTTACTAACAAAATATGCGGGTCGCCCAACCCCACTGACATGTTGTCGTAATATTGTTAAAAACCCACTAGCAAAGATTTATTTAAAACGAGAAGACTTACTTCATGGTGGAGCGCATAAAACCAACCAAGTGCTTGGTCAAGCTTTACTCGCCAAGCGCATGGGTAAAACTGAAGTGATCGCAGAAACGGGTGCAGGTCAACATGGCGTAGCAACTGCTATAGCCTGTTCGTTGCTAGGTTTAAAATGTAGAGTTTATATGGGTGCAGTTGATTGTCAACGCCAACAACCAAATGTATTTAGAATGAAGTTGATGGGTGCAGAGGTGATACCGGTCACAGCCGGTTCAGGTACATTAAAAGATGCGGTTAATGAGGCCTTACGCGATTGGTCTGCTAATTATGAAAATGCGCATTACCTATTAGGTACAGCTGCTGGCCCTCACCCATTTCCAACAATCGTCCGAGAGTTTCAAAAAATGATAGGAGAAGAGGCTAAGGCCCAGTTTTTAGCTGAAGAAGGTCGCTTACCTGATTATGTCATTGCCGCAGTGGGCGGTGGTTCAAATGCTATTGGTATGTTTAATGATTTCATTCAACACGAAGAGGTTAACATTATTGGCGTTGAAGCGGGCGGTAAAGGAATTGATACTAGCCAACATGGCGCCACACTAGTAGCAGGTAGCAAAGGCATGTTACACGGTAATTACACTTACATAATGCAGGACAAATACGGTCAAATTGAAGAGTCATATTCAATTTCTGCAGGACTTGACTACCCTGCAGTAGGCCCTCAGCATGCTTTTTTGAAAGAAACTGGCCGAGCTCAGTATGTGCCAATTAATGATGATGAAGCGTTAGATGCTTTTCAAGCCTTAGCAAAAGAAGAAGGCATTATTCCTGCGTTAGAGTCTTCACATGCATTAGCACAAGCCCTTAAAATGGCTGAAACAGCGACCACGGAAACGATATATCTAGTTAACTTATCAGGGCGTGGCGATAAAGATCTTGCCCATGTTCACGCGGTATTACATCCCGATGAGCAAGCTCACGAACAAACCAGCGTTAAACACAGAGGGGAAGCGTAATGACTAATGCACAACAGCCAGTAGGCTTTCGTTATCAACAAACTTTTAACGACCTAGCCACTAAAAATGAAAAAGCGTTCATCCCTTTTGTTATGATTGGCGACCCGAATGCTGAGCAGTCCTTGTCCGCTATCAAAGCATTAATTGATGCAGGCGCAGATGCTCTTGAATTAGGTATCCCTTTTTCAGACCCAAGTGCTGATGGTGTCACCATACAAATGGCCGCCTTGCGTGCGATAAAAGCGGGAATCAACACAGATGTATGCATCGAAGTCCTAGCAAAAGTGCGTGAGTATGCGCCGAACATCCCAATTGGTCTACTCTTGTATGGTAATTTGGTCTTTGCCCGTGGCATTGATAATTTTTATCGTGATATGGCACAAGTCGGTGTTGACTCGGTTTTAATCGCAGATATCCCTATTCGCGAGAGCCAACCTTTTAGAGAGGCGGCATTAAAGTATAACGTTGCCCCAATTTTTATTGCCCCTCCAAATGCCAGTGATGAAACGTTGCAAGATGTTTGTGCTTACAGTCATGGTTATACTTACGTATTAAGTAGAGCAGGTGTCACCGGTGTTGATGTAGAACAGCAAACAGAGCATACAACTACAGCTTCCCCTGCACAAAGTCTAATTAGCACGTTAAATAAATACCAGGGAGCTTCTCCAGTACTAGGATTTGGTATTTCTACGCCACAACAAGTTAGAGACGCGTTATCTGCGGGCGCTAGCGGCGCAATCAGTGGCTCAGCTGTTGTAAGGATTATTGAAGACAACTTAAATGATCATGCCAGAATGATAACTGAGCTAACACAATTTATTGCTTCAATGAAGGCTGCGACTAAATAGTCTCTGACAACAAAAGCCCGATACTTTATTAAGCATCGGGCTTTTTATATAAATAATGTCAAGGTTCTCAGATACAAGAAGAGTAAATATTCACCCAATATAAAAATGTTCGCTTAACCAAAAATAGCGCGCATTAAACCAATCACATGATCAACACTTTTACCTTTTTTAACTTCTGTAATAATTGATTCTCGCTTTGCTACAATATACTCAGGCAAATCATCAGCAGATAAAGCCAGATCAACTTGTTCATCTACAGTCAATTTTGTACGTGTTTTACTTGAAGGTTTGTAAGTGCCGTCAGTAATATTTAACGCCTTCTCACGCAAACGTAAATAATTAGAGTTAAAAGCTGTATCTTGATCCGCATACAAGAATAAGTCGATAAGAATAGCGCGGGAACACCATATCTTATGTTCACTTTCATCACTTGGTTCGCTTTCATGCCACCAAGCAAAGGTGCGCAATGTACCTATCAAATATTGCCAATAACCGTCAAAATCGTAACTATTAAACTTTACAATACCAAGCCCTTGGCATAAAACATCAATTTTAGCGTTGGTTAACGCAATAAATTGATCTGGGCGCCGCATTGCTAATAAACGCGTAGCAGGAATTAAAGACGCTTTTTCTCCATTCTTTTTATCCTTGGTATATCGAGTAAATATATTTTTATAAGCATGTACAAACTGCTGGTATTGAGCAGGGGTAACATCACCTGTTAATGGAATAAAACTAAGCGCATAATCGAAATCACTTGCTTGCTCTGCTAACAAGGAATGGAAAATTTTCGCACCTTTAGTTGAAGTAAACCACTCTACATCAAAATCATATTTGGTATGTGCATGCTTACTAGTATGCTTACCTGCAAAAGCCAAGCGATCGAGTTCAGTCATCTCTTGCAATAATGCCTCCCTCTGAACACTCATATAATCAAGTAATCGAAGCCGCTCTTCAAACGCATGAACTTCGGTTTGTTGCTCAATAAAACTAACAAAAACAGGCCATGGCGCAATACGTAGCATTTTTAATTGACTAGCACTCGCCCCAAGCTCTAATACTGCCTCTAACTTTTCTAACGGTTTGAACTGATCGGCCTCTAATAAATCTCGATTAACCCCTTGCTTACATATTGAAAGCAACTCAACACACCAGCCTAGAAAGTCTGCAGGTTTATTACTGACTTTGACTGCAAGTAAATTTAAGCTGATCTTAGCTATATAGGTTAACGATTTTTGATATAGTGAATTTTCAGTATCAGATAATGCCATTTTAGCGGGGGAAGATAACAACGTTCTCATTGAAGGTAAAGACTCCAGAATTTTAATACAGGAATGTTATAAAAACAAAAAGCCCGCAACAAAGTTGCGGGCTTTTCTAGTACCTAAGTACAAATTAGACGTTTAGCAATGTCCTACTCTCACATGGGAA